>CBDANQ010000039.1:0-9861 GCA_965197725.1 Longimicrobiales bacterium
CTCGACGCCGAGTCGGCTCGGCAAGCACCGAAGAGGATCTTCAACCGTTGGCGACCCTCGGCGCCAGAACTGCGGAAAGCTTCGTCTCACAACGACCCAGGGAGTCTCGGACAGCTGCGGCATCGGACTTCCGCTCTTCCGGTGCTTCGGCCCCTGCACGCTCATCCCGACCGTTTCGACAGCGAGTGGGCCGCCCTCGCGAGGGGCGCTGCCAGGACTCACGTGACGCGAACGATCGCGGGTTCATCGCGGTCCCTTCCATGGCTGTGCTGCACGGGGCCAATAATCTCCTGCACTAGGCTGAGGTGACGCCCGACGCTACGCAACTGCAACTTGAAGGCCATCTACTCAGCAAAGCGTCCCTATTGCGAAGACGGGCCGGCGGATTGGTCTTCGGGCAACGAATTCGGGACGTTGGTGCGACTAAAGTGGGGAGAGCGGGGTGAGCCTCACACGTCGCCACCCGAGCTACTCCGCAGCGCGAGGCTGTCGAGAAGCACGTGGGCGCCGAATACTCGACAGACGTGATCCGTACAGGCAAGAGCCGGGGAAAGAGTTGTTGTCCGAGACCGAGGCTACGGCTGCACCCTCCCTCGACATCGAGCTGATCCAGCGGAAGATCCGCCAGGAGAGCGCGTTCGTAGCGCGCCTTCTTGACGAGGTTGGTCGTGTGATCGTGGGCCAGAAGACGATGGTCGAGCGACTGTTGATCGCTCTGCTCGCTAACGGGCACGTGCTGATGGAAGGCGTGCCGGGGCCTAGCCAAGACCCTCACAGTGCGCACGCTCGCACGGGCGATCGATACCAAGTTTCAGCGACTCCAGTTCACACCCGACCTACTGCCTGCCGATCTGATCGGCACGCTCGTCTACGACCCGAAGGATCAGGCGTTCAGGACGAAGAAGGGCCCAATTTTCGCGAACATCATCTTGGCCGATGAGATCAATCGGTCCCCAGCGAAGGTCCAGTCTGCGCTCCTTGAAGCGATGCAAGAGCGCACGGTTACCATCGGCGAAGACACCTACCCGCTCGGACGAACCGTTCCTCGTGCTGGCCACCCAGAACCCGATCGAGCAGGAAGGGACCTACCCGCTCCCGGAGGCCCAGGTCGATCGCTTCATGCTCAAGCTTTCGGTAGACTACCCGGCCGGGGACGAAGAGCTTGAGATCATGCGCCGCATGTCCACTGGTACCGCTGCGGAGGTCCGACCGGTCGTCACGCCGGCGGAGCTCATCGGCGCGCGTGAGGCAGCTGAGCTGATCTACATGGACGAGCAGGTCGAACGTTACATCGTGGACCTTGTTCTCGCGACGCGCGACCCCGCGAACTACGGACTAGGCGACCTGACGGAGCTCGTCGCCTTCGGTGCCTCTCCGCGCGCCACGATCTGTCTGGCCAAGACGGCCCGCGCGCATGCCTTCCTCCGCGGCCGTGGCTTCGTCACTCCCGACGACGTCCGCGCCATGGGGATGGATGCACTACGGCACCGTGTGCTCCTGACATACGAGGCAGAGGCAGAGGAGACAACGGCGGAGGACGTCGTGAGGCGCGTTCTCGACCACGTCGAGGTTCCCTAACGGCGGCTGCCTTGATGGTCGTTTCACAGAGCACGCTCGACGCCCGCGAAATCCTTCGCAAGGTCCGCCGCGTGGAGATCTCGACGCGTGGACTGGTGGACGAAGTGTTCTCGGGCGAGTACCACTCGGTGTTCAAGGGCCGTGGCATGGACTTCGCCGAAGTCCGCGAATACCAGTTCGGCGACGATGTCCGCTCGATCGATTGGAACGTCACCGCGCGCATCGGCGTCCCCTTCGTCAAGGTCTTGGAGGAGGAGCGCGAACTCACGGTGATACTCGTCGTCGACGTGAGCGCCTCAGGTGACTTCGGGACACGCCAGCGCATGAAGACCGAGGTCGCAGTCGAGGTTTCCGCACTCCTTGCCTTCAGCGCGATCCGGAACAATGACAAGGTGGGCCTGATCGTCTTTTCGGATCAGATCGAGAAGTTCGTTCCGCCCCGGAAGGGACGCCGGCACGCGTTACGGGTCATCCGCGAACTCGTCTTCCACGAGCCCAGGGCACGGAGCACGGACATCGCCAGGGCGCTGGAATACCTGAATCGCGTCCAGAGAAAACGGGCGGTGGCGTTTCTCGTTTCCGACTTCCTCGACCAAGGACTCGGACAGCCGCTCGCCGTAGCGGCCAGACGGCACGACGTCATTGCAGTCCGCGTGGGTGACGCCCGCGAGCATGACCTGCCCCCGCTCGGGTTCCTTGAGCTGGAGGATCCCGAGACCGGAGAGCGCATCGTCGTGGACACGTCGAGCAGTCGGTTCCGTGACGCGTTCTCGCGGACCGTGCGCGCCAGGCGGGAGAGGCTCAACGACGAGTTACGTCGGAGTGGTGTCGACGTAATCGACATCGAGACGGGCGTTCCATACATCCAGCCCATGCGACGCTTCTTCCGGGAGAGGCTCCGGAGGCTACGGTGAGGCTGGAGGAAGGCCGGGCTCCGCCACACTGTGCCATGTTGACCGCTGTGTGGTGCCTGATCGCGTGGGCCGACGTGGCCGCAGCGCAAAGCCGAATACACGCCGATGTAGATGGCACGCAGATCACGGTTGGCGATCACCTCGTCATGAACGTGACCGTTCATCACCCCGCCGGCTCTGAGGTGGCGTGGCCAGACTCTCTCTCTCTGGCCCCGTTCGAGGTTCTGGAAGTGCGGCGCTCGCCTCCGGAAGTGAACGGTGACTCGCTCCGTACGGACGCGCAGCTCACGCTCACGGCTTTCGACCTCGGTGACCTCCTGATCCCCGGCTTCGAAATCGGCGTCGTGGGTTCGGAGGTCGCAGCAGAAACACTCGGGACTGACTCCTTCACGGTGCGAGTGGCGTCTGTGGGCGTCGACGAGAGCGGCGACATCCGCGATATCCGAGGGCCGCTGGCGATCTCCCTCAGCGCCTTTCGCGTCGTCCTTTGGCTACTGGCCACGCTCGCGTTGGTGGGCCTCGTCTGGCTCGCGTGGCGAAGACTGCGAACACGCCGGGCAGGCGAACAACCCCAGGCTCAGCCCCAGCTGCCTCTGCGGCCGGCGCACGAGATAGCCTTGGATGCGCTCGCGCGTCTTGAGAACTCGCCGCTTCTCTCGCAGGGCCTCGTCAAGGAATTTCACATCGAGGCCTCGACCATCCTGCGCAGGTATATCGAGGGGCGATTCGGTGTCGGCGCACCCGAGATGACGACCGATGAGGTGCTTGAGCGGCTTGAGCGGACGGAGGCCAACAGCGCCTTTCGGGACGGGCTGGCGGGCATGCTGGAGGCTTGCGACCTGGTGAAGTTCGCCAAGGTGCGCCCAGGGGCAGATGAGTCGAGGCAGGTGCTCGCCCTGGGCCGCCGTCTGGTCGAAGGCTCGGTCCCGTGGCGGCCCGCCGCCGAGCAAACGGGCGCGGAGTTGGTCGGAACTGCTCCGCCGGCGTCGGTCTGATGTTCCGGTTCGAGGATCCCCTGATGCTCGGCCTGCTCGCGGTGCTTCCCGTCCTCTGGTGGGCGAGACGCCGCGAAGCGCACTACAGGGGTGCGATCCGCTACCCTGTGGTGGCGCACGTGCGAGCCGCCGGGGAAGGCAGGCTTCGATGGCTGCGCCATGCGCCCGAGCTTCTCTTGGCCTTGGCCGTTACTGCTTGCATCGTCGCGCTCGCACGGCCACAGGCCGGTATTGCCTCGCAAGATCTGACCACGGAGGGGATCGACATCGTTCTCACGCTCGACGTCTCCACGTCGATGCTCGCGGAGGACCTCCGGCCTAGTCGCCTCGAGGCCGCGAAGTCGGTCGCATCAGATTTCGTGGCCGGGCGCACAAGCGACCGCATCGGCCTTGTTGCGTTCGCAGGACAGGCGTACACGCAGGCACCGTTGACCTTCGACTACGACGTGGTACTCACGTTGTTGGGCGCGTTGCAAGCGGGGATGATCCGCGACGGCACGGCCGTCGGGATGGGCCTCGCCACCGCCGTCAAGCGTCTACAGGCCTCGTCGGCCACCTCGAAGGTTGTGATCCTGCTCACCGACGGGCAGAACAATCAGGGCGAGATCGGGCCCATTACCGCGGCCGACATGGCCCGCGCCCTCGATATCCGCGTGTACACGATCGGCGTGGGCACACGTGGCACGGCTCCGTTCCCGATGGACGATCCGCTCCGGGGCCGCTACTACGCGAACGTTACCGTGGATGTGGACGAGCCAACGCTACAGGAGATCGCCTCGCACACCGGAGGCAGGCACTTCCGGGCAACCGACAACGAGAGCCTTGAGGCGATTTATCGGGAAATCGACCGGCTCGAGCGGACCGAGATCGAGGTCACCAACTACGAGACGACCCGGGAACTCTTCGGCCCTGTGCTGGCCGTGGGCCTCTTCCTGTTGCTGGGCGAGACGGTGCTTTCGCAGACCGTTCTCCGGAGGCTTCCCTAAGTGTTCCGTCTCGGCGCCCCCGTCTGGCTTCCCGCGCTCGCGCTCTTGCCGGTGCTCATCGGGGCGTACTGGCTCGCGGGGAAGTCGCGCCGCCGTTCGCTCGAGCGTTTCGGAGAGTCCGACCTCGTTCGGAGGCTGACGGCATCGGTCAGCATCCTTGCGAGGCGGACCAAGGTGGCCTTCCGCGTGACAGCAGCCGGCCTACTGGTTCTAGCTCTGGCCAGACCCCAGTTCGGTACGCGAGTCGAGACGGTGCGGAGCGTCGGCCAAGACGTGCTCGTCGCTGTGGACCTCTCGGACTCGATGCTCGCCGAAGACATCTCACCGAACCGCCTCGAGCGGACGCGTCTAGCGATAATGCGGCTCATCCGGGGGCTGGACGGGGACCGCATCGGGCTAGTGGCCTTCGCCGCCGATGCGTTTGTGCAGAGCCCGTTGACCGTCGACTACCCGGCCGCAACCATGTTCCTGGGCGCCATGGAACCTGACCTCATGCCCCTGCAGGGCACGGACCTAGGTGGGGCACTCGACCTGTCGATCGATGTCCTCGAGAAAGGAGCGCGCGAGCAGCGAGTCCTTGTGATTGTCACCGACGGCGAAAACCACGAGGGGACAGTCGACGCACGACTCGAACGCGCTGTGAGCAGCGGCGTAACGATTCACACGGTAGGTATCGGTTCCGCAGAGGGAGTGCCCATTCCTCAATTCGACCCCGAGGGCCGCCGACAGGGGTTCAAGCGTGACGTCGATGGCAACGTGGTCACCACCCGGCTTGACGAAGCGACACTTCGTCGCGTCGCAAATGCCACTGGCGGACGGTACGTCCACGTGAACGCGACGACCGGATTTGACGACTTGATCGACGAGATCGCTGGCCGTACCGGCGAGGCCCTAGAAGCTCGGCAGGTGACGCAGTTCGAAGAACAGTATCAGGTCTTTCTGGGGCTAGCGCTCGGGCTACTGCTAGCGGAGGCGCTGTTGCCCGAGCGGAGAGGATGGAGCCAAGTGTCAAGGCGGAAGGCGTCATGAGAATCTCGGGGAGCAACACGTACGCGACGGTTCTGGCCTGTGCGTGCTGTCTCGGCGCCTTGTCCGATGCAGCGGCGCAAGCTGGTCGAGCCGAAGTGAACGAAGGCAATCGGCTGTACGAGGAAGGGCGCTTCGAGGAGGCTCATGAGAAGTATCTCGAAGCCCTCCGGGAGAATCCAGAGTTGGCTGTCATACGGTTCAACGACGGCAACGCGCTCTACAAGAAAGAGGACTATGAGCGCGCGGCTCAGGCTTACGGCCGAGTACTGGAGAGCGAGGATTCGGCTCTAGCCGCATCGGCATGGTACAACCTCAGCAACGCGCTGTACCGAGACGCCCAACTCGAATCGAGCCTGAATGCCTACAAGGAGGCCCTCCGACGGGAGCCGAACAACCAGGATGCGAAGCACAACCTGGAGCGCGTTCTCGAGCGGCTGCAACAACAAGACCGGCCCGAGCGGCCGAACGAGCCGGATCCACAGGATCAGCCGGAGGAGCAGAACCAAGACGACCCGGGCCAGCCAGCCCCGCAGGAGCAGCCGCAACCGAACAACGCTCAGCCCGGCCAGCCCGGCCAGGACCGAGGTTCAGCGGATCAGCCTCGGGCGCAGGAACAGACCGAGGCACGCGCCGGCGAGATGACGCGGGAGGAGGCCGAGCGTCTACTGGAGGCTTTCGATGAGGACGCTGGTGACGTGAATCGCAGGCCGGTGGCAACCACGGACCGCGAGCCGCTCAAGGACTGGTAGACAAGGTGAACCGACCTCGGCTTCAGCTCGCCGTCGGCGTCACCCCTGCGTGGTGTACGTGCCTGCTCGTGCGCGCGGTGTTCGTCGTCCTCGTGGCGGTGGACGCGCCCAGCGCGGCCCTCGCGCAGACCGTGAGCGCCCGTGCCTTTCTGGCGCCCGCGGAGAGCGTCGTAGCCGGTCGCACGTTCACGGTCAACCTAGAGGTAAACGGTGCTCAGGCACTGGACGCCGATCCCGCCCCGCCAGACCTCGACACGTTCGCTCAGTACCTCGGCCAAGGCACCAGCACCTCGATGCAGATCGTCAACGGGCGCTCGTCAATCTCTCTCACCGTCCAGTACCGCTACCAGGCGATACGAGAAGGTTCTTTTCAGGTGCCTGCGGTGGAGGTCCGCGCCGCAGGGGAGACACTCCGGACCGAACCGATCCGTGTGACAGTCACCTCGGGCCCAGACTCGGTAGCGTCACCCTCGGGACGTACGCCCGGCGGGGGACCCGACGCGGAGTCCGCAGTCCGACCCGAAGACCTGTTCGTGACCGCAGAGGCATCCCGCACGCGCGTGTGGGAGGGCGAGCCGCTTGTCGTCGAGTACCGTATCTGGTCCCGGGTGGATGTGGCCTCGTACAGCTTCACACGGATCCCAAATATGACCGGGTTCTGGGTCGAGGAGCTCGAACTGCCGGCACAGCTACAAGTGGAACAGGCCATACGCGATGGTCGAGAATACGTGTCGGCCGTCATCCGGCAGTTCGTGCTCGTCCCGACGGGGCCCGGCCAAAGAACGATCGAGCCGATCGGCATCGAGGCCGAGGTCCGTACCCGTGGAGGAGACCTGTTCCAGAGGTTCTTCGACTTCGGCCGTAGCTCCGTTTCGACCGCGGTGATTTCGAACGCCCTCGCGATCGAGGTCGATCCTTTACCCGCGCGGAGGCCCGAGGCGTTCTCCGGCGTCGTGGGTGCTCTAGACGTGTTTGCGTCCCTCGACCGCGATAGCGTCGCTGTGAACGAGGCGGTGACGCTCACCGTCCGTGTCTCGGGCGAAGGGAACATTCGGGCAGTACCCGCGCCAGACCTCCCAACGCTCGCGGGCTTTGAGATTTTCGCGCCAGAGGCGTCGAACTCTGTGCAGGCGTCCACGGCCGGGCTCATTGGGACCAAGACATTCAGCTACGTCTTGATACCCCGGGCTCCGGGCACCCATGAGGTGCCACCGTTGTCCCTCACGTATTACGACCCAGCCGAGAACGACTACAGGACCGTTACGACCGACCCGATTCCGCTCGCCGCCACCGGAACGGCGGTCACGGGGTTGTCGCCTGGTGAACGAGGTGGCGTGACGGCGCTCCGCGAGGATATCCGCTTCATCCACTTGGGCGCTCCAGCGCTCCGCCGTGCCGACTATCGCTTGTTCGCCAGCGCCGCATTCTGGATGTTCGCTCTGCTCCCCGTGGCAGGCGTAGCTGGCACCGTCGCGCTCCGAAGGCACCGGGATCGGCTCGTGGGCGACCTGGCTTACGCCCGGGGCCGCCGCGCAGGACGAGTCGGACGAAAGCGCCTCGCCGACGCACGTCGCCTGTTGCAGGCTGCCGATCCGCGCCCGTTCTATGCCGAGGTCGCTCGAGCTCTCCGGGGGTTCGCCGCCGACCGGCTCAATCTTGCTGAGGCCGGGCTCCAACTGATCGACCTCTGTGCTCGCCTTGAGCGATCGAGTGTGTCCGCGTCTACCACCAGCGAGTTCGCCGCATGCCTACAGCATTGCGATCGCCAGCGGTTCGCTCCGCCCGCTGCCGATCCGGGCGAGCGCGTCCACTTCCTGGAGCGCGCGGGTACGCTGGTGACGCGCCTCGACCGGGAGATCCGGAGGTGAGGTCAATGTACATCGCGCTCGGATCGGCTCTCGTCTTGGCAGGCGCCGTCCACGCGCAGGAGGAACCCTTCGCCCAAGGGAATCAGCGCTACCAGGAGCGAGACTTCGAGGCCGCCATCGAGGCCTACGAGGCCGTTCTGTCGGCAGGCTACGAGAGTGCGCCGCTGCACTACAATCTCGGCAACGCTTACTTCAAGTCCGGAGATCTTGGGCGAGCCATCCTGGCTTGGGAGCGTTCGCGGGTCCTGTCGCCTAACGACCCTGATGTAGCAGCAAACCTGATGTTGGCAAGCTCGCTCACGGTCGACGATGTGCAGCCGCTTCAGAGGTTCTGGCTGATCTCGGTCGTGGCCTGGTGGGTAGACCTGCTGCCACGACCGATGCTGATCGGCACCGTTTCCGTTGCATGGCTCAGCTTTGCCGGTGGGCTCGCCGTCTGGATCGTTGCCTATCGCAATTGGATGCGGCGCTCGGGGGCACGTATCGCAATCACGAGCGGAATGGCGGTCGTGGTTCTAGGCACTAGTCTACTCGTGCGGGAGCTGGAGATCGGGAACGGGGAGCGCGGCGTGGTGCTCACGGCCGTCGTACCTGTACGCTCTGCTCCCGCGACGGACGACAACCTCACGCTCTTCGAGGTGCACGAGGGCGCGCGCGTTCGTGTGGACCAGCGCACGGAAGACTGGCTGGAGATCGTGCTGGACGATGGGAAGGTCGGGTGGGTTCCGACCGAGACGGTCGGGATCATCTAGTCACGTGGGTCCGCGTGACTTGGCGGACCAACCCAGGTCCATTCTTCTTGGCTGACCACCGCTACGGGACCACCACGCCGTAGCGGCCGAACAGGTGTAGGCTCGAGCGCTGTACTTGCGCATGCTCGGGTCGGCCGAGAGGATCCCGAGCGTGGTGTTCGCCTGACGGCAGGCCCCTCGCTACGTCGTGCCATCGCGGGCTCCCTAGCGAGCGGGGTCAAGCCAAGGCACTAGGTGATTTGATTCGATCGAGACGATGAAACGGAACACATCCAGTACACGGAGCGGAGGCGACGGCCGGCGTTTACGAGAACCGAGGGGTCTTTTTGACGACTATCGCACAAACCCAGTCTGCTACGATGAGATGTTCGACGCCGACGATTTGCCCCGTGAGCATTGTCGCGAGTTGTGGGCGGCCCTTAAGGGGATTCCCCGCGACGATATCGCGCAAATGCAGAAACGCGCCGAGCGGTCGTTCTTGCACGAAGGCATCACGTTCTCCGTCTACGGGGAGGCCAGCGCCCAGGAGCGGATCATCCCGATCGACATAATCCCGCGGCTGGTCAGCGCCGAAGACTGGGACTTCCTCGAACGTGGGTTACGCAACGACTCGAGGCGCTTAACCACTTCCTCTCCGACATCTACGGTGAAGGCCGGGCACTTGCCGATGGCGTCATACCGGTCGATCTGGTCCGTGGTTGCCCACAGTACCGGGCCGAAATGCGTGGTGTGAAAGTTCCGTTCGGCGTCCATGTGTCTGTCTGCGGGACCGACATTGTGCGGACCCACGACGGATTCTTGGCCTTGGAAGACAACCTGCGAGTGCCGTCAGGGGTGTCCTACATGCTGGCCAACCGGCAGGCCGTAAAGACCAGCCTACGTGATCTCTTCCGACGCCATCGTGTCCGTGGCATTGAGCACTACGGCGCTCTTCTTCGTCAAAACCCCTTGCGGAGCTTGCCCCGCCCACCGTCTCTGATCCCACGATTG
>CBDANQ010000040.1:5000-75708 GCA_965197725.1 Longimicrobiales bacterium
AGCGGGAATCGCTGAACATGATCGGGAACTGTTGGTCCTGGATGCGCGCAGCCGCTCCGCGCCCCAAACGCCACTCCTCGATGACCACACCCCGCTCCCTGTCGATCTCATTGGGCTCGAAGCTCACCAGGTGAGCCCAGTCCTCGAGGATCTGGAACGCGGTGGTGATGATCTCGGCATCGTCGGTCGGCACCTGGAGCATGTAGACGGTCTCATCAAAGGTCGTGTACGCGTTGATGGAGGGTCCGAACTCCATCCCGATCGATTCGAGGTAGTCGGTGAGCTCCTGCTTCTCGAAGTGCTCGGTGCCGCTGAACGCCATATGCTCCACCAAGTGGGCGAGACCGAGCTGGGTGTCGTCCTCGAGCACCGAACCCGCATTCACGACGAGCCGCAGCTCGGCGCGATTCTCGGGTCGGCGGTTTTGGCGGATCAAGTACTTTATGCCGTTGTCAAGCTCGCCCACGGTGACGCCGGGGTCGACGGGCAGCGGCTCACCCATCAGAATCTGGGCGTCGGCACGGAAGGGGACTGCCAGGACGAGGGCTAACAAGGACAGGAATACGAGGCGGGTCGGGCAGGACCGGAGCATGGGAGCCTCTGTTGGGGGCGGGAGCGAACCAGCGCGCTAGATGACCATCAACGAGCAAACTGGTGGGGAGCGACTCAACCCCGCAAGCCATAAAGCCATGCGGAGCTTACTCTTCCTACAAAGCGCCTGCCAGGACACTAGGGCGAACGTCAACATCTGAAACGCTCTGGTCAGCTTCGCGATCCTGGTGGGATAAAAAAGCACGACCGACACCAAAATCATTCCCACCCTCACAGCGATGCCCACCGTCGGCGTCCCCCGACCGCCGACATGGCTGAAGAGACCGGGTAGCACCTTGTCTCTCCCCATGGCGAGCGGGTAGCGGGACGCGCTTAGGATCCCGGCTCGTCTGTGAAGCCATCGGCGGTGACCTGCTTCCGGAGGTGGCTCGGCTGGTCGTTTTCGCCTACCTGGGATGGGTCATTTGGACCCTATACGTTTCCGAGAATGGGCCCGAAGTCATCTGCGTGCACGGCGTGCGTTGCCTGATCACAGTCGCGACTCCGGGAACTCCTCGTGGTAACGCGCGACCGCGTCCGTAGTCCCACAGATGTAGAGAGCGTCGTCGGGTAAGAGCCGGAAGGAAGCCGGGAAGTCCATGCCGACGCGTCCGTCGCGCTCCGTCGCCACGACCGTGCAGCCTGTGCGCTCCCGAATCCGCTCCGCTACCGGGTTCGTTCCGGCGAGCCTCCCTGCGCCGAGGCGCACGAGCTTGATATGGGGCTGCAGAGAAACGGTCTGCCCCAGGACCTGGCGGGCGAGGAGTTGGCCGGCGACCTGGCTCACGGAGATCGCGAAGTCCACGCCAGCACGTTGGGTACGCGCCACATTCTCGACCAGCAAGACGCTGGCGATGATCGGCAGGTCCGGAGCGTAGTCGCGGAGGACTGTGGCGGCGAAGACCGTTGCGCTGTCCGAGTCGAGGGCGAGGACGACGGTCCGAGCCGCGGAGAGGGGCACACGCTCGAGCACGTCCCGGTCGATGATGTCACCCACGACGTGGACGCCTGGGCGCTCCACCGGATCGACGACGCACACTTCCTCTTCCACGGCGGTGAGAATCTCCGCGAGCTTCTGCCCAACGCCCCCGAAGCCAACCACAACGATGGTCCCCTCCTGGGTGATGGGCCGGGCCATCTCGTTGAGCTTCTCGATGCTCTCCGGAGTGCCCACGGCGACCAGGATCGTGCCAGGGCGGATGGTGTCATGCGCAGCCGGGGGCGAGTGCAGCGACGCATTCCGCCATTGACCGACGATGTTGGAACCGGTGCGGGAGCGAACCCGGACCGCGGCGAGCGTGGTATTGGCTAGCGGGCCGCCCTCGTGGACTCGTAGCTCTGCCACCTCGAGGAGCTGGCTCAAGGGCCGGACTCCCGTGACCCGCGGACTGATCCGGGCGCTGGCCCTGGAGCATAGAACGGCGGCAAGCACGTGCGTGGGCGCGAAGGTCGCGCTCGCCCCAGCCAATAGCATCGGGGAGCGCCGGCGGGGGTCTTCGATCATCGCGATAATGGGACCTTCGTACCCCACTTCACGGGCGCTGAGCGCGAGCAGCGCGTTGGCACCGTCCGCACCATTCAGGACCAGGGCGTGGGCACGCGTCAGTGGCCGAAGGTCCAGTTCCTGCTCCGCCAGGGTGGCGAGCACCACCTGCTGCCCGCGTTCGTGGAGGCGGCGCGCCACCCCTTCGTCCTCCTCGATCACCACCGAAGCCATGTCCCGGCGCTCGAGCTCATTGAGTAGCGAATCCACCTCCGGGCCGTATCCATAGACGACCACACCGCCGTCCAGGTTGGGTAGAGCGGGGGGCAGCCGTCCCTCGAAGCGCTCCACCAGCGGAGGGGCGCTGAACTTGTCCGGAAGCAGGACGCCGACAGCGCCCCCTTCGACGCGTGCCGCCCGGCCCTCGAGCAGCACAGAGCACCCCTTCAGCGCGAGGGGCGTGAACAGGTTTAGGACGAAGGCGGTGAAGATCAGCACCGAGAAGATGGACGAGTCGATGGCGCCTTGGGCCAGAGCCAGCGCGGTAAGGATAAACGCCAACTCGGCACGCCCGCACATGCCGACACCCACGGTCAGGGCTTCCCGCGCCGACAGCCCTATGCGCATCGCCATGCCCCCCGCGCTCATGATCTGACCCCCGATCACCGCCGCGGTCAGCAAGACCACGAACGCCACGCCCGAAGGGCTGATGTCGAAGGTGATGGAAAAGCCCAGCGACATGAAGAAGATCGGACCGAGGAACGAGTAGGCGATCCCGTAGGAGCGATCCGCCACGACCCGGACCAGGTTCGGGTGCGCCACCTTCTCCTCGAAGAACAAGCCGGCCAGATAGGCCCCCAGGATCATGTGAAGCCCGATGGCCTCGGCGAAGAGGCCCGCGGCGATAGCCACGAGCAGCACGAAGGTGAAGCCTTTGCCTCGCTCGCTTCGGAAGGGCAGCGTGAAGCGCGGATACGCGAACCGCCCGAGCAGCACAGCCAGGCCGAAGAAGGCCACTACCTTCGCCAGCGTGACGACGATGTTCACGGGCTCGAACGACCCGCCAGACAGCACCCCAACCACGAGGCCGAAGACCACGAGGGTCAGCAGGTCGTCGATCACGCAGCTCGCGACGATCACGCGGGCCAGGCGCGTATCCGCCAGCCCCAGGTCCTTGAGGGTCTTCAACGTGACCACCACCGCGGTGGCGGTCATGGTGAGACCGACGAACGTGGCAGCTACCGGATCCAATCCGAACGCCGTCGCCACGCCGAAACTGACCGTGAACGGCACGATCGCACCCACGAGGGCAACCCCGAGCGAGCGCTTCAGGGCATCCAAGAACTCTCGGGGCTGGGTCTCCACTCCGGCGTGGAACATGAGGAAGAAGATCCCGATGTCGGCCAGGAGCGTGATCGCCTCACTGGGCTCGATGAGGCCGAAGACCGCCGGTCCCACCAGCACCCCGACGATGAGCTCGCCCATGATCGTGGGCAGTCCCAGCGGGCGCAGGGTGACCGCGACCAGCCAGATGCCCGCCAGTAGGATCAGCAGATCGAATGCAATGTCGTGCATGCGCGGAATCCGGTACAGCGTGCCCACCGGCCGCGGTCAGCCGGCACCGGCGACGTAGCGGCGACGCGGCCGAAGGCAGCTAAGAGGGCCGCACAGCGACCTGCAGGCTCGCCCGAGTCGGACCAGACATGCCCGTGTATTCCTCCGTACCACCGGCATCGGTCTCGAGTCCCCGCCGCGGTCTTCCGGACGATGTCGATCGGCCCACGTGATCATACGTCCGCCGGTCTGACTCGGCCACACCAACCAAGAGTTCGTCCATCATTCCCGGCCTACTCCACCCAGGTCCTCCAGCCAGACGGGTCCCATCTCCCACGTACCGGACGACGGCCGTAACCGAGTCCGACGCCGCACAGAATCCGGCGAAGTCGGCCGACATTTGCACCGTGTCGCACTGACGAGAGCGGCAACCTCCTCGAAAGTCGCGGGCCGCAGGGCCTGTTCCGGACGGAGCTGGAGAGCGGCGATGCGTGGTCGATCCAGTACACGCACCGGTACGAGTTCCTCGACAGTGATTTTCAAATCGCCCAAGACGTGGTGATCCCGGTGGGCGCGTATCGCTTCGGAGCAGTGAGTACCACGTATTCGATTAACCAGCAGCATCGCCTTAGAGGGCGCCTCAATGCCGAGTATGGCAGCTTCTTCGATGGCGACCGGACAGCGATCGGCTATAGCGGCCGGATCGAGATCTCCCCGCGATTCTCGCTCGA
The DNA here is from genome assembly GCA_965197725.1 of Longimicrobiales bacterium. Taxonomy (GTDB): domain Bacteria; phylum Gemmatimonadota; class Gemmatimonadetes; order Longimicrobiales; family Gaopeijiaceae; genus UBA1138. The sequence continues at coordinate 9,360 of CBDANQ010000040.1, forward strand.
ACCCAGCCTGTCGCAGAACTGGGTGGACCTCGCTGAAGGAGGCTTCACAGCCGGGACACGTCAAGGCAGGGGTTCCCCGAACTGCAAGACCGTACGGTGGCGGTCAAAATCACGCATCTTCTTCGGTTCTGAAGCACTTCGTCATCCACCGAACCCCTTGTCTTCGCGCTTACCGTCTACACCCGGCGGCCACTGCCATGCATCGGCACCAAGGGGATGACCGTCGCCGCGAAGACACTCGCCCGGACCGCGTTGGACATCCTGAGTGATCCCTCTATCGTCGGCGAGGCCAGAGCGGAATTCGGGGAAAGAAGAGGTGAAGACTTCAGGTACGTCCCCCTCATTGGAGACCGGGATCCGCCGCTGGATTATCGGGCTGGTCCTGGACCGGGAGGTGAGTAGAGACTTCGTCAGCGTTGGCGTGGCATCGGTTGCGATTGACAAGAGTCGATGAGCGGCCTTTAATGGACCTACTCACCCCGAACAACGAGCGGGAGGAACGCATGTCACAGACTCATGGGCTCAATCGAAGGGCGTTCTTGCGGAACGCCGGGATGACGGCACTACTTGGCACAGTCGGCTCGAAGACCGCGTTCGCAGCCGAGGTGGCCGGCGTCGAATCCACACCGATGAACGCCGAGTACGATTTCGACACGGTCTACTCCCGCGTCGGCACCGATTCCATCAAGTGGGACAGGGCGAGAACCAACTTCGGTGAGGACATCGAAGTCGGCATGGGGATCGCCGACATGGATTTCCAGGCGGCACCTTGCATCACCCAGGCCCTGGAGGAGCGCTGCAAGCACGAAAACTGGGGCTACCTGGCCAGGCCGGACTCCTATGTCGAGTCCATCGTCGCCTGGAACAAGCGACGCTACGATCTCGACATCGATCCTGAGTCGGTCGTTCTGTCCACGGGCGTCCATCCGGGCCTCATTGCGACCCTCAAGACGTTCGCCCCTCCGGGCACTCGCGTCCTCCTGACGGCGCCGACATACAACGGCTTCTATGGTGACCTCCGATTCACCAACACGGTGGCGGAAGACAGCCCCATGACGCTGGTCAATGGACGCTACTCGATCGACTTCGAGGACTTCGAACGGCGGGCGAAGCGCTGCAATGCTTTTCTCCTGTGCAATCCCAACAACCCGACCGGGAACCTTTGGTCGCCTGCAGACCTGACGCGGATGGGTGAGATCTGCCTCGAGCACAACGTCGTCGTCTTGGCCGACGAGATTCACTGCGACTTCGTCCAGAAGGGACAGACGTATACGCCGTTCGCGAGCCTTCCCAATCGCGACATCGTCAACAACAGCCTCACTTTCAAGGCCGCGAGCAAGAGCTTCAGCCTGGCGGCGATGAAGACGGGCTGGTTCTTCTCGACCAACGAGGATTACATCACTCGGGTGAAGCTGAACCACAGACCCGATCTGAGCACGCTGGGCTTGGTAGCGAATCACGCGGCCCTGACCGAAGGTGACGACTGGCTCGATCAGCTGCTCGTGTATATCGACGGGAACCACGACTTCGCCCAGTCCTACATTCGGGAGAAGATGTCGTCCGTGAACTACACGAAGGCCCAAGGCACCTATCTCGCGTGGTTGGACGTCAGTCAGGTCGTCGACAGGATCGGCGCGAAGCAGACGGCCGCCGAAGAGAGCAGGACTTCGACGGATACGGTCTCGCCCGAGACGATCGTTCAACGCTGGTTCGCCGAGAACGCGAAGGTCGCCCTGAATCCGGGACATTCCTATGGCACCGGGGGTGCGGGGCATATGCGCATGAATCTCGCGACTTCCCGAAAGCTCATCAGGCTCGCTATCGACAACATGGCGACTGCGCTGGAGCGCGTGTAACGGCAGCGCGTGTAACGGCAGCGAAGGTCAGCGCCAGCTGACCGGAGTTTAGAGATCGCGAGGGGGGAGCCGGGCTACCGGCGCCCCCCTCGACTTCAGGCGGGCTGCGTGATCCGCTCTGATTCCCCTTTTCGGATGTCATTCAACGTGTAACCGGTGACGAAGAGAGCTCCAAGGCCCCCCACCAAAAAGGACGGGAAGAAAGCGGTGGAGGCACCTGCCAGAAGCAGGATCCGCCCTCCTGCGGTAACACGGCCCACCAACTGTCCCTCCAGCACCGCAGCGAAGGCGGCTAGCGCCACCATGGACATCGTCGCCTTCCCGAGCACTACCGGCCACGCACCCCCCAGAGCGAGCTCAGGATGCACCACCATCAGAACCGGAATGAGATAGAGGCCCTTTGCGTACTTCCACGCCTGGAGTCCGGTGCGCATAGGGTCGGATCCCGCCACCCCGGCAGCTGCGTACGCGGCGAGGCAGACAGGAGGCGTGACGTTGGAGTCCTGGGAGTACCAGAACACGAGCAAGTGAGCGATCAGGACCGGCAGGCCGAAATCGTTGATCAGTACCGGGCCGGCGAGGACAATGAGAACGACGTAGCTGGCGGTAACCGGAAGTCCCATCCCGAGCACCAGACTCGCCAGCAGCAACAAGACCAGGGCGAGAAAGAGATTTCCCTGGGAAAGAGACAGCATGAGAGATGAGAACTTGAGACCGAGACCGGTGAGTCCGACGATGCCCACGATGATTCCCGCCACGGCGCAAGCCAAGCTCACCGGAAGGGCATTTCGGCCCGCAACGACGGAGGCATCCACAAGGCGGACGATCCCTGCGCCTATCCAGCCGGCAAGGGACCCGTGAACCGCTTCTCTCGGGTTCGAACTACTTTTGCCACCCGGCATGGTCTGGTCCCATACGGCTCGCAGAGCTGCCAGTACCGCGATGGCTACACAGGCTAGGAATCCGACCCGGGCCACCGAAAAATCCATGAGTAGCGCGGCCATCAGGATCACCAAGGCCCCGAGAAAGTGCCAGCCTCTGGCCAACGTGTTCCCGAACCGCGGAAGCTCGGAGGCGGGCATGCCTTGCAGATTCCTCTTGAGCGCCACCAGATGTACGAAGACGAATACGGTTCCCACGTAGAGAATCGCGGGAACGAGTGCTGCCTTGACCACCTCGAGATACGGCAGACCGGTATACTCGGCGATCAGGAAGGCTCCGGCCCCCATGATCGGGGGAAGGATTTGACCTCCGGTACTTGCCGCGGCCTCGATACCCCCGGCCTCCTCGGCGCGGTAGCCGACCTTCTTCATCAGGGGAATGGTGAACGCCCCGCTGGTGACGACGTTCGCGATGGCACTCCCCGACACGGATCCCATCGCGGCCGAGGCCAGAACCGCAGCCTTCGCGGGCCCTCCCCTCTGTCTTCCGGTGACCGCATACGCAAGGTCGATGAAGAACTGACCCGCACCCGTGACCTCCAGGAGCGCCCCGAACAAGATGAAGATGAAGACGAAGGAAGCGGCCACGCCCAACGGGATTCCAAAGATTCCCTCCTGGCCCAGGTAGAGCTGCCCCACGAGCCGTCCGGTACCATAGCCCCCATGCCGAAGCACGCCTGGGAGAAAGGAGCCGGCGTATCCGTAGCCGATGAAGCAGGCGGCAATGAACGAAATAGGCCAACCCAGCGCCCTTCGGCTTGCCTCGAGTAGCGTGACCACCGCCACCACTCCAGCGACAACGTCGGTTCCGTTCCACGCCCCTGCACGGCCCACGATGGCGTCCAGGTTGAGCGTGAGATAGAGGGCCGCGAAGATGGAGCCAGCAATAAGAGCGGCGTCCAGCGCCCATGCGATTCCGCTTTGGCCTTTCGGCTTTCCTCGTCCCCCGGTCGGAAAGAGGAGAAAGGCCAAGACCTGAATGACGGAGAGATGGAACGCCCTCTCGTAGAAGAGCCCGAGCGGCCGCACTCCGGATATGTAGAGCTGGAAGAGTGAGAGGACGATCGCTAGAACGACAAAGGTCGTAGCGGAAACGGTAGGGAGACCCAGGTCCCTCCTCGGGATCGAGGCGCCACCCGTGGAACTCACCGTTCTTTACGGGCGGATATCGGGACGCCTCACGGAGAAACAATCAAACGATCAGGCACCTCGTATCCGGCTTCCTGGAAGTAGCGCACGGAACCGGGGTGAAGTGGAATGGGAGAGACTTCCAAGGTGTACTCCGCCGAAATGTGGCTAGCAGCGGGGTGCACGGCAGCTAACTCCGTCCGCACCGCGTACAGCGCCTGAGTCAGATCGTAGACGAGCTCCTCCGACATATCTGCGCGTACCACCAGCACGTTCGGTGTACTCAGCGTCTCCACCTCGGCTTCCAGTCCCGGGTACATCCCTGGAAGGAATAAATCACGAGTCACGGTAGGGTCGAGCGCTGCAGTGTTTGCCAGTTCTGCCGCTCTGATGGGGACGAGCCGCACGGGGCGTGTGGTCGCCAAGTCCACGATGGCGCTCGTGGGCGGGCCGACACTCAAGAATCCTGCGTCGATGTTTCCGTCCCGGAGTGCCGAAGCAGTCTCGTTGAAGTTGAGACGCTGAGGCCGGAAATCGTCGTAGTCGATCCCGTTCCCCTCCAGGAGGGTCCGGGCCGCCACCTCGGTCCCACTCCCCGGGGCGCCCACCGAGACCGGTCGACCCACGAGGTCACTGACGCTCTCGACGCCCGTCCCCTCCACCGTGACCAGATGAAGCACGTTGGGATAAAGCACCGTGATAGCGAGAACCTGAGCGGGCTCCCGCCCCGAAAACGAGCCGGTCCCGTTAAACACCTCGTGCGCGTTGGTACCCATGGAGAAGGCTACGTCAACCTCGTCGCCCAGGAGTAGGCTGATGTTTTCTACCGAGCCGCCGGTGACCTCGGCCACTAAGTCGTATTCGGGCAATTCGCGGCTCCAAAGCTCAGCAATCGATCCCCCCAGCACGTAGTAGACACCTCCTGTGCCTCCCGTCGCCACGGCGAGGATGTCAGGGCGGTCCCCTGGGGCGCATCCGGGCGCAATCAGGACGGCAAGAAGGAGAACCAACGAGACGCGTGAGCCCGCTTTCCATGTGCTAGTCATCTTGATCCCCTTAATAGTAGGCTCTCGAAGAAGTACGATGGGTCTCCACTTACCTGCCCCCGCAGGGGTACCACTACGTGCTCGCGCACGGGTACCCGGATACCACGGCCTCGGATCCTACGAGCGAGGAAACAGCGGGGCAAGGAGCTTTCGACCGCGCTTCATCGCAGCTCTGCAGCTTATCGATCGAGGTGCGCCGAGATCTCACCTTTGGACGGTAGCGAAGTGGATGGGACATGGGGGGCGGTCACTCGTCGATAGGATTTACGGGCAACTCGGGGACCTGCGGCACCGCTCCGAGGTCGTCGAGTACAGCAGTTGCTCGCTCCATCGATACCTCTCTCCCATGAGCTCGTCAGCTTCTACCAGGCCGACGTTCGCGTTCGCATGGCTGGGCCGCTCGCTCAATTCCGCTTCCAGGAGAGCGAGTGGAAGTGTCAGGCCGTCGGTGACGGGTCGAGTATCAACCTGCGGACCTGGGGCGGTGATTTGGACCAGCTGGTCATCGAGGCCGAACTCGCGATCCTCCGCCGCCATCAGCCCTTCAAGGAGGCCCAATAAATGCTAGCGATAAAGGCCGAGGTGTGGCAGGACATGTTAGAACGCGTTGAGTTGATTCGAGTCCCCGGCGAGGCTCTGGAAGCTGACCCAGCCGTAGTTGAAGGTCCCTGAAGAGGGAAAAGAAAAGTGGTGGCTCCGAGGGTGCCCGATCCGATAGGATCGGGTGCGCTAAAAACCCAAAAACGGAGCCACCACGATGAAGAGAACGTACGAAGTAGCGAGTGACACGGACAGGCGTGCGATGGCTGAGTTCGTGAAGCGAGAAGGCCAGTTCCTGCTGCCGATGGTCGAGCTCGTAGAGCACACGGAGCTCGCGATCGACGAAGTCGTCCAGGTGATGGGCCGAGCGACGATCGAGGCGGTACTCGAGATGAGCGCCGAAGGTGTGGCGGGCCCGAAGCAATCGGGCAAGGCACGCGAGGAGGGGGCGACCGGTCTGGTACGGCCGCCAGGGCGGTCAGGTCTACCTGTCGGACCGAAAGGTCCGTATCCAGCGGCCTCGGCTGCGTGAGCGGACTGGCGGCCAGGGCGGCGAGGTCGAGGTGCCAGCGTACGAGGCGATGCGCAGGCCGGGCGCCATGGCGGACCGAATGTTGGAGATCCTGATGGCAGGTGTGAGCACCCGGAAATACGGCCAGGTGATCGGCGAGATGGCCGACACGGTGGGGGTGAGCAAGTCGTCGGTGAGCCGCGAGACGATCGAAGCGTCGGAGCGCGTGCTGAAGGAGCTGATGGAGCGGCGGCTGGACGCATGGGATCTGTTGGTGATCTACCTGGACGGTATCCAACTCGGTGCGCACCACGTACTTGCGGCTGTGGGCGTGGACACGGACGGCAAGAAGCATGTGCTGGGGATGCGGCAGGGAGCGAGTGAGAACACCGAAGTGACGACGGCCCTGCTGCAGGATCTGGTCGAGCGGGGTCTGGACCCCGAGTGTCGACGCCTGTTCGTGATCGATGGCTCGAAGGCGTTACGGAAGGCGATTGTTCAGGTGTTCGGCGCGGGCCACTCGGTCCAGAGATGCCGAAATCACAAGCTCAGAAACGTGCTCGCTCACCTACCGAAGGATCAGCACCCGCAGGTGAAGGCCGTGATCCGCGCGGCCTGGAAGCTCGACGCGAGGGACGGCGTGCAGAAACTCGAGCAGCTCGCGCGGTGGCTTGAACGAGATCAGCCGTCGGCCGCAGCGAGCCTGAGGGAGGGGCTGGGTGAGATGTTCACAATCAACCGGCTTGGGCTACCGCCTCGGCTGAGGAAGTGCCTCGGCACCACGAACCTGATCGACAGCACCCACGCAGGCGTGAGGCAGAAGACCTATAGGGTGACGAACTGGAAGAACGGAGCGATGGCACTGAGATGGGCCGCTGCCTCCTTCGTCGAGACCGAGAAGAACTACCGACGCATCGTCGGCTTCGACCAACTCTGGATGCTCAAAGCTCACCTCGATGACCGCGAGCCGGTTGCCGAAATGAAGATGGCAGGTTAATCACGAAAGCCTCGGAGTCACCACCTTCAACTGAGCCGGGGACACCTTCAGGCTCTGGCCGAGCGGAAACACCTCGATGGCTCCGAAGTGGAAGCTCTTTTGTCACCGCCATTGTCACCGTAGCCAATTCCGGATGGTGTCCCGCTGACAGTTGAAGGTGGTGGCGCCGGAGAGTCTCTTGGTTAGCCTGTCTTTCTCATTTCGGCAACCGGTTCATGGTCGTCGAGGTGGGCCCTGAGCATCCAGAGCTGGTCGTAGCCGATGATCCTCCGGTAGCTCTTCTCGGTTTCCACGAACGAGGCCGCAGCCCAGCGCAAGGCCATCGCTCCGTTCTTCCAGTTAGTCACCCTGCGGGTCTTCCGTCTTACGCCCGAGTGGGTGCTGTCGATCAGGTTGGTCGAGCCCAGGCACTTCCTCAGCCGCGGTGGGAGGCCGAGCCGGTTTATGGTGAACATCTCGCTGAGGCCTTCGCGCAGGCTGGCTGCGGCCGAGGGGTGGTCGCGCTCGAGCCATCGGGCGAGCTGCTCGAGCTTCTGCTCGCCCTGCTTCGCGTCCAGCTTCATCGCCGCCCGGAACGCCGCCTTCACCTGAGGATGCTGATCCTTCGGCAGATGACCCAGCACGTTGCGGAGCTTGTGGTTGCGGCAGCGCTGGATGGGGTGACGTTGGCCGAACACCTTCTCGATCGCCTTCCTGAGCGCTTTCGAGCCATCGATCACGAACAGCCGCCGCCTGCCCGGGTCCAGGCCGCGCTCGACCAGATCCTCTAGGAGCGCGCTGGTCACCTCGGCGTTCTCACTCGCTCCTTCCCTCACGCCCAGCACGTGCTTCTTTCCGTCTGAGTCCACGCCTACCGCAGCAAGCACGTGGTGCGAGCCCATCTGGATCCCGTCCAGGTAGATCACCAGGAGGTCCCACGCATCCAGCCGGCGCTCCATCAGCTCCTTCAGCACGCGCTCCGAGGCCTCGACCGTCTCACGGCTCACCGCCGACTTGCTCACCCCGACCGGGTCGGCCATCTCACCGATCACACGGCCGTACTTTCGCGTGCTCACCCCCGCCATCAGGACCTCGAGCATCCGATCCGCCACGGCGCCCGGTCTCCGCATCGCTGCGTACGCCGGCACCTCGACCTCGCCACCCTCCCCGGCGCGCCCCGGCGCCTGAGCCGTGGCCGCTCCACACGCACCTTCCGGTCCGACAGGTAAACCACACCACCCTGCCGGCCATACCACACCGTGTCGTCTTCCGCTCGTGACCGACCTGCCTGCTTCACGCCTGCCACACCCTCGGCGCTCATCTCCAGCACCGCTTCGATCGTCGCTCGTCCCATCACCTGGATGACTTCGTCGATCGCGACCTCCGTCTGCTCCACGAGCTCAAGCATCGGAAGCAGAAACTGCCCCTCCCGCTTCAGGAACTCCCTGATCGCGCGCTTGTCCGCCCGATCCCTTACCTCGTACGTTCTCTTCATCGTGGTGGCTCCGTGTTGGGGTTTTTGCCTACCCGAGCCTATCGGCCCGGGACCCCCGGAGCCACCACTTTTCTTTCTCCCCTATCAGGAACCTTCAACTACGGTTGGGACAGCTTCAATTCCGGCCTCCCAACGCGGAGGCCCCGCAACCGCCTAAACGGTTACGGGGCTTCCCCTTGTTAGCGGCCTTCCAATATTGCACACATGTGGCCATCGAAAATTGCACACTTGGCGCTTTGACCTAGCGGGCGGGAGAGTGGGGATGTAGGCACCACCCCGAGCGATCTTCCGGCCGATCCACTCACTTGGCGCCTCCACCGAGAACGTGGAGGTGCAATGATCGGAAGGGAGAAGCGCGTGCTGCTCCGTCATTACCTCGAGCAGGGGATGAACAAGGCGGTGATCGCCCGGGATCTGGGGGTCAGTCGCCGTACCGTGTACCACTGGATAGAGACCGGTCAACTGGACCGGGAGTTGGACGAAGAGCGTGTCGGGTACGGTCCGAGATGTCTGATGCCGTCGAAGCTGGATCCGTACAAGCCGTTGATCGACACGCGTCTCAAGGAGTACCCGAAGCTCACGGCTGTACGGCTCTTCAAGGAGGTCCGGGCCGCTGGCTACCCGGGCAGTTACAACCAAGTGAAGCGCTATGTACGCAAGGTCCGGCCTCGACCCCCAGAGGAGCCGGTCGTGCGCTTCGAGACGGCGCCTGGGCGTCAGGGCCAGGTGGACTTCGCCCACTTCCGGCTACCGTGGGGCAAGCGTTACGCACTAATCGTCGTGCTGGGCTACTCGAGGCTGCTGTGGGTTCAGTTCTACACCCGGCAGACCATGAAGGCCCTGATGCATGGCCTGGAGTCTTCGTTTTCCTACTTCGGCGGCGTGCCCTCAGAGCTTCTGTTCGACCAAATGAAGGCGGTCGTCATCGAGGACGGTCGATACGACGATGGTGCCCTCGTCGAGAACCCGGAGTTCATGCGCTACGCCTACCACTGGAACTTCAGGATCCGCGCGTGCCGACCCTATCGGGCTCAGACCAAGGGCAAGGTGGAGCGGCCGATCCGCTACCTCAGGGAGAGCTTCTTCTACGGGCGCACCTTCACGTCGGACGACGATCTCAACGCGCAGGCCCTTCATTGGCTTGAGACGGAAGCCAATGTGCGCAGCCACGGAACGCTGAAGGAGCGGCCCCTCGATCGCTTCGAGCGTGAACGACTGCTCCTCGAGCCCTTGGCGACTCGCCCGTATCACCCCCTCGTCCTGCCTCCGGATCGCTCCTCACCCGGCACGACGTCCTTGCCGGCCATCCACGTCGAGCGACGTCCCCTCACGGCCTATGCCCAGATCGCGGGAGGGGACCGATGAAGGCTGCCGCTCGCTCTCGCCGTGACCGGATCCGAGCCCAGCTCGCCGATCTCAAGATGCCCGGTGCGCTGGAGGCCATCGACGACGTCCTCACCGGGGTCGATGGCGGAGGCGTGACGGCCTCGGAGGCCATCGAGCAACTCCTCGGTGCCCAGATCACGCTGCGCAACAACCGCCGCCTTCAGGCTGCGATGCGCTCGAGCCGGCTACCGGGCATCAAGACCCTCGACGACTTCGACTTCAGCTTCCAGCCCTCGATCAAGCGCGAGCAGATCGACTCGCTCCACGAGCTCGGCTTCTTGGAGCGTAAGGAGAACGTGATCTTCCTCGGCCCTCCGGGCGTCGGCAAGACGCATCTCGCGATCAGCCTCGCCATTGCCGCGGCTCAGAGCGGGCGCAGAGTCTACTACGGCGCTCTGGCCGACCTCATCACCTCGCTCGAAGAAGCCAAGACCACCGGCCAGCTGGGACGCCGCCTCAAGATCCTCACCTATCCTTCGCTCCTGGTCATCGACGAGATCGGCTACCTGCCGGTCAGCCAGACCGGCGCAATGCTCTTCTTCCAACTCATCAACCGGCGCTATGAGCGCGCATCCACTGTGCTGACCTCCAATAAAGGCTTCGAGGAGTGGGGCCAGATCTTGGGCGACGAGGTCATGGCCGCTGCGCTCATCGATCGCCTGCTGCATCACTGCCATATCGTCAACATCCGCGGCAGCAGCTACCGGATGCGCAAGCACACCGACCTCTCCAAGATCCTCCACTCGCCTCCTGCGGAGTCGAGCCCTTCACCCCCGAAGAGAAAGAGAGCAAGAGCAAAGGAGAAAACGACGAACTAGAGGCTCGTCATCTCCGCCAAGTGTGCAATTTTCGATGGCCAGACCTGTGCAGCTTTCGATGGCCGTTGACACTCCGACGCATCGGTATCGGCGTCACGACAGCCTCTTAGGGCGCTCAGGACTCCCGGCCTGCGTCGTGTTCTCCGTGGACCTGAGCTATCTAACACTTATCAGGCCCCCGGAGTCAAGAGCGCGCATGTCCCCCGGCGCGTCGCGGAGCGGCGCGTAATGAAGTGAGCGTCGGTCGTCGAGTCCTCTGACTTGGTTTCCGTCAACAGGTGCGAGCACTTCCGAGCTCTGCACCAAACACTTATCGAGGTTCAACCGCCGGGTGCCCTTCGAGGCGAGCTCGAAGGAGCGGCGGAGCAGGAGCCTGCTGTGGGCTCCTACGACCTAGAAATTCATCTGTGCCCTCGTGCCGTCCGACTCCATTCAAGGTGAGCAGGCTCGGGCCGTGAGGCGCCGGACCAGTTAGCTCCGGGCTCGGGTGAGGGGCAGAGTCCTGAGTTAGACCGACTTCGATGTGTGGGGAGCGGGAGGAGGCGTCCAATCAAGCGAGGCGGCTGTCAGGCATCCGGTGCCCGCTCGAGTTAGAAATCGGGGCTCGCGACCTCCCCTCCCCGTCAGGTGCGTGTATAGAAGCGTTCGGTGTCGAATGCCTGGCCAAGGTGCGCGCTTGCCGTCGGGCCATGTGGCCGATGGTGTCGTCGTTGGGCGCCGAGTTCAGGGACCTTCAACTACGGCCGGGTCAGCTTCCGAACGACTGGACCTTGAGCTACGTGTGGGCCAGCGACGATGTCTATGCTGTCGTACTGGAGGGCGAAGGAGCGTGTGCGGGCGCTTAGGTCGTGCCGGTGGGTGACGGCTACGAGGCGACGGAGGTGACTGGATGGTGAGTAGACGGCACCCCGCTGGCCTGGAGTCCGTGTCCGGGACTTTACCTGGGGACCTGTCGCGCTAACTCTTGCCACTCTCGACGGTCCTCGATCATGGGAGCCCGACTTAGACGGCTCCGTACAATTCGGTGCACAAGCTTCGTGCCGCCGTCATCACCGTCTGTAGGACCGCGACCGAACCACCCGACGTCCAGCGCCCGAGCCCAACGAGCCCGGCACCAAGTCGGCAGCACTCGGTCCATACCGAACCGCCTCGGCCCACAAGACCGGCCCGCATCTGATGGGTCGTGCTCCTCGCCCGGACCTACTCCTTCTCACCTCGACGGCTCCCGCAGGGCTCGATCTACCTCGAGATCGGCTCCGGAATCGGGACAGAGGGTGCCTCGCTGCCACTGGAATAGAACGGAGGAAATACGTGTCCGGGGTGGTGGTGGTCGACTAGGAGGCACCCGGTAAGCATTGGGAGCGAAAGTGCGAGGACCAACCAAAAGATCATCCTTCTCATATCTATCACCTCAATGATGGTGTTTGTCGTGCCGGAAGATGTGTGAGGCGTCCCCCTGGCTCTGTACGTAGGCTGACGTAGGCGCGGATGACGTATAATACGTACTCGGGGGATTGCAGGAGCAGCCCCAACGCGAGAGTGGGCCCACGAGACCATCGAGGGGCTATTTTGTAGACTCCTGTGACTGTGTCCCGAAATGCGGCGGAAAGCTCCTTCGACCCCTGAGTCTCCCGCGTCCAGTCGGCCGTCGGATTCATTGCCCACCTCTATCCCTGCCCATCCACGCATCCCTGCGGCGCATTCCGACTGACTGAGCCCCTCCTCCCGTTCAGCCGGCCTCGCTTCGCGTGGAGCGCCCGCACCGCTTCCGCCCGGCACCCCCGAAGCCCGCCACCATTCCCCTTCCCGCCTCACCTCCTGCCACGGCACCCCTTTTAGACCTCCTATCCTTTCCGATGGCTGATCCCCCGGTATCTCGACCACCCAGATGACCAGCGCGCGCTCGCCGACCTGATGGCGTCGAAGAGCCACATACGCGGTCAGGCGCGCGTCGGCGCAGCGTTCGGCGCCACACTCGGGCGCTTCCGCGAAGTAGTGAACCCCCCCGTCCCAACGATCGTAATCAGTCGGGGCAGGCGCGACTTGGCCGAGCCGTGGACCACGACGGAGCGTGAGCACGACTGGCGATACGGCCATGAATCACTGCTGGACGGGGTCCCCGACGGGCACCTGTGGGTCGCCGAGCAGAGCGGTCACATGATCCAACTCGAGCAGCCGGAGATCGTGCGAGACGCGGTTCGGGTGATCCTGGAAGGGGGTTAGCTTCTGCGCTGGGGGACTGGTCCGTGTCGGGTAGGTGGATCAGGGTTCAGCCAGACAGAGATGGCCTAATGCTCAGGTATGGAGTGCGCCGGCTGAGTGGCAATCCCCCTGTACACCTCGAAGTCGATCGTCTCGATGGGCTCAGTCCGAAGCGACACGCCCACGCCAAGGATAAGGCAGAGCTGTATGTAGAGGCTCACCAGCGGCGGGTCGAAGACTTCGAGTCCGTACTGGTCCACGGCCTGGGTGAGCATCATAAACAGGCTGATCAGGATGCTGGAGAGCACGAGCACCTTCACGAGGGCCGCGATCTGCTTCAGCTGGTCGGCGTTCGCCTTGTACGGATCCAGCTTGCGGCCGGATATGAAGCGGAAGACGATGCCGGCGTAGGCCAGGTTCATGCCAGTGATAAGAGTCAGGCTGACGTAGACCTCCAACTCCCACGAGCCGACGGGCCTGCCAGACAAGTAGAACACGAGCCAGGCCAAGTAGAGCAGGACGGCCGCGGCCACGTAGCCGGGAGCGATGAAGTCGAACAAGCGGCGGGGCCGAAGCTCGGCAGTACGCCTGGTGCTCCTGAAGGCCTGCCGCATCAGCCGGTAGTGCGCGTACTCCTTAATGGACAGGTAGACGAACGGGGCTAGCTGCAGCGCGAAGTACATCACCACGAAGACCTCGTCGCCGCCGAGCGGATCCGGCCGATAGCCGGTGAAGGCCATCGCCGCGAGAATCGCGAGGCCGATCGCGGCGATTGCCCGGTTCACGACCCTATAGAGGTGGAGCTTTCTGCGCGCCTCGCCGGACTGACCGGCGGACGAGACGGGGTACAGCTTCGGGTACTGCTCCGGGGGAAAGTTGTCCAACACGTAGGCGCAGCGGCGGGCAAGCTTCCCCGGATAGTAGAGAGACAGGAGGCCGATCTGGATCAGGAATGTGAGGTAGAACACGGCCAGGATGGCTGGGGTGGATACGGCGTCGGGCATCTTACGCTCCTTTGTTCAGTCGGTTCTGCATGACGTTTGAGAACGCGATTCGGATTTCGCTGTCCGTCGCTCCTTCGGCACGGCAGGCGGCTACGGTCTCGCTGACTCTCGAGTGGACCCACGCGGTCAAGTCCCGAGTGCTGTTCTTGACGGCATCCGGGTGCACGAACGTGCCCCTGTAGCCCTTCGTCTGGATGACGCTGTCACGCTCGAGCAGGCGGTACACCTTGGCGACGGTCTTGTTGTTGAGATCCAGGTCGTTGGCCAGCTGCCGGATCGAGGGGAGAGGGTCTCCCGGCTTCAACTGGGCCCTCTGCACGGCTCCTTTTATCTGCTCCATGAGCTGGGCGAACAGAGGCTGGGCTCCTTCTATGTCAACGGTGATCTGCATGATTCTCCTGGGCTCTTGCTCGCCGTTGCAGGTGATCCATATGTACCATTCATATATATGGTACAACTGGTACACGAAAGAAGCAAGAGGAAAATCCCCATGAGTTCGCCGCCATCATGTTCAGCGGCGTCCCCTGCTCCCTCGTCAGGTGATGCTGGTGCACCCGCTCCTGTCGGAGCTCATGCCATGGGTGCTGGACGGTCTGACGGCAGTGACGTAAACGTTCCCCCGCACTCGAGGGCCGGTTGAATCGTGGGAATCTTTCAGATTGCAATGCTCGTGGCGACGTTTCTGTGCTCCCTGGTGGCAGGCTTCCTGTTTGCGTTTGCGGTCATGGTAATGCCGGGCATAGGAACCCCGAATGACCGGGAGTTCATCCGCGCTTTTCAGGTGATCGACGGCGTCATCCAGAACAATCAGCCGCTTTTTCTCCTGGTATGGGGCGGTTCGGCCTTGGCTTTGGTGGCGGCGGTTGCGCTTCGCGTCGGTGCCCTCGACTTCGACCAGTCCGTGCCCGACTCCTTCGACCCCTGAGTCTCCCGCGTCCAGTCGGCCGTCGGATTCATTGCCCACCTCTATCCCTGCCCATCCACGCATCCCTGCGGCGCGTTCCGACTGACTGAGCCCCTCCTCCCGTTCAGCCGGCCTCGCTTCGCGTGGAGCGCCCGCACCGCTTCCGCCCGGCACCCCCGAAGCCCGCCACCATTCCCCTTCCCGCCTCACCTCCTGCCACGGCACCCCTTTTAGACCTCCTATCCTTTCCTTACCTACGAGGAGATCGCCGACATCACCGGCTGCAACCTCGGCACCGTGAAGAGCCGGCTGAACCGCGCTCGTAACAACTTCGCGCAAATCATCGCGCCGATGCTCGACTAATGGATACGGTCCACTGACGTAGAAGACTCGCGAAGAGCGAGGGGGGATGGGTTTGGGGGGAGGCCCCGCCGGGGTGACTCGGCGGGGCCGTCGTGTGTGGACCGACGTCTCGCTCAGTGCCGATCCTGTTACTGGAACTCATAGATGTAGATCGAGTGCCCGATCCTTTCGATCGGCTCGAACTCGGTCAACCAGTCGATTCCGGGGACGCCATGGACCATGAGCTTTCTGAACCCGACGAGGTGGTGCACGCTGATCGCGTAAACACCGGGGCGTGGTCTCGCCATGTCGGCTGCGTCGAACGCGACGGCGCGCACCCCGTAGGCCCGGCCGTCCGCCGTGCCGAAGTACCGCACGCGCAACTCCTCATCCGGCGGACGGGTGCTCTGCCACTCGGCGAGCGCGGGTAGATCCTGGCCCCAGTCGATGTTGCTGTCGTCGAGCAGGTATGGCGCCTGGTCCGGCCCACCCGACACTACGTTGAAAAACGACAGATGGTGGGGGTAGATCCAGACACCGGCCCCGACCGCCCACGCGAGTAACGCCGCCACGATCGCCCGCGTTCCACGCGATTCCGCCGCGCGCACAGCGTATCCAGCGAAGAGCAGCAGGAAGGGGAAGGCGGGCAGAATGCGCCTAAGCCCGATATTCACCTGATCCAGGAAAGAGGCTCCGACCATCACCGCCGCGGGGACCAGGAGGAAGAGCACGTTCTCCAGGTCGACCCGCTCGTGGATCGCCGATCCGGAATCCGCCTCGGCCGCACGTCCGACCTGATTCCGCACTCTGCCGACCCAGCCGACCGTGGCAAGTAACAGCAGTACCAAGACGGCGGTCGGCACCTTGAGCAGGTACGCGACGATGTTGTAGTACCAGAATGGTGTTTGCGACGGGACACCGAGCAGATAGTTGTAACGGTCCGGGCTGAGGTCGGAGTAAATGCGCGCGACACCTTCTCGGTAGAGCGACAGATCGAGATCGAAGCCGTACGCGATCGCGATGACGAGCCACGACATGAACGAGATCGGAATCGCCGCCCGTGCGACCCACGTCACGCTCCTCGTCTCAGGTCGAGTGAACCACGCTGTGCCCACCAGGAGGACATAGGTCGGGCCTAGCACCAGAGCGGTGAACTTTGCGGTGAGCGCGAGTCCGGTGACTGCCCCGCACGCCAACCAGCGTTTCAGGTCTCCGGTTTGGGTCGCCCACCAGAAGGCCGCCACCGCAGTGAACATGAACAGCGTGCACCCCAGGTCTGCGGTCGCGACCCGTGAGTGTGCGATCAAGTTGGGGCTGAAGGTCGCGAGCAGCGCGACCGCGAGCGCGGCCGGTGACCCCAGCAGTCGGTGCCCCCAGGCATAGATCAGGCCGACGAGCAGGGCTCCGAACAACAGGACCGGGAGGCGAGCGTGCCTTGCAACCCGCTCGTGGTCGACTCCGCCCCGAAACAACAGCTCGAGGCCGAGCACTACTTTCGGGTTTGCAGTCGCTCGCCATGTAGCCTCGACCGGCTCCGTCGGTTCCGAGCGGTAAAGGCCCCACCCGGACAGCACTTGCATGAGAGGAGGCGATCCCAGGTAGACATCGTAATCGCCCCAGGCCAGGATCGCGTACCCACCGCCGATCGAATGTGGCTCATCCCACGTGAGAGCCTTCTGCAAGCTGGAGAAGTAGCCCTGGGCGAAGAACACCAGCATCAACAGGGCTACTGCCGCGGGGGCGTAGCGCTGGAAAGCGGCGGGTTCGGCTCGGTCGAGAGACTCGATCATCGGGGCGGACGATGAGCCCCGCCCGACCGATCGGCAAGGATACTGTTGCGGATCCGCGTCCGCCGCCGGGAGTCGAATCCCAGCATTACGCCGAGCAGCGCCATTACTCGACGGTTCCTCCGACTTGAACTCAGCATTACGGAGCTGGCTCGGGAGCTCGATCTAGACGCAGCCTGATCCCGTCTTTCAGCGCCGTACCGGGGCCGGGTCCTCATTCTATCGGCTACCGTCCCACCCGGTCGGAGCGCTGCACCGCGGGCCCCCTATTTGGCCCGAGCGGGGCAGCGCGCGCTCTGCCTGGTCCAGCGGGGATCGCCTTGTGCAAGCGAGACGGCGCGTTCGACCATGGTGATGGCCGGTGATCGCCTCGAGCCTCCGCCATGGCGATTCCGACCTCGCCGGAGCGCCGCCTGACGCCCAGCTCGGAGCCGTCAGCTTCTTTCATCGCTTCGGCTCGTCCCTCAACGTCCAGGGCGGAGCCCGCGCCCGGGGCGCGGCTATCCAGCGTCGGCAAGATGCGGTATGAGCTTCGAGGAGTCCAGAAAAACCGTGTTGGGAATCGGGCTAGCGTGGTAGTCCCATGTGGTCGATCACGGCGTGGAACCGCGGGTCGTCGCGGAGGAAATCGAAGGTCGGCTCGACGCTGAGGTAGGGACAATTCGTGTCCCTTGCCTCGAAACACGCGAGCGCCAGGTAGTTGAGCGCCTCGTCCTTCATGGCAGCCCGGGTATACAGGGTGGCGATACGCCACGGCGCCAGATATTCCACCTGAGACCGTTCGACGTACAGCTCGGCTACGGCCCGGAGTGCCCCTTCGTAGCCGAGCTCTTCGTACCCTCGATCGAGGGCCACCAGCGCCGTGGGGTCGCCGTCTGCCGTGTACGAGCCTTCGTCAGTGAAAGATGCTCGCCAGCTGGCAAGAGCCTCTTCGTGGCGTCCCATGAGATGGTACGTCGTGCGAAGCGTGGACAGGAGGAAAGGAACGCCCCGGTCGAGCTCCAACGCCTTCAGGAGCAACGTCTCGGCAGCTTCGTATTCGCCTCGGATGTTGAGGGTCTGGCCGACGAGCCCCTGAACCAGGGTATTGGGTGCCTCGTCCTCGGCGGCGCGGGCGGCGTGCGCAGCGGTCTCGTCAGCCCTGCCCTGATACAGAAGAAACAGTGCGTAGTAAGCACGCGTAGTGGCGTCGAACTGGTTCTGATCCAGAGCAGCATCAAACGCGGCTTCCACCTCCTCCCATGCCCATTCCCCCCACGTTTTTCGAAGGGCGACCGCCGCTTGAACCTGTGAGAGCGTGGGATCCAGTTCCTCGGCCCGCTGGAGGGCCGGTTCCGCCCTTCTATTCGCCTCTTCGGTGGAGACAAGCCCCTGCTGGGCTCGGAGACCCCACACTTGCCCCAGACCGAGCCACGCCTCCGCGGACATCGAATCCCGCTGTAGCGCCACGTCGTACCAGGCGAGCGCCGTCGCGAATCCCTCCTCCGTAAGTGACTCCCAGGCGTAGCTCGCCTGTGCGAGCGCGTCCTGTACAGCTGGATCGACTTCAGGGGCACCGGAGAGCTGCGCCTCGACCTCTGCGCTGAGCTCGACCCCGATCTCTGCGGCGATGGCACGCACCATGTCGCCGTACATGGAGAGGATATAGCGTGCTTCTCCTGAGTAGGGTGCGGCCCATACCAGGTCTTCCGATTCACCCTCCGTGAGACTCAGGCCCATATCCACCCTGCCCCCAACGCGAGCCGCCGAAACTTGAACGATTCCATCCACCCCCAGTGAGTCCGCGATCTCCCCGAGCAGAGCTTCGCTTCCCACGAACCGAGCTACCGAGGTCGGGCTCTTCACCCGCACACCAGCCCTCGCGAGCTGAGAGGTGAGCTCCCGGTAAACGTCCTGGACGAAGTAGGCCTGATCCGGGTCGTCCATGTCGCTCGGATCGGGGAGGACGGCGACGCTCTGGATCGCCGGCGCCCCCAGGATCGACGAAGCCCACCGCGCCACCCCACCGACGGCGGCAATTGCAACTACCGACACGGCCACCCTCAACGCCCGGGAGCGCCGGCGCCGGCGCGCATCCTGAATTACGGCCTCCTCGGTTGTCGCGAACTCGAGCGCCCGCACGAACTCCTCACACGACGAGAACCGATCGGACGGGGAGAGCGCGAGCGCTTTTCACGATCACCTCCGTTACCGTCGCCGGCACGTCCGGGCGCGAGGACGACAACTCGGGGATCGCGCCCATCAACTTCTTCGCGAGGATCGCCTGCGGCGTGGAGGCCGCGAACGGGGACTCGCCCGACAGCATTTCGTGGAACGTGCAGCCTAGCGCGTAGATATCGGCCCGACCGTCGATCGCGACCTCGCCGGATGCCTGCTCCGGACTCATGTAGGCGAACGTCCCAACCGAGATGCCCGTGTGAGTGAGCTGCACCTGGGCTTCGCTGGCAGCCTTCGCGATGCCTAGGTCGCACAGAAGCGCGTGGCCGGCTTGGAAGAGAATGTTTTCCGGCTTGACGTCCCGGTGCACGAGCCCCCGGTCGTGCGCGTAGGCAAGGGCGCTGCCGATTTCGCGGACGATCCGTCCGGCGTCTTCGAGCAAGAGCGTGGCATCCCGATCGAGCCTGTCGCGGAGCGACTCCCCCTCGACGAAGGGCATGACGAAGTAGAGGAGCCCGTCAGCCTCACCCGAATCATGCAGCCCGAGGATGTTGGGGTGGTTCAGCTGCGCCGCGACCTCGATCTCGCGCAGAAAGCGCTCAGCACCCATTGCCGCGGCGAGCTCGGGCCGAAGTACCTTGATCGCCACGGGCCGACCAGTGTTTCTCGTCGTGCGCCAGGCAAACGACCGCCATCCCGCCCTCACCGAGCTCCCGCTCGATGACGTAGCGGCCCTCGAGGGCGGCGTTGAGACGTTCTACGGGGTTCCCGTCCAAGGGGCTAGCGCCTCCCTTCGAGCCGAGGCGCCGTCGGCGCTGGCCTTCGGTGATTCGTCGCCTGCTCGAATGCGTAGCCGAACCCGAGCAGCATCTCCTCGGTGAACGGCCTGCCCAGGAACTCGAGCCCCACCGGCAGGTCGTCGGTCGTGAAGCCGGCCGGAACAGTGAGCGCCGGGAACCCGATCGCGGGGCTGAGGCCTCTGTTGTCGCCCCAACCGTAGCCGTCCGACGGATTCGGGTTCGTCTCCGCGTCTGATGCGATCAGCGTCGGCTGGTGGTCGAACGTCGCGTGCACGATCGCGTCGAGCGACTCGTCCGCCATGACGTTGAGAACGCTCCGTCGAAGCGCCTCCCGCTTCTGGATCACGACTAGGTAGCCTGGGTCATCCGTGGTCTTGCCGACGGCGCCCATCATGCCGCGCGCCCGCCACGGGATCACGACCCCTGAGAGGAGGATCTCGCTCAGCGTGCTCACCGGAGAATTGGGGTGCTCGGCCAGATAGTCATCGGTCGCCTGCTCGGTCTCGAAGTTGTTCCCGATTCCCCGCACGAGCTCGAGATCGGGAATGACCAGTGGGTCGACGATCTCGGCGCCCAGTGCCGCCAGCTCCTCAATCGCGCGATCGATGACGGCGCGCACCTTCCGGTAGTCGTCGGAGGACGGCTCGGCCCCGGCGTCCATCGGCTCACGCAGAACCCCGATGTGGGTGCCGCGGAGCCGATTGGCGTCGAGACCCGACGTGTACGTGTCCGGGATGTGTCCCACCGAATAGGCGGTGATCGGGTCATTGGGGTCGTAGCCGGCGATCGCATCGAGCAGGATCGCTGCATCCCTGACGGTCCGGGTCATGGGGCCCATCGTGTCCTGCGTCGGGTTCGCGGGCATCATGCCGTGGCGGCTGACGAGCTGGAGCGTCGGCCTGAGGCCGACCAGGTTCGCCACCGCCGCGGGCCCCCGGACCGACCCCCCGGTATCTTCGCCGATTCCGACCATTCCGAAGTTCGCTGCGATGCCGGAGCCGGTGCCGCCCGAGGAACCACTCGGGTTCCGGGTGGGGTCGTACGCGTTTCGGATCACACCGTACGCCGACCCGACGTAACGAGACGCGAACTCGCCCATCGTGGTCTTCGCGAGGATGATGGCGCCCGCGTCCTTCATCCGCGTTGTGATCGTCGCGTCACGGCTGGGGACGAAGCCTTCGAAGAGCGCCGACCCGTACATCGTCGGCATGTCGATCGTCTCGACCTGATCCTTCAGGAGGACCGGGACGCAGTGCAGTGGGCCGGTCATGCCTCCCGATCGCATCTCCACGTCCATCGCATCCGCCTCTTCGAGCGCATGCTCGTTGAGGTGTTGGATGGTGTTCAGGTTGGGGCCTGTCTGGTCGTACGCCGCGATCCGGTCCATGTAGCCCTGCACGAGAGCGCGACACGTCAGGTTGCCGCTCTGCATGGCGGCGTGCGTATCGGCGATCATCGCCTCGACGATGTCGAAGCCCTGCGCCCCCACCGGCGCCGCGGAGAGCGCCGGAAGAAGGGCCGCGAGCGCCATCGCCCGGAGTCGACGGGCTAACCCTCGCGGGAGCCCCGCACGCGTCAGCACCTCACCTCATCAGAGCGATCAATCGGGTCATTTCTCGCCACTCTCCGGGCCAAGATGATGGCTATAGTCCGTGGCCTCATAGGCATCACGCAAGTGAGCCTTGTGTGTTCAGGCGGGTGATGGAGTCGCTCAAGCGCTCAAGATGCGGCGCAGGTCAGCGGAGCGCGAGATCCTACAGCAAAACCAGCGGCAGCCCCAGCGCGAACAGCCCGCTCACGATGATGACGCTCACGAAGCCCATTGAGCGAAAGCTTGGCGTTGTTCGCTTCACACCACCGTCACAGACATCTAGCTAAGACCTAGATCCTTTCGCCGAGCCTCATTCTGCTCTGCGAAAGCCTTGTCCCATTCGGTGCCCGAGAGCGATTCCAGGAACCGATTCCACTCCTTGATGAGAATTGATCGAAGCTCGGGCACAGCATCGGCGAGGTTGTTCGTGAAACTCGCGTCGCCGCGCTCCTTGGCCAGATGTGCCAACTGCTTGTCTATCGGGTCTTTCGTAGCGACGAGGAGAGGCGGCTTGCGCGACTTGAGGTTGCGCCACTTCGGGTTGTAGTGCCCGGCCTGAACCGAACTCGCTGCAAAGCGCCCTCTCTCGCGCCACTTCTCCCAAAGAAACTCCCGGAGCACTCGAACATATGAACGAGAGCGGCTTCGAGAGCGAAGCGATTCGCCGCTGTGTAGAGACACTGATAGGTAGCTGTCAAGATGGTGTCCCGCTGACAGTTGAAGGTGGTGGCGCCGGAGAGTCTCTTGGTTAGCCTGTCTTTCTCATTTCGGCAACCGGTTCATGGTCGTCGAGGTGGGCCCTGAGCATCCAGAGCTGGTCGTAGCCGATGATCCTCCGGTAGCTCTTCTCGGTTTCCACGAACGAGGCCGCAGCCCAGCGCAAGGCCATCGCTCCGTTCTTCCAGTTAGTCACCCTGCGGGTCTTCCGTCTTACGCCCGAGTGGGTGCTGTCGATCAGGTTGGTCGAGCCCAGGCACTTCCTCAGCCGCGGTGGGAGGCCGAGCCGGTTTATGGTGAACATCTCGCTGAGGCCTTCGCGCAGGCTGGCTGCGGCCGAGGGGTGGTCGCGCTCGAGCCATCGGGCGAGCTGCTCGAGCTTCTGCTCGCCCTGCTTCGCGTCCAGCTTCATCGCCGCCCGGAACGCCGCCTTCACCTGAGGATGCTGATCCTTCGGCAGATGACCCAGCACGTTGCGGAGCTTGTGGTTGCGGCAGCGCTGGATGGGGTGACGTTGGCCGAACACCTTCTCGATCGCCTTCCTGAGCGCTTTCGAGCCATCGATCACGAACAGCCGCCGCCTGCCCGGGTCCAGGCCGCGCTCGACCAGATCCTCTAGGAGCGCGCTGGTCACCTCGGCGTTCTCACTCGCTCCTTCCCTCACGCCCAGCACGTGCTTCTTTCCGTCTGAGTCCACGCCTACCGCAGCAAGCACGTGGTGCGAGCCCATCTGGATCCCGTCCAGGTAGATCACCAGGAGGTCCCACGCATCCAGCCGGCGCTCCATCAGCTCCTTCAGCACGCGCTCCGAGGCCTCGACCGTCTCACGGCTCACCGCCGACTTGCTCACCCCGACCGTGTCGGCCATCTCACCGATCACACGGCCGTACTTTCGCGTGCTCACCCCCGCCATCAGGACCTCGAGCATCCGATCCGCCACGGCGCCCGGTCTCCGCATCGCTGCGTACGCCGGCACCTCGACCTCGCCACCCTCCCCGGCGCCCCGGCGCCTGAGCCGTGGCCGCTCCACACGCACCTTCCGGTCCGACAGGTAAACCACACCACCCTGCCGGCCATACCACACCGTGTCGTCTTCCGCTCGTGACCGACCTGCCTGCTTCACGCCTGCCACACCCTCGGCGCTCATCTCCAGCACCGCTTCGATCGTCGCTCGTCCCATCACCTGGATGACTTCGTCGATCGCGACCTCCGTCTGCTCCACGAGCTCAAGCATCGGAAGCAGAAACTGCCCCTCCCGCTTCAGGAACTCCCTGATCGCGCGCTTGTCCGCCCGATCCCTTACCTCGTACGTTCTCTTCATCGTGGTGGCTCCGTGTTGGGGTTTTTGCCTACCCGAGCCTATCGGCCCGGGACCCCCGGAGCCACCACTTTTCTTTCTCCCCTATCAGGGACCTTCAACTACGGTTGGGACAGCTTCGCTGTCACCAGCATTTTGATATAGTTCAGTGAAGCCCGCACGCGGAGGATACGGCCTCGCTTGCCACGCGTCCGCCTCCCTACCAGAAGTCTCTAGCAATAAACCCACGTCTACGCCCACGTCGGTGAGCACACGGCTGGCAAACGTGTGTCGAGCTGTCAGAAATCCCGCACCGAGGTTCATAGGGTCCATCTCGTGCGGGACACTCCAGGCGCCGGTCTCCCACGTTCACCCAAATGCTGCCTCCAGCACATCCCGTGAATCGACATCGAACTCTGCCTCGAGGAAGAGGAGTCGGTCGCGCCATCCGATCTCATCTTCGGCAAGGCCGAAGAGGCTGAGCTGGATAGTCTGGCTCAGGAGGAGCTCGAGACCCTGCGTGACGAAGTGAAAGCGCTGAAGCAGGAGGTCAAGAAGGCATCAGAGTTGGACAAACCGAAGATCGCCGAGGAGATCGACGCGCTACGCACTGAGATCGAGATCCTCGAAGCCGAGTTCGAAGCGCGGGAGGATGACGCGGAAATGGAAGAGGGCGACTAGCAGACCGTGGATAAAGTCCGGTCATCGCTGTTGTGTTAAATCAGGAGGACACGAGGGTTTTTGCAGCGAGGACGGCGATGGCGGTAGGTAAGCGGCCCGAGGCTCGGCAGGGCGAGATGTTCGTGGTGGCGAGCGAGATTCGGGCCTTGGACAACCCGTTCTACCGGGCCTTGAACGAGCTTCTGGCGAAAAGCGGGTTTGACGAGTTCGCGGAAGAGGCATGCCGTGAGTTCTACGCGGACAATCGGGGTCGGCCGGGGATTGCTCCCGGGGTGTATTTCCGAATGATGATGGTGGGCTACCTGGAAGGGATCGGCTCGGAGCGGGGCATTGCCTGGCGGTGTGGGGACTCGTTGTCGTTGCGTGAGTTTCTGGGATACGGGTGGGCGAAGAACCCGCCGGAGCATTCGACCCTGTCGAAGACGCGCAAGCGCCTGAGCGTGGAAGCGCACGCGGCGGTGTTCGGGCGGGTGCTGGAGCTGCTGAAGGGGTCGGGGTTGCTGAGCGGCAAGACGCTGGGCGTCGACTCGACGACGCTGGAGGCGAATGCGGCGATGCGCACGATCGTGCGGCGCGACGACGGGTTGGGCTACGATGAATGGCTGCAGCAGGTGGCCCGGGCGTCGGGGATCGAGACGCCGACGCGCAAGGATCTGACGACGCTGGACCGGAAGCGTCCGAAGAAGGGCTCGAACAAGGACTGGGTGCATCCGCACGACCCGGAGGCGCGGATCACGAAGATGAAGGACGGCAGGACGCGCCTGGCGCACAAGTTGGAGCAGGCGGTCGACATGGAGACCGGTGCGCTTGTGGCGGTGACGGTGCAGACGATGGACGGGGGAGATGTGGCGTCGCTGCCCAACACGCTGGACGAGGCAGAGCGGCAGCTGGAAGTAGTGCAGGTAGAGCCCGAGGAAGTGGTGGCCGACAAAGGCTACCACTCGAACAAGACCATGACGGGCGTGAAGGAGCGGGAGCTGCGCAGCTATGTGAGCGAGCCCAACCGCGGGCGCCGGAAATGGAAGAACAACCGGGACGCGCAGAAGCCGACCTACGACAACCGCCGCCGGATCCGCGGCAACCGGGGGATGCGGCTGCTGCGCCAGCGCGGCGAGAAGGTGGAGCGGGGGTTTGCGCACTTGCTTGTGACCGGAGGGCTGCGTCGCGTCCACATACGGGGCCAGGAGGAGATTCGAAAACGGATGTTGATCCACGCGGCGGCCTTCAACCTCGGCCTTCTCATGCGCAAGCGGTTCGGGGTTGGAACCCCCCGTGCGTTACAGGGCCTCGCTACCGTACAAGCTGCGCTCGCAACTCAGGTTACAACCCGCGTCTCGCGCTTTTTCCGCCGTATTCGGCGCTATTTCGCCTTCCTTGGGCCGAATATCGCCTCGTCAGACCCCAAAACCCGCTTCTTGCACAACAACACAGCCCCCGCGTGTCTGCCTTATCTCCCACCCATCATCCGCTGGGAACCTATTTCTTCCACGGACTGCTAGGTCCCGCGGGGGGCCGCTCATCTCCCCAGCAAGATCCACGTACTCACGGTGAGCCATATCACGCCGATTAAGCTGAGTAGAATCCACTCCAACACGTTGGTCTGCTGCTTGCCCCTCTCCCCGTGGAACCACGCCATGACCGTCGCCACGGCGACGGAACTGCCGACGAATGCCAGCGTTAGACTGAATATCATGTCGCCGTACTGGCCTAAGCGATTGCTCTCGACGAGCATCCACACCAGTTGCGTCAGGCCGGCCCCGGCAGCCACAGCGAATATCACGATCTGCGGCACGCGCCGCTTGATCAGCTGCTGCAGATCCGCCGCCTCTTCCACGCTCCCGCTCGTGGCGATGGCAGGCTGAGCGGCAGGTGCCGAATCGGCCGCGAGCGCCCGGGCCACAGCCGCCGCGCTCGGCCGGTGCTTCGGCTCACGATTCAGACAGAGACGAAGTAGATCCGCGAGGTCCGCGTCGACCTCCGGGCGCATCTGCTTCAGGTCCTTCGGATCTTGGTTGAGGTGCGCCGTGATCCACTGCGTATTCGTGCGTGCGTCGTAAGGGCCCCCGCCCGTGAGTAGCTCGTACCCGAGAACGCCGAACGCGTAGATGTCGGCCAGCTCGGTGAGGTCCTGATCCAGCAGTTGCTCGGGGCTCAGGTATCGGGGATCTCCGAGCACCTGACCGGTCTTGGTCAGCCGCGTCGCTTCCTCGCCGCTGGTCACCAGCAGTGCGGCGATTCCGAAGTCGGCGAGCAGCGCCTTTTCACCCTCCTCATCCCAAAGCACGTTGGCCGGGCGGACATCGCGGTGGACGATGCCTGCCGCGTGCGCAGCCGCCAGGGCAGACGCGATGTCGTGAAGGACCTCCTTCGCAACCGCCGGAGAGAGGCGGCCTTCGGCCTTGAGCCGCTCCTCCATAGTGCGGCCTTTGACGAAGCGCATCACCAGATACGGCGTTTCGTCGGGTAGCCGACCGAAGCGGTAGACCTGGACCACGCTCGGATGACCCAGCGATGCCGCGGCCTGGGCTTCACGCTCGAAGCGCTTGAGCGCCGTCTGGTCCTTCACGTGAGAGGGCGAGAGGACTTTTATCGCGACGAGCCGCCCTAGACCTTTCTCTTTGGCCAAGTACACCGTAGCCATCGAGCCCCTGCCGAGACTCTTCTTGATATCGAAGTCGTCGCCGAGCGCCGCCTGCAAGGCGTCCGCCGAACGAACCTCGGGATCATCCGGGGCGGCCGTGGAGAGGGGTTCTTGGTCGCTCATGGCGACGGCACGATAGACAGGCAAGTTGCCCACGACAAGCGTTCTCCCTCGAGCACTCGAGCTCCCCGTCGGACCCCCTTGTAGCCCCCGACCTGCTGTCTCCCTCACGCCCAACCGACACAAATCACCGACACAAGAGAGCCCGCTGCCCCCCCTATCACCCTCTCCTTCTCACCTCTCGAGTCGCCCTATGCCCCCCAAGGGCCCCTAGAGACTCCTTTTTTATACTTATACCCCCACGCGGCAATTTTTTGGGTTGGATTTTACACTCAGTGAGTATAAACAGCGGTGGTGGGTCCGGCGCCAAGCCGACTACTCGACGCATCCTGTTCGCTGTGAACGCCGCCCGCGCTCCACCGCAGACCGAGCTCGGATTCGATCAGTCTTCCGGATTCGATCCTACGGATCCGGAGCCGATCCCAGAGTTCGAACGACCCAAGCTCGTTCGTTATGACAACCTGGAGAGCTCGCTCGCGGTCTGACAATCGTCCAACCCGCCCAATCCAGCGATCCCAACGCAGAGCGGCCGACGTCCCCGTGCCGCACGCGATTGTGCCCTAATCTCGAGCCGACCCGCTGACCGGACTCCTGGGCACCGCTTCCTGTAGCGTGACGCGCCAACGGATCTGCTCCGACTCGATCACCAGGTACGCCACGCGTGGGTCGGCCGCTAGGTCCACGGTGTCGGCGCCGGGCTCCTGGGTGTCGACGATCGTCTGCAGCGGCCGACCGCTGATCGCACTGTAGAGCGAGACGCGGAAGTTGTTCGTGCCCGGAGCGCCCTCTTGGAGCGCTTCCCACGTGAGCCGCATGGAGCCTGTGGTCACGTCGAAGGACTCAGTCTGACGGTCGCCGCTTCCCGACCAGATGCCGAGCGCATGCCACAGGGTGCTCGCCGCGGCGACGGGCGGGGCGGGCTCGTCCTGCCGGCTTTCACAGGCTATGAGCAGCAGCAGCGCTACAAGGACGAGCGGCCGGCAGCGCAACCGCCGGCTGATCAAGAGTGACACGCTCCGAGGGCGCCGTGCCCCGCGGTGCGGTCTACGCCGTGGCAGCGAGCGGCCCGCCCCTGACGGCGCGCCGTACCAGATTGCGCATCAACGGCACCTTGTAGGCGTTGAAGCGCAGCGGCTCAGCGCCCTCGACGGCCAACTCGCCGGCCCTTGTAGCCGTCTCCTCATTCAGCGGCTGGCCGGCCAGAGCTTTCTCCACCGCCCGCAGGCGCAGCGGCCGCGCAGCCACGGCACCGACCACCACTCGGGCCTGGTCGATACGGCCGCTGCTCTCCCTGATCGCCGAAGCGACGTTCACCAAGGGGAAGTCCCACACCTCGCGGTCGCGCACCTTCTCGAAGTAGAACCGCGCACCCGCCCACGTCGCCGGGACACGGATGGCCGTGAGCAGGTCGCCGGGCCTCAAAACTGTCATGCGCGTGATGTCTACGTCCGGTCCGACGAAGTAGTCGGCCGCGTCGACGACGCGCTCGCGTCCCCCCCGCCGTATGACCATCTGCGCATCGAGCGCGACGAGCGCGGGGGCCGTGTCCGAGGGGCTCACGGCCACGCAACGGCTCGCATGGAGGATGGCATGCTCGCGGTTCACTGCCGTCGGTGTATTGGCGTAGCAGGTGTTGCCGCCGGCTCGATAGCAGGTCCAGCCGTCGCGGTAGTAGGTGCAGCGCGTGTCCTGCGACACGTTGCCGCCGAGGGTGCCTTGATTACGAATCTGGGGCGATGCCACGAGCCCCGCGGCCTTGGCCAGCACCTCGAAGCGCTCGATGACGGCCGGATGCTCGGCCACGTCGGTGAGCGTGGTCATGGCCCCGATCTCGAGACCACCGCCGGTCTCGCGGATGCCCTGCAGCTCCTCCACCTGGCTGAGCTCGATGACCACACCGGTCCGCTTCGTGCGGTCCTTGAGCCAGTCGAACGAGTCCATGCCTCCGGCTATGATCCAAGCCTCGTCGCCGTAGGCGTCAGCGGCCTCTACCGCCTCCTCGAGGCTGGAAGGCTGGATCAGCTGGAACGGAGGGATTAAGTCGTTCACGATCGCCATAGCGCTTCTCCTGGACTCCGAGCTACTGAAGCATCGTCTGCTGATTCGTCATCTGGATCTCGCCCGGCATCAGATGTGGGCCGTCAACGGCTCCTGCATGGGCCGCCCGTGCTCGAGCGCCATGAGGATGTTGTCGAGCGTCACGGGTGTGCGGCGGAACGCCTCATCGCCGAGCGCCGCGGAGAGCGCGTTGAGGACCGCGCACGCCCCAGCGGCAACCGGCGGCTCGCCGATGCCACGCGCGCCGACCGGGGTCTCGGGATCCGGCAGGTTCACCGCGTCCCACTGCATATTTCGCGGTATGTCCAGTATCGTGGGTGGACGACTCTGGTACATCCGCTTCGCCAGCGGCAGGCCGTAGTGCTGGTCGTACACGCTCTTCTGCGCGAGCGTGTGCCCCATGCCGAGCACCGAGCGCCCGAGAACCTGCCCGCCGTAGGAGCGCGGGTGGATGATGGTGCCCGAGTCGCCCACTGCCATGTAGTCGAGTATTCGATAGTCGCCGGTCTCGAGGTCCACCTCGACCTCCGCGAACCCGGCGACGAAGGAGAATGTCCGCCCGTCCCGCCCGTAGCTGTCGCGCGCGACGCCCATGAGGCCCTGCCCGGCCAGCGCCGTCGCCGATCTGGTCGTGTACCGGTTGATGTCCTCGGGCAGCTCGTGCCCGTCGTACTTGCCGCCCAGCTCGATGGCGCGCTGGGCCACCTCCGCGAGCGTCATGCCGCGGCTGCCGTTCGAGACGCGCTCGTCGGCCACACGGTAGGACTCGGGGCTCCCGCCGAGCGTTCGGGCCGCGATCTCCTTCACCTTGGCGATGGCGTCCGAAGCCGCCGCGTGGGCCGCGCGCGACATCGCGTGCGTCGTCTGGCTCCCGCCGGAGACGCACGTCCACGGGAGGTTCTGGGACGTGTCACCCCAGGAGATCTCCACCTTGTCCCACGGCACGCCCATCAACTCGGCCGCCACGCGATGGACGTCGGAGTACGATTGTGTGCCCAGATTGCCGACGCCCGACTTGACGTACATACGGCCGTCGGGCTTGATCACGAAGAGCCCGTCGAATCCGGTCGAGCCGGCGACGAACGAGCTGACCGCCACGCCAGCCCCACGTACCGTGGAGCCTCGGCGCTGACCGGAGCGTGCCTTACGCGTCTCCCAGTCGAAGAGCTCGGAGCCCCGATCGAGCGCTTCCCTGAGGAACGCGCTTGTGCAGTACGCTCTCGGAGCGTCGCCAACCTGAGGGCCGAATGGGGCCTTGCCGACGGGCGCGTTGACGCGGCGGATGTCCACCTGGTCGAGACCGAGCTGGCGCGCGGCCTTGGCGATGACCGGCTCCATCATCAGGATGCCCTGGAGCCCCCCTGGCTGGCTCTGCGCCCGGCGCGGCGGCGTGTTCGTGAGCACGGTGGTCGCCCGCATCCGCATGGCCTGCGGCTGATAGAGCAACGACACGATGCTGCCGGAGAACAAGGCGTCGCCTCCCGGCTCGTACGCGCTATTCTCTCCCACCGTGAACATGTCGAGAGCCAGGAGGCGCCCGTCGCTGGCAAATCCGGCCCTTACGCGGCCGTGGATCGCAGGGCGAATACCGCCGATGAAATGCTCCTCCTCGCGCGAGATGCGGAGCATGACCGGCTGGCCCGCTTTCTTGGCGAGCAGGGCCGGGACCGTGCTGATGACGGCGCCGGTGGCCCGGCTGCCGTAGCCGCCGCCCGTGTACTCCGTAATGAGCACGACATCGTCGACGTCGAGCCGCATCCAGCGGGCGAGGGACGCCACCGTCTGCACGGTGCTCTGCGTGCCAGTGTGTACGTACAGCTTGCCGTTGCGCCAGTACGCGAGCGTGGAGCGCGGCTCGAGCACGTGGTGGTGGTTGTTGGCGACGGAGAACGTCTGGTCCAGCACGAGTGCCGCCTCGGCGAATCTCGCCTCGACGTCGCCGAACGACCATTCGTCCCGAGACGTGCCGGTCGGCAATCGACCCTCTTCGTACTCGGCGAAATCGGCGCTCGCCCACTTCATCTCCTGGACCTCGAGGGGGCCTGTGGGCTCTCCCGCCGGACGGCCCCAGCAGTTGCCCTCGGAACGCGCGTTGGGCCCGTCCGGACGGAGACTCACGAGCGGGTCGACCACGAACGGCAGCGGCTCGAAGTCGATCTCGATGGCTTCGATGGCTGCGACCGCCGTCTCCTCGTCCACTGCCGCCACGGCCAACACCGGTTCCCCGGCATAGACCGGCTCGTCGCTGAGCGCGCGCTCGCCCTTGGGATTGGCAGGGATCCTCTCGCCGAGATCGGTCACGATGTCGGCTGGCGCCGGAAGCTCCGACGCCTGGAGAATGGCGCGCACGCCCGGCATGACCTCGGCGGCGCTCGTGTCGATGCTCCTGACCCGGGCGTGGGGAAGGGGGCTCAGCAAGAGCTTCGCGTAGAGCATTCCGTCAACCCGGAAATCCTCCGAGTACTTGGCCCGGCCCGTGACCTTGGCGACCAGGTCGGGCGTGACGTAGTTCTGACCGACCAGCTTGTTCTCAGCCACGGGCCACCTCCCGCGAAAGCTCCGCGCCCCGTTCCAGGGCCGTGAGGATTTTGTCGTAGTCCTGGCACCGGCACAGGTTGCCGGACACGCCATGAGCCAGCTCTTCGCGGGTCGGGTTCGGATTCTTCTGTAGGAATCCCACCGCCGCCATGACGAAGCCGGTCATGCAGTAGGCGCATTGGAAGCCCTCCTCCTCGAC
The DNA here is from genome assembly GCA_965197725.1 of Longimicrobiales bacterium. GTDB lineage: Bacteria > Gemmatimonadota > Gemmatimonadetes > Longimicrobiales > Gaopeijiaceae > UBA1138. Next base: position 41,095 of record CBDANQ010000040.1, read on the forward strand.
CACGCCCCGCTGCACCGGATGGAGCGTACCGTCGGGCGACTCCAGACCCTCGATCGTCCTGATCTCGCGCGACCTGACGGCGTGGGTCAGCACCGAGCACGAGTAGCGCGGCACGTCATCGACAAGCACCGTGCAGGCACCACACTCCGCCCGGTCGCAGCCGAGCTTGGTGCCGGTGAGCCCGAGCTTGTAGCGGAGCGTCGTGGCCAGGGTCTCCTGCGGGGCTACGTCGACCCGCCGAGTCTGGCCGTTGACGGTGAGCGTCAGCAGCCGCTCAACGCCGCTCATCCGAGCGGCCCCACCCGTCAAGAGCGGGCTGTTGCGGAAGAGGTAGGCCGCGGAGGAAACCGCCACGCCTCCGGCGATTACACCCTTGATGAAGGTGCGCCGGGTGAGGTCGGTCGGCCCGCTGCGGCTGGTTTGAGCGTCGTCACTTGGCATATCGCCTCTCCTCCACATCGCGAGAATGGCGAGGACGGGGTCCGCTACGATCCCATCGATCGGGTCTACAATAACGCGCGGCCTGGCCGTACGACACCCCTCCCGCGAGTGGCCCCCCCCGGCCTGTGCATGGACGCGCATGGCGCCTTCGCGCGGTGACGCTGCGTCATTCTTTGACGCCGGATCTATGGAGTACGATCCCGAGCTAGAGCTGCTGGCGGGTCATGTCATCGATCTGCGGGACGAAATCTATTTCGAGGGCGAGTCCGTCACGGAGCTCAAGTCGTTCATGCACCGCGCGGTTGACCACTACCTGGCGGTTTGCAACGAGCGCGGTGACACGCCCGACAAGCCGTTCTCTGGGCAGCTACGGCTTCGAATGAACCCGGAGCTACATCGCTCGCTCGTGATCGCGGCGTCGACGGCCGGAAAGAGTCTCAACACTTGGATCGTCGAAGCGGGGCGATCGATGAGGGTGTGCATGTATGTAAGCCATCGTAGGTCCTCCGCGAGTTGGCAAGGTGGGCGTCGCCCCGCAGCGGTTCCGGCACTACATGTTCGCGTTCGCTATTCCAGCGAAAACCTGGTCTGAGTTTCGCCATTTCAGCGAAAAATACCGCGAAACTTCGGCGTTTTGGCGAAAATGGGGCCTGCTGCCGTATAGTTTGCAACCAGGAGGTCGGCGGTTCGATTCCGCCTAGCTCCACTGACGTAAGCGCTTGATACGCACGACTTACGGTAGACCCATCGCTCCCATGTGGGCGGGGGGTCTACATGCTGGAGTACATGTTGAGCCGGGAAGCGCGGGCAAGGAACCGGGCGCCTCCGTTCCCGCGTGAGGACTCAGACAAGGGGTGGGCGCTTGAGGGTCCAGCGGGTGAGGGCGGGGTGAGGGGGAGCTGTGCCGGCCCCCCCCTCAGAACCGAACCAACCGCGTGAACTTGACCGCGAAGGAGCGGTTGAGCACTCCGGTGAACTCGTCCCGGCCCCCCAGGTTCCCGGCGTCCCCCAGGCCCCCCGTGTCCCGGGCGTCGGTGTACACCACGTAGAGGATCGTCCCCGGCTGGAGCTCCCACCGCCACCGGAGGTTGGTCTCCACGGCCTCCGTGCTGGAGTTGTACTGCACGAGGGCGCTGACGAAGTTGCGGGGCGTGAGGGTCAGCGTGGGCCGGGCTCCCAGGAGCGTGACCCGGAAGCTTTCGTCCTCCAGCGTCACCCAGTCCAGGGAGATGCGGGGCTCGACGCTGAACCGCGGGCCGAACTTCACCCGTCCGTTGTAGCCGAGCTGGGTGCGGCGTCCCGTGTAGAAGCTCCCGTGGCTGGCGTTGAAGATGCCGCTCACCCACCGGTGGGAGCCCGCCTCGAAGCGGGCAGACACCTCGTGGAACCGATAGCTGCCCGGGGCCACGAGTCGGCCGCCGGCCACGGCTAACGGATCCTGCAGGAACTCGAATTGCCGGGAATAGTCCACCGTCAGGTCGTCGCCGCTTTCGAACTCCACCCGGAGGCGCGCCTGCTCCTGCCGGGTCTCCAGGACGTCGGCCTCGTTCACGTAGTGGTCCAGGCCCGCCTCCAGGCTCACCCGCCGCACCAGGGGCAATGACTCGGGCCGCCGGCTGATCCGCCCTTGAACGTAGGAGCGGAGCAAGCCGCTCCGCCGGAGGAGGCCCACCCCGGGATCGAACCCTTCATCCACCTTGAGCCGCTCCAGGCGGAGCCCGTACCGGTCGGCGTCGTAACGTGCCTGGGCCAAATAGCTCTCCCCGTCGGATGCCTCCGCCGCGCCCCGGGTCCGGGCGTAGTAGCCCGTGAGCCAGAGGTCCTGGACGGGGGAGAGGTCAAAGTCCGTGCCCCAGGCCAGGTTGGAGCCGTCGCCGTCCCGGGACGGCCGCCGGTAGGTGGCCAGAGCGCCGATCCTGCCCCGCTCGAAGACGTCGGACTTGACCCGGGCCACGGTGAAGTTCGTTCCCGGGGCGCCAGTGCCCTCCCCCCCGTCCGTCTGCATGTTCAGCACCCCCGTGGACACAGGACCCGCCCGCCCCATGAGCCGGCCGCCGCCCTCGATGCGGACCGGCTCCCCCGAGGCGAAGCCGATGCGGCGGGTGTAGAAGAGGATGGGCGTGGGGTCGGGGCCGCCCCGGTTGGGCCCGCCGCGGGGGATGCCCACGAAATCGAACACGCCCTGCCCCTCAAGGAGGAAGTCCCGCTTCTCGGGAAAGAGCAGGCTGAAGCGGCTGAGGTTGACCTGCTGCTCGTCGATCTCGACCTGGGCGAAGTCCGTGTTGTAGGTGAGGTCGAGGGTCATGCTGTTGGTGATGCCGTAGCTCGCGTCCAGGCCGCCGTCGGCGTCCAGCTCCCGGGAGACGCCGGTGGGCCGGTCGGTCCGGAGGGTCGAGATGGCGTACGGCCGGAACTCCAGGTCGTGGGAGGCGCTGGGAGCCTCCAGGCCCACCAGGGTCGCGGCCGAGGCCAGCCGGAAGATCCCGCTCTGGTTGAACGAGCGGGGTACCGGCGACAGCAGGCTGAACTCGTTCTTGGACCGCACCACCCGGAACACGTTGATCCCCCACACCTGTTCCCGCCCCGGGGCGTAGCGGAGGGACTCGAAGGGGATCGCCATCTCCGCGGTCCACCCCTCCTCCACCCGCCGGCTCCGGACGTCCCAGACCGTGTTCCAGTCGTAGTTGGTGGTGGTCTCGTCCAGGATCAGGGCGTCCCGCACCCCGCCCAGGGGGTTGGTCTGGAAGAAGAAGGCGCTCCGGCGGTCGAGAAAGGTGTCGAGGGCGACGATGACGTTGTCGTTCCTCCAGATGTTCCGGTTGTCCCGGCGCATCTCGTTGGCCACGATCCGCTCCGGCCGGCGGTCCAGGGCCCGGACGGCCACGTAGACGTTCCGGTCGTCGTAGAAGACCCAGATCTGGGTGTCTTCCGTGGCCGGGGCGCCGTTGTCCGGGTTCTGCTGGATAAACCCCGACGCCGGCTCTAGCCTCCCGTACACCGCCTCCTCCAGGGCCCCGTCCAGCTCCAGGGGCTCCTCCAGGCGCACGGCCCGGATCGTTATCTCGCCCTCGTCGTTACGGGCCGCGGTAGCGGGAGGCTCCGGGAGGGCGAGGCCGCCGGTGGCAGCGGACGGGTCGGCGGCCTTCTCCTGCGCGCCCCCAGGAGCGGCGGCCAGGACGACGGCCAGGACGAGCGGGGCTGCCAGGGGGCACCGGACCAACACACATGCGTTCATGCGTAGGATGATGTATGTCGTGATCCTGGTCCGAAAGCCCGTGCCCGCCGGCTTCGGCGGATTAGCCGCCGACGTGTCCCCACTCCAGCGCCTCGTCTCCGCCATCCTGCTCCACCTCGACCTCCCCCACAAACCCCCGCCCCTCTCGCCCGCCCGCGGACCGCCCCAGAGCGATCTCCTCGTCGAGCTCCTCGATCAGACGCCCACCTTCGACCCCGCCGCGCCCGACCCCGTCCCGACCAACGCTTCGCGTCGGTGCCCTCGACTTCGACCAGTCCGTGCTCGACTCCTTCGACCCCTGAGTCTCCCGCGTCCAGTCGGCCGTCGGATTCATTGCCCACCTCTATCCCTGCCCATCCACGCATCCCTGCGGCGCGTTCCGACTGACTGAGCTCCTCCTCCCGTTCAGCCGGCCTCGCTTCGCGTGCAGCGCCCGCACCGCTTCCGCCCGGCACCCCCGAAGCCCGCCACCATTCCCCTTCCCGCCTCACCTCCTGCCACGGCACCCCTTTTAGACCTCCTATCCTTCCGAAGAGGGTTTCGAAGCCGTCCGAGCCACACGATCTTTGGCAGATCGCGAGCCGTCGTATTCGACAGCGTGAATTCAAGTCCCGCAGCGACCTCGGAGAGTGATCGACCATGGCTGAGCCGGTGCGCCGCCACCACTGGATCGTCCGCTTCACCCACTGGTGTGCTTTCATTCTGGTCTTCGCGATGGTGGCGAGCGGTCTCCAGATCTACCGAGCTTACCCGCGGTTCGGCGAGCGAGGCGGACCGTACCTCGTGAATCCGTTTCACGACAGGGCGTTCCCGGAGTGGTCACGGCTGGGAGGGTGGCTCGCCGGAGGGCTCAACTGGCGCTTCGCGCTCATGTGGCCTCTATCTCGGCTATCTCGTGTTCTCGGCCGAGTGGAAGAAGCTCCTCTTTGGGCCGCGCGACGTGAAGCCGGCGATCGAGATGCAGAGGTACTACCTCAGGCTCCGCAAGGAGCACCCGCCACAGGGGAAGCACAACGCACTGCAGAAGGCCGCGTACACATCAGTCCTGTTTCTCGGCGTGCTGTCTGTGGCGACCGGCGTGGCAATCTGGAAGCCGATCCAGTTCTCGTGGCTTACATGGATCTTCGGCGGATACCAGTTCGCCCGATACTGGCACTTCTTGACGGTGTGGATCTTCGTTGCGTTCGCGATCGTGCACGTCGTGCTCGTGTTCGCTGTGGACCCTGCATCGTTCCGCGCGATGATCACCGGATGGTATCGGGGGAGGTACACCAGCGATGAGTCGTAACGTGAATCGGCGTGCGTTCGTCGCGTCGAGTGCTGCAGCGGTGCTCAGCGCCTGCGGGTGGGATGGTGGGCCGGCGCTCCGGCCGGTGTTCGGCGGGGTCGGTCGATTCAACGACTGGTTCAGCGAACGGTTATTCTCCGCCGATCGGCTCGCACGGAAGTACGAACCTGAGCAACGCTCGACGAGCTTTCCGAACTACCACATCAGCCGCATGACCCCAACGCTCGCCGACCCGTCGGCATGGCGGCTCGAGGTCGGTGGGTTGGTGCGCACCCCTCTCTCGCTGTCGATCGAGGAGATCCAGCAGCTCGGCCGCATCAGCTACACGGTCAAGCACCATTGCGTGGAGGGATGGTCGGCCATCGCAACCTGGGCGGGCGTCCCGTTCCGGGCTGTCGCCGATCGGGCCGGGGTAATGCCCGGAGCGCGCTATGTGCGTTGCGACTCGTTTGATGCGGGCTACTACAACGGATGGGACCTGGGGTCGGCCATGCATCCTGAGACGATGCTCGCTTACGGGTTCAACGACGGAGACATCATGCCAGATCACGGGGCGCCGCTGAGGCTCTACGCGCCGCACAAGCTCGGATACAAGCTCACCAAGTATTTGACACGAATCACGCTGACCGATGAACGTCCCGGCGGCTACTGGGAGGACCAGGGCTACCCCTGGTTCGGCGGCGTATGAGGCGCCGTTCGATCTGTTTGGGGGCGGTGATCGTCCTGACCGTGTCGGCCTGCGCCCGCGAGTTGGACATGCCGGAGCGCCTTGAGATGCCGGACACGATGGCCGTCCACCGCGCGATGGAGGATCCCGCGGCGCGGGACTTGATGCTCGATTCGATGCCCGGCGGTGAGATGGCCCGGGGTGACTCGACCGCCGAGATGGAGCTCCTGAAGAAGAAGATGTAGCTCCACACGAGCCCCGGAGCGCCGCCTGACGCCCAGCTCGGAGCCGTCAGCTTCTTTCATCGCTTCGGCTCGTCCCTCAACGTCCACCCCCACTACCACCTCATCGTCCTCGACGGTGTGTTCGGCGAGGCTGGCGACGGCGAGATCGAGTTTCACGAGGCCTCCGAGCTGACGCCCGATCACATACGCCAGCTCGAACCCATCCTCCAGCGACGCGTCCTTCGCTACTTCCGCCGCCACGGGCTCCTGGACGAGCTCGACGCCGCTGGCATGCTCACCTGGCAAGGCTCGGGCGGGTTTAGCGTCGACGCCTCCGTGCGCATCGAGGGTGAGGACCGCGCGGGCATCGAGCGCCTCGTCCGATACTGTGCCCGGCCGCCCTTCGCGCTCGAACGCCTGCACGCCCTCGACTCCACCCCTGCCCTCGCTTCAGGGGCACCCACCGAAGGTGGGTCGGCCGCGTTCTCTACCGCTTCCCGAAACCCGACGTCCACGGCCGCACCGAGCTGCTGCTCACACCCCTCGAACTCCTCGAGGCCCTCGCGACCAACGCTTCGCGTCGGTGCCCTCGTCCCACCCCCGCGCGTCCATCGTCACCGCTACCACGGGGTTCTGGCTCCGAATGCCAGGCTGCGGCCCTACGTCGTCGCATTCGGTCGGCCCGAGCGCGTGCCCGAGGCGCCTGTGCCCGAAGGCGATGCCACCTCACCTGGCGTGCCCCCCCCCCGAGCCGACCCCCGCTTCCCGCCCCTCCCCTGCCCGGGGGCACCCACCGCAGGTGGGTCGCTGGGCCGTCCTTCTCGCGCGCATCTACGACGTGCTGCCGCTCCTGTGTCCCGCAGGGCACCGCGCGAAGCGTGGTCCGCCGAGATGAAGATCCTCGCGTTTGCCTTCGGCGAGCTCCGCTTCGCTCCGGTTCTGACCGATCCGCCCGTCGTCTCCGCCATCCTCCTCCACCTCGACCTCCCCCACAAACCCCCGCCCCTCTCGCCCGCCCGCGGACCGCCCCAGAGCGATCTCCTCGTCGAGCTCCTCGATCAGACGCCCACCTTCGACCCCGCCGAGCCCGACCCCCACCAAAGGTGGGGTACCCGTCCCGACCAACGCCTCGCGACCACGCTCCGCGCGGTGCCCTGCCCTCGACTTCGACCAGTCCGTGCCCGACTCCTTCGACCCCTGAGTCTCCCGCGTCCAGTCGGCCGTCGGATTCATTGCCCACCTCTATCCCTGCCCATCCACGCATCCCTGCGGCGCGTTCCGACTGACTGAGCCCCTCCTCCCATTCAGCCGGCCTCGCTTCGCGTGGAGCGCCCGCACCGCTTCCGCCCGGCACCCCCGAAGCCCGCCACCATTCCCCTTCCCGCCTCACCTCCTGCCACGGCACCCCTTTTAGACCTCCTATCCTTTAACTGTCGCGTTCGGTTACCGTGGTGAGGTCGACGCTCGTCACGGCCTGGGCACCAGGGAGGTGAGCCATGATCCCCGTCGCATTGAAACGCACCTTGGTCTTACTCGTCCTGGCAGCCCTTGCCCTTCCGGTCGCAGCACAGACTCCCCCGGCGACCTCGGAGCAACGGGCAGCTGGAGACCGAGTCGCTTCGGTCGAGTTCAGCGTCGACGAGCTCATCGTCGAGCGCGAGGCGACCACCTCGCTGGAGGTCCGTCTTCTGGACGGGGATGGCAATCCGGTCGACGAGGCGGTCGCACTTCTCGTGGCCCGGGTGAGTGTGTCGCCGCAGGTCGTGCCACTTACGGGTACCGTGTCCGCCGAGCTCACCGGGGGAGCACCCGGCGAGGGTGAACTGGCTGTGATCGTAATGAGGTCGGAGGACAGCGGGGGCGGCGCATTCAGGATGCGCGGCGCGGCGCTCGTCGGGACGCTGCCAGTGCGCGTCTTGGAATGGCCGGCTGGGTCGATCGAGATCGATGAGCCCAGGTATGCGGCCTACGTCGGGACGTCGCTGCGACTGGCCGGACGCGTGCTCACCGACCGCGGCACGGAGCACAGCACGGCTGGAATTACGTGGCGCTCGTCCGATCCCTCGGCCGCCTTGGTGACGGCGGGTGGCGTGCTCATCGGCCTGAACCCGGGCCGGGTCACAGTGACCGCACACACCGAGAACAACGTCGTCGCCGGCCTGGAGGTGGATGTTGTCACAAACCCCGTGACGGGGCTGTCACTCACCCCACAGATGGCGCGGGCCCGGACGGGCGATGTGGTCGAGTTCGAGATCATGCTCGCCGATGTCCAAGGGCGGGCAGTTACCGACGCCTCCGTCGACCTCTCCGTTTCGGGCCTCGACGGGACCGCCGGGCGCCTACCGGGTCATCGCAACCGTAGGCGGTGTCTCGTCGGCTTCTCTCGTCGAGGTCTCCCAACGTGACGTAGCCACCCCCGTCGAGCTGGTAGCGCACGGCGTGCGATCCGAGGTCTCCACGAGTGACCTGTGGGTCTTCGAGGGTTTGGACGGTCGCGACTACGCCTACACAGGAACACACGCCCAAGGGGGCGGCCAGCGCATGTTCGTGTGGGACGTCACGGACCCGGCGAGCGTCGCACTCGTCGATTCGGTTGTCGTCGACGCCCGGGTCGTGAACGACGTCAAGGTCAGTGAGGACGCAAGCTGGGCCATCATCACGCGTGAAGGTGCTAGCACGCGCCGGAACGGGATCGTCGTCCTGGACCTCCAGGACCCGGCTCATCCCACGATCATGGCGGAGCTGACGGACGACCTGACCGCTGGAATCCACAACGTGTGGATCATGGGTGACGTGGTGTACGCGGTGAACGACGGCACCAACGCGATGAACATCATCGACATGAGCGATCCGTCGAATCCACGTAACGCGGGGCGCTGGGAGCTCCGGCCCGGCGAGACCGGCAAGTCACTCCACGACGTCTGGGCCGAGGACGGGTACGCCTACCTCTCGTACTGGGACGACGGGCTCGTCATTCTCGACGTGGGTGCCGGGACACACGGTGGCACCCCCTTCGAGCCGGTGTTCGTGTCGAGCATCTCCTACCCGGAAGGCAACACGCACGTCGCGTGGCGCGACCGGGACTACGTCTTCCTTGGCGATGAGATCGGCACGTCCGACGGCATGCGCGGATTCATCCATGTGATCGACGTGAGCGACGTCGACAACCCGCGCCAGGTCGCCAAGTACGACCTACCGGAGGCCGGATCCCACAACGTCTGGATCGAGGACGAGACGCTGTACATCGCCTACTACCAGGGTGGCCTCCGCATCGTCGACATCAGCGGCACCCTACGTGGTGATCTGTACCGCCAAGGACGCGAGATCGGGTTCTTCCGCACCAGGGCTCAGGAAGGCCAGGGGCTCGTGCCCAACCGGCCCCAGGCGTGGGGACCCCAGGTCCACAAGGGTCACCTCTTCGTCAGCGACATCAACAGCGGCCTCTGGGTGTTGAGGCACGAGAGGCCGAGGCCGGCGGTGTTCTAGTGGCGGTAGCTCGTCATCTACCGGTCGCGGTAGTCCTCGCGGCTGGCCTCGCTGTCACGCACGACCTCGAAGCGCAGTCGCGGGAAAGCGCGACGTATTGGGTGTACGTCGCAAACGAGTCCTCGGATCTGGTGTCCCTTGTGCGCTTCGACGGCCGCACGGCGGTCGAGGAGCGGGTGATCGAGGTGGGATATCACCCCGTCGACCTCGACGGGGCGCAGGGGCTGACCGTGTCACCCGACGGGGCCTTTTGGTACGTGTCCTTCGCCCATGGCCAGCCGTACGGCCGCGTCTGGAAGATGCGGACGGGCACCGACGAGCTCGTAGACTCGGCGACTGTGGGTCTGTTCCCGGCTACGATGGCGCTCTCGCCGGACGGCTCCACCCTGTTCGCGGCGAACTTCAATCTGCACGGAGACCCGGTTGCGAGCAGTGTCTCCACGGTCTTCACCCCTTTCATGGCGCCGACGGGGCAGATCGAAACATGCGTGAGGCCACACGGCAGTCGCGTCAGTCACGACGGGTTGAACCACTACTCGGGCTGTCTCCTCAGCGATCAGCTGGTCGAGATCTCCACGCGGACCCTCATGGTAACCCGCCGCCTTCGATTGTCTGCGGGGCGTGAGGGACCGGTGAACGTTCCCCCGGGCACCGTCGTCTCGGCCGACGGCGCGTGTCGCCCCACGTGGGTCGTCGTGTCGCCCGACGATCGCGAGCTGTACGTGACGTGTAACGGACGGGCGGAGATCCTCGCGATCGACCGAGAGACGTTCGAGATTACTCGGCGCTCGGCGACCGGACTGGGCCCTTACAGCGCGGCGGCAAGCCCCGACGGGTCCCGCCTCGTGGTGACCCTGAAGGGCGAGCAGGCCGTCGCGATCTTCGACTTGGAGACGGGCGCCGAGCGGCGCGTGGCGACGAGCCGGTCCCTCACCCATGGCGTCGTGATTTCGCCGGATGGGCGGTACGCCTTCGTCTCGAACGAGGCCGTGGGCGCCACACGTGGAACGGTCGACGTCATCGACATCGCTAGTGCCGAACCGGTTGCGATCGTGGAGGTTCAGTACCAGCTGGGCGGAATCGGCTTCTGGAAGATGGAGCCGGCACGCTAGACGTCAGCCCAGCGCCCTCGTACGGATCTCCTCAGCCACTCTGTTGATGAACGCGCCGCGGTCCATGACGTCCTGTCTCTCCTGGCCCGAGCGTCCGCAGCCGACCCCATAGTTCTGATGGAGGCGGCGGGAGTGGCGGCGTCCCTTCGGGCCACCGTCGGCTCCTCGGTCCGGCAGACAGATCTTCAGTAGACTCGCCTGCTCGTCGGCTCAAACCCGCTAGCGCTCTTCGCTTCGCGAATCCCGGCGGGTTCGCCTCCCGCCGACCTGGCTAGACGGCGTAAAGAACAGAACAGGCCTGAGCACCGTGTAGGGTAGTCGGGCCTGTTCTGATGGAGGCGGCGGGAGTCGAACCCGCGTCCGCACTTGGGTCCAGCAGAGTCTCTACGTGCGTAGATCACTGGTTTGTCTCACCTCGGGCGGTCAGTGATCAACCGACCCCGCGGCCAGTCGCCTGAAAATCTCATCCCCCGGCCCGGCGGCGAAACCGGGGGACCAGCTCGACTTATCGTCGCCTCAAGGACCGCCTCGAGCGGGCGATCAGGGAGACGGGCACGTAAGAAAGCTTACGCAGCCAGCGCCAGGTTGTCGTTGGCAGCTAAGAGTGTTCCCGAAGATTTACGAGGATCAGGACCTCGGCACGCTACTCCGCGTTCACCAAACACGTCGAAACCGGGACGCCCCCGATGATGCGGATGGTCTGTCAAACAGCCTGTGAGTGAAAACTACGCGAAATGCGGGGGTTCGGTCCACCCGCGGGCGCGGCTCCAGTGGTTGCGCGGCCTATACCAGAGCTTCGGCCCTATGCTCAGCGAGGTAGCCCTCGAGCAGTATCTCGACGTTCTCGAGCGTGCTCGCTTGGAAGAGCTCGGTGCGGAGTTGTCTGCCGTCCGGCAGCCCTTTGGTATACCAGCCGAGGTGTTTTCGGAAGTCGATGATCGCCCGTTCGGGGTTCCGCTCGAAGGCGATCGCGTTCTGCGCGTGTTCGAGGCAGATCTCGAAGCGCTCTTCGATATCCGGATCGCTTGGGATGGGGTCTCCGTCCAGCGCCGCGCGAGCCTGTGAGAAGAGCCAGGGATCTCCGTGTGACCCCCTGGCGATCATGATTCCGGCGCATTCGGTTTCGTCACGCATGCGTCGAGCGTCGTCGCCTGTTCGGATATCGCCGTTCCCGATCACCGGGATCTCGAGCGCCTCGGCGACCGCACGGATCTCATCCCAGCGCGCCTCGCCGCTGTACATGTCGGTGCGCGTCCGCGGGTGAATGCACAACGCCCGTGCGCCGGCGTCCTGACAGCGGAGGCCGATGGCGACGGGATCCCGCGTCCGCTCGTCGAAACCGCTGCGGATCTTGACCGTCGTGGGCAGTGACGTGGCGTCGTCGACGGCTCGGACCAGAGTCTCGATCAGATCGAGGTCCCTCAAGCAGCCCGAGCCACCGTTTCGCTTCACGACCTTCTTCACCGGGCACCCGAAGTTGATGTCGATGAAGTCCGGGCCGTACGTCTCGGCAACGAATGCGGCTGCGTCACGCATCATGGCGGGATCGGAGCCGAAGATTTGGATCCCGATGGGGCGCTCTTCCTCGTCGAAGCGCAGATAGTCGCGCGACCGCGGGGACCGCATGACGATGCCTGCCGCGCTCACGAACTCGCTCACCACGACATCCGCCCCGTACCGACGGCAGAGCCGGCGAAACGGGGACTCGCTCACGCCGGCCTGGGGCGCGAGGTATAGGGGCGTGTCGGAGCCGCTCAGTAGGGCGACAACGTCGGTAGACATGATTCGAAGCTATCCCTAGCACCGGCCCAGGTGAAGCTGCTGGTCGCTCGGGGATGACGCACCCGCCAGCATGCGGTTATTGTCTCGCTCCTCTGTAGGATGCGGCACCGCATCGAGATTCGGAGGCGATGGATGCGTTTGAAGGAGCTCTTCACGTCGGATGTCGTGAAGCTCGACCTGGAATCCCAGAGCAAGGACGATTTGCTCAAGGAGCTGGTGAGCCTGCTCGCGCTCGACGAGAAGTCCGCGGCGATCTTGTTCAAGACCCTCAAGCGGCGCGAGAACCTCGGCTCGACGGGCATCGGAAAGGGCATCGCGATTCCCCACTGTCGCACCCTCGTGGTCAATCGCTTACGCCTCGCCTATGGACGAAAGCCCGGTGGCGTCGACTTCAACGCGATCGACGGCGAGCCGGTCTACAACTTCTTCCTGATCATCGCCCCGCCGCTCGAAGTCTCGAACCAGTACCTACCGGTACTCGGGAAGATCGCGCAGTTCGCCAAGGACGCTGCTGTGCCGGGCGACCTTGGAGAGCTCACCGAGCCCGAAGAGTTCCTTGCGCTTCTCGCCGAAAAGGCATCGTAGGCGGCAGCCGTTCGTTCCTACTTCAGCACGGATATCTTTATAAAATCGCGGATGCCGTTCACCGTGAGCTGTACGAAGTAGATGCCGGAGGCGACCTGGCGGCCCGACTGATCGGTCCCGTCCCAGAACGCTTCGTAGGTACCGGGAAGAGCGTACTCGAGCTGGATGAGCTCAACGCCTGCGCCCGAGGAGTGACCGAGAGCGACCGGGGTGGCTACGAGCTGCTCGAGCAGGTTGAAGATGCGTAGGGACACAACGGCGGGACGCCCGTCCACGAACAATCCCTCCTCTAGAACGAAGGGTATCGTCGTTTCCGGGTTGAACGGATTGGGATAGTTCTGCTGTAGTTCGAAGCCACCCGCCTGACCAGACGACGCGGGAGGCCCAAGCTCCTGGGCGGATACGGCCTCAGCCGCGACGAAAAAGGAGAGGAGGACGAACAAGACGCCGACAATGCGTCTCATGGATTCCTCCGCACGTTAGATGTGCTGTAGCCTAGGGTCAATCGCACTCCATGCATGGTTCACGAGCCGCGCACACACACGACTCGTATCATACCGTCTCAGGCTCCCGCGGGTCAAGCAAAACGCCCGTTTTCCGTGGAATAACCTGAGCAAACCAACTCTGTGTTACCGTGGCGGGCCGTTTTTGTTGCCTACCCGCAGAAACGGCCTTAGGCGAGCACGCTTCGCCCTTCGTCGCTCCTCATTGTGACACCCAGGCCGTCCAAGTGGTTGAGCAACGGAATGAGGTGCTTTCGGGTCACTGGCAGCGCGTTCCGGAAGGCAGTCGGTCCGAGACCGGCCTGCCCGCCGAGCATCTCGCGCACCGCGGCGATCCCCTTCTCGAGCTCGGTAGTGCTCACGTAGTATCCGTCGGCGACCGGGCTGACGACCCCCTCTCCCTCGAGGAACTTCAAAAGCGACCACAGGTCGCCTCGGCCCTTGAGTGATGCCGGGAACTCGTCCACGAATGGTGGAGCGAGGCCTGCCGCCGCGAGCAACGCTCGGACTTCGTTCGCGGCCGCCTCCTGGTCTCGCGTCAGGGTCACCACATGTCCGGGCAAGCGGACGCCGCCATCGGCCGTTTCCAACACGCTTCGCTCGCAGAGCCTGGCGATCGTGGCATCGGCCAGGCAAGTCGCCGCCCACTCCGGTAGAGCCGTGCGCACGGCGGCGAGTGAGACGGCTGGACGCAGCGGGTCCGTGGCCTGCGCAGCGGTGACCGCCGCCACGATACGGTCATCGGCCTGGGCGGCGATTTGTGCGGAGAAGAGGCGGCCACCCGTTCCCGGATCACCCTGAGTTTCGAGTTCGTCCAAGATCGGGCCCAGCTCGTCGACGGCGAGGCCAGTCGATACGGGGAACTTCGCTACCTCTGCACCGTGCCACCCGGCCAAGTCCAGAAGTGCACGAACACGCGCCCGCGCGTCGCCCTCCAGCACACTCTCGAGCCCCGCTCGAACGGTGTCGTCGATGTGATTTCTCTTGGGCGGCGTCGCCTCCGCGATCAGCCCGCCCCCGATCGTAGCAACCGGGGAGTACGCCCGGAGCACGAGCCGGTCGTGTGCTCGGGCGACGACGGGCTCCTCGAGTCTCAATTGCACCCACCCTGCTCTGCCGGCCCGGATCGTCTCGGCCTCGAGCAACGCGCAGCGGGCCATGACCTCCGCCGTTCCGACGTGAACACGGACTCGCTGGTTGTGCTCGAGGCTCCAGGCCGTGTCCGCGAGCATCCTGACGCGAGCGGTGAGCATCCACGTCGGTGACCATGCCGAGTCCGACACGAGCGTCGCGCCTCGTCCCACAGCGGTGCGGTCCGCTCCTTCGCCGGTCAACGATATCGCGGTCCGGTCGCCAGCCGTCGCTTGCTCGACTTCCCGACCGTGCACCTGCACGCCACGGACCCGCGCCTCGAGGTCGTCTGGGAGGATGCGCACCCGGTCCCCCTTGCCCAAAGTGCCGCTCCAGAGCGTTCCGGTAGCTACCGTGCCGGTGCCCTGGATGGTGAAGACACGATCCAGCGGCAGTCGGACCAGGTCTCGGCCCGCGGACTTCTGTACTGCCCCCGCGGCGAGCGCCAAGGCCTCCCTGAGCTCGTCCATTCCGATCGCCGCCCGAGCGGACGTAGGCACTGACAGCGCTCCACGATACGGCGTCGGCTCGAGAAGGTCTTGAACCTCCGAGCGCACCAATTCCAGCCACTCTTCGTCTACCAGGTCGCACTTCGTGAGTGCGACGACGAGCTGCCGCACGCCCAGAAGCTCCACGATCGCAAGGTGCTCCCTGGTTTGCGGCATGACTCCTTCATCGGATGCGACGACGAGCAGAACGAGGTCCATGCCCGCCGCTCCGGCGACCATCGCACGTACGAACGCTTCATGTCCGGGCACGTCAACGACACCCAGGCGGGCTTGCGGCAGAACCCACTCGGCGAAGCCGAGCTCGATCGTGATGCCGCGGGCCTTCTCCTCCTTCAGCCGGTCGGTATCGACGCCGGTGAGCGCGTGCACGAGCGTGGTCTTGCCGTGGTCGACGTGTCCAGCCGTACCGAGGATGAGCCGCTTCACGCACCGACCCCCTCATCCGGGGGGAGGAGTCCACCCAGGAAGCGGAGGGACTTGAGCGGTTTGGACACGACGTGATACGCCACGAAGTCGGAAAGCACGCCAAGGTGTCGGCGTGCGTACGTGAACTCCGTGTCGAGCTCGGACGCGAGCAGGTTCGCGATCTGATCGCGCGCGATGGGTCCGATGCGCGGCCCCGTGGCATCCTCGGCGCATCGGGCGCAGCGAACTCCACCGGACGCGAAGTCGAAACGCCCCACCTCGTCGTCCCCGAGCGGTGAGCCGCAGCGCACGCACGGATCGAGTTGGGGAGCGAACCCGAAGGCCTCCGTGATGCGCCAAACAGCAGAGAGCGCCGCTGCCGGCACCTGGGCGGGCTCGATCGATTCCAGAGTGTCGAGTCCCTCTTCGAGCGTACGGAGCAAATCGGGATTTCGCTCCTGGTCGGCGTGGGCAAGGACCAGCTCGGCAGTCGCGGAAGCCCCGGCAAAGCGCAGCACGTCGAGCCCGAGTCCATCTCTCATCCGTGTGCAGTCGAAGTCCTTCATTGTCTGCAGGTCACGGTGTGGCTTTATGTATGCCGTGAGGGTTCCGGTCGCGAACGTGGCAAGTGCGGTGGCGCCCTTTCCGCTGCGGGTACGAACCCCCCGAGCCATCACGCTCAGCAGTCCCTGGGCCTCGGTGTAGAAGCGGAGGATGCGACTGGTGTCACCGTAGTCGTGGGATCGCAGCAGCACCGCGGGGGTGCTGAGGGGGGCCACTACGGCGCCCGACGAATGCGGCGAAGCAGCTCCGCGCGACGGCGCTCATACAGCGTGCGAGCGGCAGCGCTCGGATCCGCCTGGGCCTCGAAATCATCGTCGAGGCGCGCGACCTGGACGAGCAAGCCGTGCCGGTTCACGGCGGGTGAAACCGGTGTCTCGCCAGCCAAGGACAGACCGGTTCCCCGTAGCGCGAAGAGCCCCATGCCAGCGAGTAAGACCGCGAGCACGACCGCAACCGATTTCACCGGCGGCTGAGTCGGGGCATCGATCGCGACCAGACGGATCGAAGCTAGATCGACCGATCGGCCGCTGTATCGTCGGTATGTCGAGCCCACCTCCAGCTCTACCCTCGTGAGGAAGCGCAGACCCTCGACGTCCATGAGCGGAGCGGGCTCTCGGATGAGCACCTCGAACTGGTCGATGACACCGGGAGTGGGTATCGCCGTGAACATGTCGTCGAGCATGTACCGCACCACGAACATTCGGGAGCCGGGAGACATGGGGGCCCGGAGTACGAGGTCGCCGTCCTCGAGTTCGATGACGTCGGGGGCCACGTCACCCTCAACAACCGCGAACTCAGCCGCGCCTGATGCGAGCGGGTACCTCCAGACGGCGCCCGTTTCCCGCGTCACCACCGTACGCGCACCGGTGTTGGTTAGCTGAAAGACATCCGTTATGAGCCAACGGTTCTCGACCGCTTCGAAGAACACCGTCCTGATCTCGATCTGCAGATCGACGCCCTGCTCTGGAGCCAGAAGCGTATCGTATGTTTGAATCGCGTACACGGAGTCGAGCTGATTCGCCGTGGTCACGATATTGCCGAAGTAGCTCACCCCCTCGCGTCGTATCGACGCGAAGAAGACGTCTCCACGATCGGGGTCGGGCACGTTCGGTAGGCGGAGCGAGAACGAACCGTCCGGCGCCACCTGGGCGGAGTCCACCTCACTTTGCGTCGTGTGGGTGAGGTGGTGCAGGACAACCGTGCCGCGTGTGAGCGCGGTATCGCCTAGGAGCGCACGACCGTTCAGGACGGGGTTGGCTTCGACCTGGGCAGAGATGGCCGCGGGAGCTGCGGAGGCTGAGAGCGCGACGAGGGAGGCGGCGAATGCGACTCGGAGCCGATTCGTGACCGAACCGTCAGGGCTTGAATCGCCCAAAGTCCTCGGGGTTGAGCCTGCGAAGGCGCTCCTCGAGGTTTTCCGCGCTCGTTTCCTGGACGATGTCGAGGGTGACCTCCCCGAACATCATCTCCCCGGCGCCCTCTTCTTCGGGGATTTCGAGTGTTGCGGCCTCGAGCAAGTCCTCGTTGGCAAAGATGCCGGCGGTGGCCCGAAGCGCGAGCGCGATGGAATCCGAAGGGCGCGCGTCCAGACTGAAGATTTCACCGTTCCGTCGGATGAGCAGTTCGGCGTAATAGGTGCGCTCCTCGACCTTTGTGATCACCACCTTCTGAAGACTGCCACCCAGGCCATGAAGAACCGAGCAAAGCAGGTCATGGGTCAGCGGTCGGGGAACCACCACCGCCTCCAGTTGCATGGCGATTGCGAGCGCCTCCGTCTCTCCGATGTAGATGGGGAGGAACCGGTCGCCGTCCGTTTCCTTGAGGATGACCAACGCAATGTTGTCAGAGCGGAACCGCAATTCATCTACCCTGACTTCTACGAGCACCTAAGATCCTCCGAAGTGAGGAAACCAGCAGGGCGCCCATGCCCGGCGGTTTCCACCAATACTCCAAAGCTCGCCTGGGGTTCTATTCGGCCGATCCGGCCGTCTGCGCAACGGCCTGCGCGAGTCGGGAGTGTCAGCCGCCCAGCGCCGTCCTGAGGTCGTCGGCGCGGTCCGTGATCTCCCACGGGAAGAACTGCACCTCCGGGCCGCCGGCGTCAGGTAGGCCGAGCTGGGGGTCTCGGCCGAAGTGGCCGTACGAGGCCGTCGCCGTGTAGATCGGCGACCTCAGCCCGAGTCGGTCGATGATCGCCACGGGCTTGAAATCGAAGACGTCCGAGACTGCGCGGCCCAATTCGGCCTCGGACACTTCGCCGGTACCGAACGTGTGCACGCGGATCGAAACGGGCTCGGCGACGCCGATGGCGTACGCGAGTTGGATCTCGCAGCGCTGTGCGAGCTTCGCCGCCACCACGTTCTTGGCCGCCCACCGGGAGGCATACGCCGCCGAGCGATCGACCTTGGTCGCGTCCTTGCCGGAGAACGCCCCACCGCCGTGTCGTCCGACCCCGCCGTACGTGTCGACGATAATCTTCCGGCCGGTGAGACCGGCGTCCCCGTGGGGCCCGCCGATCACGAAACGGCCCGTCGGATTGACGTGCATGATGCAGTCGTCGTCGAGTAGCTCTTCCGGTAGAACCGGCTTCACGACCTTCGAGATGATCTGCTGCACGAGGTCGTCGTGGGCCACGTCCTCGTCATGCTGCGCGCTGACGACCACCGTGTGGATGCGAACGGGCGTATCGCCCTCGTACTCGACCGTGACCTGCGACTTGCCGTCGGGCCGGAGCCACGGCAGCTCCCCGTTCCGGCGCATTCGCGCCAACTGCCGGGTGATCGCATGTGCGTACTGGATCGTCGCCGGCATCAGTTGAGGCGTCTCGTCGGACGCGTAACCGAACATCATGCCCTGGTCACCCGCGCCGCCGGTATCTACGCCCATCGTGATATCTGGCGACTGCCGGTCGAGGTTGGTGAGCACCGCGCAGGTGAGGGAGTCGATGCCGAAGTTCGAGTTCGTATAACCGATTCTGTGCAGCGTGCCGCGCACCACGTCAGGCACGTGCACGTAGCAGTCGGTGGTGACTTCGCCGGCCACCATCGCGAGCCCGGTCGTCACGAGCGTTTCACACGCCACCCGCGACATCGGGTCCTGGACCAGAAGATGGTCCAGTACGGCGTCGGAGATCTGGTCGGCGATCTTGTCCGGGTGACCCTCGGTGACCGATTCCGACGTGAACAGGGTGCGGCTCAAGGTAGGCGCCTCGTTGGGGTCGCGTAGCGTGGCCCGCTAGCGGGGGTCCCAACGCTAGGCTATCACTCGGGAAGCGACAAGCTCCAACGGCCCTGGAAGACCTTGAGATCGACGGAGTCCCCGATCCCCTCGACGAGACAGCGTGTCACGTCCGCGCTGGTCGGCGCCGCGAGCGCCTTGCGAGCAGCCTCGCGAGCGTCCTCCATGCGCACGGCGCGAATGACCTTCTTGATCTCCGAGAGCGACGGCCACGCCACGGAAAGCGCGGTGATATTGAGGCCGAGCAGCAGGAACGCCGCGAGCGGATTGGATGCCATCTCACCGCACACGCTGACCTCGATTCCCGCCGCGCGTCCGACCCTCGCGACCTGGTGCAGTTGTCGAACAACCGCCGGATGGAACGGGTTGTACAGTTTCGCGAGTCGGGTATTGTTGCGGTCCACGGCGAGCGTGTACTGGATGAGATCGTTGGTGCCGATCGAGAAGAAGTCCGCGTCACGCGCGAGCTCCACGGCTTCGAGCGCAGCCGCGGGAGTCTCGATCATCACACCCAGCTTGTACCCGGCATTGAAGGGGATCCCGTCAGCCTCGAGCCGGGCCTCCTCTGCCCGAAGCAGCGCGCGCACCTGACGGATCTCGTCTACGTCGTTCACCAGAGGGAGCATCATGCGCACGTCGCCGTACGCCGTCGCCCTCAGCAGCGCCCGAAGTTGGGTGCGGAACAGCTCTGGTTCGTCGAGGCAAACGCGGATCGCGCGCCATCCCAGGAACGGGTTCTCTTCCCGTGGCATGTGCAGGAACATCGGGAACTTGTCCCCCCCGAGATCGAACGTACGGATGTACACGGCACCCTCGGGAAACGCCTGCGCCGTCGCTTTGTACGCTTGGAATTGTTCTTCCTCCTCGGGCATCGTATTGCGTCCGATGACGAGGAACTCGGTGCGGAACAGCCCTACGCCGTCGGCTCCGTGCAGCCGCGCCTGCTCGGCTTCGACGGGTAGGTCTAGGTTGGCGCGCAGCTCGACGAACTGACCGTCCTTGGTCACCGATTCTTGCTTGGCGATGACCGCGATCTCGCCCTCCCACGCTTCCAGCCGTCGCTGCCGCTGCCGGAAACGCTCCTGGTCGTGTTCGTCGGGGTCGAGGATGATCCGCCCGATCCGACCATCGACGATCGCGTGCTGACCCTCGACGGCTCTCTTGGAAACATCGCCCAAGCCGACGACGGCTGGGATTTCCAAAGAGCGCGCGAGGATGACCCAGTGCGCGGTGCGGGTCCCCAGATCAGTCGCGATGCCGAGTACCGCTGCCCTGTCGAGATGCACCGTCAGGCTCGGCGTAAGGTTCGGCGCGACGATGATCACGGACTCGTCGAGGCCTTCGAGATCGGTGGGGTCGTGATTCCCCAGGAGGCGGTGAAGCACCCGGATCATGAGATCTTCGAGGTCGTTCAACCGGTCGAGCACCATCGGATGGGAAGTGCGACTCCACATCGCCTGCAGCTCGAGCATCCGCCACTCGAACGCCCTCTGCGCGTTCAGCCGATTCCCTCGGATGTATCGAACCGTGTCGTCCACCACCGCCGGGTCGTCGAGCATCAGGATCTGCGGATCGAAGATCCGGGCCTCAACCGACCCGAGTCGCGCCTCCGTCCTCTCCTTCATCTCGAATAGCCGAGCCTTCGCCCACTCCCGGGCCTGGTGGAATCGCTCGACTTCTTGAGGTGCATCGGCCTCTTCGAGGGTCTCGTGCGGCACGACTGGGACCCCCCAGTCGAGCACGAAGACGCGCCCGGAGCCGATCCCCTCGGACGCGGGGGAGCCGTCCAGGATGATCGACATCAGTTCTCCTTGAAGCCGCGTCCGACGAGGTCGGCCAGAGCCTCGACCGCGTCTCCGGCATCGTCACCGCGGGCGGCGACTCGTAGGGTCGAGCCCTGCTCAGCCGCCAGCATGAGCACGCCCATGATGCTCTTTCCGTTCACCTCCAGGCCGTCCTTCTCGACGGTGATGCGTGAGGCGAAGCTGCCTGCGAGCTTGACGAACTCGGCGGCGGGACGTGCGTGCATGCCAGCGCGGTTCACGATCTCGATTGCTTGCTCGGCACGTGGGGCCTCGATCACCGCACCACCCCCCACGCGGCGATTGATGCGATCGCGGTAACGGTGGCAATCGCTGCCGGCCTCCAGACGCGATGCCCGACGAGGAGCCCCGCCACAAAGCAGACGATCGCCGCAACGAGCCAGAGGAGACCGGCGTCGCCCAGTCCCCCCCGGCCGGCCAGCACCACCCCCGCGAGTACGCCGACGAGCAGCGACGCGATCGACCTGATCCGCTCGCCCAGTTGCGCCAATCGCGCTTCGCTGAGTGTGCGAGCCACGTCGCGCCCGTCGCGGAGCCCGCTGCGGAAGCCCCAGACGCGCAGCGCCAGGTGGCCCGCGTTGTAGAGGCCGAGAAAGAGCCCCACGACCACCCAGACGGGGAGCCCGATCCACCACAGCGTCAAGGCTGTCATGGAGACCGTGGGTAACCAAGCCGCCCAGACGAGGGAATCGCCGAGGCCGCCTAGTGGCCCTCGAACGGCGGTCTTGAATCGGCGCACCGTCTGTGCATCGGCGCCATCCGCCTCGAGCCTGAGCGCGGCACCTAGTGCGACGTTCGCCAGATACGGGTGCGCGTTGAAGTGATCCAGGTGACGTCGCACGGAGGCGTCCATGGCCTGTGCATCGTCATCGAATATTCGCCTCAGACCGGGCAGCATCGCAAAGGCGAACCCCGTACCGAGCATCGTGTGGTAGTTCCACGAGCCCTGGACCAGGAACGAACGCATGAAGGTCGACGTGATGGCGCGACGCGAGAGGGCGCTCACAGGAGCCGTACCCCCACGATGCCCAAAGCAAGACCCGCGACGAAGAGCACGCGGCGCTCCCGGAAGCCGCCGAGGTCATGGAGCAGAATTCCCGCCGACACCGCGGCGCCCACGAGCACCAGAGCGAAGGACTCGCGTTCCCCGAGCGGCCACGGCGCGCTGACCCGTGCAACCACCACGCCCCCGATGGCGACACCGGTCCCCGTAATCAGGACCCCGCGTATGAAGTCGAGCCCGACCGCGGCGAGGTGAGCGGTCGCTATTCGTGCGGCGCCCGCGCGGGAGTCGGCGGGCTCCGGCACGATGAAGCCATTCGTTTTTCGCAGCGCAGTGATCGAGAAGCCCCCGACCTGCCCCCACAACAGACCGACCGCGATCGCGACGGGGAACGCCCCCGGTGCGCTGGACGCCGACGCGGTCGCCACGGCGACGACCGTCGCGGTCGTGCCTTCCGGGAAACGCGCGCCGCCGCTGGGAAAAGAGACGAGCAGATACAGCTCGAGCAACGTCCCGACCAAGAGGCCGAGCGCCGGATCCCCGAGCATCCAACCGGTGAGCGCGCCAGCGACGAGGGGCCGGGACAGCATGAATTGCCCGACCGACGTCGCGTCCAGCGCCAGGCCTCCGCCTAGGAGGGCGATCAGAGCAAGTTCCATCAGCTTTCCAGGAGTGTTTCGAGCGGAACCCGGTGAGAGTCGGGCAGATCGCGGGCGCTTACCTCCACACCCGCCGCGGCGAGATTCACGAGGTGGTCTACGTCCTCGGGCGTCAAGTGGAGATAGGTGAGCAGCTCACGCCTGCCGGGGCCGTGGTGGATTCCGCCCAGATTCACTACTTCCCCTGACAGCATCGCACCCGCGCCGAGACGCCACATGGTCGTGACGTCCCGCGTGAGTAGGATGGTCCGCTGCGGGTCATCACGCCACGCGGATAGCCGGTCGCGCGCGTCCTCCGCGGTCGCGAAGACGACTTGGGCTGTACCGGCACCGAGGCGATACAGGTCCTGCTCCCAATCACTCCCGGCGAGGTCGTCGTCGACGACCGCATATCGGTCGGGACGTAGCTGATGGCCCCACCCGATGACCACCTGACCGTGGATCAGACGCTCGTCGACCCTGAAGAGGACGATGGCCATTCTCTACCGTCACTCGGTCGCTGGGATCGTTGCGATCGATGCACGGCCGCTCTCCAACAGGCGCGGTACCAGCTGTTCGAGCGGCAACCCACGATTGAACACGAAATCGAGCAGCATGGGCAGGTTGACCCCGGAAACGACGACCCTGCGCACGGAGTCCCGGCAGCACGCCAGGGCGGCCAGACCGCAGCTACCCGACCGCAGGTCGACGAAGACAACCGACCTGGAGTCCCCCACCATGCCGTCGAGCTCTCTCTTCAGCTGCTCGGGGTCCTTCCCGTCGTTCGAGAGAGGAGCGAGGCAGTCAGCGATGCTGCCGGTGATACGCCGAGCCGCGTCGACCAGCCCCTGGGCCATCGCTCCGTGTCCCACAACGACTCCGAGGGCGGCCTCCGCCTCACTCATAGTCCGGCTCCAGGGACTGCTTGAGCTTCTCGTCGAAGATTTGGGCCGAGTTCACCCCGGCGACCCGCAGCAGATGGTTCATCGCCACGACCTCCGACACTACCGTGATGTTCTTTCCGGGGTTGAGTGGCACGGTAACCTTCGGTACCGACACCCCGAGAATGTCCTCGTATTCGTCTTCGAGGCCGGTGCGGGAGTACTCCCGGTGCTTATCCCACGTGTCCAGAGAGACGATCACCTCGATCCTCTTCTGCTGACGGATCGCGCGCGCGCCGAAGAGTGCCAGGACGTCGATGATGCCGATGCCCCGGATCTCCATGTGGTGCTTCTGGATCTCGTGTCCCCGTCCGATGAGCACGTCGTTTCCCTGCTTGGAGGCGAGCACGAGGTCGTCCGCGACGAGGCGGTGCCCGCGCTCCACCAGGTCGAGCACGCATTCGCTCTTTCCCACGCCGCTGTCGCCGACGAAGAGCAGGCCGACCCCGTACACGTCGGCGAGCGAGCCGTGCAGCGTCGTGGTCGGTGCCAGCGTGAGCTCGAGAAAAGGCTTGATGCGCCGGTAGAACTCCGTGGTCGACACGCCGCAACGGAGAACGGGGACACCCGCGGCGGCGGCTTCCTCGAGAAAGTACCGCGAGACCCGCTGACCCTTCGTGACGAAGACCGCCGGCACGTCGAAGGTGAAGAGAGCCGCGAGCCGGCTGCGAGCATCCGCCTCGGGGAGCGCCGCGAGGTAGCTCATCTCCGTTTCGCCGAACACCCACATACGTCCACGAGGCGTACGCGTGGTGTGGCCGGCGAGCGCGAGGCCCGGCGATGTGACGTCGGGATCCGATGCCCCACGATCGAGCGACGTGGCTCCGGTGAGGACCTCGAGTCCCAATGTCTGCTGCTTGGCTGCCAGGATCTCCCGGACCGGAACGCTCTTCGGGGTCAGTGCGGTCTCACTTCTCGAACACCCTTCCAATGAGGGTGGGACGCTTCAAGACGGCTCAGCTTCACGTGTGCCCTCAGGGAGCGGCGGTGCCCAGTGATCGCGATGCTGCTGTCGCTCTCGCTTCAACATGCGCGCGATCCGGGCGATCGCTTTGTCGAGCGCGGACCTGAACTCACGCTCCTCGGCATGCGCCACGACAGGCTCTGCGCCGTCGACGTGGAGGACCACCTCGACCTTCCTCATGTGCTTTTTTTCTGTGTAGGTCACTTCTGCCGAGGCGACGCGGGGATCGTACCGGCTCAGCTTTTGAATCTGCGCCTCGGTACGGCTGAGCAGAGCGTCCGGGACGTTGCAGTGCCGTGTCAAGATCTGGACTCTCACGAGAACCTCCCGAAAGGATCGTTAGGAGACCGCCCTCCAAAAAAACTAGCCGAGCGCCGATCCGGCCACCACCCGACGGAGGAACGCCTCCATCTGATCCGCGGATGCGTCCCACGAGTACTGTTCCGCGAAGCTCCGCGCCTGTCGGCCCATCGCCCGCCGCCGCTCGTCATCGTTGATCAGCGACGCGATCGAGTTGGCGAGTGCGCGCACGTCCCCGTGAGGCACCAGCAGCCCGGTCTCTCCGTCCACGACGCTTTCGCGGAGACCGGGGGCGTCGCTCGCTACGCTGGGTGTGGCACAGGCGCTCGCCTCCATGATCGAGATGCCCCACCCCTCGTTCGGCGATGTCAGCGCGTGCAGCCAAGACGTTCGGAACAGATCCAACTTCTCCTCCTCCTCCACGAAACCCAGGAAGCGCACCCTGTCCGCCAGGCCGAGGGCGCGTGCGACCCTCTCGAGTCGCGGACGATCGTTGCCGCTTCCCCCCACTCGGAGCGTCACCCCCAAGCCTTCGGAGTCGAGCAGAGCTACCGCACGCATGAGAAGGTCAACGCGCTTGTACTTCTTCAAGCGCCCGAGGTAAAGCAGAGAAGGCTTCGCCGTTTGGGCGCCGTCGGCGTGGGGGGAATAGCGCTCCAGATCGATCCCGTTCCGAATCACTTCGATGCGGCTCGTGTCGAGCCCTCTGCGTCCGAGGTCCTCGCGAGTGCTCGCTGACACGGCGATGGTGGGTGTGGTCCGGAAGACGAGCGGGATCGGCCGTTCGAGCAACCATGTCGCTGCCGCCACCGGGAACAAGGCCTCCTGGAATGCGGTCGCGCCGAAGAGATGGTGGACCAACGCAACCACCGGTGTGCGCGTCCAGTACCGCGTGAAGAGGGGGACCTTGTTCAGGTCCTCGACGACGACGTCGAAGGGTCTGTCCCACAGCTGACGCCGGAAGTATCGAGGTGCCGCGAGCGAGAACGTGTAGCGCGCACCGGTACGGTGGACTTCGATCCCATCAAGCTCGGCGCGGGGACCGCAGCCCTTCCAACCGGAGGCCAGGAGAGTGATCTCATGGCCGCGTTGCGCGAGACGCCCGAACGTCTCGTGGAGGTGCGCCTCTGCTCCTCCGGCCTGCGGGTTTTGCCGGTCGAGCCAATTCACGACCAGGATGCGCATCGGCGCGGTTCGGCTCACGACGGATGACCTTCATGCCTCTTGAAGAGTGCGTCGAGCACGCCGTTCACGAACCGCGGCGAGTCCGGGCCGCCGTACGCTTCCGCGAGCCGAATCGCTTCCTGGATCGAGACCTTCGGGGGAACCCCCTCGATGTACAGAATCTCGACGGCTCCGATGCGAAGGATCGCGCGATCGATCTTCGAGACCCGCTCGAGCCTCCAGTTGTCCAGCGCGCTCGCCACGGTCGCATCCACTTCATCGAGATGTTCATCGAGTAGCCCGAGCACCGAGCAGATGTACGGAAGTCTGCGAGGCGAGATTCTCCGAGTCGCGACGGTATCCACGAGCGCGTCTCGAAGGCTCCCGTCGAAACTCGCGCTTTCCCATCGGTAGTGGATCTGAAGCAACCACGCGCGCGCCCGGCTCCGATCGATGCGCTCGGCGAGCCCGAGGCGTTCGGTTTCCCTCACCGACCGCTCAGAAGGGTGATCGGAAAGGGAGATGGGACCGTGCCACCGCAACCCACACACTCGTTTGTCCTTTCAGCCATGGCGTTGGGCACATGGCGACCAACGCTTCACGTCGGTGCCCGCAAGGCTACGACTCCCCGTCGTTCCTTGCCTGAACGCGCGCAAGCGCGGGGCACCCACGCCGTATGGCGTGGGTCGCGCGGCCCACTCCCCTTTTCCGATCACCCTTCCAGAGCCCTGTACACAGCAACCATCTCGAGTGCGGCAAGCGCGGCCTCATACCCCTTGTTGTCCTTCCCATCTCCCGCGCGAGACAGCGCCTGTGCGTGATCGTCCGTGGTCAATACGCCGAAAAGCACGGGAATCGATGCCGAGCGGGCCACTGCGCCCAAGCCCGCCGAAGCCTCCGCACACACGTAGTCGAAGTGGGGCGTGTCACCGCGGATCACACAGCCCAGCGCCACGATCGCGTCGTGCCGATCGAGCTGGGCGATGCGGGCAGCCGTCGGCGGTAGCTCCCACGCTCCCGGCACGTGAAAGACCTCCAGGTCGTCGCGCACGCCGCCGTGCTCCTCGAGGCAGGCGAGCGCGCCCCTCAGAAGACGGTCCGTGATGTCGGCGTTGAACCGACTCACCACGATCGCGAGCCGGAGCCCGGCTGCGTGCAATGAACCTCTCGAGTTGTCGACGAAGGAACCGTCGGTGCTCACAGGAGGTGTCCGAGCTTCGCGCGCTTGGTCTCGAGGTACCGCTCGTTGTGCTCGCTCGGCTCTACCAGGAGAGCTTCGCGACCGGTGATCTCGATGTCGTAGCCGTCGAGGCCGACGATCTTGCGGGGGTTGTTCGTCAGCAGCCGGATCGAGTGCAGCCCGAGATCTAGGAGGATTTGCGCGCCGATGCCGTAGTCGCGGAGGTCGGGCCTGAAGCCGAGCTGGCGGTTGGCCTCGACCGTGTCCATGCCTTCGTCCTGCAACTCATAGGCCTTGAGCTTGTTGACGAGGCCGATGCCGCGGCCCTCCTGGCGCAGATAGACGATGGCGCCCTGCCCCTCTTCTTCGATCTGACGCATCGCGGCAGCCAACTGCTCTCCGCAATCACACCGCGCGGAGCCGAAGACGTCCCCCGTCATGCACTCGGAGTGCATGCGCACCAGCACGTTTCCCTTCCCAGTGATGTCGCCCTTCACGAGCGCGAGATGCTCGCGCTGGTCGAGGATGCTCTCATACGCGAAGACCCGGAATTCCCCGAAGCGCGTCGGCAGTGCGGCTTGGGCCATGCGTCGGACGATGCGCGTCTTCGTCAGCCGATACGCCACGAGCTGAGCGACAGTGATGAACTTGAGCTCGTGTTCTTGGGCGAAGGCCTCGAGTTCGGGACGACGCGCCATCGTGCCGTCTTCGTTGAGGATCTCGCAGATGACGCCAACAGGGGGAAGCCCCGCGAGCGTGGCGAGATCGACAGAGGCTTCGGTTTGGCCGACCCGTCGCAAGACGCCACCGGGCTTGGCTCGGAGCGGGAACATATGTCCGGGGCGGCGGAGGTCACCGGGCACGGTGTCGGGGTTTGTCAGGACTTCGATCGTCTTGGCGCGGTCGTGCGCGCTGATCCCGGTCGTGACCCCGAAGCGCTGGTGGGCGTCGACCGCGATCGTGAACGCAGTCCCCTGGGGATCGGTGTTCCGGTCGGCCATGGGTGGAAGATCGAGCTCGTCTGCGCGCTCAGGCGTGAGGGTCACGCAGATGAGGCCGCCCGCGTGCTTGCGCATGAAGTTCACGTGGTCGGGCGTGACCATCGCCGCGGCCATTACCAAGTCGCCCTCGTTCTCTCGATCTTCGTCGTCCGCCACGATGACCATCCGCCCCAGGCGGATTTCCTCAATGGCTTCTACGACGCGGTCGAGCTTCATGATCTATTCCTCTCCGGGTCCCCGCGGCTCGCGAGGATTCTCTCGACGTATTTGCCGATCATGTCACCCTCGACGTTGACGGGTGTGCCGGACGTGAGGGTACCTAGATTCGTATGCTGATACGTGAACGGAATCACCCCGATCCGGCAAACCCGATCCGGTAGCAGATCACTGACGGTGAGGCTTACCCCATTGAGCGTGATCGATCCGTGCATTACGGTCACGTCGAACACCCCCGAGGGGACCTCGAAGTCCATCAGCCAGTACTCACCATCCTTCACAATATGAATCAGATGACCAATGCCATCTATATGTCCCTGAACGAGATGGCCGTCTACATGGTCTCCCAGCAGCATCGCTTGCTCGAGGTTGAGTCGCTGCCCTTCCTGGTAGGCCCCGGCGACGGTCCGTTCGAGCGTCGTACCGATGACATCGACCGTGAAGGTCGTCCGCTCGACGGCCGTGGCGGTCACGCACGCTCCGTCGACGGCGACCGAACTCCCGGCGCGGAGCTCGGAGGTGATGTCGGGCGCCTCTATCCAGAGCCTACGGGTCGAGTCCAGCTTCTCGATCCGAGCCAACGTGCCGGTACTCGTCACGATGCCTGTGAACATCAGCCTCCCTCCCTGTCCAGCACGATGAACGTATCGCGCCCGTGGGTCTGGGGAGCCAACGCCGGCGAGAAACCGCTCAAGTCCAGGGTCCCAGCTTCCTCAGAGAACGCGGATACACCTTGGGGGCCAAGAGTGATGGGCGCGATGATAAAGTAAAGTCGCTGCACACGGTCTTCCCGGAGAAGGCTCCCGGCCAGGCGCGCGCCGCCCTCACAAAGAATCGATTCGACGCCGATCTCCCAAGCGACGCTCAGAACCGCACCCAGATCGAGCCCGTGCGCGTCGTGCGGGACCGGGTGAACCTGGGCGCCCGCGGATTCCAGCCGCTCGATGTCGCCCTCATCGAGGTCTTGGCGCGTGAATACGTGTACCGGTGCGTGCGCGACGTCCGCGAAAAGCGCCGCGTCTGCCGGTAGCATGCCGCGAGCGTCGAGGATAAGCCGCCGCACGGGGGTGCGGCCGGGGGGGACCATGCGCACCGTGAGGCGGGGATTGTCAGCCCGCACCGTGCCGCTCCCTACGAGCAGGCCGTCGAAACCCGTGCGGAGACGGTGTACCTCCCGCTCCGATTCCAGCCCACTGATGCGGGTGCGCTCACCCGGAGCCGAGGCGATGCGCCCGTCCAGGCTCATCGCCAACTTCAAGGCGACGTACGGAGCCTCGTGGGTCTGGGTGTGGAAGAACGCGGGATTCTCGGCGCGCCCGACCCGCTCACCCCACACCGGGCCTACCACCTCGACCCCGGCCCGGCGCAGCGCGTCAGCGCCTCCGCCGGCTCGGGCGCCCGGCTCGGCGACGCCGTAGATGACACGAGACACCCCCGCGCGCACGAGTGCATTCGCGCACGGAGGGGTCTTGCCATCGTGGTTGCACGGCTCGAGGCTCACAAAGGCGGTGGCACCCTCAGCGCGACTGCGTGCTTCCTCGAGCGCGACGATCTCGGCGTGCGGTCCACCGAATTCACGGTGATACCCCTGCCCCACCAGACGTCCGTCACGCACGATCACACAGCCCACGAGCGGATTGGGGTGCACACGCCCCCAGCCACGCCGCGCGAGTGTTCTTGCCCACTCGAGGTGGGCCTCGTCCTCGCGGGTGAGCCGTTCGTCGTGCATGGTCGGATCGTCCGTGGCCATCGGATCGTCCATGGCCAATAGAGTGCTAGATCGTCAGCCGCGCCGCGAGGCTCCCGAACAGGGATCTCCGAGTCGGATCGAACTCCGCGCCGCTGTAGTCCGAGAGTGCCGAGAACCCCTTGGCCCACCCGAGCTCCGCCGACAGCTGCAACACCAGGAAGTTCAGCGACGCGCCCCCGAAGAAAAGAGGTCGGCTCGCTTTCAGCGGCGCCTCCACGGTGACGCTGCCGGTGACATCGTCCGCGACACCGACCCTTGCCTCCGTCGAATACGTGTCCCAGCCCGTGCCCAGGAGGAAGCCGACCGCGAAAAGGTCCTTCCCGACCGTCAGACGATACGAAGCGACGCTTGGGTCGACCTCTACCTCGGTGGGATCGCCGAGCGGGACGCTTGCCAGACGGACGACACCGAGCGACCTCCGCGAAGCGGAGATCGTGATGCCCGGCAGCGTGAAAGATTCCCGCAGGATGCCGAAGCGTGCGCCGAGAGAGAGTGAGCCAACCCGCCCGTCGAAGCTCTGCCCCTTCGGGAGGAAGACCATGCTCGACTGAGCGAGCAGGTCCAGCGACAGGAGCCCCCCCACGGTCGGCGTCAAGCGAAATCCGTCGAATACTCCGAGAGCCACGCTGCCGTGCAGCGTGGGTACGAAGAATCTGGCCTCCCTCGCTGGCGCGTTCTGGCGGTCCGTCAGGTCGGGCAGCCGCGCGTACAGACCGCCGGCGCGGATCGAGAGCGCGACTCGGGGCGTGCTACCGATCCGCCGGCCGAGCGTGGTCGGGCTTCCCGCGATCTCGGATCCGAGCCCAGCAAGCAGTCCGGTGTGCCCGAGCAGCGCCTGGGCCGCTATAGCCCCTTCGAGACACCGGGTTGCCGACGTGGGTGCAACCGACTGGCAACGGTCGGATAGGCTGGTCACGTCCTGCGCGGCGAGCCCCGGCGAGAAGGCGACCACCAGGGCGAGACCGCAGCAGGCGCTCCACGCAAGGTGGTGCATCACTGGTATTCGACGCCGCCGCCGGGCTCGATCCGGCCGATGACCCGCGAGCCGATGCCGTGCGCAGCCGCGGCGGAGACCACTGCATGAACATCGCCCTCTGCCACGACCGCGATCATGCCGATACCCATGTTGAAGACGCGGTCCATCTCGCAACGCTCGACGTTGCCCGCGTCTTGAAGCGTCTGGAAGACCGGTGGCGCTTGCCAGCTCGCGCGGTCGATCGAGGCACCGAGCCCCCCCGGTAGGACCCGCGGCAGGTTCCCCGGGATACCGCCCCCTGTCACATGCGCCAGCCCGCGGACCATGTTGGTCTCGAGCAGTCCCAGAAATACGGGCAGATAGCTCCGGTGCACGGTCAGCAGTTCGTCGCCGACGGAGCGCCCGGTGCCGGGGAGCTCATCTCCCACGCTGAGGCGCATCACGTCGAATACGATCCGGCGCGCGAGCGTGTAACCGTTGGTATGCAGGCCGGACGAGTCCAGGCCGACCAGCAGGTCGCCGCTCTTGATGCGCGAGCCGTCGATGATGCGGTTCCGGTCCACGATCCCGACGATGAAGCCGGCGAGGTCGTACTCGCCGGCGGCGTAGAATTCAGTCATCTGAGCCGTTTCGCCGCCCAGAAGCGCGCAGGCGTTCGCCTTGCAGGCGAGCGCGACGCCCCACACGACCTCCTTGACGACGTGCTCGTCCATCTCTCCCGTCGCGAGATAATCGAGGAAGAAAATGGGGCGTGCTCCCTGCACCAGAATGTCGTTGACGCAGTGGTTCACGAGACACTGGCCAACCGTGTCGTGCCGTCCCGTCGCGAACGCGAGCTTCAATTTCGTTCCGGCGCCGTCTGCGCTGGAGACGAGCACCTGCGTGTCCTCGCCTTCGGGGACCTGGTACAACCCCGCGAACGTGCCCAACTCGGAGAGAGTGAAGCGGTCCGCCGTGGAAGCGACGAGGTCCTTCAGGCCCATCTTGGCGCGTTGCGCGGCGTCGAGATCGACGCCGGTATCCCGGTAGCTCAGCGGTTCAGACACGTTGCTCCACCTCTACATGCGCCTCGAACGTGGTCATCTCATGGAAGCTCAACACGCGTTCCTCGATGGTTTCGGGCGTCAGATCGATCAAGCGATCAACGCTGAAGCGCTCGACCGCGAACGAGCCCATTACGGATCCATACACCATTGCGCGCCGAAGGTCGGCCGTATCCAGCGATCCCGACCGCTTGATGTGACCCATGAAGCCACCCGCGAACGCGTCCCCCGCGCCCGTCGGATCGAAGACGTCTTCCAACGGGAATCCTGGCACGAAGAAGAGCCAGTCGTCCGCGAAGAGGATCGCGCCGTGCTCCCCCTTCTTCACCACGACGATGTCGGGCCCACGCTCGCGGATCCAGCGTGACGCTTTCAGCAGATTCGGTTCGTCGGCGAGCTGGCGTGCCTCCTCGTCGTTGACCATGAGGATGTGGACGCGGTCGAGTAGAGAGACCACCGATTCTCGGCTCCCCTCGATCCAGTAGTTCATCGTGTCGCACGCGATCACGTCGGGAGAATGCACCTGATCGAGCACGTCGTGCTGCAACGAGGGGTCGATATTGCCGAGGAAGACGTAGCGCGACTGACGGAACGGCTCGGGAATCTTGGGTTGAAAATCCGCGAATACGCCGAGCTCGGTGGCGAGGGTGTCGCGGCCGCTCAGATCCGAGTGATAGCGTCCGGCCCAGAAGAAGCTCTTGCCTCCGCGCTCTTCGATGCCGGAGAGGTCGGCTCCCCGGTTCTCCAGGAAGCGCAGCTCGTCGAGCGGGTAGTCGTCGCCGACGACGCCCACGACGCGAACTGGCGCGAACCACGTCGCGGCCGACGCGAAGAAGACGGCCGAGCCGCCCAGGACCCGTTCGACCTTGGCGAACGGCGTCTCGACCGAGTCGAGCGCGACGCTACCTACGCAGAGAATCGACATGTCATCAACTCGAGAAGATTCTACCTAAGGCCCTTGGTCCAGAACCGCACGGTCCATCCGCGTGGGCGCTGAAATGCCGAGCACAGCGAGGCCGTTCCTCAGCACGATCTGCACCGCGCGCGCGAGAACGAGACGAGCCTGACGTAACTCGGGGGCTTCCGCCAGCACCGCGAGCTCGGGGTTCCGGCTCGGGTTGCCGGCATGATACCACGCGTTCGTCGAGCCTGCCGTTTGCTCGAGGTACTCGCAGAGCGCGTGCGGTGTCGATTGCCCGGCAGAACGCTCGAGCGCTTCCGTGAACTCACCGAGGTTCTTGACGAGCTCGCGCTCGAGTTCATGGTCGAGCACGCTCAGATCCGTCGCGCCTGCCGCGATCGACTCGGCTTCGATTCCCGCCTTCGCGAAGATCGAGCACATGCGTGCATGAGCATACTGAACCTTGTACACCGGATTCTTGTCGGACTGGTCCAGCGCCGCGTCGACATCGAAGAGCATCTGCGCGTCCGGCTTCCGCATTTGGAAGAAGTAACGCGTGACGTCGACTCCGACCTCGTCGTACAGCTCGCGCAGAGAGAGTGCGGAGCCCGCCCGCTTCGAGAACTTCACCTCCTGTCCGTCGCGCGTGACGCGGACCATCTGGTGCAGCACGTACTCGGGGTATCCCTCGGGCATGCCGAGCGCTTGCGTACCGCCGCGCACGCGGTCCACGGTTCCGTGGTGATCCGACCCTTGCACATTGATGACCCGGTGGAAGCCGCGCTGCCACTTGTGGAGGTGGTAGGCGACGTCCGGCAGGAAGTATGTGGGAAGCCCGTTGCTGCGAACCATGACCCGGTCCTTCTGGTCACCGAACTCCGTCGTCTTGAGCCAGGTCGCTCCCTCGCGCTCGTACACGAGCCCGGTGTCCTTCAGGGCCTGGATGGTGGCCTCCACGCGGCCTTCGCTGTAAAGTGACGACTCGAGGTAGTACTCGTCGAAGAAGACCCCGAAGTCGTTGAGGTCGCGGTCTTGTTCCGCACGGAGGATGCGTACCGCGAGGGCTCGGATCTCGTCCAGGTCCTCCTCGCTGACGCCCTCCCGGTATTTCTCTCCGACATCGTCGGCCAAGCGCTCCGCGATCTCTGCGACGTACCCGCCGTGATACCCGCCTTCGGGGATCTCCGCCTCGCCACCGAAGTGTTCCAGATAGCGCGCGTACACGCTGAGGGCGAGCAGCTCCATCTGCCGGCCGCCGTCGTTGTAGTAGAACTCGCGATGCACGTCCCAGCCGGTCCAGGTCAGAAGCGAGCAGATCGCGTCCCCGAGCGCCGCTTGGCGGCCGTGGCCGATGTGCAGGGGTCCGGTCGGGTTCGCGGACACGAACTCGACCATTACGCGCGCTCCACCTCCAGTCTCGCTCCGCCCCCACGACTCATCGTAGGCGAGAATGTCATGGAGCACGGACGCCACCATCCCGGACGACAGCCGGAAATTGAGGAAGCCCGGCCCAGCGATCTCGACGGCTTCAACCCCCGCGGCCTC
>CBDANQ010000041.1:0-16824 GCA_965197725.1 Longimicrobiales bacterium
ATGTCGCTTCCCTGGCGCCAGCCCTCAGGACCCACAAGCATCCATGCCGCGATCAGCACGAGTCCGACGACCGCTGCCACCCAGACGCTCAATGCGATCGCGGCTCGCCTCCTCAGGTGACCACGAACCCCCTGGACCTCGCCGTCCAGCCGCTTGCCCGCCGGACTCACGACACCGCCTGACCCAGCACGTACAGGAAAAGGTTCACGCCCATGCGAAGCGCCGCCTCACGAAGGTCTTCCGCGTCACCGTGAACGTCTTCGTCTTCCCAACCATCTCCCAGATCCGATTCATACGAGTAGAACACGAGCAACCGCCCTTCGTGAAAGACCCCGAAGGCCTGCGGAGGGTTGCCGTCATGCTCGTGAATCTTCGGCAGCCCTTCCGGAAAGTCGTAGAACGTGTGGAAGACCGGGTGATCAGCGGGGATCTCCGTCAGCTCAGCGTCGGGGAAGATCTGGGCGATCTCCTCGCGGAACGACTCGTCGAGACCGTAGTTGTCGTCGGCGTGAAGAAAGCCCCCCGACATGAGATACTCCCTCAACTGCACGCGCTCCGCCGCGGAGAAGCGCACGTCACCGTGCCCCGTCATGTAGAGGTACGGGTGGTCGTACAAGGCGGGATCGAGCGGTCGGATGTTGATCTCTCGACGGGCGACCGGAATCCCGGTGCGCTCCCGGATGGCGGCGAGCAGATTCGGCAACGACGACGGGTTCGCGTACCAGTCGCCGCCGCCCTCGTACCGTAGGCGCGCGATGGTGATCGAGTCGCTCGGGGCGGGCTCGAAGCGTGCGTCACTAGACGTCAGAAGCGTCGCCAGGAGGATCCAGGTCATGCGTAGGTCTTCGGTCCACCAAAAATTAGTCGGAGTCGTGGACGATACGGTACGCGTCGTTACGCGATAGGTCGAGGCGGTGAGCGATCTCCTTCGCCGCAGTCGACGGCGTCACGCCCTCGGCGGCAAGCTCCAGTGCCAATCCCCGCGCGGCGTCCAGCCTCGACGCACGGTCCGCCTCGGATACGCCGGAGTCCCCGGGAGCCACCACGACAGTGACCTCGCCCTTGGGCGGATGTTCCCGGTAGTGTGACGCGACCTCGGCGAAGCTTCCTCGCCGGAACTCCTCGTGCACCTTGGTCAACTCACGCGCCACCGCGACCGCCCTCTCCGGTCCGCACTCCCTCGCGAGATCCTCGAGCAGACGCACGGTACGTTGGGGAGACTCGAAGAGCACTACGGTCTCGGTGCTGGCGGCTATCCTCTCGAGCAGCGCCTGCCTCGACTTCCCTTTTCGGTCGGGAAAACCGAGGAAGAGAAACCGTCCCATGGACAGCCCGGACGCGACCAGAGCCGCGAGCACCGCCGAGGGCCCCGGAATCGGAACTACCGCATACCCGGCCTCGTGTACGGCAGCGACGAGCGTCGCCCCGGGATCGGACACCAACGGCGTGCCCGCGTCGGAAACGAGCGCGACATCCTCACCCGCACCGAGCCATGCCAGGACGTGCTCGATGCGCCCCCGCTCGTTGTGGGCGTGCAACGACACGAGAGGGGCCTTGGCTCCCACGTGGGCGGTGAGCACACGGGAACGCCGCGTGTCCTCCGCGAGGATCCGGCGCACCGCACGGAGTGTCTCCTGCGCCCTGGGGCTCACGTCCGCGAGGTTCCCGATGGGCGTGCTCACGAGGTATAGGGTGGCCACGCGGGAAGTCTACAAATGTTCTAGGATTTTCCCCTCGAGGTGCGGACGGGGAACCGCGCCGATCACCTTGTCGACGAGCTCTCCGTCCTTGAAGAACAGGATGCTCGGAATCGACGTCACCCTAAAACGCGTCGTCACGCTCGGGTTGGTGTCCACGTCGAGCTTCCCGACCCGCAGTCCCTTCTCCTGGTACTCTCCGGCGAGCTCCTCGACGATCGGTGAAACCATCCTGCACGGGCCACACCAGGTCGCCCAGAAGTCGATCATCTGGAGCCCCTCACCACCCTCGACCTCCTCCGCGAAGTTCGCGTCGGTGATTTCGAGAATCGCATCGCTCGTTGCCATCCCGGCTCTCCTTATCAGCTTACATCCATGGTTCCATCACTCGAGGCCAGCCGCCCACTGGACCACGTAGGCATAGCCGTACCTTCCTTGGAAGAGGCGTGCCGCCTCTTCGAGGTCCTGCTCGGGAAGACCAGCTCCCCGCCTGAAGTGCTAGAGGCCCAAGGAGTCCGCGTCGCCTTCGTCGGCGCTGTCGAACTCCTGGAGCCACTGGGCTCGGAAACGACCATCGGTCGCTTCCTCGAACGTCGGGGTCCAGGACTCCACCACTTCGCGTACCGCACCGACGACGTCGAATCCGAACTTGCCCGCCTCGAGGCGCAAGGCATCGAGCTCGTCGACCGGGTCCCGCGCCCGGGTGCCAAAGGACACCTAGTCGCTTTCCTGCACCCCTCCAGTACCCAGGGCGTGCTCATCGAGCTGGTCCAGCACTCACTCTAGGCTCTCGCGGCCCCCGGCACCTAACAAACCCGTGGGGGTTCCCACACGTGCGGAAAGCCTACCGTCCCGTCATCACGCGCTCTAGATCGACCTCCTGCACGAGCCACCGTCCTCCGCTCGCCTGGACGACCAGGAACGGCACGTCGTTGACCAACTGACCATTGATTGTGAGCGTGACCACGACGCGCGTGGTTGGTACGTCGCGGCCCGCGACCATCTCCTCTCGCACAATTCGGTAGTTCTCGTGGCTAAGTACGGAGGAGATGGCATCCATGCGGATCTCGACGTCCTGCCGGGTCGTGCATGACGCACCTCCGAACCACGACCCGATCTTCTTGAACATGCAGCCGAATGAACTGCCGGTCTCCATTACCGGCCCGTCCGGCGTCCCGAAGAGGCGGCCCATCCCGTGCAAGTCTCGCGAATTCGCCGCCTGAAGGAAGCGTTCCACCGAAAGCTGGGGCGCAACCGCCGCCGCCGCCGCGGGCTGCATCACCCGGGTTGTGCACGCCGCCGGCAGGATGGCGACAGCTAGCAATGCCAGATGACCTGGTCTGAACACGCGGGTGGATCCACTCATCGCCACTCCTGGTACGCGGTTGGAGAAGGCCCCCGCAATGTCGACAAAACCGCCGTGGGCAGGAAGCCCTAGGGAACCTCTGCACAAGTAGGGCGCGCCGCTATTCCGCGGTTGTCGGCACCCCAACGAGAGCGTCCGGGGGCACCGCCTCAAAGCCGAGTCCGTCACCCGTCTCGCACGTGTCGACCACGATTCGCGTTCCCTCGGCGACCTCTTCGTCGAGCAGGAACAGCGCCAGGGGGTCCTGGACCGAGCGTTGAATCGCCCTCTTCAACGGTCGTGCGCCAAAGACCGGGTCGTACCCCTCACTCGCGAGGTAGCGCTTCGCGGCCGCGGAGACATCGAGAACGACGCCCAAGTCGGCCACCAGCCCGATGACTCGATCGAGCTGCAGATCAACGATCTGGGTGAGCTCCTCCACACCGAGCGGGCGGAACACGACCACGTCGTCCACGCGGTTCAGGAACTCGGGCCGGAAGTGCTGGTGGAGCTGACCCCGGACCGCGGCTTCGACGTCCTCCCAGTCCGCGTCCCCCGAGACCTCCAGAATGTGCTGGCTCCCGATGTTCGACGTCATGATGATCACGACGTTGCGAAAGTCGACCGTCCGCCCCTGCGCGTCGGTCAGCCGTCCGTCGTCGAGGATCTGCAGCAAGACGTTGAACACGTCCACGTGAGCTTTCTCGACTTCGTCGAAAAG
Source organism: Longimicrobiales bacterium (assembly GCA_965197725.1). Taxonomy (GTDB): domain Bacteria; phylum Gemmatimonadota; class Gemmatimonadetes; order Longimicrobiales; family Gaopeijiaceae; genus UBA1138. The sequence goes on from CBDANQ010000041.1 coordinate 3,764, forward strand.
CACCACTGCGTGCGGTCTGCGGCGGACAGCTTCCGTGAGCTGGCCCCCTGCCTCGTAGCCCACGTAGCCGGGAGGCGCCCCAATGAGGCGGGCTACCGCATGCTTTTCCATGTACTCCGACATGTCGATGCGGACCATCGCGCGCTCATCGTCGAAGATGAACTCGGCAAGCGCACGCGCGGTTTCAGTCTTTCCCACACCCGTCGGTCCGAGGAAGATGAAGGATCCGATCGGCCGATCGGGATCCTGGAGTCCTGCGCGGGATCGGCGCACCGCGTTCGAGACCGCGCGGACGGCCTCGACCTGCCCGATGACTCGGGCACCGAGGTGCTGCTCCAACTGCACCAGCCGCTGGCGCTCCGACTCCATCAGTCGCGTCACCGGGATGCCTGTCCACTCCGCGACGACCCCGGCGATGTCGTCGGCGTCGACCTCTTCCTTCAGGAACCGCTTGTCCTTCTGGAGCTCCGAGAGGCGTTGCGCCAGCGCTTCGATCTCGGCCTCGGAGGTCGGGATCTCCCCGTAGTGGATCTCGGCGGCCCGGTTCAACTCACCTGTGCGCGTCGCGCGGTCCGCCTCCACCCGCAACTCCTCCACACGCGTCCGCAGCTCTTGAATCTGTCGGATGACGTCTTTCTCGGCCTGCCAACGCGCCTTCATGCCCTGGCTCTTCTCGCGCAGCTCGGCGAGTTCGGACTCGATGACACGCCGGCGCTCGCGCGCGGGCCCATCGGACTCGGCCAGCAGCGCCTGCCGCTCGATCTCGAGCTGGACGATGCGCCTCTCGACCTCGTCGATCTCCTGTGGTAGCGAGTCAATCTCGATGCGCAGCCGACTCGACGCCTCATCAATGAGGTCGATCGCCTTGTCGGGCAAGAAACGGCCCCCGATGTATCGGTCCGAGAGCTTCGCCGCGGCGATGATCGCGTCGTCGGTGATGCGGACACCGTGATGGACCTCGTAGCGCTCCTTCAGGCCGCGTAGGATCGCGACTGTGTCCTCGACGGAAGGCGGCGCCGCGTACACCGGCTGGAAGCGGCGCTCGAGCGCGGGGTCCTTCTCGATGCGCTTCCGATACTCGTCGAGCGTCGTGGCGCCCACCACGCGTAGCTCGCCTCTGGCGAGCGCGGGCTTCAACATGTTACCCGCGTCGACGGCCCCTTCGGCGGCTCCCGCTCCCACAATGGTGTGTATCTCGTCGATGAAGATCACATAGCGGCCATCGGCCTTGGTGATCTCCTTGAGGACAGCCTTCATGCGCTCCTCGAACTCACCGCGGTACTTGGCACCGGCGAGCATCGCGGCGATGTCGAGCTGGAGCAGCTTCTTGTTGGATAGCGAAGTCGGGACGTCGCCCTCGACCATCCTTTGGGCCAGACCCTCGACGATGGCCGTCTTCCCTACCCCCGGCTCGCCGATGAGCACTGGATTGTTCTTGGTGCGTCTCGCGAGAACCTTGATAAGCCTTCGGATCTCCTCGTCTCTCCCGATCACGGGATCGAGCTTGCCGCGCCGCGCGAGCTCCGTGAGGTCTCGGGAGTACCGGGCGAGCGCGCGATAGCCGTCCTCGGGCGTGTCGTCGGTGACACGATGCGAACCTCGAACCGATTCGACGGCGGCGCGCACCTCGGACAGCGTCGCCCCGGCATCCCGGAGAATGCGGCCCGCGTCGTTCTTCTCGCCGGTCAGCCCCAGGAGCAGGTGTTCCGTGGAGACGAACTCGTCCTCTAGCTCACGGGAAACGTCCTCCGCGGCATCCAGAGCCTTGCGCAGGTCCCGGGAGAGGTTGGGATCCGACCCGCCCTCGACCCGAGCCATCCGGTCCAGCGCCTCCCCTGCCTGCTCCCGCACGCGTGCGACCCGCACCTCGATCTTCTGCAAGATGGGGACGACGAGGCCCTCTTCCTGTGCCAGCAGGGCGTCGAGCAGATGCACGCCATGGACCTCGGCGTTCCCACGCTGCCGAGCCTCCGCCGCCGCTGTTTGCAGCGCCTCGCCGGCCTTCACTGTCAGTCGATCAGCGCTCAGCATGGTCAGCGCTCAGCATGGTCATCTCTCGGCAACACGCGTTCCGGCCTCCACCTTGGGTAAGTCGGGCGCCCCCGCCGTGTCGATACTACAAAAACAGCCGGAGCGCCTCCAGACCCGGTCATGTCGGGGTTGCCGTGAACGCCACGGCATTGGCCTCGCGGACCCCATCGGCCCGATGAGGGATATCAACTCCTCAGCTAGCCCGACCGCCACGACCTAGACGAGGTGCTGGAACAGCTTGCAGACGATCCCACTTGGCACTTCGCACGCCGGGAGCCTTCTGTTCATCAGCCTGGCTGTGTCCTGGTCGGCATGCGGGGGCGACGCGGCGGGCCTGGACGAGGACGACATCATCGACCGCGAAGTCTTCATCGCTGCCTACGTCGATCTACGTGCCGCTGCGCTCTCTACGGACGACGGGGAGCTCACCGACGAAGCGCGCGTGGAGGTGCTGTCTCGTCACGGGGCCAGCGAGGTGGACGTTCTCAACTTCGCTGAGTATCACGCGCCGGACCTTCCCTTCATGCGCGAGGTCTGGGACCAGATCGAGGTGCTCCTCGAAGCCCAGCGCCCGTTGATGGACGGCCCGGGACACAGGTAGCGCCGGCGACGATCCCGAGCGGAACGGACACGATGACGTCGTCCCCTATCCCCACGCCAACACTGGTCCACCAGAGAGGCCGACGCGAATTGTCGTCGGGAATCTTGCGACGCAGCCCACCGACCCGTACTTGTGAGGGGTAGCTCCTCCCCGCATCCTGCTCGATGGAGGTCGAAGATGCGTGCTCTACTAAGGCACACTCTCGTGTTGTCACTTGCGCTATGCGCTTTCCTCTTGCCCGAGCGCGCCACGGCGCAGGACGGTCCCGGCCACAACCATATCGGTCACGTCGGGGACGGCTTCCGTGGCACCCCCGACGGTATGGGCCTTCTGCCCACCGCAATCGCTGAGGCCCAAGTCGCCGCCCAGCACGCGGGCTTCGCCGCTCGCGACCTGAGCGACCTCGACGGCATGAAGCGCCACGTGGGCCACGTGCTCAACGCGCTGGATCCGGCGCAGGTGGAAAACGGGCCTGGGCTTGGGTACGGTGTGTTGCCGGCCGTCACTGGTGCGGTGCTCCACATCGAGCTGGCGGCTGCCGCGGACGGCGCGTCGGATGGCGTCAAGACGCATTCCGGCCATGTCGCGACGTCGTCTAGGAACACGGCCGAACGCGCCGAGCGCGCCATCGCGTTGGCCCAAAGCATCATGGAGGCGACGTCGGCCGCCGACGCCGCTCCGATGATGGAGGATCTGCTCGGGTTGTCTCAGCAGCTTCTATCCGGGATCGACGCGAACGGAGACGGCCGGGTCGGTTGGCAGGCAGGAGAGGGCGGCCTGGAGCAGGCCGAGACGCACCTCAATCTGATGAAACGAGGCGAGGGGATCGGGAACTAGCGGCCCCAGACCGCACTGGGCACGAGGCCGTTCCCACTTGGGCGGCCTCGCGCCCTGCTTCTATTCCCACTCGATGGTCGCGGGGGGCTTCGAGCTGACGTCGTAGGTCACGCGGTTCACGCCCCGTACTTCGTTGATGATTCTGGTGGAGATCCGTGCGAGCACGTCGTGCGGGAAGGGATACCAATCGGCGGTCATGGCGTCGCGGGACGTTACGGCGCGGAGAGCGAGCACGTTCTCGTAGGTGCGAGCGTCGCCCATCACGCCGACCGACTGAACAGGGAGCAGCACGGCGAACGCCTGCCAGATCTCGTCGTACAGTCCGGCTCCTCGGATCTCTTCCAGGTAGATCGCGTCGGCATCCCGTAACGTCGACAAGCGTTCCTCGGTGATCTCTCCGATGATCCGGACCGCGAGTCCAGGCCCGGGGAACGGGTGGCGCCCGACGAAGTCGTCGGGGAGGCCGAGCTCGCGACCGACTTGCCGGACTTCGTCCTTGAAGAGCTCGCGGAGCGGTTCGATGAGCTCGAAAGGCACGTCCTGGGGCAGGCCACCCACGTTGTGATGGCTCTTGATGGTTACCGAAGGCCCTCCTGCCGAAACCGACTCGATGACGTCCGGATACAAGGTGCCCTGAACGAGGAAGGTCGCGCCTGTTCCCTCGCGCGTCGCCGTAGCTTCGAAGACCTGGATGAAGCGACCGCCGATCGCCTTGCGCTTGGCCTCGGGGTCCGAGACCCCTTCGAGGTCACCGAGAAACAGCTCGCTCGCGTCTTCCACCACGAACGTCATGTCGTAGCGGGACCGAAACATCTTCTCGACCTGGTCACGCTCATGCTTCCGGAGTAGCCCGTGGTCGACGAAAATGCAGGTGAGTCGGTCCCCGATCGCCCGGTGGACGAGCACCGCCGCAACCGACGAGTCGACGCCACCCGAGGTCCCGCAGATGACAGTCGCTTCGCCTACCTGCTCCCGGATGCGCGCGATGGTGTCTTCGATGAAGGCACCGGCCGTCCAGGTGGGGCGGCAACCCGCGACCTCGAACAGGAAGTTGGAGAGGATCTCGTCTCCCCGGTGCGTGTGCGCGACCTCGGGGTGGAACTGCAGGGCCCAGACCGGCCGGTCGGTGGCCCGGAACGCAGCCACGGGGAGCGTGTCGGTCGACGCTAACGATTCGTACCCGGGTGGGGGCTCGTCGACGTGGTCCCCATGGGAGCACCAGATGGTCGTCGACTCTCCAGGCTCGAACCCAGCGAAGACCCCCTCGTCGACCTGCACGGTGAGTTCGGCTCGCCCGTATTCGCGACGACCAGGTTCGACTTGGGCCCCCTCGAGATGCGCGATGAGATGGAAGCCGTAGCAGATGCCGAGCACCGGAAGGCCTGAGTACAGCAGCTCGCGGTCCGTCGTGGGCACGTCGTCGTCGTAGACCGACGACGGGCCCCCGCTCAAGATCACGGCAGCTGGATTCCAGTCGCGGATCCACTCGAGCGATCGCGTGGGCGGATGAATCTCACAATAGACGCGTTCTTCCCGAATGCGGCGCGCGATCAGCTGAGTGAACTGCGATCCGAAATCCAGGATCAGGACACGGTCGTGAACGTGGCTCATTCTTCTCCGCGGACGAGGTCGGGCAGAGTCTCTCTATTCCGGATCAAGGTAGCCTCGCCCCCGTCGACCATCGTTTCCGCTGGCCGGAGGCGACCGTTGTAGTTCGACGCCATCGCGAAGCCGTAGGCCCCGACGGTCCGTACCGCGAGCAAGTCGCCCGGCTCGGGCAAGGGCAATTCGCGGTCGCGCGCGAGGAAATCCCCGGCCTCGCAGATCGGGCCCACGATGTCGACAGTGGTAGTGGGCTCCTTGCTGCTGCCGACGTGCTCCACGGCATGGAAGCCCCCGTAGTGACTCGGTCGGATCAGATCGCTCATGCCACCGTCCACGACGACGAAGTGCTTGTCCCCGCTCTTCTTCACGTACTCGACGCGGGTGAGCAAGACACCCGCGTCCCCGACGATGGAGCGCCCCGGCTCGAGAATGAGTCGTAGACCTGCCGACTCCACTCTTGGAACGAGTTCGGCCGCCAGCTCATCGACGTCCATCCCGGGCTCATCGTCGTACCGGATGCCGAACCCCCCACCGATGTCCAGGAATTCCAGGTCCACGCCGGCGGCGCCCAACTCGGTGACGAGGTCGAGCACACGCTCGAGCGCACGCACGTAGGGCTCGGCATCCACGATCTGGGAACCGATGTGCATATCGATTCCCACCGGGGCGAGGTGCGGGCGGTTCCTCGCCCATAGGTACAGATCGAGTGTCTCGTCCCACGGAACCCCGAACTTGGTGGTCGCTGTGCCGGTGCGCGTGTGCTCGTGTGGCGTGGCAGCAAAGACGTCGGGGTTCACCCGGATCGCGAACGGCGCGCGCTGCCCCATGCGGGTCGCTACCTCATCGATGCGTTCGAGCTCCCCCCGGCTCTCGACGTTGAACGCGTAGATCCCGTATTCGAGCGCCGCCTCGATCTCGCCCACGGTCTTGCCCACTCCGGCGAACACGATCATCCGCCCGGGAATTCCGGCCTGCCGAGCCCGAAAAAGCTCACCGAGGCTCGTGATATCGGCACCACACCCCATGGCGTGAAGCCGCCGTAGGATCGACAGATTGCCGTTCGACTTCACCGAGTAGGCCAGTAGGTGCTCGACGCCAGCGAAGGCAGTCCTAAACGCGCGCACTCGGTCTTCGATGCGTCGGATATCGTACACGTACAACGGTGTCCCGAAGCGTGCGGCAAGCTCTGCGGCAGGGACGTCCCCACACCAGAGCTCGCCGTCAATGCGCCCGAAAGGCTCGGTCAGTACGCTCTCGCCCAAGCCGCCTCCGTCACCGAGTCGCCCCCACAGGAGACGCACTTCCCGGGCGCCGAATCGGATCGGAACTCTTCGTCGGGCAGAAGACGGATCGTGGCCTTCATGCGCTCCTTCACGGCTTTCTCCACCGCGGCGTCACCACTCCACCCCGTGAAAACGAAGCCGGCGCCGCCCTCGAACGCCTCCTCCATCTCGTCCAGGCTGTTCACGCCGCGCACGGTGTTCGCTTCTCGGCGCGCCAGCGCCGCCCGCAAGAGCTCGGTCTGGAACGACTCCAGCCGTTCGGGAAGCTCAGCGAGCGCCTGCGCCTCGGGAAGGAACGCCTTGCGCTTCTCGCCCTCGGGGATCAATCGACGCGCGAGCGCCACCTTCCCCTCGGCGAGGTCCCTGGGCCCGATCTCGAGCCGGAACGGAACACCCTTTCGTTCCCACTCGAAGTATTTGGCCCCGGGCGAGAGGTGGTCCCTCGCGTCCAGCCGCACGCGAACCCCGCTCTCCTTGAGCCGGGCCACGATCTCGTCCGCCTTGTCTCGAACCGGCCCGGCATCGTCCCCACGCAGGATCGGTACTACGACGACCTGCGCAGGAGCGAGCCTCGGCGGGACAACCAGCCCGTCGTCATCGCCGTGCGTCATCACGAGCCCCCCGATGAGGCGGGTCGAGACACCCCACGAAGTGTTCCACGCGAACTCCTCCTGGCCATCCTCGGACTGAAACGTGAGCTCGAATTGCTTCGCGAAGTTCTGGCCGAGGAAGTGCGAGGTGCCGGCCTGCAGCGCTTTGTTGTCCTTCATCAGGGCTTCACATGCGTAGCTGCGCACCGCCCCGGCGAACTTCTCGGACTCGGACTTGAGACCGGTCATCGGCGGCATCCCGATCCAGTCTTCCATGAATTTCCGATACACGCCCAGGATGAGCCGTGTCTCCTCTTCGGCCTCCTCCGCGGTGGCGTGCGCCGTGTGCCCCTCCTGCCACAAGAACTCGGAGGTACGCAGGAACAGCCGAGTGCGCATCTCCCAGCGCACGACGTTCGCCCACTGGTTCATGAGCAGGGGCAGGTCGCGGTAGCTCTGCACCCATTTGGCGTACATCGCGTAGATGATCGTCTCGGAGGTGGGGCGAATCACATACGGCTCCTCGAGCTCCTTGCCCCCTGCTCGGGTCACCACCGCGAGTTCGGGGGCGAAGCCTTCCACGTGCTCCTTCTCGCGCTCGATGAAGCTCATGGGGATCAGGAGCGGGAAGTACGCGTTCTCGTGCCCGGTCTCCTTGAACATGGCGTCCAAGGCGCTTCGCATGTTCTCCCAGATACCGTAGCCCCACGGTCGAATGACCATGCTACCGCGAACCGGGGAGTGGTCAGCGAGCTCGGCCCTGAGCACGACTTCGTTGTACCACTTCGCGAAGTCCTCCTGCTGTGATGTCAGCTTTTTATCCTCAGCCATCGTCTTCTTCAGGATCGGACTGGGTTTTCCGACGAGCGTCACGCTCGTCCTTTCGCATACGCGTGATCGCGATTACACCCGGAACGACGAACAGCAACACGGACATCACCGCCCAGATAGGTCGAAAGCTGAAGCCAACGGTCGGGGCGATCAACCACGCGACGGCGGCGCCTCCCGCGATCGCCAACACCATCGCGCCGGCGAAGATTACCCATTCGAGAACATGGAGTCGTCGAATCGCGCGAGCAGCGACCTCGTGCGCCACCTGCGCTTCTCGCTGGATGCGCGCCCGCTCGCTCACCCGAGCTCGTCCAACGGGATCTCGCGTTCCTCCCCCGACGCCATGTCCCTCACGAGCACGCGGTCACGCGCCAGCTCGTCCGGACCAACGATCAAGACCTCTCGTGCTCCTTCCTTGGCGGCGACCTTCATCTGCTTTCCCACACCCCGTTCGCTGAGCGGGTACGCTACGGTCTTACCGCTCTCGCGAAGCCGATGCGCGAGCCGCAGAGCATCGGGCCTGTGCTCTTCCGAGATCAACACGAGGAAATAGTCGAGAGATCGCTCGTAATCCGGTACCAGCCCCCGGTCTGAGAGCAGTTGGCCCAGAACTACGTCACCCATACCGAACCCCACCGCGGGGAGCGCCTCACCCCCCACGAGTTCGAGCAGCCGATCGTAGCGTCCCCCTCCACAGATCGCCCGCAGTTCACCCTCGCGATCGAAGAGCTCGAAAACGATGCCGGTGTAATAAGCGAGCCCGCGCACGATCGTGAGGTCCGCCTCCACGAAATCGCCGAGACCCATCGCTTGGAGCGACGCGACGTACTCGCCCAGCGGCTCCAGCGCCGCGCCCACCTCGTCGCGGTCCCCGAAGCGGTCCGCGAGCGCCTCGATGCCGGAGTCGTCGAAGAGTCCGAGCACCTGGTCCGCTAGGGAAGGCTCCAGGCCCAGCTCGCCGGTGAGGTGAGCGCGGGACTGGTCTCTCGGTTGACGCTCGAGCTTGTCCACGAGGGCGAACGTGCCAGGGAGTTGCTCCGCCCCCACGCCCAGTGCCCCCAACAGCGCGGTCAAGAGCCGCCGGTCGGATACCCGGGCAACGAAGTCGCGGGACGTCAGACCGAGGGCTCGCAACCCGTCGATGCCGAGGGCGACCACCTCCACGTCCGCGGCGACGCCGGACTCACCGATGATGTCGACGTTCCACTGGAAGTGCTCCTTCAGACGTCCACGCTGCTGCCGCTCGTACCTGAAGAGTTGAGGGATACTGAACCACCGGATCGGCTTGCTCATGCCACGGCTGCGGTCCCCGAGGATCCGAGCCAAGGAGGGCGTCATTTCGGGGCGAAGCGTCACGTCGCGGTCGCCCTTGTCGACGAAGTTGTACAACTGCCCGACGATCTCCGGCCCGCTCTTCTCCACGTAAAGATCGAGAGGTTCGAGCGGCGGACCGTCATACTCCGAAAAGCCGTAGCGCCGTGAGGTCCGGCGCCACGCTTCGAAAATCAGAGACCGGAGGGCGATGTCTTCCGGAGGAAAGTCGCGAAAGCCGGGAAGTCTCGAGAAAGCTGAGCTTGCCATGATGGCGCGGAATCTAGCGGGGGGCGAAGAGAGTTCAACTAGGCCCGCCGGCGAGAAGACCCCGGGCGCCCGTCGGCGCCCGGGAGTCCCTTTCCGGGTCCGTCAGATGAGTGCCACGCAGCCTACCCAACACATGGCTTTCTAGCCGGTATACGTATGCTTCATATCGTTACATACGTCTGCCGGTGCGCGCTGTGGGATGCGGGCGATCACCACTCGTTCCACGAAGACGCGTAGCCCGGGGATCTTCAGGTCTCGGTTGCCGCTTTCATCGCTCTGGAAGCCATTGGCGGGCTTCCCGGGGACGACGTACGCGCGCCTAGCAGCCGCGGTCGCCGACGGGACCCGTTCGAGCATGGTGGCGCTCCGTGAATCGATGCACGCTCCGGGATGGCGACCCCGGTGCAACGGCTCCCTCGATACCGACACCACCCGAAGTGTGCACCAGACTGGGCCAGCTCCCGGCACGTCTACCGACCGCGCCGGCCCACTGCTACAGCACTCTATCCGGTGGTCCAGTACCATCTCGAGACGTTCCTCGCCCAGGCCACCGAGACCGACCCCATGGGCTATGGTGTCCCCTCGTGGGTGGAGAAGGACCTAAGCGCGTACCTACGATGCGGCATCCTCGCCCACGGGTTCGCTCGGCTAAAGTGTGAGGACTGCGGCCACGAACGGCTGCTCGCGTTTTCATGCAAAGGCCGTGGCATCTGCCCCTCATGCAACACACGGCGCATGGCCGAGGTCGCCGCCCACATCACGGATCACGTGCTGCCCCACCTTCCCGTCCGCCAGTGGGTGCTGAGCCTGCCGAAGCGGTTGCGTCCCTTCCTGCACCACAACCCAGACATCGCCGGCGCCGTCCTGCAGATGTTCATCCGAGCCGTCCGCACCACCCTGTGCCGTACGAGCCCGGGTGCACCCCGCGACGCTCAGCTCGGAGCTCTCACCTTCCTTCACCGTTTCGGCTCCGGCCTCAACGCGCACTTCCACTTCGTACCAGACTTCGTGTTCGATCAGTCGCTGCCCGACGAGTTCGACCCTTGAGGGTCCACCTCCCGATGTCTGCCCGGACAAGCTGAGCCATTCGGCCACACCCTTCCGCCCGTCTGAACATCCTCACGTCCCTCTCCATCATCCGAGCCCTGGCCTCGCCTCGCTCGGCGACCGCTATCGGCCCGACCCCGCCGCCCATCCTCCGCGTCCCACGACACACCCCGACCTACCCCGCCTCCCCGTCGATAGGCCGGTAGTAGTTCCTATGAAGCTGACCCAGCCGTAGTTGAAGGTCCCTGAAGAGGGAAAAGAAAAGTGGTGGCTCCGAGGGTGCCCGATCCGATGTTAGCGGCCTTCCAATATTGCACACATGTGGCCATCGAAAATTGCACACTTGGCGCTTTGACCTAGCGGGCGGGAGAGTGGGGATGTAGGCACCACCCCGAGCGATCTTCCGGCCGATCCACTCACTTGGCGCCTCCACCGAGAACGTGGAGGTGCAATGATCGGAAGGGAGAAGCGCGTGCTGCTCCGTCATTACCTCGAGCAGGGGATGAACAAGGCGGTGATCGCCCGGGATCTGGGGGTCAGTCGCCGTACCGTGTACCACTGGATAGAGACCGGTCAACTGGACCGGGAGTTGGACGAAGAGCGTGTCGGGTACGGTCCGAGATGTCTGATGCCGTCGAAGCTGGATCCGTACAAGCCGTTGATCGACACGCGTCTCAAGGAGTACCCGAAGCTCACGGCTGTACGGCTCTTCAAGGAGGTCCGGGCCGCTGGCTACCCGGGCAGTTACAACCAAGTGAAGCGCTATGTACGCAAGGTCCGGCCTCGACCCCCAGAGGAGCCGGTCGTGCGCTTCGAGACGGCGCCTGGGCGTCAGGGCCAGGTGGACTTCGCCCACTTCCGGCTACCGTGGGGCAAGCGTTACGCACTAATCGTCGTGCTGGGCTACTCGAGGCTGCTGTGGGTTCAGTTCTACACCCGGCAGACCATGAAGGCCCTGATGCATGGCCTGGAGTCTTCGTTTTCCTACTTCGGCGGCGTGCCCTCAGAGCTTCTGTTCGACCAAATGAAGGCGGTCGTCATCGAGGACGGTCGATACGACGATGGTGCCCTCGTCGAGAACCCGGAGTTCATGCGCTACGCCTACCACTGGAACTTCAGGATCCGAGCGTGCCGACCCTATCGGGCTCAGACCAAGGGCAAGGTGGAGCGGCCGATCCGCTACCTCAGGGAGAGCTTCTTCTACGGGCGCACCTTCACGTCGGACGACGATCTCAACGCGCAGGCCCTTCATTGGCTTGAGACGGAAGCCAATGTGCGCAGCCACGGAACGCTGAAGGAGCGGCCCCTCGATCGCTTCGAGCGTGAACGACTGCTCCTCGAGCCCTTGGCGACTCGCCCGTATCACCCCCTCGTCCTGCCTCCGGATCGCTCCTCACCCGGCACGACGTCCTTGCCGGCCATCCACGTCGAGCGACGTCCCCTCACGGCCTATGCCCAGATCGCGGGAGGGGACCGATGAAGGCTGCCGCTCGCTCTCGCCGTGACCGGATCCGAGCCCAGCTCGCCGATCTCAAGATGCCCGGTGCGCTGGAGGCCATCGACGACGTCCTCACCGGGGTCGATGGCGGAGGCGTGACGGCCTCGGAGGCCATCGAGCAACTCCTCGGTGCCCAGATCACGCTGCGCAACAACCGCCGCCTTCAGGCTGCGATGCGCTCGAGCCGGCTACCGGGCATCAAGACCCTCGACGACTTCGACTTCAGCTTCCAGCCCTCGATCAAGCGCGAGCAGATCGACTCGCTCCACGAGCTCGGCTTCTTGGAGCGTAAGGAGAACGTGATCTTCCTCGGCCCTCCGGGCGTCGGCAAGACGCATCTCGCGATCAGCCTCGCCATTGCCGCGGCTCAGAGCGGGCGCAGAGTCTACTACGGCGCTCTGGCCGACCTCATCACCTCGCTCGAAGAAGCCAAGACCACCGGCCAGCTGGGACGCCGCCTCAAGATCCTCACCTATCCTTCGCTCCTGGTCATCGACGAGATCGGCTACCTGCCGGTCAGCCAGACCGGCGCAATGCTCTTCTTCCAACTCATCAACCGGCGCTATGAGCGCGCATCCACTGTGCTGACCTCCAATAAAGGCTTCGAGGAGTGGGGCCAGATCTTGGGCGACGAGGTCATGGCCGCTGCGCTCATCGATCGCCTGCTGCATCACTGCCATATCGTCAACATCCGCGGCAGCAGCTACCGGATGCGCAAGCACACCGACCTCTCCAAGATCCTCCACTCGCCTCCTGCGGAGTCGAGCCCTTCACCCCCGAAGAGAAAGAGAGCAAGAGCAAAGGAGAAAACGACGAACTAGAGGCTCGTCACCTCCGCCAAGTGTGCAATTTTCGATGGCCAGACCTGTGCAGCTTTCGATGGCCGTTGACACCGATAGGATCGGGTGCGCTAAAAACCCAAAAACGGAGCCACCACGATGAAGAGAACGTACGAAGTAGCGAGTGACACGGACAGGCGTGCGATGGCTGAGTTCGTGAAGCGAGAAGGCCAGTTCCTGCTGCCGATGGTCGAGCTCGTAGAGCACACGGAGCTCGCGATCGACGAAGTCGTCCAGGTGATGGGCCGAGCGACGATCGAGGCGGTACTCGAGATGAGCGCCGAAGGTGTGGCGGGCCCGAAGCAATCGGGCAAGGCA
>CBDANQ010000042.1:0-7906 GCA_965197725.1 Longimicrobiales bacterium
GCAAAGCACCGCCCACGCTCTCGGCGTCGAGTGCCCTCAGGGATGCGACCCGATGCAGGCGACTCTCCCGGGTTCGCAGCTCCCGTACGAATGCATGGTACGCATGCCAGGCGTCCCGAACGTCCTCATACTCGGCGGCATTCGAGAGGTATCTCCCGTCGAGCCAGCCTTCAGGAATCGCACCGGCCTGGACCTCCCCCATCAACGCTCGAGCCCTCGCCTGCATCGTCTCGACCGCACGCCGCCGCGTCTCTCTTTCGAGCGCCGGCAGCGCCCGGACCGCGTTCACGCTCATCACGACCCCCGTGGACCACGCCTCGCGCGAGGAAGCCCTCGTGCGAAGGGACGCGACCAGCGTCGCCACCAGGAGCGAAGATCCAAGGACCATCAGCAGCATCGGGCCACGCTGAGGCCCCGGCTTCGGCCGAAGACGCGGGCGTTGGGGCTCCGCTGTCTTCGGAGCGAGCACCGGGGGTTCCGGTCGGTCGTCTCGGCTCAAGTCGACTGCCCGACGATCGAGCAACACAACGTCAGGCGACTGCGCAGGACGATCAGCGTCGACCCGACGTTCCTCCTCCATCTGGTCGATGAACGCCCGGGCCGCATCCTCGAGGCTCGGCTCCGGCTCTGGTGGCGCTAGGGACAGACCGAGGTCCTCGTCGAGATGCAAGCCGTCCAGGGCCGTCCGGTACACGGGATGTGCCCTAGCGGGCGCCCACTCACCAGTGAGCGCATCATAGATGAGATCGAGCTCTTCGATCTCTCCCGACCTCACGAGCCGGGTGAAGGCTTCGAGGCTGCCTGGGGTCAGCTCTCCACCATCTTGCTTCCGAATCCGGAAACGCGCACGCATGGACTGCGCTCCTCCCTCCGACACAATACTCAAGCGCGAGCAAAAGCCACGGCGACGACTCTGCCAACCCGAAGGAGGGCGAGCTGCCAGTTCGCTGTGTGTTGGAAGTCCGCTCAGGTGGGACGCCGGCCAGGAAGAGCCTCTTCCCTACGCTGCCCCAGCTCGAAAGCCGGTCGGGCCACCGCGAACCCCATGCGGGGTCCGGGAGGGACCGGAGCGGCCGGTCCTTCCCTATGTGAAAGCTAGGAGGACGGGAGTCGGTCGAGCAAGTGGCACGTACCTGCTAGTAGCGGTCATGAACAGGGGTTCAGGGGAGTGGAGGTGGCTCGTCCTGCGACGACTGGTGGGAAAGGTACTTCACGTATGTGAAGAGCCTACCCCCCTCCGACTCATCACTCTCGCGTCGCCGCGCCGAAAGCTTCATGCCCATGTTCACCGAGGACACGAGCACCAGCGCCACCGCGCCGAGCACTAAGCGGAATCCGACGTCCACGTTGGGTCCGCCGCCCAGCATCGACGCCCCGATCCCGAGGCCAGCGAGCAGCTCGAGGACGGAAGGAAAGTGAATCCCAAGCTTCGCTCGCTCCGCGGCACGCAGCTTGAGCAGACTCGATCCGACCAGCAAGACGGCCGATATCACCAGCAACGCGGTCACGGTCGCGTCAGGCCCCTATCAGCTCATCCACCAGGAAGAGATCCGTCAGTAGCGCACGGAAATGGATGTTCGCGTTGAGGTTGTCGATGAGCTGCGAGCTTACCGAGGACTGAGCGGCCACGAGCCGGAGCACCGACAGGGCGTCAGATGCGTCGCGCTCCACGACGTCCACCACCTCCGCCCATGTCGTCGCCGGATCGAGCGATTCCTCCGCTACCAGTCCCCGCATCGCGCCCGCGAGTCCGTCCAACGCTCCCTCGCACTTCTTCAGAAAGCCCCGCAACTGACCGCCGGTCTTGGAGCCCTGGTCGCTGGTCAATCCCTGCGCCGCGAAGGCGAGAAAGAACTCGTAGCTCTCTTCGACGGCGTCGATACGGCCCTTCACGTCGTCGCGAAGCGAGGACACGGCTACTCCTGAGGAAGGGAAGAAGGTGCGCGGCGGGAGGAGCCCACCCCCCACCTCGCTATTCGGCTTCGCGAGGCGCGCCGACGGAGGCGTCTGTAACGGCGCCGCTCGCAGCGGGAGGAGTCCCACCGGTCACGACAGGAGGAGTCCCCCCGGTCACGACCCACTTCGCCGGGTCGTGGTGCGCCAGGTAGTGTTCGCGGTCGACCCAGCCCCGGATCATGGACCACGTGATCCACCACTTCTCCGGCCGCAGCGCGAAATAGATGTGCGCCGCGGTGAAGAAGATGAGTAATACGCCGCACAGGCCGTGCACCACATAAACCACGCCCCACGTACCGTCAGCAAGCAAATACGGGTTCGGGTTCCAGAGCGGCGTCTCGATCCGAACGAACATGAGCAATCCCGTAACGATCACGCCCAGCCCCACGACCACGATCACGTGGTGGAACATGCGATGGTCGAACGGATACTTGCCCGCCTTCGGAGCCGGGGATTTTGCCGACAAGATGTGTTTGAGAAATGCGATGCTCTCGTCGAATCCGATCTGGAACATCGCCCAGAAGTCCTGCCAGCCGATCGAGTGGATGACGTGGTAGACGATGGTCGCGGTCAGCACCACGCCGGCGATCCAGTGAATCGTCACCCACGGAAATTGGAGTCCGAGCACCGGCACGAACGCGGTAACAAGCAGCACAAGCATCGACGCGGACATCGTCCAGTGGAATACGCGGGAGGCCAACGAGTGGCGCTGGATCCGCTCCGGAAGGCCCGCGGGCACGTCCGCGGTGTCCACGTGCTCTTCCGCCGGCCGGGTCTTGATCCACACCGCATGTCCGATGAGGTAGACAGCCGCGACGATGATCGCGGCGTACATGAGGTCCCAGGACACTCCGATGAGCACGTCCTGGCCCCACGGGTTCGCGGCTCTGCGCCAGAGTTCCATTACGCTACGCTCCTGACGGCGCGACGGACCAAGTTCCTCATCATTGGGATCTTGTAGTCGTTGTGCCGCAGTGCGCGCGCACCCTGGACGGAGAGCTCACCCGCCTCGTTCGCGACGCTCTCACCGCCCGAAGTACCGGCCACGAGCCGCTCGACGGCGTCGAGCCGCACGGGGTACGGAGCGACACCGCCCACCGCGATGCGCGCGTCGCTGATCGTGCCACCGGAGACCTGGAACGCCGCGGCTACACTCACGAGTTGGAAGTCCCAGGAGCCGCGGTCCCGCACCTTCTCGTAGTAGAAGTGCGCGTTCGCCCATACGGCCGGCACGTGGATGGCCGTCAGTAGATCGTCGGACTTCACGACCGTCATGCGCGTGATGTCGATCGACGGCCCGATGAAAAAGTCCTCCGCGTCGTGCACTCGCGGTGACCCGCCGTTGCGCACGATCATCTTCGCGTCCAGCGCGATCAGTGCGGGCGCGGTATCCGAAGGGTTCACCGCTACGCAGCGGCTGGTCCCCAGGATGGCGTGCTCACGGTTCATTGCCCTGGGAGCCGACGCGTAGCAGATGTTGCCACCCGCACGGTAGCATGGCCACCCGCTTCGGTAATACCAGCAACGGGTATCCTGGGAGATGTTGCCACCCAGTGTCCCCTGGTTGCGGATCTGCGGCGTCGCCACGTGCTCGGCGGCGGTTGCGAGCAACGAGTACTCGGAACGAATCCGCTGGTGGTTCACGATCTCAGTGAGCGTCGTCATCGACCCGATCTCGAGACCGCCCTGAGCCTCTCTGATGCCCCGGAGCTCCTCGATTCCACCGAGGTCGACCACCACTTTCGGGCGCTTGATGCGGTCTTTGAACCAGTCGTACGAGTCGAGCCCGCCCGCGAGGACCCACGCCTCGCCACGGTGCTCATCCAACAAGGCCAACGCATCGTCCACCGTCGTCGGCTGGAAGAGGTCGAAGGCCGGAATCATGTCCTTGATGATCGCCATGGTTCTTCTCCCTAGCCGACGTGCTGATCGAGGCGGCCGAACGCGGGGTCGCGTCCTTCGAGCTCCGCGAGGATGATATCGGGCGTCAGTGGCGTGCGGCACAGGCACCGCCCACCCATTGCGTCAGCGATCGCCGTCGTGAGCGCCCCAGCGCCCGCACCGACAGGCGGTTCGCCGATGCCCTTGGCGCCCACGGGCGTCTGCGGGTCGGCGATACCGACCGCGTCCCACTTCATATCCAGCGGGACGTCGAGAAAGCCCGGAGGCCGCGCGGTGTAGAGTCGGTTCGCGAACGGCACACCGTACTGCGGGTCGAAGACCCAGCGCTGGGTCATCGCCATTCCCATACCCTGAATACACCCCCCGAAGAGCTGAGCCGCAAGACCGCGAGGGTGGATTACCGTTCCGCAGTCGGTCACACCGACAAACTCCTTGATGTCCACGACGCCGGTCTCGACGTCGAGTTCCACGAGCGCGAAGCCGGCGACGAACGAGTAGGTTCTGCCAGTGCGGCCGTAGTTGTCCTTCGCGACGCCCATGAGGCCTTCGCCGGCGAGCATCTGCGCCGCGGGCACCGTTTCCCGGTGAATGTCCTCTGGGAGCTCGTGGCCGTCGTATTCGCCACCCATCCGGATGGCGCGTTCCGCGACCTGCGCGAACGACATTCCAGCACCGCCGCCGCGCCGGAAAACGCGGCCGTTGTCGAGCACGTAGTCGTTCGGCGAACCGCCGAGGCTTTGCGCCGCGATCTGGCGGATCTTGCGCGCGGCATCCGTAGCTGCCGCGTGGTTGGCGCGTGTGTGCGCGAGCGTCGTTTGACTGCCCGCCTGAACGCTGCTGCGCGGCATGCCACGGCTCGAGTCACCCCACACGATCTCGACCTGGTCCCAATTGAGACCGAGAATCTCCGCGGCCGGACGCGCAGTGTCGGCAATGGAGTGCGTACCGAGGTTTCCGATGCCCTGATGAACGTAGAGCTTCCCGTCCGGGCGGATGAGCATGAGCCCGTCGTAGTCGATCCCCCCCGCCGTGTACGGCGAGAGGGCGACTCCGATGCCGGTGACCTTGGCGCCTTCGCGCCGGCCTGAGAGCTCCTGCTTGCCGGCCCAGTCGAAGAGCTCGGCGCCCCTCTCGAGCGCTTCCTTGGCGTGCACGCTCGTGAGCGTGGTACCGCGCGGACCGAACGCCACGTCCGCATCCGGCGCATTGATCAGGCGCATCTGGAGCCGATCTATACCGAGCTCCCGACCCGCCTTCGCCAAGATCGGTTCGAGCATGGAGACGATCTGCGCCCCACCCGGACCCCTCTGTGCGGCCTTGGGCGGAGTGTTCGTCAGCATCGCCACCGCGCGAAAGCGCATGTTCTGAGGAGTGTATATCAGGTCGGCGATCGCGCCTGCCGTCCCATTGTCCCCTGAGCCATACGCGCCGCCCTCCTCGACGATGAAGAGATCGACGCCCGTGCACTTCCCGTCGTTGCGAAAGGCCATCTTGACCCAGCTCTGGAATCCAGGGCGGGCGCGCCCTACATAGTTCTCTTCGTAGCGCGTGATGCGCAGCATGACCGGCCGGTTGATCTTACGCGAGAAGATTGCCGGAATCTGCATGACCGTCGTGCCTGCGATCTTCGACCCGAAGCCACCGCCGCAGTACTCGGCGATAAGGACCACGTCCTCGGGATCGATGCCGAGGGCACCGGCCATCGCACCCTTCGTACGCTGCGTGGACTGTGTCGACACGTGGGCGTAAAGCTTTCCGTTCTCCCAGTACGCCATGTTGGTGCGCGGCTCCATCGGGTGATGCGTCACCGACTGGTGGACGATGAGGTCCTCGACGATCAGGTCCGCCCCGGCGAACGCCGCGTCCACGTCGCCCTTGCTCCACTCGACCAACGACTCGGCGTTCGGCATGCGACCGGCGTGGATCTCCGCGAAATCCGCGTCGGTCCACTTGAAGTCGGTCCAGGCCGCAGGGTCACCCGGCTCCGCGTCGGGCAGCAGCGCGAAGTGGTTGCCGTCGGAGTAGGCCGTCGGACCACCGGGTCGCAAGCTGTCGAGCGGGTCCAATACGAACGGCAACGGCTCGAAGTCGACGTCGATCGCTTCGATCGCCGCGGCGGCGATCTCTTCCGTGACCGCCGCCACCGCGAGCACCGGCTCACCCTCGTAGTGCGGCTCGTCGGTCAGGCACGCCTCCCTGGGGCCCTCTCGTTGCGGCACCTCCTCGGCGCGGAGAATATCGATGACTCCCTCCATCGCGAGCGCGCGGCTCGCATCCACGCCCCGCACGCGACCGTGCGGCATCGGGCTCAGAAGGAGCTTGGCGAACACCATCCCGTCCGGGCGGAAGTCTTCGGAGTAGCGGGCTCGACCCGTGATCTTCGCGACCAGGTCCGGCGGTGCTATATCGGTTCCGATCAGTTTCTCAGCCATGTCGCTCTCCTAAACTCTGCGTGCGAGCTCAGCAGCTCGCATCGCGCAGGTGAGAATCTTGTCGTAGTCGGCGCACCTGCAGAGGTTGCCGGAGAGTGCGTGCGCCGCTTCCTCGCGGGTCGGGTTCGGATTCACCCGAATCATCGCTTCCATGCTCATGATGAAGCCCGGAGCGCAGAAAGCACATTGGAATCCACCCTCTTCGAGCACCGCTTGCTGCACGATGCTCAGCTCGCCCGTGTCCGGGTTCTCGAGGCCCTCGATGGTGGTGACCGCCTGCCCGCGCACCTGATGCGTGAGCATCGAGCAGCTGTAGTGGTTGACCCCGTCGATCAGAACCGTACAGGCGCCGCATTCGGCTCGGTCACACCCGAGCTTCGTGCCGGTCATGTTGAGCCGGTACCGGAGGGTCATCGCCAACGTCTCGTTGGGGAGAACGTCGACCCGACGATCCTGGCCGTTGATGTTGAGCGTGATGAGTCGTTCGGTCGAGCCAGGCATCGACTGCGCGCCCAGAGCGAGCGGACCACCCAGTAAGTATCCGGTGGAGGAGGCGGTCGCGCCAACAGCGATCACGCCCTTAATGAAGGACCGTCTGGAGTATTTCTTCTCCAGCAAGCCCACGGATTCAGCGTCGCCCATCGAACTACATCCTGGCAGAGGGTATTACGAAGGCTCCAGGAGAGACCCGGCACCTCCCACCATCACGGCATTATACGCTAGTCTTCTCCGCCCCGCGAGTGCTTTCGGGCAAGCCGTTTCTGTGGACCGGTCGCAAGCGCAACTGGACCGGTCACAAGCGAAAAAGGGGGTGCGCCGCCGCGGTGACGCGTCCCCGCTCACCGCGCGGATTTGCAGGCTCTGCTCAGCCACCTCGGCGGATTATCGCTTACTGGATCTCGATGCCCGACGGTTGCGCGCCGGCCTG
Organism: Longimicrobiales bacterium; assembly: GCA_965197725.1. Classification (GTDB taxonomy): domain Bacteria; phylum Gemmatimonadota; class Gemmatimonadetes; order Longimicrobiales; family Gaopeijiaceae; genus UBA1138. The sequence goes on from CBDANQ010000042.1 coordinate 7,219, forward strand.
GCCCTTTGCATCCAAGGCTACGAAGATCGGCTACATGACAATGAGAAGATCGGCTACATGACAATGAGAAGATCGGCTGCATGACAATGAGAAGGGGCAGGGTGAGCGCGCGCTCCGCCGCGTGCTCTGTCGCGGCAGCGGTCCTCGGCCTGCTCTTCGCGCCACCGATCGTGGCGCAGGTCACCGCTTTCGGGCCGCTGACGTCCGAGGAAGGAGGACCACTCCAGCGGATTTCCTATACGCCGATGACGGAACGAGCGGTTACGCTCGCACCGGGCGTGTTCAGCACCGACGTCTGGCTCGGATTCTCGAACATCTTCGAGCAGGACTCAGCCGACACGCACGAGCTCTTCATGGACATGGAGCGACTGCTTTCGAGCACCACGGTGCGATACGGCGTGATCGAGGGACTCGAGATCGGGGCACGCCTGACGTTCGAGACGACCGGCAGAGGCGTGCTCGACTCCTTCATCTCGTGGTGGCACAGGAAATTCAGCCTCGGAAACGCGAACCGTGAGCGGTACGCCACCTGTGATGAAGGGCTTCAGGCACCGCGAACTGGACAGTCCCCCCACCAACCTCGTCTTCGGCCTCACTGGTCAATTGGGCGTGGCGTGGCGTTGGGACGTGAGCTTCCAGGAGGATATCCCGTCCGACACACCGGCCGTAGACTTCACGCTCGGGATGC
>CBDANQ010000043.1:0-12373 GCA_965197725.1 Longimicrobiales bacterium
TCGGCAAGGTCGACATCCGTGGCGAGCTCGCGTACGCCACGATCGACGTGCCTGATGGCATGGCGGAGATCTTTGGGGACCGCCAGTGGGGCGGACACGTGGACATCGTCGCGCCGGTGTGGAGGCCGACCCTGAGTGGGTACGACGACGCGAAGTTGAGTCTGGGCCTGAGATTCGAGCGCGTGGACTACAACAGGGGCACCTTCAGCTCGACGGGGCTGTCGATCCGTGACGACGTGGCCGCGGTGGTTCCGGGCCTGAGCTTCCGGCCCACGCCGGGCACCGTGTTCCGGGCGAACTACCGCTATCACTGGGCTCACGACTTCGTGGGGAACCCGACGGTGAGAACGGCAGGCTTCCAGGTGGGCTTCGCGACCTACTTCTAATTGGCTAACTCGTTGGAGGAGTGAGAGCTTTCAGGTTCACGTGGACTGCTGAACTGACCGAACGCCCGGAGCTCCATGAGCGAGAACGGACTCGTTGGACCTCTGCTACGCTCCGCTCGCCCGTCGCTGTGGCCGCGCAACCTGCTGGTGTTCGCGGCGCCCGGTGCTGCGGGAGCGTTGTCGAGTGGCTCGGGCTGGCGGGATTCAGGTATCGCGCTGGTGGCGTTCGTGCTGGCATCGTCGTGCAGCTACCTGTTCAACGACGTTCGGGACCGGAAACGCGACCGCGAGCATGAAGAGAAGCGCGGCCGCCCCGTGGCCAGTGGCGTCCTGGGGGTTGGGCCAGCCCTCTTCGTCGCAGCGCTGCTGCTGGCAGGCGCGATCGCTTTGCCGCTCGCGACCGGGCACGACGACCTCGCCCTGGTCCTCACCGCCTATCTGACGATCAACGCCGCGTACAGCCTCGGGCTCAAGCAGGTCGTGATCTTGGAGCTGTTCAGCGTGTCGTCGGGTTACGTGCTGCGCGCGCTCGCGGGTGCCGAGGCCGCGAGCGTGCCGGCCTCCCCCTGGTTCTTGATCGTGATCAGCACCGTGTCGCTCCACGTGGTCGCGAGCAAGCGGGCCGCTGAGCTCTCTCACTCGGGTGAGGGTCACTCCCGCCCGGTCTTGAGCGAGTACAGCAAGGAGCTGCTCGACCTCATTCGTTCGTCGACGCTCTCAGTGGCGTTGATCGGATACCTGCTCTGGACCTTCACCGGCGATTCACGAGTCGCGTCGGAGCCGTGGGCGCTCGTGTCGGCGATCCCGTTCGCGCTTTGCCTCTTCCGGTATTCGCAGGTCGCGGCGGCCGGATCCGGCGAGCAGCCGGACAAGATCCTACGGCAGGACGGCATGCTGCTGAGCTATGTGATCTCGTGGGTCGTCGTGTTCACGCTCGGCGTATACGGCTTTTCCGGTGGCTGACGCGTGGAGTCGCCCCGTCCGGATGAGTGGATGGGGTCGGGACTCGTACAGCAGGGCCCGTAGCGCAACACCCAGGTCATCCGAGGAGGTGGCTGACCTGCTCGGTGACGACTCGGTCAGTACGGTCGCCGCGCGAGGACTCGGGCGTTCGTACGGAGACGCCGCCGGGAACGAGGGTGGCGGCGTGATCGATCTCACGGCGCTCGACGCCGTCTTCGACTTCGACTTCTCGACAGGGCGAATCCGAGTGGGCGCAGGCATCGACCTACGTACGCTGCTCGCCACTGTGTTGGGCGACGATTGGTTTTGCCCCGTTGTTCCTGGGACCGCCTCTGTCACGGTCGGCGGCGCCTTAGCCACGGACATTCACGGGAAGAACCATCACGAGGTGGGCACGCTTTCCGCGCACGTCACGGGCGCGCGTCTCGTGGCGCCGGCTTGGGCTGGGTGGATAGCCCCCGAGCGGGAACCCGACTACTTCTGGGCGTCTTCCGGCGGGATGGGGCTCACGGGATTACTAACAGAAATCGAGTTGCAGCTCATACCGGTGTCGACCGGTGCGATGGTGGTGAAACGGACTCCGACGAGCGACCTCGACACGCTGCTGGATCGACTCGCCGGCGCGAACACCGGGTTTCCGTACTCGGTCGCTTGGGTGGACCTGCTCGTTCGGCGGCGGGCTCCGCTGCGCGGTGTCCTGATCGAAGGCCGTCACGCCGAGGTGGCAGACCTTGGCGACGGGGCGCCGAATGGTCTAGCCAAGCGATCCGGGTTCGAGGTGCCCGAAACCGCACCCAACGGCTTGCTGACGAGCTTGACCGGATCGCTCTTCAATGAGCTGTGGTACCGCCGAGCCGCTGCCAAGACCGGTGAACGGATCGAGTCCATCGAGAGCTACTTCTTTCCCTTGGACGGCGTTCGTAACTGGAACCGACTGTACGGAAGCCGGGGCTTCCAGCAGTACCAGTTCGTGGTCCCGCTGGGAGCCGAACAGGCGTTGGCGACCATCGTCCAGCAGCTCCGGAGGTCTCCGGTGCCTACGTTCCTGGCGGTGCTCAAGAAGATGGGCCCGTCGAGCCTGGGGCCCTTGTCCTTTCCCTTGGAGGGGTGGACCCTGGCCGTCGACCTGCCCTGCGCCGGCCGTGCACTGCACGATCTGCTCAGCGAGTGTGATCGGGAGGTGCTGAGCGCGGGTGGCCGCGTCTACCTGGCAAAGGATGCGCGACTACCGCGAGATGTGTTCACCGAGATGTATCCGCGATTGGAGGAGTGGAGGGCGGTGCGCGATCGGCTCGACCCGGATGGTCGGCTGTCCACGGACCTGGGTCGTCGACTCGGATTGAGCCGGTAGCCCCGATGGCGAATCCTGACGCCGTCGAGCGCGTACTGGTCGTAGGCGGCGGATCCGAGATCGGGCGGGCGATTGTGCGTGCGCTCCGAGGCCGACATCCGGAGCTGAGCGGCGTGGTGCTCGCGGGCCGGCCCGGGGGCAGCCGTGACCAGGCGGCGCGTGATCTCTCGGAGCAAGTGGCGAGCGTCTCCGTCGTCGACTTCGACGCCCTGGAGACCGAAACCCATGACGCGTGGGCGACGGCGCTTCACGATGAGCACGGACCATTCGACGTCGTGATACTCGCGCACGGCGTTCTGCCGGACCAACTCGCGTCCGAGCGGTCCGGCGCCGAGGCGGCTCGATCGCTTCAGACCAACCTGACGGGCACGGTTTCAGCCATGGTCCCGCTCGCCAATCAGATGGCCGAGAGAGGGCGGGGCACGCTGGTAGTGCTATCCACGATTGCCGCGCTCCGGCCCCGCCGGGACAACTTCACGTACGGTGCGGGGAAGGCCGGTCTCGACGCCTTCGCTCGTGGACTCGGGGGTGCCCTCGAGGAGCGCGGAGTAGGTGTGCTCACGGTGAGGCTCGGCTTCGTGCGCACGCGCCTGACCGAGGGCATGGCGAGCGCTCCGCTGGCGAGCACGCCGCACGAGATCGCCGCCCGCGTAGCCCGCGCCGTGGGCCGCCCCGGAGCGACCGTTCTCTATGCGCCACCGCTGATACGCGTGCTGGCGGCCGTTCTGAGACTTCTGCCCCAGCCGCTGCTCGACCGCATGGCTCGAGGGCGGATGGCGCGCTAGTTGCCCCCGACTCCAGACAGCTCCCCGGTCACATCGAGCGTGTCTCCCCCCATCGGCCACGCTGGGCCGGCGCCAAGAATCGTGGCGGTGACCAACCGCCTGGACACTCGAGGTCCGGCCATCCTTGGCATGGATCGTTGGGTCTACCTACCTTGATCGGTGGACCTAAGCAGTCGCGGACGATTCTGACTCCTTGGAGAGAATATGAGCGACGAAACACAGCTTCCCACGCAGGAACGCCGGAGCGACGGACCCAAGACTCTCCGACTCAGCTCCATCGCTCCCGGGCTTACCGTGAACGACCTCCAGGCGAGCTTGTCCTGGTACTGCGACGTCGTCGGCTTCACGATCGCGGAGAAGTTCGAGCACGAGGGGGAGGTGCGGGGCGCGGCGCTCGTTGCGGGTGTGACGCGACTGATGCTCTCGAAGGACGACTGGGCGAAGGGTCGGGACCGCGTGAAGGGGCAGGGGCTACGGCTCCACTTGAGCACCACGCAGGACGTGGACGATGTGGCCGTGGGGATCAAGTCGCGGGGTGGTGAGCTCGCGAGCGAGCCCGCCGACATGCCGTGGGGTGCACGCGCGTTCGACTTGGTGGATCCAGACGGGTTCTCGCTGACGATTTCGTCAGGGGGGTAGCGGGGAGCGCACCTCCTCGCCATGAGCATTCAGATCGATCGTCATCACTGCCAGCGAAACACTCTAGTCGACACCGCACTGCACACCACGAAGACGGCCACCAGGCCCAACCCGTTCACCCATTGCGCCCCCCAACCGGCGCCATCCCATATCCCCTGCATGAGCGCCACCGCGTGTGTCGTCGGGAGCATATTCGCGAACACTCGCCAGCCAGTCGGCAGCGCGTCGATCGAAAAGAACAGGCCGGAAACGGCGACCATCGGATAGAGAAGGATACTGCCGAGAGGCGGCGCGAAGCGGGCGGTCGGCACGATGCTCGAGATCACGAAGCCCACCGACAGGATGCTCAGCGATCCCCAGCAGGAGCGCCACGGTGAAGCGCCACAGGTTCACGTCGATGGCGCCGGGGAAGAACTGCCGACCCGAAGATCTCCCCTCGATGCACCTCGAGAGAGACGTCCGCCACGGCGATGGTGGAGCCGTAGCGTTTCTTGAGGTTCGTGACTTGGACGACGGGGTCGATCATGTCTGCCCTACGGGCGCAAACGGCTGGATGTTCATCCTTTGCTCCACAGATGGCCATTGGGTATCGTGACGACCCCACATCCTGGAGCCTAAGTCATGCGCCATTTCCACCACGTGATCCTAGGGACCGGCCAGGCAACGGGCACCCTGCTGGGCGACCTCCTGCCAACCCGAGAATCGGTCGCCGTCATCGAGGGAGATCGCATTGGCGGCACGTGCGTGAACACGGGTTGCACGCCGACCAAGGCACTCGTGGCCAGCGCGAAGGTCGCGCATCTGGCGCGACGGGGACCGGAGTACGGCGTCAAGACAAACGGAGTCGAGATCGACTACGCGGCGGTTCGAGCCCGCATGAACGCCATTCGGGACAACTCCGGGATGGTATCGTGGATTTCATCGGCCGAAAACGTATCGCTGTTCCAGGATTGGGGTCGCTTCGACGGAGAGCACCAGATCCGCGCCGGCGACGAGAGCATCACGGCCGATCGCATCTATATCAATGCCGGAGCTCGCCCGCGCGTCCCCGAGATCTCGGGATTGGACACCGTACCGTGGCTCGACAACGGCCGAATTCTGGAGTTGACCGACGTGCCTGAGCATCTGGTCATCCTGGGCGGCAGTTACGTCGCGCTCGAGTTTGCTCAGATCTTCCGACGGTTCGGGGCGCAGGTCACCATCATCGGGCGGGGATCTCAGCTCGTGTTTCGAGAGGATGCCGATGTTGCGGAGTCCATGAAGGACATTCTGGAACTCGAGGGCATCGAAGTTTGCCTGGGCTCCAACGCGGTAAACGTTGCCCCCGACGGTGATGGAGTTTCGGTCACATCACGCAGGGTGGGGAGGAGCGTCTGCTGAGGGGGTCTTACTTGCTCGTGGCGGTGGGGCGGGTTCCCAACTCGGACCTGCTCAACGCCGAAGCAGGCGGGATCGAGCTCGACGACCGGGGCTTCATCGTGGTCGACGACTATTGCCAGACGAGCACGGAGGGCGTGTTCGCTGTCGGCGACATCAACGGCCACGGTGCGTTCACCCACACTTCGGTCAACGACGCCGAAATCGTTCTCGACCAGATGCGCGGTGGCAACAGGAGATTGTCGGACCGGATCCCCGTCTACGGACTGTTCATCGACCCTGCGCTGGGCCGAGTCGGAATGACTGAGAAGGAGGCCATCGCGAAGGGGCACAACGTCTTGAAGGCCACGCGGCCGATGTCCCAGATCAGCCGCGCCAGGGAAATGGGCGAGACGCTCGGCTTCGCCAAGCTCCTGGTCGACGGTGACAGCGATCTGATTCTTGGGGCGGCGATTCTCGGACCTGGTGGCGACGAGATCATCAACATGTTCGCCGCGTACATGTACAGTGGCCTGCCGTGTAGGAGCTACCGGAAATCGGTGTTGGTTCATCCGACGATATCGGAACTCATGCCGTGGGTGCTCGACACTCTCGAGCCGGTTTGAGGTCGGGTCAGCCGCCCCTCAGGCGCTCGATCAAGGCGCGTACTCTTGCAACCGGTACACCGAGGTTGGATCCGCCGAACTCGGGCAGAATCGCCATGTTGACCGCGACGACGCGACCGTCCAGCGATAGCACCGGCCCACCGCTGCCACCGCTCGTGGTTTCCGCGTCGTACACGACGTTGGCGCTTGTGACTTGGCCGACGATGCCCCGAGTGGCCAGGGGTTTCATGAACCCGGCCACGGCGATTCGCTGGGCCTGCTCGAAGAAGTCCGCGACCCCCTCCTGCCGAAGACCGTCGATGAAGTCGGGGTCGCTGCGAGCCATGAGCGCTCTGAGCCCGAGCGGATAACCCATGACGATGACCGGATCGCCGGGCGACGGCGGCTCGGAGGCCAGCTCGATGAAGGGCACGCGTCCCTCGATGCCGAGCACCTGCACCACGGCGAGGTCGGAGTCATCGGACGCTACACGTAGCTGGAGGTCGTGGGCCTCGGATCCGTCCGCCAGGAATCCGACGAAGTGGCTCCACTCAGCGACGAATCCGGACTCGAGGATCCCACGGGCGGCTGCATCGAACTCCCAGGGCAGAACTACGTGCCGGTTCGTCACCACAAGCCCGTCTGGCGAGGCGGCGAACCCTGTTCCGGTCACGAAGACCTCGAAAGGCGGGCCGTCCCCATCCACGGTCAGAGCCGGGTAACCCAGGGCATTCCGCAGGGGACGCCCGTCGGGCCCGGCGATCATGCGCAGCGGCCGTCCGCTCTCCGCCTGTATGAACCAGTAGCTGCCCTGGATGAAGAGCGTTGCGCCCGCCGCACTCTCGATCGCGCGGGCGGTCGCGCTGTTCCGGGCCTCGAGGGCCTCGACCCGCTCGCCGGTCGTGCGTAGCTCCGCCAGCACCTCGCCCAATTCTTCCGTGCTCACCGCCGAAGCCCGCGTCGCGAGAGAGGAGATATCCTCGACGCGCTCGATCTGGCTGAGGAGCTGAGCCTCGATCAGCGCGCTGCGCCGTGCGGTGATCGTGGTCGCGACGGCAATCGCCACGAACGCCATGACGGTCAACGCCCTAAAACGGCGCGTCGTGCTCGTTGCCAGTTCCCTGGGGACCACCGTAACGAGGGCACTCGCCTTTCGAAGGGCTCCGTGCTCGGCACGGACGCTTTCCGCGCAGTCTGACAGGACCTCCGGGAGAGACTTGTACGGTACCTTATCACTGTCGTACAACCGGAACCGTAGAACCGCCCCATCGCGACCGATCTCTAAGGACGTCGCCCGAGGCCAGAACGAGGCGCTCCAGAAGCTCCCCGTTGATCCACATGCTAGCTCCGGGCGTGCTGCTGATCTCGTAGGTTCGACCGCGACGCTCGAGGGTCGCGTGGTGGGGGAGGGGCATCGGCTCGGTGTCGCCCGGAATCCGGATTTCGCTATCGGGGTCCGTCCCCACTCGTATCGTGTCACCCCTCAGACGCAGTGTCTCACCCCGTCGACTGCCCGAAAGGAACACCACGGCCGGAATTGAGCCGTCACCCGCCTCGGGCCCTTCGTACTTGTCGTGACTCATCGTGCCCCCTGCGTGTGCCATACGGAAGATATCGTAATCTTGCGGGGGTGCGTCGCTCGACAGCCACTCCTCCGTAGGAAACGTCGTCAGCGCCGTCGAGACCGTTCGTCAGCGCTCGGTGTCAGCGTTGGGAGGGCCCATCAAGCTTCGCCCTCCGAGTTGCACTTCCAGAGGACGAAGCCGAAGGGACGCTCAGGTTATCTACGCCTGTGGAGGAAAGCCCTCCAGGATCTTCCCCACCGCCTCGAATACATACTTGTCGACCTTCTCAGGCTTCGGCTCGTGAGCCAGCGCCTTGCTGGCCCAGCCTCGCCAGATGAGCTCGTTCTTGCTGCCGTCGATGATGTCCAAGATCAACGTGCCCTCGACGTACTCGCGCACGTAGTCCCGGGTTATGATTCCCGACCCCCCGTAACCGAAGTAGGACGGATAGCCGAAGCGACGATAGCCATAGTTGCGATAGCCGTAGTTGTTGTAGCCGTAGTTGTTGTAGCCGTACCGGTCGAGGGTCGCCGCATCGAGCCGTTCCTCCGCGACCACGTGGGCGGCAACCTTGAAGTCGGCATCACCCGAAGTCACTCTGCGAAACCCCATCGCATCCAGCTCGCGCTCGATGGCGGAGCGAATCCGTCGATCCACGAGGGGACTGCTCACGGCGGGATGCCCGGTCGATCTCTCTGCCTGCTCGATCAGGGTGTAGGTCTCAAGCTCCTCAAACGATACGTCCTGGTCGTAGTCCCTCTCGACCTGCATCGTGGCGCAGCCCGCCAATGCGAGAACCGCGATCGCGCCGAGGGAAGCTGTTGCTCTCCTTCTATACATTTTAGGACTCCTTTTCGTCGTCTGGTCAGAAACGCTAGGAAGCTCGGTAGTTTCCGTCGCGTGCCAGTGAGTGCACGAGGGTTGCGATCCATTACCTTGCTCACCCCCCGCACTCCAACTCCCTGACGCCATGGGGCGGTACGACCTCAGCACCGGAGACCAGGATCCTTCGGGTCTCGCTGCCGCGATCCGCGAGCGCGACCCTGAAGCCGTTCAGGAAGTGGTGCATGCCTACCTACCGCAGATCCTCCGCGCCGCGGGAGGAGCGGGGCTGGAGGAGCAACTCGCCGAGGACGTGGTACAGTCGACGTTCCTCACCTTTCTGGAAACGGCGCACCGGTTCGAGGGGCGCTCGCGGGTGCGGACCTGGCTGTTCGGCATCCTTTACCGGAAGATTGCGGAGGCGAGGCGGAAAGCCGGCCGGGAAGAGGCGACGGAGGACATCGACGCCGTGTTCGAGCAGAAGTTCGACGCGGATGGCGCCTGGGTCCGACCCCCACCCCCTGTGGACTCAGAGGTCTATGCGGCCGAGGTGCGACGGGAGATCGAGGGGTGCCTGGAGACCGTCCCGAGCAAACAGAGAATGGCCTTTGTGCTTCGTGAGGTCGAGGAGCTCGACAGCGCAGAGACCTGTAAGATTCTCGATGTCACGCCCACTAACCTAGCAGTCCGTGGAAGAAATAGGTTCCCAGCGGATGATGGGTGGGAGAGAAGGCAGACACGCGGGGGCTGTGTTGTTGTGCAAGAAGCGGGTTTTGGGGTCTGACGAGGCGATATTCGGCCCAAGGAAGGCGAAATAGCGCCGAATACGGCGGAAAAAGCGCGAGACGCGGGTTGTAACCTGAGTTGCGAGCGCAGCTTGTACGGTAGCGAGGCCCTGTAACGCACGGGGGGTTCCAACCCCGAACCGCTTGCGCATGAGAAGGCCGAGGTTGAAGGCCGCCGCGTGGATCAACATCCGTTTTCGAATCTCCTCCTGGCCCCGTATGTGGACGCGACGCAGCCCTCCGGTCACAAGCAAGTGCGCAAACCCCCGCTCCACCTTCTCGCCGCGCTGGCGCAGCAGCCGCATCCCCCGGTTGCCGCGGATCCGGCGGCGGTTGTCGTAGGTCGGCGTCTGCGCGTCCCGGTTGTTCTTCCATTTCCGGCGCCCGCGGTTGGGCTCGCTCACATAGCTGCGCAGCTCCCGCTCCTTCACGCCCGTCATGGTCTTGTTCGAGTGGTAGCCTTTGTCGGCCACCACTTCCTCGGGCTCTACCTGCACTACTTCCAGCTGCCGCTCTGCCTCGTCCAGCGTGTTGGGCAGCGACGCCACATCTCCCCCGTCCATCGTCTGCACCGTCACCGCCACAAGCGCACCGGTCTCCATGTCGACCGCCTGCTCCAACTTGTGCGCCAGGCGCGTCCTGCCGTCCTTCATCTTCGTGATCCGCGCCTCCGGGTCGTGCGGATGCACCCAGTCCTTGTTCGAGCCCTTCTTCGGACGCTTCCGGTCCAGCGTCGTCAGATCCTTGCGCGTCGGCGTCTCGATCCCCGACGCCCGGGCCACCTGCTCCAGCCATTCATCGTAGCCCAACCCGTCGTCGCGCCGCACGATCGTGCGCATCGCCGCATTCGCCTCCAGCGTCGTCGAGTCGACGCCCAGCGTCTTGCCGCTCAGCAACCCCGACCCCTTCAGCAGCTCCAGCACCCGCCCGAACACCGCCGCGTGCGCTTCCACGCTCAGGCGCTTGCGCGTCTTCGACAGGGTCGAATGCTCCGGCGGGTTCTTCGCCCACCCGTATCCCAGAAACTCACGCAACGACAACGAGTCCCCACACCGCCAGGCAATGCCCCGCTCCGAGCCGATCCCTTCCAGGTAGCCCACCATCATCATTCGGAAATACACCCCGGGAGCAATCCCCGGCCGACCCCGATTGTCCGCGTAGAACTCACGGCATGCCTCTTCCGCGAACTCGTCAAACCCGCTTTTCGCCAGAAGCTCGTTCAAGGCCCAGTAGAACGGGTTGTCCAAGGCCCGAATCTCGCTCGCCACCACGAACATCTCGCCCTGCCGAGCCTCGGGCCGCTTGCCTACCGCCATCGCCGTCCTCGCTGCAAAAACCCTCGTGTCCTCCTGATTTACCACAACAGCGATGACCGGACTTGATCCACGGTCTGCTAGGAGTGCTGCTGCACCGGGCTCGAACGCGGCTACGCGAGTGCCTGAAGACAAACGATTGAGGGGAAGGGCATGAAGCACTGTCGAGACGTCATCTATCTCATCGCGAGCGACGGACTAGCGCACGCTAGTTGGTCCACGCGGCTGATGACGCGTCTGCATCTCCTCTACTGTAAGCACTGCCGCCGGTATGCTACTCAGCTCGCGATGATCGGTCGTATCGGCCGAGAGGTGTTGAGCGCCGATTCAGTGAGCCAGGAGACGGTGCACCGGCTTGAGCGATCGATCATGGACCACGCGGCGGGCGGGTACGATGAGGGGCAGGAAGACGCGTCTGGCGCCGGCGGCGAGCCGACCCACTCGTCGTAGCACGCCACTCGAGCCGCCACACGGGGAACACCTCTTTGGAATACGTCGATGCCTTCCTCAGTAGGTACGGCTACTGGACGTTCTCCGCCGTGGGCTTCGCCGAGTTCGCCGGGGTGCCCATCCTCAGCGTGCCGGTGCTCATTGGCGGTGGGGCGATGGTCGCCTCTGGAACCCTCGGCTTTTGGGAGGTGATGCTGTCCGTGGCGGTAGGGGGCTTGCTTGCCGACCTCGGATGGTATGCAATAGGCCGTAGACAAGGCCCCTGGGTAATCGACGTGGCCTGTGGGCTTTCGTCCAACCCGATGGCGTGTGTCTTGACGGTAAAGAATCGGCTCTCTCGCTTGGGCACTCCCTACATCGTGCTTGCCAAGATGCTCCCCGGGGCAGGAAACCTCATCGCCGTGGCGGCGGGACTGGCCGGCTTCAGGACCGTTCCCTTCATCCTCGCCGACGGCGCCTCGCTGATCCTATGGGCGGCCATCTACACGGGTACCGGTTGGATGCTTTCTGATCACGTGACGGCAGCGATCGAGTGGGCACTGACGTACAACCGGGTGGTGGTGGTGGTCCTGACGTTGATCGTCCTCGCTGCAGCCTGGCGGCTATGGCAAGTGCGCTTCCACCAGAACACCGGCGTCCGCGTATTAGCTTCGATCAGTGGTCGCTAGGACGGGCCATGAAGACGCGCGGCCCGGGGGATCTGACGCGTCAGTTGGGCACCAGGCGCTTAAGCTCATCGAATCAGTTCAGGACGATGACGAACCTTCGGCTATCGCCGCTCAACGCGGGGCCCTGGTCCGCACGTCCCGTCAGGAACCGCTGATCGTCGGGCGATCGGAGTGTGACCAGAGAAGTCGATGCACGGTTCTGGGAGCGCCTGGGGGTACCAGTCCCCCGAGTGACTCGACATGTGGTGCGCATCTCCGGCCTACCGATCCAAGTCCGATGTGTGAGGAAACCAGAGGTCTTGATGCGCGAAGATCAGGTCATGGACGGCGAAGTGGTGGTGCCCCGCCGCGTGTCCGAAAAGCCCGATCCAGCTGTTTCCGGAAGCTCCAACGTGCGCCCCGAGGCCGGACGATCATAAGCATCAGCCATCCGCTGCCGGCTCGTAGGGGATGTCGAGGCCGGCCTTGCGGAGAAGGTCGTAATAAGCGGCGAGGAACGTTCGGTCTGTATTTGGCCAAACTCGCTCGAAGAACTCAGGAGAGCAATTCAGTTGCATCTCTAGCAACGTGTTCAGCGCTGCCCGCGCTTGTTCGGATTTCCCTTGTCCAGCTAGTGCCGCGGCCAAGTGCGCGTACGCCCAAAAACTGGCTCTCGGATGCCGTGACGCTCGCAGAGCGCACTCCT
>CBDANQ010000044.1:0-27761 GCA_965197725.1 Longimicrobiales bacterium
GTTACTGTCCGCCATCAGAAGCCGGGGCGAGATCGACAATCCCGATGAACGAGAAAGGGTGTTGCTGCAACGCCGACAGGAACTCGCTGATGCGGCTCACGACATCCAACGATCTACCCGACGAACACTCGGTAAGAACTTGGCATCGTGGTCTCTCGGGATCGCAGGCAGCGTCTTGTCAGTGGCCGCTCGTGACCCACTCGGCTTGGTGCTCACCGCAGCTGGCGTCATTTCCGAGATGGTTCCCAGCGGCCCCAAGAGGGTTAGCGCCTATTCCTACCTGTTCGCAGCCGATCACACATTCGGAATGTAGGTTGCGCGCATCGTACTCGCGGCGATGGCCGTCCGGCATGCGGCCGGGAACACGGGTGGGGGCCACCCGCGCCGGCTTTCGCCCGGCTTCACGCTTGCGGCTTTCGGGCCAGTACGAAGTCGGAGATCTTCTGTGCGTCGGCCGCGGCTCGGCGGATCTCCCTGGGATCCTCCTTGAGGGCCGCGACCCAAACCTCGACTTAGGCGGCGCCCCAGCTCGGGTCGTGGCCTACGGCCACCCCCTCCCATGGCGCTGTCAGTCGCTGAGCAAATACTGAGTGACTAATGCTCGTGTGATTGCTTGGCCGCGTGCGGAGAGCCGCCTGATGTTTTCCACCGACATCGCTGAGAAGTCAGTTGGGTAGTGGATTACCTCCTCGCGATCCACCCAGTTGGCGGGTTTAAGAGGTACACGACGGTCAATCTGGCCGAGAGCCGCGTAGATGAAGCCGTCTATGCGTCCGGACTCAGCGTGATCGTGGAGGCGCGCCTTCGTCGCATCTTGAACCTTCCGCATGACCGCAGATACAACCTTCGTCATTCGCTTCGGCCAACTGCGCGGCATCGTCTCGCCAGTAAATTGCCCGGCCCCGGCGTCGCTCGCGATGATGATGTCGGGGTTGTATGCGATTGCGCTGAGTAGGGAATCTCGGCCCGGTTCCATCACGCTGACCCCGAGGTTCTCGAAGACGCCGCCGTCAGTCACAATGACGCGATCCGTCGAGATTTTCCCCTGTTGCTCGAACGACCGCATCCATTCGAACGGCGGCAGGAACGGAGGATAGGCAGCCGAGGCCGCCACCGCGTCGGCAACTGGGAGTTCACTCGCGGATGCCCAACCGTATCTCCAGCTTCCGAAGCGTTCGTTGCTCATACGGAACGCGGTCCCGGTTCGAAGCTCGCACGCGTTGAAGACGATCGACTTGCCTTGGCGCGTGGGCGCATCGCAGTTCTGCGTGCCTACCGCGTCGGCGATGGCGTCGGCGATGACGTGTGTGCGCGAGTACCGGCTTCGGATCGGCCAGGAAACGCGTGATACGGCGTCGACAGCGGGGCGGAGTGTGGGAAAGAGTGACCCGGCGAAACTAGCGATCCATGCTACCGAATCGGTCGCTAGGGTGGGCAGAGTCACAACGAGGAAGTTCCACAACAGCAGCAGAACGTGCGTGGGGTGGAGGAGTTGCTTCAGTGCGGGCCATACCAAACCGCGACGCAGGAACTTGACTGCGTTGCCGTCGATGTCGGCGAAGGGGGCTTCCGTATAGCCGAACAAACTGGTCATGACCGATCCGCCGGAGACACCGGAGATTATATCTACTTCATCAAGGAGCTTGAGGTCTTCGAGCGCGCGTAGAGTGCCGAGATGAAACGCAACGGCGCGTGATCCGCCTCCGGACAGCGACAACCCGATGGCCTTGTCGAGTGCGGCTACCGGGGGTGGCGTTGTCAAGCCACCGCGGACGTTGATCGCCATTTCGATTCCGGTCCAGTGTGCGACTAAGTCGCGTTTCTCGAACGCGTATGCTCCCAGTTGCGGTCGCTCTCCAGCGGCATGTCCGACAATTACCATCAACTGATGCGCGCTGTCCACGTCTGCTGTGGCGAAGATGGTGCCGATGCCCGCGTAATCCGTCGCGCTGGGCTCGGCCCGGCTGACGGGATGGGAGTGCCAGGTTCCAACGTAACGCATGATGCGGTGTGTGCGGTCTTTGTAGCCCTGGCACAGGTCGCTGGTGCCCTCCGTTCCGCAGACGAAGAGCTTGGTGGAGAACGTGCTGTCCCGCGGTGGTCCACTGACGTTGGTGATCCACGCTATCCCGAGGGTCTCGTCGAAGTCGCCGAAGAGCAATCCCCCGGTTTCGTGTTCCTCGGACCGTTCGCGTGCCCCGGCGTGAATCCAGCCGGTCATGTCCCGCCACGCGTTGGCTGACATGCGGAAGTCGATCCCGTCGGCCACCCAACGAATGTCGGGACGATACCGGATATCGTGTTGGTCGTGATCGGGCGACTGGGAGAAGAGGAAGCCGCTGGCGGTGTCGCCGGGCTCGGTTAGTCGGTCGGCCAACGCATTCAGTGCTCGGGCGGAAAGGCTGGCCACGTCGGCATGCGAGGCGACGAACGTTGGATCGGAGCATCCCGGTTCGGGCTGGCGGAGAGCTGTGCTGGCGTCGCTTGTCCAGAAGGCATGTGCCCAATTGCTCAGCCAAGGTCGATTGAGGGCCGTGAGGCCGAGACGACGAAGCACGTCGAGGGGTCCAGCTTTGTGTCCGAGTGGCGCGAGAACGGCGACGGCGTACTGCGCTGTGGGGCTGACCATGATCGCAGCGACGGGGACACGCGGCGGGTGGTCCTTGAGTACGACCTCAAGCTTGCTTCTCACTCGTAGCGACGCGGTCGCGTCGATAACGATATCGATGTCGGCGTCCCAGTCTGACCTGTTCAGTGTCTGGGAAATGATATTCTCTGCCTTGGTCGTCACCTTGAGGCCGGGCGCGACGGCGTGCAGCCGCCGCGCGAGTGCCTCGACCTTGGCGTCGTTGGTATCGATGGCGGAGAAGTTCTGGCGCACCAGTACACCGGGGGTGACGCGGGCTTGGTCGTAAAGCGTGAGTTCGCCGGCTCCGGCTCGCGCGAGGTGCTCCGCAATGAGGCCGCCGATCGCTCCGCAGCCCCAGAGTGCAACGCGTTTTCCGTGAAACCAGTCAACGGCCGTGCCCTTGTCTCGGCGCGTAATGATCTCGGGCCGATTTTCAAACACTTGGCACCAACGCACGCGTGCTTCGCTCCGCCAACTAATCAAGATCTGCCACACGGAGTCGATCAGGGCCTGGATCTGTTCAGGCGTTTCGCGACCCCTGTAGTGATTGCTAATGTCGCAGGCGAAGGAAGCATCGCGCAGCTTGGTGACGTCAGACGGTTCGATTTCCCAAAACGTGAGGTGTTGTCGTCGCTGAGAGAGGTCGCCGGCGACCCCCCGCGAGGGGGTGCCGATGCCGACATACAACGGCGCACCTTGGGAGACGCGCTCAGAGGCCAGCATCAGGTGCGCGAGTACGCGACTGCTTGGGACGCCCCTGATTTCAAGGTATAGAAGCAGGTGGTGGACGGTTCGGGGATATTCGTACGGGAGTTCGAAGTCCAGCAAGACGGTTGGTGCGAACGAGACATCGTTCGGCACCGTGTAGACCGGCTGCCAGGCGTCGACCTCGAGGAGGTGGGGTTTGGTCCGCGTTAGCACGGCGGCGCCGAACCACGGCCAGTGGCTGCGATCCGGCGTGTCGGCGTTTACACAGATGGAGATGGTGTCCCGCTGACAGTTGAAGGTGGTGGCTCCAGAGTAACTCTTGGTTAACCTGCCTTCCTCATTTGGGCAACTGGTTCGTGGTCGTCGAGGTGGGCTTTGAGCATCCAGAGCTGGTCGAAGCCGATGATGCGGCGGTAGCTCTTCTCGGTCTCCACGAACGAGGCCGCCGCCCATCTGAGGGCCATCGCTCCGTTCTTCCAATTCGTCACCCTGCGGGTCTTCTGTCTCACACCCGAGTGGGTGCTGTCGATCAGGTTGGTAGAGCCCAGGCATTTCCTTAGCCGGGGCGGTAGGCCGAGCCGGTTGATCGTGAACATCTCGCTGAGGCCTTCGCGTAGGCTGGCCGCGGCCGAAGGGTGATCTCGTTCGAGCCATCGGGCGAGCTGCTCGAGCTTCTGCTCGCCCTCCTTCGCGTCCAGCTTCATCGCTGCCCGGAACACCGCCTTCACCTGAGCGTGCTGATCCTTCGGCAGATGACCCAGCACGTTGCGGAGCTTGTGGTTGCGGCAGCGCTGGATGGGGTGACGTTGGCCGAACACCTTCTCGATCGCCTTCCTGAGCGCTTTCGAGCCATCGATCACGAACAGCCGCCGCCTGCCCGGGTCCAGGCCGCGCTCGACCAGATCCTCTAGGAGCGCGCTGGTCACCTCGGCGTTCTCACTCGCTCCTTCCCTCACGCCCAGCACGTGCTTCTTTCCGTCTGAGTCCACGCCTACCGCAGCAAGCACGTGGTGCGAGCCCATCTGGATCCCGTCCAGGTAGATCACCAGGAGGTCCCACGCATCCAGCCGGCGCTCCATCAGCTCCTTCAGCACGCGCTCCGAGGCCTCGACCGTCTCACGGCTCACCGCCGACTTGCTCACCCCGACCGTGTCGGCCATCTCACCGATCACACGGCCGTACTTCCGCGTGCTCACCCCCGCCATCAGGACCTCGAGCATCCGATCCGCCACGGCGCCCGGTCTCCGCATCGCTGCGTACGCCGGCACCTCGACCTCGCCACCCTCCCCGGCGCCCCGGCGCCTGAGCCGTGGCCGCTCCACACGCACCTTCCGGTCCGACAGGTAAACCACACCACCCTGCCGGCCATACCACACCGTGTCGTCTTCCGCTCGTGACCGACCTGCCTGCTTCACGCCTGCCACACCCTCGGCGCTCATCTCCAGCACCGCTTCGATCGTCGCTCGTCCCATCACCTGGATGACTTCGGCGATCGCGACCTCCGTCTGCTCCACGAGATCAAGCATCGGAAGCAGAAACTGCCCCTCCCGCTTCAGGAACTCCCTGATCGCGCGCTTGTCCGCCCGATCCCTTACCTCGTACGTTCTCTTCATCGTGGTGGCTCCGTGTTGGGGGTTTTTCCCTGCCCGATCCTACCTGGATCGGGTCCCCCGGAGCCACCACTTCTTTTCTCCCCTATCAGGGACCTTCAACTACCGACGGGACAGCTTCCAGATGGATGTCGAGGCGACAGTGTAGGCGATGGGGGGATGCAGGGGCTCTTCTGGATGACCGAGCTCGTTTCGGGCGCCGCGTCGTAGCCATTCGTCGAGCTGGGCGATGAAACCGAACATGCCCAGGGACGGGTTCCACTGGGTCTCGGGGGAGACGTACAGGCACAACCAGTGCCCCCAGTGAACGTGCCCAAAGCCGTGGAAGCGGGTGTGGGCGGTGACCGCACTAGGGGGGTTGAACGGGAATTCGGCCGGGATCCACAGCGTGATGCCTTCCCGGTCGTGCAGTCGCAGACCGCCTTCGACGTGCTCGTGACCGGTGCAATCGAGGGTGACGTGGACGACTAACGAGGCACCGGGGTCGGCGCTTTCCTCGACCCCTATAATCCGAACGGGTGATCGATCAGTATCTGCGATCCGTCGCAACTGGTCGAGTGCGGTGCGCTGGCCTTCACTCAGTGCCACGACCGAACCCGACAGCCGTCGCGGGCGGGATGGCCGCTCCGCTGGCAGCCTTTAGCGTCTGACTAATCGACTTGCTGGATTCGGTCTCGCCGACATACGCGAAGCCGTTCGGGCTGACCTCGAAGATGATGGGCTCGGAGTTCTTCTCGTTCCGATGCTCCTGAGTGCAGATGAACTCGTTCGGGACGATGCGCTCGTACTGCACCTTCGCCTTGGCGTGCGGCGGGTTGTCGCCCGGATCGTTTCTGGCCGGCACTGGTTCAGAGCTCGAGACCACGTATCCCGGGTCGAGGGCAGCGTTGCCGAGGTCGCGAACGATGTCGTCCTTCCGCGTCTCGTCCTCCTCTCCGTCATCCTTCCAGTACATGACGGACTTGGAGCAATGATGGGGGGCGAGCAGTGCGTTCCACTGGACGGTCGCGGGCTCGCTGCGGTCAAAGATCCGTCGGATGACGGGATAGCTGAGGTCACCCATGAGCAGTGCCCGGCCGCAGCCGTTCCCGGTGTAGAGTGAGATTTGGAAGGCTAGGCTGCAGTCGTTGCGGTCGCCGAAGCTGTCGTCCTTGAACGGCGCGTGCACGAACACCTCGAATACATGGGAGAGATCGTCACCGTCTAGGATCGTGACAGTTTGGCCGGGAATGGTCAGGAACTCCTCGGGGAAACCTTCGAAATCGGGTTTTTGCAGCAATTCGTCGTAGCCGATGATACGGATCCGATGACCGCGGCCGGGGTCACCTCCCGCGTCAATGGCCCGTCAAGCACATGGACCGCTACCTGGAAGAGCTGGAGTGGCGGTTCAACAACCGGAACAACCCCTACATCTTCCACGACACGCTGGCCCGCATCATGAACACCGATCCGCTGGAGTACAGAGACCTGGTAGCCTAGTGTCACGTCATGCTTGTAGTGTCGTAATATAGATCGTATCTTCTCTGCATCCCCCACGCGGGAGGAATGCAGATGAAGAAATACGTCGTGACGCTGCTCGAGGAGGAGCGCGAAGCTCTTGGCGCACTCACATCGAAGGGCAAGCACAGATCCCAGAAAATTCTCAACGCACTGATCTTGCTGGGGTGTGATGCGGGCGAGTTTCAGACGGAGCGCTCGACGAATGAAGAGATCGCCCGCGTGCTGAAGATCAGCATGCGGAAGATCGATCGAGTGAAGAGGCGCTTCGTCGTTGACGGTCTTGAGGTGTGCCTGAACGGGACGAAGGGGAGCCGCGTCTACGCGAAGAAAGCGGACGGGGACCTTGAAGCTCATCTGGTGGCGCTGAGTTGCAGTGACCCGCCGGAAGGCTTTGCGAGGTGGTCTCTGAGGTTGTTGGCGGACCAAGTCGTCGAGCTCGGCTACATCGACAGCGTCTCGCACGAAACCGTCCGTCGCGTTCTAAAAAAAACGAACTCAAGCCCTGGCGGCGGAAGGGATGGGTGATTCCGCCGGAGCACAACAGCAGTTTCGTCGCTCATATGGAGAGGGTGTTGGACGTCTACAAGCGACCGTTCGATCCCCTGCGTCCCGTGGTCTGCATGGACGAATCTCCCAAGCAACTGATCGCCGAGACGAGGGTCCCGATTCCTGGGTTGCCGGGACGGGTGGCCAGACACGACTACGAATACAGGCGCTGCGGTGTATGCACGGTGTTCCTCGCAAGCGAGCCCTTGGCCGGAAAGCGCATGGTCAGGATCACGGAAAGAAGAACAAAGCGGGACTGGGCCCATTTCCTTGAGGAGATCGCAGACCAGTACGAAAGCGCGGAGAAGATCACGCTGGTCATGGACAACCTGAATACCCACGTGCCGGGATCGCTGTACGAGGCATTTGCCCCGGACAAAGCCAAGGCGCTATGGGATCGCTTCGATTTCGTCTACACCCCGAAGCACGGAAGCTGGCTGAATGTGGCCGAAATCGAGTTGAACGTGCTCAGCACGCAGTGTCTGGACAGGAGAATCGACGACATCAACGTGGTCCGACGCGAGGTCGAAGCGTGGCAGTCCTTCCGAGACAACAAGAACGCACGCGTCAATTGGCAGTTCACCACACCCGACGCACGGATCAAGCTCGCTCGGCTCTATCCGACATTCGATGAGTGACGCGACACTAGATAGGTTAGCGAAGTTCGGGGCCAACGCGGTCACTTGATACCCTGATTGACCAGAAGCTTGCGCGCCCGCGCAAGCTTTTCCATGAGCAGCAAGGTTGCCTAGCCCCTCGAGAAACGGTTCCCACATTTCGATATCGCTGTCCGGTAGGGGGATACCAAGTTCGTCGAGGGCAAAGGCGAGGCTCCTTATCTCTTGGGCGTGGTGTGGGTTGCTGGCAAGACCGGCGAACTGATAAAGCATGGCAGCCATCGATTCAAACCTGTAGACCTTCCGGCGAGACCATTCCCAAACAGACCCACCCAGCCAGATTCCGCCACCCGTTGCCCCGGCAAGGGCGATGATGGGCAGCAAGGCGTCAATGAGCGGCCACATGGCTCCCACCTTGGATGCCGCTCCTTTGAAGTCCACCAACAGACCGGAGAACGCCGCCACCGTCGCGCACGGTGGCCAGAATCGCCGCCAAGCTTCGCGTCTCGTGTTCATTCCCCATGGTAACGGCCCCCATGCCTTGTGTCAATTAGATAATACCTAGGTCTCGCGTCGCTGGCTCAGGCCGAGGCGCGAATCGACGCGCTGGTGGAGGCCGGATACCACTACGTCCCCGAGTACGAAGACGATTTACCGAACCGGCGCTATTTCCGGAAACCCACCTTCCGACCCCGCACGCATCACCTCCATTGTGTGGTGTTCGGCGGCGACTTCTGGGCGGCCCACATCGCTTTTCGTGACCATCTCAGGGCCCATCCGCCGAGGGCTCTGGAGTATGGCCGGTTGAAGCGTGAGCTGGCCCGCCTGCACGGATCCGACAAGCGAGCGTACACGGAGGCGAAGAGCCCCTTCATCGAGGCTATGCTGGCAGATGCGTCCACGGAAAACGGAGAGTAACCGCATGCCGCGACGCCGCTTCAACCGACCACGCCGGCTTCTCGATACCGATCGAGCCCCCTCTTCGCGTGCCCGATGAGCTTTCGGTCTTCCTCTTCGGCCAGTACACGCTCGAAGGTCGGAACAGCTCTCGCGTCCAGAAACTCGGACCCGAGCATCGCCACTGCCATCCGCCTCACGCGTAGGCTCTCATCGACCTCCACCCGCTCGATGAGAAGGGGCACCACGTCGACAGTGCACTTCGCGTCGGTGCAATGCTCACACGATATCGAGTGGACTGCCCAGAGCCTGGACCTTGGCCTTCGGATCGTCCAGGAG
This sequence comes from Longimicrobiales bacterium, assembly GCA_965197725.1. Classification (GTDB taxonomy): domain Bacteria; phylum Gemmatimonadota; class Gemmatimonadetes; order Longimicrobiales; family Gaopeijiaceae; genus UBA1138. The sequence goes on from CBDANQ010000044.1 coordinate 8,847, forward strand.
CGGTACCAGCGCATCCAGCGCCTCCGGATCGGCGATCTGATCCAGGCACATCGCACACCAACGCCGCACCTCCAGTGAGCGTGCGCCAGGCCGTCGCGTATTGCCGGCACGGCATCGGCCCCCATCTCCACGAGCGCTAGGTAGGCGTCGAACCGGGTCTCGCCGTCCACGAGCGCACGAACGAGGTTGTGTCCGGTCGGATTCAGCGTGGGCTGCTTCGCTTCGATTGACCCCATCCTCTTCATTCCTCAGCTTGACTGCACCACGATTCTCTGGCGAAGGAGCACGCGTGATCAAAGGCGTCCATACGACGTTCTACTCGTCCCAGGCCGATGAGTTCAGGGCGTTCATACGGGACAAGCTCGGTTTCTCGTTCACCGACGTCGGCGACGGCTGGCTGATCTTCGACCTGCCCGAGGCCGACATGGGATGTCACCCCGCAGAGAACAAACCTGGCGGGTCCTCCGGTACTCATGCCGTCTCCTTCTATTGCGATGACATTGAGACGACGGTTGCGGAGCTGAGCGCCCGAGGCGTCGAGTTCACAGACGAGATTACCGACGCCGGCTACGGTCTGGTGACGCACTTCAAGGTGCCGGGCGACTTCGCCCTCCAGCTGTACCAGCCCCACTACGGCAAGGGCTGACCCAACCCGCGCGGCCGTCGCGCCTCTGACTACTAGTTCACGGGTCTGTCGTCGCTCAGCCATCCGGCCGGATCGACCCACCACCGCTCGCCGTAGGGCTTCGGCTTCGGCCACACTTCGTCGAGCGTGTCCCCATCGTACACGACGCCTCCCTGCACCACGTATCGGATGTCCGTCGTATTCCGGATGTCGTCCAGCGGATTGGAGTTCAGCACGACGAGGTCCGCGAGCTTGCCGACGGCGATCGAGCCCAGATCATCCTCGGCCCCGAGGAAGCGCACCCCCTGGACGGTGGCGACCTCGAGCGCGCCCAACGGACCCGTCGCCGACGCGGCCATCCAGATCTCCCAGTGCGACCCGATGCCGTGCATCTGTCCGTGTGAGCCGATGGCGCCACTGCCCCCTTCGGCGATCACGTCCGCCATGCCTTGGGCGACGAGCGGGAAGCTGTAATCGGTCACCGGCCTCAGAACTCGACGGCGCGTGTGAGGAATCACTTGCCGCCACGGCATCCACGTCTGCTGCTTCTCGTCCTCCCAGACGTTGGACCATCCGACGACGTTTGGGGAAGCACCCAGAGTCGTGCGGCCGATGGTCGCAGCGCGTCGCGTTGCCTATGATGGCGGTTCTGTTGGTTCCGAGGCCCTTACCCCCGCGACGAATGGCCATTTTCGCATCGTTGACCGTTTGGCTGAGCGCCCTCGTCGTCGCGCCCGGGGCAAGCGTACCCGGCTCCGAACCCGTGCAGGTGGTCGTGCGTACGAGCCTTGGCGACATCGTGCTCAGCATCGACCAGGATCGCGCCCCGATCACGGCGGCGAACTTCCTTCGATACGTCGACGCGGGCCTGTACGACGGCGGCACCTTCTACCGCACGGTGACGCAGGACAACCAGCCGAACGACAGCATCCGTATCGCGGTCATCCAGGGCGGCGTAGACAGGGAGAAAAGGGATCAGCTTTCCGATCCGATCCGCATGGAGGGAACCGACGAGACGGGTCTCAAGCACCTGGACGGCACCATCTCGATGGCACGCGGCGCTCCGGACTCGGCCCGCGGGGAGTTCTTTATTTGCGTCGGCGCGCAGCCGGAGCTCGACGAGGGAGGACGGCGGAACCCGGACGGACGGGGGTTCGCCGCCTTCGGAAGCGTCCTTGAAGGAATGGACGTGGTCCAGCTCATCCACCGACAGCCGGTGGACGCCCAGACGCTCGAGCCACCGATACGGATCCTGACCGTCTCGCGGGCCTCGCCCAATCGGTTCGAGAGGTCGCGTCGGCATGGGGCGATCGCTGGACGAGAGTCCGTTGTGGGACGCGCGGCGAGCTGATCCCCGGCCGGGCGCACCTGCTCAATGACACTCGCTGCCAACCCCATCGAGCGGTTCGTGCGGCACCAGGGAGTGATGGTGCTCGACGGCGGGATCGCGACCACGCTCGAGTCGCTCGGGCACGACCTCGACGACCCGCTCTGGTCGGCCCGTGTCCTCTTGGACGCACCAGAAGAGATCGCGCGGGTGCACACCGAGTTCCTCGAGGCCGGTACCGACTGCATCGCAACGTCCACCTATCAGGCGACCCTGCCCGGTTTCCGGAATCGCGGACTGGACCAAGATGAGAGCGTCGCCCTGCTGCGTTTCTCCGTCGGGCTCGCCATCGACGCTCGCGACGCCTTCTGGAAGACCCACGGTCACCGCTCTCCGCGACGCCTGAGGCCTATCGTGGCGGCCAGCGTCGGTCCGTATGGCGCCTTTCTCGCGGACGGGTCGGAGTACACGGGGAACTACGGGCTGGACGAGGACGCGCTGTACGACTTCCACCGGGAACGGTGGGCAGTGCTGGCCGCCTCCGGGAACGATCTCCTGGCGTGCGAGACGATCCCTTCCGCGCCTGAGGCTCGCGTACTCCTTCGTCTTCTCGACGAAACGCCGGGCCAGTGGGCATGGATCAGCTTCAGCTGCCGAGACGACGGCCACTTGAGCGACGGAACTCCCCTGGTGGACGCGGCTCGAGAATGCGATGCCGTGGCTGGGGTTGCCGGCGTCGGAGTCAACTGCGTGTCGCCCGACCTGATCGCGTCGCTCGTCTCCGCGATCCGTGAGGGGACCGGGAAGCCCGTCGTCGTTTATGCCAACTCGGGAGAGCGGTACAATCCGGCCGGGAAGACCTGGCATAGCGAGCGGACAGAATCGAGCTGGCTGGCGAGCTCGCTCGAATGCGTGGCGCTGGGCGTTGCGAGCATCGGAGGCTGTTGCCGGATCGGCCCTGATGACATCAGGGCTCTCCGGAGCCAGCTCGCGGCAAGCTCCGCTTGATCGGCATCGTCAATCGGAGCTCGCGGACACATCGATGCGAGGGGGGGCAACGCCCCCAGTGCCGGATCAGCGTGACAAGCGCCTTGAACTAGACGTTGAAGCGCACGTGCATGATCTCGCCGTCGTCGACGATGTAGTCCTTCCCCTCGACCTGTAGCCGGCCCGCCTCCTTCACGGCTGCCTCGGACCCATACTCCATGAAGACATCGTAGGGGATGACCTCGGCGCGGATGAAGCCGCGCTCCAGGTCCGAGTGGATGCGCCCGGCGGCCCGGCGCGCGTTGGTCCCCCGGCGGATCGTCCAGGCGCGCACCTCGTCCTTGCTCACCGTGAAGAAGGACACGAGGTCGACGAGCTCATACGCCGTTCTGATGAAGCGCGCCAAGGCCGGCTCGGACAGGCCCATGTCCTCCAGGAACTCCGCTTGCTCATCGTGTTCGAGGGCGGCGATGTCGGCTTCGACACCTGCCGAGAGCGTCAATCCAGCCGCTTGGATCTCGGACAGCCGTCGAGACAGATCCTCCGGCATCGGGCTCGCGGCCGAAGTCTCTTCGAGGTTGAGGGCCACCAGCAAGGGCTTGTCCGTGAGCAGCGAGTAGCCGCGCACGAGGGACCGATTGAGCTCGGTAGCGGAAAGGGAGCGAACGGGACGTTCGGCCTCGAGGGTTTCCTTGATCAGCGCGAACGCAGCCACTTCCTGTGCCTCGGCACCCTCCTTCCGCGCCCGCTCCAGTCTGCGCTCCGTGATGTCCAGGTCCGCCAACACGCATTCGGCGTGAAAGGCTTCGAGGTCGGCGGCAGGGTCGGGAGCCCCCTCGAGCGCTGGGTTCGCGAAGCCGCGCAGCACGAGGCAGAGCGCTTCCTGATCCCGAATCTGCTGCAATCCGGCGGGAGATAGGCCCCGCTTCTCGGACCCGTGCTCGCCGGGCAAATCGCAGAAGCTCATCTCGGCGTAGGTCGTCTTCTTGGGCCGATAGATGCGGGAGAGCTCGTCGACTCGTGGATCGGGCACTCTGACCATGCCCAAGCGAACGTCCCCCCCGTACCCGACCGGCGCGTCCTGGCCGGTCATGGTGTTGAAGACGGTAGTCTTTCCCGAGCCCGCGAACCCTACGAGCCCGACCTTCATCCAGCCTCGTCACTCATGCTTAGCGTTCCTCTTCGCCGTGTCCAGAGAGCTTCCGACACCCCACCGATCCGGTCTGGGCCGGCACACTTTAGGGTTCGCCGCGCGAAGCATCAATGCGATGGCGAGCAAAGCCGGGCCACCGCGAAGTTGCAGTCGGACTCTTCGGGATCGGAGGTCTCCCTCGTGCATCTCCTTCCGGAGGCGTCGCTTGCGGGCTTTGCCGCGATCCTGTCAGGTTGATCGCCCCGTGATCACCGAACGACCACCTCCGTCGAAGGAGTGAGCGATGCAGCCCGAGATCTCTGTCAACTACCTCGCTGTCGCGGTATGCGTTCTCGTCGCGATGCCCGTCGGGTTTCTGTGGTTCGGCCCCCTCTTCGGTAAGGCGTGGGCCAAGCATATGGGCATGGAAGACATGGAGCAGCCCGATGGTGCGGCCATGAGCACGTCGATGGTCATTTACGCGCTGGGGTCGCTTCTGATCGCGGTGGTCCTCGCAAATACGATGGGGGCCTTTCGTCCGTCCTCCTGGAATGTCGGGCAGGACCAGGCCGGGTGGGTGTATGGCCTCAACGGCGCCTTCTGGACCTGGTTGGGCTTTTTCCTTCCCCTGCAGATGGGTCGCGTCGCTTGGGAGCAGAAGGGTTGGGGACTCGTGGCGATCAACTCGAGCTTCGATCTCACCCGACTCCTCCTCTTCGGGATGATCCTCGGGTATTGGACGTGAGGATGGTCGCGCCATGCGCGTGGAGTTGACGAAGCGAACCGACGGCGGCGCCGTGCTGAAGTGTGTCCGGGGCGACGGCACCAGCACGTGGCAGCGGCACGAAGGGGCTCAGGCCGGCTTCTTCCCGTTCCACGACCTAACCCACTATGCCGTAGAGACCAGGTTGCGATTCAGGGATGGCTTCTTCGGCCTGGTCGCGGCCGGCTGGGACATCGCCGATGCGACCGGAAAAGGCACGCGCGGACCGCTCGGGGATGAAGCAGTGGCGGTGGAGCACCTCGTTGGCCTGATCGACCTCGAGCGCTCCGGGGGAGCGAAGCTCGACGCCCGAGATCTCAACGCCGAAGCCACGCGCTTCGCTGTTGCTGGTGGGCGACAGCCACCAGCGCCCCTGACCGACGAGGACCTCGACCGCGTTCGCGGCTGTGTCTGCTCGCTGTACGCCCGCTGGGTGGCCGTCGTCCCCGGCTCTACCCTCGTGCTCGACTTCGACCCTTCCCAACCGACGGCATTGGCCGAGCCGGACTTGTGACGGAGTTCACATCGCTGTTGCACGAGGTCTTGGCGTGCCGGATCTGCGAGGCCGAGCTGCCGGCTGGGCCGCGCCCGGTCCTCCAGGTCCATCCTGCAGCGCGAATCCTCATCGCCGGCCAGGCACCTGGCAGAAGAGTCCACGAGTCGGGCGTTCCCTTCGACGACCCGAGTGGAGATCGGCTTCGCGAGTGGCTCGGGATCGGTCGGGAGGTGTTCTACGACGCGCGTGCTATCGCCATTCTGCCCATGGGGTTCTGCTATCCGGGGACGGGCAAGTCCGGCGATCTCCCGCCCCGGCCCGAATGCGCTCCGGCCTGGCGACGCCCACTGCTCGACCAGCTCGCGAACGTCCAGCTGACTCTGGTGCTTGGCCGCTACGCCCAAGCATATCACATGAGCCTGGGTCGCCAATCCCTGACCGAAACCGTGCGAAGCTGGCGAGACTTCTGGCCCTCGACGCTCCCGCTTCCTCACCCGAGTCCGAGGAACCAGGGGTGGTTCAAGCGGCATCCATGGTTCGAGGAGGAAGTGCTTCCCACGCTGCGGGAACGTGTGTCCGCGCTGCTGGCTACACCGGACGCGGGCTGATCGCAGCGCCGAACGAGCGTTGATCGGTTGGTGGAGGCGGGAGTACGGCGGGATGAAGGTGAGCCAGGCACGGCGCCTGAAGGAGCTCGAGCGCGAGAACGGGCGCCTGAAGCGAGCAGTGGCGGACTTGACACTGGACAAGCTGATCCTGGAGGAAGCGGCCAGGGGAAACTTCTGAGCCCCGAGCGCCGACGACGTTGTGTGGTGCGTGTACGTCAGCAGCTCGGGGCGTCGGAGAGGAGAGCGTGCCGGGTGCTCGGGCAGCCACGCACGACCCAGCGCCGGGCGAGGAAAGTGGCGAGTGACGAGGGGGCGCTCCGAGGTGATATCGTGCGACTCGCGAGTCGATTCGGCCGCTATGGCTACCGACGCGTCACGGACATGCTCCGCATCGAGGGCTGGGGGGTGAAGCACAAGCGGGTGGAGCGGATCTGGAGGCAGGAGGGGCTGAAGGTTCCGGAGCGGCAGCCGAAGAGAGGTCGGCTGTGGCTCAACGACGGATCGTGCATCCGGCTGAGGCCGCTGTATCGGGGCCACGTCTGGTCGTACGACTTCGTGGCCTCGAGGACGCACGACGGGCGTGCGCTGAAGCTGCTGACAGTGCTGGACGAGCACACGAGGGAGTGCCTGGCGATCGTGGTGGCTCGCAAGATCCGCTCGCACGACGTGCTCGAGGTGCTGGCCGATCTGTTCGTCCGACACGGGCCTCCCGAGTATCTGAGGTCGGACAACGGACTGGAGTTCACCGCGAAGCTCGTGCGGTGGTGGTTGGGGCGCGTGGGCGTCGAGATGCTCTTTATCGAGCCGGGCAGCCCGTGGGAGAACGGCTACAACGAGAGCTTCAACGGCAAGCTCAGGGACGAGCTGTTGAACGGGGAGATCTTCTACTCGTTGGCGGAGGCGGCCGTGCTGGTCGAGCAATAGAGGCGCGAGTACAATACCGTTCGACCCCACAGCGCCTGCGGCGGCTTTCCCCCGGCCCCTGAGGCGATTAAGCCGTCGCCCTGGTTCCTGAGGATGCCCGTCCTTCACGGCCCTCCACAGGTGCTGGGACTAACATAGGATGTGGTACCACTCTTGGGGGCAGGTCACTCCGGCGCGGCCCGGTCGCTATCGACCTGCTACGGCTCTGCTGGCTACGGCTCTGCTGGCTACGGCTCTGCTGGCTACGGCTCTGCTGGCTACGGCTCTGCTGGCTACGGCTCTGCTCGCTCCCGCTCGACTCGCGCGGACCACACCTGTGCGGGCTTTACCCGTTATAGACGATGCCCCCCTTCTCGGCGTAAAGATCCATCACAGCGGCTGCTTCCTCGCGCCGGACGCCCCTCACGAACTCGATGCCGCGCTCTGCCATGTACCCGTGGGACCGCTGGAAAACGGGGCCCTCATCGAAGGAGATGGCCTTCGCGTCCTTGTGGCTCGCCGAGCACAAGACGCGCTCGACACCGGACCACAGGACGGCGGCAAGGCACATCGCGCATGGGTCACACGAGGTGGCCAGCTCGTGGACCGGCCTCCCGTCACCGGCCAATGTGTAAGTGCCGAGCTTGGCCTCGGCCATCATGAACGCAACGACCTCGGCGTGCAGGATCGAGTTGTTGCGGGGCACCACGAGGTTCATCCCCACGGCCACGAGCGCGCCCGACTCCCGCTCGAACACGGCGGCCCCGAACGGACCGCCGGTTCGGTGCGTTACGTTTTGGCGGGCGAGATCGATGGCCAGCCCGATCTTGTCGTCGTCGCTCTCGTAACGAAGCTCGAAGTCGACGTGCCCCCTTACCCACTCGGGGTACTCGATGTGGATGGACGGGAGCCCCATCGGCTATTCGATCGCCGGCGGAAGAACGAGAGTCCGCCACGAGACCTGCCAGCGACCGTCCGTCCTCTGAAGCACGAGTATCTCCGAGCCCGTCTCTTCATACCTTACGCCGGCCAGCTCGTAGTCGGTCTTCCACTGGTAGGTGACCACCGCGACGTCACCGATGACGTCGACCCGAGCATGAGTTGGCTCGAAGGCGTGAACGGTGGCCTGATTCAAGAACTCGGCGTAACTGCCCACGATGGCCTCTCGCCCCTGCGCCCGCTCGACGAGGCCCGGCATCGCCATGACGACGTGTTCGTGGAAGAAGGGCTTGAGGTCTTGGGGGCGCCCTTCGAGCCAACACGCGTTCAGGGCTTGGACCGTTTGCCAGATCTCTTCGGCTAGTCGTGAATCGAAAGCAGCGGACACGGCAGTCCTCTACGCATGGATAGCGTCCATGAGCACCTCGCTGTACGCAAACAACGCGGGTGTGCCACCGGTATGGAGAAACACGACGTTCGAGCCCGGTCCGAGGACGCCGGATCCGATCAGTCCTATGAGGCCGGCGAAGACCTTGCCGGTGTAGACCGGATCGAGCACGAGACCCTCTGTACGAGCGCCGAGCTCGAGCGCCTCGAGCGTGTCACCCGACGGGTGTCCGTACCCAGGGGCCAGGTAGTCGTCCACGGTGAGGATATCCGCCTCCTCGACGAGGGGATCCATCTCGAGGAGCTCGGCAGTCCGGGTGGCCCATTCGAGGACGCGCGTCGCTTGTGCCGCTCGGTTCCGCCGCACGCAGATGCCGTATATGGCGACGTCCTTCCGGCCCATGCGCCTCAAACCGACCAGGATGCCCGCGTGCGTCGTCGCGCTCCCGCTGGCCAACACGATCGCGTCGAGGTCGATGTCGGCGGCCTCCGTCTGTGCGAGGAGCTCGTCTGCCGCTTCCACGTAGCCGAGCGCTCCGAGCGGCGGATGGGCGGCAGACGACGGAATCACATAGGGTCGGCCGCCCTCGCCGCGCACCCGGTCCGCGATCGCCTGGAGGGACGCGTCGGCGCCCCGCTCGTCCTCCCCGTCCGGATAGGAGTGTACCGTGGCTCCGAACAGATGGTCGAGAAGCACGTTGCCTGATCTGCGATATTCCGACCCCATTCCTGCGACCCGCTCCTCCAACTGCACCTCGCATCTCAAGCCCAGCTTCGCCGCCGCCGCCGCCGTGCTGCGCACGAGATTCGACTGGACCGCCCCGGAGATGATCACGGTCGTCGCGCCGCGCGCCACGGCGTCGCCGAAGTAGAACTCCAGCTGGCGGGCCTTGTTGCCGCCCAGGGCGAGACCCGTGCAGTCGTCACGCTTCACATAGAGATCGGGACCGCCCAGGGTGCGCGTGAGGTTCGGCATCGCCTCGAGGGGGGTTGGACGATGCGCGAGTTGAACGCGAGGAAAGTCGGAGAGGTTCTTCATCCAGTCAACTCGACAAGGTGGTTACGAGAACGTAGGCGGCGGCCACGGCGATCAACAGCAGCACGATGGTCCGGAAGCCGCGCTCGGGCACGTGTGGCGCGGCCCTGTGGCCGACCACGGCTCCAACGGCGGCCAACGGGACCAGGACGACTGCCGCCTCCCACACACGTCTCTCGAATCCCGTCGTCGCGGCCATCAGCATCGCGGTGATCCCGTACGCGAATACGAAGAAGCACAGCGCGGAGGCGCGCAGGGCGTTCTTGTCGGAGCGAAGCGCAGTGAGGTAGAGGACCAACGGAGGGCCGGCCATGCCGATGGAGGACGTCATGGCCCCCGCCAGGAATCCCGTGGCGACCGCGGACCGCGACCGGAATTCGAGGGGGGAACCTGCCGTCTCGGAACGCGACTGGATCCCAAGCACTACCGCCGAAGCCAGGATCGCCACCGCGATCGCGAGCCGCATCGTCTCGAGTCCGGCGCTCACGAAGCCCAGCAGACCCACCGGAAATCCGACGAGAGAGCCTAGGAGGAGTCGGCCTAACAAGCCTCTCGGAGCGTGTCGCCACAATCGAGCAACGAGCACGAGGGAGATGGCCAACGAGATGAGGACCAGTAGCTGTACGGCGTCGCGAGGTCCAAGAACCAGGAGAAAGAGGGACAGCGCCAAGAGTGAGAAGCCGAAACCGGCGAGCCCTTGGACGGCGGCGGCCAGAAGCGTAGCGATGGAGAGTTGAAGCCACGCGGTCGATGTGAGGTCGGCGAGGATCCGGCTCCTCCGGGAAGTGAGCGCGCGTCAGGGTAAGGGCTTCTGTGAGGCCGCGAAAGCGTACGCCTGGTCAGCGTTCACTGTGTGGAGTCGCCCTCCACGAGCGGAGGGCTGCCGATGGGCCGGGCCTCCTGGACCCGATCGCTTCGCCACGTGCGTGACTCTCGTCCAGCTCCCGCGCGTCGTCGAGTGCGCGCGACGACAGCGTTACAACTGCGTTCACGGCGTCGTTGTGTCGCTCGATGCGGTCCAATGCGGCCGACACGACCTCCGCCGCCGATACGGCTCCGACCCCGATCAGACGGCGAAGCTCGGCGGCGGGTACGAAGGCCAGGTCGTCGTTCGTGCTCATGAACTCCTTCGTTGTGGAGTTGTTGGGCGCTTCCTGGAAGCCCGGCATCGATCGTAGGATCCCGAAGGGTATGGGTGTCTGAATCGTGCGGGCATCTCTTGCGGTCGGCGGCCAAGGTAACATGGGCTTCACCACGCGGCGCGGGGCACGAGCGCCCGCCCATCAAGCAGCTCGTCTAGCCGCGTGATGTAGAGGCCTAGTGTCCCGTTTGGAAAAGCGCGTGTGAACCGAGAGTGCCGAGCCACTGCTAGGGAGGAAGCTGTCCCGTCGGTAGTTGAAGGTCCCTGATAGGGGAGAAAAGAAGTGGTGGCTCCGGGGGACCCGATCCAGGTAGGATCGGGCAGGGAAAAACCCCCAACACGGAGCCACCACGATGAAGAGAACGTACGAGGTAAGGGATCGGGCGGACAAGCGCGCGATCAGGGAGTTCCTGAAGCGGGAGGGGCAGTTTCTGCTTCCGATGCTTGATCTCGTGGAGCAGACGGAGGTCGCGATCGCCGAAGTCATCCAGGTGATGGGACGAGCGACGATCGAAGCGGTGCTGGAGATGAGCGCCGAGGGTGTGGCAGGCGTGAAGCAGGCAGGTCGGTCACGAGCGGAAGACGACACGGTGTGGTATGGCCGGCAGGGTGGTGTGGTTTACCTGTCGGACCGGAAGGTGCGTGTGGAGCGGCCACGGCTCAGGCGCCGGGGCGCCGGGGAGGGTGGCGAGGTCGAGGTGCCGGCGTACGCAGCGATGCGGAGACCGGGCGCCGTGGCGGATCGGATGCTCGAGGTCCTGATGGCGGGGGTGAGCACGCGGAAGTACGGCCGTGTGATCGGTGAGATGGCCGACACGGTCGGGGTGAGCAAGTCGGCGGTGAGCCGTGAGACGGTCGAGGCCTCGGAGCGCGTGCTGAAGGAGCTGATGGAGCGCCGGCTGGATGCGTGGGACCTCCTGGTGATCTACCTGGACGGGATCCAGATGGGCTCGCACCACGTACTTGCTGCGGTAGGCGTGGACTCAGACGGAAAGAAGCACGTGCTGGGCGTGAGGGAAGGAGCGAGTGAGAACGCCGAGGTGACCAGCGCGCTCCTAGAGGATCTGGTCGAGCGCGGCCTGGACCCGGGCAGGCGGCGGCTGTTCGTGATCGATGGCTCGAAAGCGCTCAGGAAGGCGATCGAGAAGGTGTTCGGCCAACGTCACCCCATCCAGCGCTGCCGCAACCACAAGCTCCGCAACGTGCTGGGTCATCTGCCGAAGGATCAGCACGCTCAGGTGAAGGCGGTGTTCCGGGCAGCGATGAAGCTGGACGCGAAGGAGGGCGAGCAGAAGCTCGAGCAGCTCGCCCGATGGCTCGAACGAGATCACCCTTCGGCCGCGGCCAGCCTACGCGAAGGCCTCAGCGAGATGTTCACGATCAACCGGCTCGGCCTACCGCCCCGGCTAAGGAAATGCCTGGGCTCTACCAACCTGATCGACAGCACCCACTCGGGTGTGAGACAGAAGACCCGCAGGGTGACGAATTGGAAGAACGGAGCGATGGCCCTCAGATGGGCGGCGGCCTCGTTCGTGGAGACCGAGAAGAGCTACCGCCGCATCATCGGCTTCGACCAGCTCTGGATGCTCAAAGCCCACCTCGACGACCACGAACCAGTTGCCCAAATGAGGAAGGCAGGTTAACCAAGAGTTACTCTGGAGCCACCACCTTCAACTGTCAGCGGGACACTATCCTAGGGAGGCGCGCCGGTGGCAGTGCTTTTCTCCAGCGACCGTCGAGCCCACATTCCCTATCCTCTCCGACAGAGACGGCAACGACCACCGGAGGCCCGATGAAGACTCGCCCGATAATGCTGTTACCACTCGGCGCAGCCATCCTCGCAGTAGTGTCGTGCGCCCCGGTGGACCAAGCGGAAGGCGCAGCGCAGTCGTCGGACGTCGAGCCCGCTTGGAGATGGTCCGACGAGCGTGTCCTCGAGACCGTGAACGCGGTGCGGGCTGGGCGAAGCCTGCAACCCGCCAGCTGGCCCGGCGGGGCCCGCGTCGCGGTCGCCCTCTCGTTCGACGTCGACAACGAGACCCTTTCTCTGCGCACCGGCCAGCCGAGCGTCGGCGCGCTTTCCCAGGGCGAATATGGAGCGCGGCGAGCACTCCCCCGTGTCATCGAGCTACTGGCGAGTCACGACATCCCGGCGTCGTTCTTCTTTCCCGCCGTGAGCCTCTGGCTCGACCCCGGCATGGCCGACCTGATCAAGCGCGAGGGCCATCACGAGTTCGGCGTGCATGGCTGGATCCACGAGACCAACTCGGCGCTCGAGGCGGCCGAGGAGCGGGCCTTGCTGGAGCGCGCCGTCGAATACATGACCGAGGCCACGGGAGAGCGTCCGGTCGGTTACCGGGCTCCGTCCTGGAACTTCAGCGCGAACACCCTGGACATCATTCGCGACATGGGCTTCCTGTACGACAGCTCTCTGATGTCCGACGACCAGCCCTACGAGCTGATGGCCGACGGTCAGCCGACCGGAATGGTCGAGTTGCCCGTCGAGTGGATTCTCGACGACGCGCCTCTGCTCAACCCTCGGGGCAACAGTTATAGCGCGCCCCGTGAGGTGTTACAGGTCTACGTCGACGAGTTCGATCGGGCGTATGACGAGGGGACTATGTTCCTCCTCACGATGCATCCCCATTATATCGGTCACCGGTCCCGAATCGTGATTCTCGAGGGCTTGATCGATCACATCAACGAGCAAGGAGACGTCTGGTACGCCACGCATAGGCAGATCGCCGAATACGTGAGCGCGCAGGCCGGCCTCGCCCAATAGCCCCCCGGACCGGAGTGGTTTCACGCAGTCTCACTCGTAGGAGGTAGGAAGATGGCTACGCAGGATGTCGCACAGGGTCTCGTCAACCTCTGCAACGAGGGTCGCTTTACGGACGCCGTCGAGCAGTACTACTCGCCCGACATCGTCAGCATCGAGGCGATGGGGAACGAGCAGATGCCGGCGCGCATGGAAGGGATCGACGCGATCCGCGGAAAGAACCAGTGGTGGATCGACAATCACGAGGTCCACGGCATGGAGATCGCCGGCCCATTCATCAATCAGGATCAGTTCGCCGTGCGGTTAAAGTTCGACGTGACCGCTAAGGAGAGCGGCGAACGGATGCAGATGGAGGAGGTCGGCATCTACACGGTCGTAGACTGACCTGACCCCCTGAAACGAGACCAGGTGCAATGTTAGGATCGACCTGGTCTGAAGCTTTTCAGCGAGGAGGTCAGGATGGGAAGGAAGCGACACACTCCGGAGCAGAGCATCACTGCACTGCGGGAGGCAGAGGTCGGTCTGGCCCGCGGCAAATCCGTGAAGCTGATCAGCCGGGAGCTGGGCATCACCGAGCAGACGTACTACCGGTGGAGGCGGGAGTACGGCGGGATGAAGGTGAGCCAGGCACGGCGCCTGAAGGAGCTCGAGCGCGAGAACGGGCGCCTGAAGCGAGCAGTGGCGGACTTGACACTGGACAAGCTGATCCTGGAGGAAGCGGCCAGGGGAAACTTCTGAGCCCCGAGCGCCGACGACGTTGTGTGGTGCGTGTACGTCAGCAGCTCGGGGCGTCGGAGAGGAGAGCGTGCCGGGTGCTCGGGCAGCCACGCACGACCCAGCGCCGGGCGAGGAAAGTGGCGAGTGACGAGGGGGCGCTCCGAGGTGATATCGTGCGACTCGCGAGTCGATTCGGCCGCTATGGCTACCGACGCGTCACGGACATGCTCCGCATCGAGGGCTGGGGGGTGAAGCACAAGCGGGTGGAGCGGATCTGGAGGCAGGAGGGGCTGAAGGTTCCGGAGCGGCAGCCGAAGAGAGGTCGGCTGTGGCTCAACGACGGATCGTGCATCCGGCTGAGGCCGCTGTATCGGGGCCACGTCTGGTCGTACGACTTCGTGGCCTCGAGGACGCACGACGGGCGTGCGCTGAAGCTGCTGACAGTGCTGGACGAGCACACGAGGGAGTGCCTGGCGATCGTGGTGGCTCGCAAGATCCGCTCGCACGACGTGCTCGAGGTGCTGGCCGATCTGTTCGTCCGACACGGGCCTCCCGAGTATCTGAGGTCGGACAACGGACCGGAGTTCACCGCGAAGCTCGTGCGGTGGTGGTTGGGGCGCGTGGGCGTCGAGATGCTCTTTATCGAGCCGGGCAGCCCGTGGGAGAACGGCTACAACGAGAGCTTCAACGGCAAGCTCAGGGACGAGCTGTTGAACGGGGAGATCTTCTACTCGTTGGCGGAGGCGGCCGTGCTGGTCGAGCAATGGAGGCGCGAGTACAATACCGTCCGACCCCACAGCGCCTGCGGCGGCTTTCCCCCGGCCCCTGAGGCGATTAAGCCGTCGCCCTGGTTCCTGAGGATGCCCGTCCTTCACGGCCCTCCACAGGTGCTGGGACTAACATAGGATGTGGTACCACTCTTGGGGGCAGGTCAGGGGAGCCTCGAGGATCCCCTGAGACCGCGAATATGTTCAGTGCCGTCGCGTTCCGCAAATCGATCCAAGTGGTAGGATCAAGGGGCGTGAAAAAGGGGAGGCGACGAACGTTACGACGTAGGGCCGCAGTCTGGCGTTCGGGGTCAGCACCCCATGGGAGCGGTGGCGGTGGACCGGCGGAGACTCTCGAGACGAACGGGAGCTCGTTCTCCGCGAAGTCACGTCTACGCCAGCACTTCAGGAACTTCCGGAGGTTGCCCTTCGGGCTGAGCGAGTCGGTTGTCCGCTTGGTCTGGACATCGAACGGCCTGCCCACAATGAACGCCGGGGTCTCGATGATCTCACCGCGTCACCGGGTGGGAGTACTTGGCAGGTACGCTGGTACCGACCAACTGGAACTCATAGACCCCTGGTCCACGAACGACTTCTCCCCCTGCCGCTCCTTCTCCTGGTTGGGCAGCTTCGGGATCTCGCACAGGACGGCCCCGTGGTACCCCGCCGTTGGGATGGTTGGCGTCCGGCGTCCGGCTCCCGCCGCCGCCTTCGTAATGGGCCACTCGGGCTCGTCGTGTACCATGTCGCGACGCGCCTGGACGAGAACGTTTGATTGTTGACGGACGACGCACCGATCATGTACGGAGCCTCGACCTGGTGGGTGGGGTCCACGGACTTCGGAACGATCGGCATCCGGAACATCCGTGAACTCAGAGAAGCTGTACTTGATGACGTTGATGAGTTTGCCAACGCATACCTGTCCGTGAATCGACGCTAGAACGTGAGACGAGACCTGCAGCACACCTGAGAAGAAGCGCCGGTTCAGAAAGCGACCGCAGCGAAACCAGTCTCGACCAGCTCTCGCTTGTCGTGGGCCGCCGCTAAGACGTCCGGGAGGTCAGAAGACCGACTAAGTCGCGAGCGAATGTCGTCCTTTGACTCGACCTGGGCGAGCCCCCTCGGGGGTCGGCTGGCTGACGGCGCACAGCGGCCGGGAACTGTTCTTTGTGGACCCGAACCGCAGGATGGTGGCTGTCCGCGTCGCAACGGATGGGGACTTCCGGGTTGACGGACAGGAAACATTGTTCAGGATTCCGGCCAGGTATGTATTGGCCGCCAACGGCGGTTGGAACCTGTACGACGTCTCGCTCGACGACGAACGGTTCCTGATGGGACGAAGGGTCGGGGGGGGGGAACGCTTACCAGAATCTCATCCTCGTCCAGAACTTCTTCGAGGAGCTTCGCGAGCGGGTGCCGAACGAATGACCCGTCGGAGCCCCTGGCTGCGCGTCTTCGCGGATGGTGCCGGATTGACCCCTCAGATCCCGTGGCCGTGGCGTACCGGCCCATCCCTGCCATCCTGACACTATCAATCCGGTATACACCCCATGAAAAAGCCCCCGGCATCGCCGAGGGCTGAATGGGCCGGAAAGCCCGTCAGGAGCGTAAGCGGAGGCGGAGGGACTCGAACCCCCAAGGGTGATTAACCCGCCGCATTTCGAGTGCGGTGCCTTACCAATTAGGACTACGCCTCCGAACGATCGAAGTAATCGGCCAGATGGACCCAACCTATCATCGGGACCGCCCGGTGGTCCCACCAATCGGGGCGCCCGGATTTGAACCGGGGACCTCTGCGTCCCGAACGCAGCGCTCTACCGGACTGAGCCACGCCCCGTACACCGATCGACCCTCAGCTGTCAGTGGACCAACGCCCAACAAGGTCGCGATTCGAACCTCGGCGGCTTGCCGCCGAGGTGGCCGAGGTGCGCAGCACCGCAGGCCCACCCACGCCAGAAGTCGGTGCGCCTCGCGCACCGGCTTCCGTGGGTTTGAATCCCACCCGAAGACCTCTCAGCTGCTGCCCACCCTCGCGCCGACGCGACCGCAAGGGGTCAATCCAACATAGCGGACGGGGTGTCCCTTTTCTAGGGATTCTATAGGGTGCCACCCAGGTCCGCAATGGTTACCTAAGCCACTGTAAACGTGTGATTTACCCGACATTGACTTGTCATGCCGTTCCGCTTAGTATCACTCTAAATCTGATAACTGGAGTGATACTCTACATGAGGCGACCGAAGCAACTGAGCGGTGCGTTCGTAAAGACCGTCACGCAGCCCGGACGGTATGGAGACGGACGCGGCGGGCATGGCCTTTCCCTGCTCGTAAAGCCCACAACTACCGGGCGCCTGTCAAAGACTTGGTCCCAAAGGCTACAGATTCACGGAAAGGCGGTCAACATCGGGCTCGGTTCCTTCCCAGTGACGACGTTAGCCGACGCCCGGAAGAAGGCTCTCGCCAACCGCCGGACCGTCGCGCGAGGGGCCGATCCGCTTGGGAGCGGCATACCAACGTTCGCCGAGGCCGTCGACAAGGTGATCGCGATTCATCGGGGCTCTTGGAGAGCGGGCAGCAAGAGCGAAGTCCAATGGAGAGCATCACTCCGGGACTACGCGACACCGGGCTTGGGCGACAAGCGCGTAGATCAGGTCACTACGGCTGACGTGCTGTCCGTCTTGGTCCCGATCTGGAACATCAAGCGCGAGACGGCGCGGCGGGTGCGTCAGCGAGTCGGAGCTGTAATGAAGTGGGCGGTCGCGAAGGGCTACCGGGAAGACAACCCGGCCGGTGACGCGATCGGCGCGGCGTTACCCCGGCACGGAGGCTCTACCCGGCATTTCCCCGCCCTGCCGCACAGTCAGGTTAGTTCGGCCTTGGCGATTGTACAAGCTTCCGGGGCGTGGATCGGTACCAAGTTGGCCTTCGAGTTTCTCGTCTTGACAGCTGCACGATCCGGCGAGGCTCGCAATGCGCGGTGGGAGGAAATCGACCTGGAGAACGCAACATGGACGGTGCCAGGGGAACGCATGAAAGCTGGCCGGTCGCACCGGGTGCCGCTATCGCCGCAGGCGGTCGCCGTGCTCCACACGGCACGTGTGATCGTCGACGGTGGTGCGTTGATCTTCCCGGCCAGCACGGGGCGCGCCCTGTCCGCCATGACGATGACCAAGCTGGTTCGCGAGCTCGGGATCGAGGCGGTCCCCCACGGATTTCGCGCCAGTTTCCGGGACTGGGCGGCCGAGGAAACGGACCATCCTCGCGAGGTCATCGAGGCAGCATTGGCGCATGTGGTCCGGAACAAGGTCGAGGCGGCTTACAGGCGCACCGACCTTTTCGAGCGCCGGCGTCGGCTCATGGACGACTGGGCAGCCTATCTGGCCGACTGAAGTCCGTTAGCGGTAGCCATTGGTTGTACCGGCGCGTTTACCATTCGCCTCGCTCCCCGCCGCTCAAACCTGGGTCGGTGCATCCAAGATAAGAGCATTCCAATCGGTCACCGGCCCGTCGTGCAACACACGGAGTATCCCTTTTCGGCAAACCATCTGCGCGTTCGCGAGGAGTTCCTTGTTGTCGCCATTCTGCTTCACTTTGCCGTGGTGTACTGACCTGACCCCAATGGAGAAAAGTAGTAGCGTTCAGCAGCGTGCAGCACCAACAAGAGACGACTAACCGTTCGGCCTCACCCGCCGCTTCACATCCAGGTCCACCCGCGTACCGTACGAAGTGATGCCGGACAGCCGGGAGAAGTAATCGTAGGCCGCCGCAGAGGCTGCCTCGACGACCGCACCGCCATTCCCGCCGTAGTTGGACATCACGGAGATCACGTACGGTCGGTCCGGTACGTCGACCAGGCCCCACACGGTCGAGACTCCCGTGATCCCTCCCGGCTTGAACGCGATCGGCACGTCTCGGGGAACAGGGGTCCGGATCGGTCCGCCCTTGTAGATCTCGAGAATCTCCCGAACTCGGACGCATCCCGCGGTCGTCATCGGGAGGTCACAGGCTGCGATCTTCTCCATGATCAGAGCCGCGTCCCGAGGCGTGGAGATGTTCTCGTTTCCCCGCGCTGACTCCTCAGGCCGGATCATCTTCCGCTGCAGCTTCGTCCGCGTGGCTCCCAGCGAGGCCGAGAGCGCGTTGACGGCGTCCATCCCCAACGCGTCGATGAGCACGTTGGTGGCCGTGTTGTCCGAGTACACGACCATGTAGATCGCGTAGTCCTCGAGGGACAGCTCCGAGCCACCGTCGGTCAGGTGATGGAGGACGCCGCTCCCTCCTGTGCGCACTTCGTCGTTGAGCTCCAAGCGA
>CBDANQ010000045.1:0-53402 GCA_965197725.1 Longimicrobiales bacterium
CCAGAGGAATGTTCTTGCGTAATAATGGGAGGGAATATGTACAGTGCGCCTTGGTGAATCTCTTGCGGAAAATTAATGCTGCTGTCGCGCCCAACCACGCTCTGGCCACACGGCGACCACGGTGTATGTGTGTTACCGTATATGTATAAATACATGTACACTACAGTTGAGCCCACACTCTCTCAATGGGGTTAAGCTCAGGTGGAACTTTGGCAAAAAGCAAGGGACATGTCCTTTATCCATCAACATATGTTCAATCATGCTCTTCTCGTCCTTGAAATCAGAATGTTCTGCGAGTGTTTATCGCATCCAATCAGCCGTTTTTCCCATTGTATGGGAGGACTTCCTGACCGCCGACGAGATCTGGTCGGTGATCATCTTCCTCTACGAGCAGACGGGACACTCGCCGCGGACGTGGGAGGAGATCGAAGCCGGTGAGGCCGGTGACGCCGGGGGGGAGGGGCAGTGATGCCTACCGTGAAGCTGTCGCTGAGTGACGCGCGCCTCGCGGCCGCGTCCCTCGTCGTCGCGCTCTGCGCCGTGGGGCTCCTTCCCGTGAGCGCCGCGGCCCAGGTAGACGGCGAGGCCGTCTACAACAAATGGTGCGCGGGCTGCCACGGTGAGGACGGCGCCGGCGGCGGCCCGGCGGCCAACACGATGCTCCCGAGACCTCGGGACTTCACGCTCGCGCTCTACCAGGTTCGCACCACCGCCACCGGCCAACTGCCCACCGACGCCGACATGCTCAAGGTGATCGACGAGGGCATGCCCGGTACCGCGATGCCCGGATGGGAAGACGTGCTCACGCAGGAGGAGCGCCTCGCCCTCGTCGACCATCTGAAGACCTTCTCGCGCTTCTTCCAAGGCGAGCCGCCGACCCAGCTCGAATTCAGCCGGCCTACCCGCGCCACGGACGAGGCGATCGCTAGTGGACGGGAGGTCTACGAGACCGTCGAGTGCTGGCGCTGTCACGGCCAGCGGGGCCGCGGCGACGGGGAGTCCGCGCCGACGCTGAACGACGACACTGGTTTCCCGATATTCGCGGTCGACCTGACCAAGAACTGGACGTTCAACGGCGGCGGGACGGTGGAGGAGATCTACCGCGTGTTGCGCACGGGCCTCGATGGTACTCCGATGCCGACATTCTCCGATATCGTCGACGCTGGTGTGATCACGGACGACCAGCTGTGGGGCCTCGCTCACTTCGTGCGCAGCCTCTCACCCGAGGAGGCGCCCGAGGTCCGCGAGGTCGTCGCGGCGGAGATGATCACCGGCGGCACCGTCCCGCAAAGCGTGACTGATCCGGCATGGCAGGAGGCCGAGCGCTTCTACGTGCCACTCGTGGGCCAGATTGTGGTGAAACCGCGTTGGTTCAACCCGCGCGTCGGTGGCGTGTGGGTGCAGGCGCTGCACGACGGACAGGACGTCGCGCTGCTGGTCTCCTGGACCGATCCGTCCGAGAGCCCCGACTCGGATTGGGCGGAGTTCGCCGGACACGTCATAGAGACCATGGGTCCGGGCGACGAGGGGGCGGCTACCGCACCGGGGGGACCCGATCAGCTCGTGGTGCAGTTCCCCTTGGAGCTCGTCGACGGAATGGAACGCCCGTTCTTCCTGCAAGGAGACGCCCGCCGTCCGACCAATACCTGGACCTGGCGGAGCGGTGTCCCGGGGGCGTTCGAGAGCATCGCGCGGGGCATCGGCACCGAGGTGCCCCAGGCGGCGGACGAACAACACTTACAGGTGGATGCGCAGCACGCCGACGGCGAATGGAAGGTCCTTTTTCGTAGACCGCTCGATACCGGCGGTGCCGAGGATCTCGTGTTGCCCATAGGGCGCGCGATCCCGATAGCGTTCCAGGCGTGGGACGGAGACAACGGCGAGAGCGGAAGCCAGGCCGCGATCAGCACCTGGTACTTCCTCCACCTCGAACGAACGACCCCGATGTCGGTGTACGTGGCGCCCCCGATAGCCCTGGTGCTCACGCTCTTGTTCGGTTTGTTTGTGATCCGGCAGGCGCAGCTGGAGGCGAGTGGAGCGGGCGCCGGCATGACAAAGGGGCTCCCACCCTTCAGGTTGACGAAGTCCATTGAACTGGCTTTCGGGATGGGGGTAGGCGTGGTGTGGCTCGGGATGGCGTTCGGAGCCTACCGGAGCGCCAGCGCCGGTTGGAACGCGGGACATTCGGACCTGGGATTCTGGTGGACGGTCATCGCGGGGCTCCTGGCGATCGGCGGCCTCAGCGCTATGATCGGGACATGGTTACACACACGACCGAATGACGTACGGAGGCAGGATGATTGAGAGAGTTTGCAAGACCGGGCACGTCGCCTTGGTCACGGCGTTGTTGGCGGTGGCGGGATGTGGAGGGGGTGACGGGGGTGGCTCGGGCGCCTCCGGCGGAGGTGACTCGGCGCCGGCGGCATCCCCAGTGGACCCGGCTACGGTCGGGCACGCGTCGGGCATGGTCAGCTTCTCCGGCACGGCTCCGGCCATGGCCGAGCTCGACATGTCGACCGAGGCGATCTGTGCCGCGAAGCACTCGATGACTCCGACGGAGGAGACCGTGGTGGTAGGCGACGGCGGCGGCCTCGCCAACGTCTTCGTATACGTGAAAGAAGGTCTCGAGAGCCTGGACTTCCCGACGCCGACCGACGCGGTGGTCATCGACCAGGACGGTTGCGTGTACCAGCCTCACGTTATCGGTGTGCAGGTGGGGCAGGACTTCACACTGCGCAACAGCGACGGCATCCTCCACAACATCAACGCGTCGCCGACCGAGAACCGAGGCTTTAACGTGAGTCAGCCGGTCAGGATGGAGACGCAGCGCTCGTTCCCGACGCCCGAAGTCATGGTGCCGGTACGCTGTGACGTGCACGGCTGGATGACGTCCTACATCGGCGTCGTGGACCATCCGTACTTCGCGGTCAGCGGTCCGGACGGTTCGGTCTCACTCGAGGGCCTGCCGCCCGGCGACTACGTGGTCGAGGCATGGCACGAGATGTATGGGACCGCCACCCAGAGCATCACGGTCGCGACGGACGAGACCGCGGAGCTCTCCTTCGAGTTCAATTCGGATATGGCCACGGCGAACGTGCCGCTCGGTGAGCCGATCGACCTGATGCATCCCCAGGGCCACCGCACGGCGGACCAGTAGTAGGGAATGTCGGACGAGTAGTCCTGAGCCTCACGGCTGGAGAGAGATATGAATTGGAGCTGGGTGCTCCCAGAGGCCTTCTCGACCTTCTCAGGCGATGTCGACGCGATCTATTACGTGATCCTGTGGATCACCGGCGTCACCTTCGTGCTCACCGAGGCGCTGCTGATCTACTTCGTCGTCCGCTACCGCCACAAGGAAGGGAGAACGGCTGCATACGACCACGGAAGCACCAAGATCGAGGTCGTGTGGACGACGGCTACGCTCCTCATCGTGATCGGGATCGGCGTACTGAGCAAGGGCGCGTGGGACCGCATGAAGATCGACGTTCCGCCCGGCGCGATGGAGATCATCGTGACCGCCAAGCAGTTCGAGTGGAACGTAACCTATCCCGGGCCCGACGGCGCCCTGGGGACCGCCGACGACTTCGACGTCCTGAATCAGGTCCACGCGCCGGTCGATCAGCCGGTCTGGATCCACCTGCGTGCTGAGGACGTGATCCACTCGTTATTCCTGCCCGAGATGCGCGTGAAGCAGGACGCCCTTCCGGGCAAGGACATCCCGGTCTGGTTCGAAGCGACCGCCACCGGCGAATACACGCTCGGCTGTGCCGAGCTGTGCGGAATAGGTCATACGACGATGAACGGGACCTTGACGATCCACACCGCGGCAGACTTTCAGGCATGGGCAACCGCCCAGGCGCAACAGCGCCCCCAACCGCGGCCATAGTCGAGCGTCCGGATGGGGAGCCCTCGGGACACCAGAAAACAGATTTAATCGGAAGGCCAGATGAGCACGACCGAACAAGAGATGGGGAAGGCACTCGGAGAGGGTGGGCATCACGACCACCACGAGATACCCTGGATTCGCCGGTATATCTTCGCCACCGACCACAAGATGATCGCGAAGCAGTTCATGTTCGTGAGCCTCTTCTTCCTCGTGGTCGGCGGTGCGCTCGCAGCCATGATGCGCTGGCAGCTCGGCTTCCCGAGCCAGCCGATGCCCGGAGGAGGGATCCTACCGGACGCGATGATGGCGCCGACGCCGGATGGCGCGATCATGTTGCCGGAGTTCTACAACTCTCTGGTGACGATGCACGGCACCATCATGATCTTCTTCGCGATCATGCCGCTGCTGGTCGGGCTCTTCGGCAACCTGCTCATCCCTCTGCAGATCGGCGCCGAGGACATGGCCTTCCCGCGCCTGAACATGGCGTCGTTCTGGCTCGCGGTACCCGCCGGTATGCTCATGCTCGCGAGCTTCGCGGTCGAGGGGGGTGCTGCGGGCGCAGGCTGGACGGCGTACGCGCCGCTCAGCACGTCGGGCGAATGGACCGGGGTATATCTTGGGCAACAGCTCTGGCTCGTGAGCCTGACGATCCTCGGCTTCTCGTCGCTCGTCGGTGCCGTGAACTACATCACCACCGTCATCAACCTGCGCGCGCCGGGCATGACCTGGTTTCGTATTCCTCTGGCGACCTGGGCGCTCTTCGTCACGGCGGTGCTCATCCTGTTGGCGATTCCGATCCTGGCCGGTGCCCTGATCATGCTTCTATTCGATCAGACGATCGGGACCGGCTTCTTCCGGGCCGACGTGGGCGGTGAGCCGCTGCTCTGGCAGCACCTCTTCTGGTTCTTCGGGCACCCCGAGGTCTACATCCTCATCCTGCCCGCGATGGGGATCACGTCCGACGTGCTCTCGAACCGAGCTCGTAAGCCCATCTTCGGCTATCACTCGATGGTGCTCGCGCTGGTCAGTATCGGGTTCCTGGGCTGGATCGTATGGGGACACCACATGTTCCAGAGCGGCATGAACCCGCTGCTGGGCACCTCGTTCATGATCTCGACCATGGCCATCGCCGTTCCGTCTGCGATCAAGGTGTTCAACTGGCTAGGGACATTGTGGAAATCGGACGTCCACCTGGATGTGCCGATGCTCCACGCGCTCTCCTTCGTATCGATGTTCATCATCGGCGGACTGTCCGGGATCTTCATGGCCTCGACGCCGGTGGACGTCTACATCCACGACACCTACTTCATCGTCGCGCACCTCCACTACGTGCTCTTCGGCGGCAGCCTGTTCGCGATCTTCGCCGGAATCACATTCTGGTTCCCGAAGATGTTCGGCCGGATGATGAATGAGCCGCTCGGCAAAGTGCATTGGGTGCTCACGTTCATCTTCTACAACCTCGTCTTCTTCCCCATGCACAACCTGGGGCTGGAAGGGATGATGCGGCGGATCTACGACTTCACGCAGTACGAGTACCTGCAGCCGCTCCAGCCGATGAACCAGTTCATTTCGATCTTCGCGTTCGCGCTGGTCGCGACGCAGGGGCTGTTCGTGATCAACTTCTTCTGGAGCATCTTCAAGGGCGACAAGGCGGGTAACAACCCCTGGAATTCCAACACGCTCGAGTGGACGGTTCCGTCGCCCCCCCCGCACGGGAATTTCGCGGAGATGCCGACGGTCTACCGCGGTCCATACGAGTACAGCTCGCCCCTATCCGACGACGACTTCCTGCCGCAGACGGCGCCGCCCCGCGAGGGTCCCGGCCCGTCGAGCGGTATTCCCGAACCCACCCCGACTCCTGAGGGAGCTGAGGCGTGACGACGACGACCGCTGACCGGGCCCCCATGGCCGGAATGGAGGTCTACCACCTCAAGCTCGGGATGTGGGTCTTCCTCCTCTCGGAGGTGATGTTCTTTACCGGCCTGATCGGGGCGTACATCATCCTGCGCTTCGCGCACCCGGAGGCCTTCGGTGCGCCCGGGGAGGTGCTCAACGTGCCGCTCACCGCCTTCAACACCTTCGTGCTCATCTGCTCGAGCGTCACGATGGTGAAGGCGTTCGCGGCGATCGAGCAGGGCGACCAGCAGGGCCTGCAGAAGTGGCTTCTCGCCACGGTTCTCCTCGGAACCTTCTTCGTCGGAGTGCAGGCCGTGGAGTACACGATCCTGTCCAGCGAGGGTTTCGTGCCGATGGCCGAAGCGTACCACGCCATTGCTCGCGGGGCGGCTGAAGGGAGTGAAGTGATCGGAGGTCCGCTCTACGGGGCCACGTTCTATACGATGACCGGCTTCCACGGGACGCACGTGTCCATTGGAGTAGGGTGCCTGTGCTTCACGTTGTGGCGCGCGCGCAAGGGTGCCTACACCGCCGGCAGCCTCGGGGGCGTGGAGATCATGGGCCTCTACTGGCACTTCGTGGACCTGGTTTGGATCCTCCTGTTCACGATCGTATATCTGATATAGCGTCCGACTGGATCGCTCAGCCCAAAGGGAGGGCGCATGGCAACTGGGGAAGAGCACAAGGCTCCACCGTACATGATCGTATTCGTGGTGCTCGCAGTCCTCACGGTTCTGGAAGTCCTGTTTGCGTTCACCAGCCTGGCCAAGATCTGGCTAGCCTTGGGCCTGATCCTCATGGCTCTTTGGAAGGCCTTGCTGGTGGCGCTCTACTACATGCACCTGCGTTTCGAGCCCAAGCGCCTCTGGATCATGGCGGCCTCGCCGATTCCGTTGGCGATCATCCTGGTGATCGTGGTGATCAAGGAGTTCTAGAGGTCGGCGATGTCACTCGTCAGCTTCCACCGCTTTCTGATCGTGACCGCGATCGTCTTCTGCCTGGGCTACGGCGCGTGGGAGTTGAACGCCGCCGCCGAGAGGGCCGGCGGCTTCATCCAGGGAACGGTCTTCATCGTCCTGGGGCTGGGGCTAGCGGTGTACCTGATGCACCTGGGTCGATTCCTGGGCTACGACGAGTAGAGTTCCTCGCGCACGATCGTGTCACTCTCGCGGTCGTGGGCGTTCTCGCGCTCGCAGCGGTCCTGTTCGTCGTAGTGTCCCTGGGTCGTAGAAACGTCCCCACCTTCGTCGCCACCACGCCGGTCCCCATCGACGTGGGCACGGTCAAGTTGGGGCCTGACACCATCACGGTGGACGCGACCGGGGAGCAGGGTTGGCGCTTCTTCGACTTCTCTCGTGCCTCGGTGGTCGAGGCCCCGGGTCCGATGGATTGGGACCTCGCGTTTCTGCGACATCGCATCGTGGCGAACGGAGGAGTGGGCTTCGCGGGCGACGGCGGCTTGCTCGAGTTGCACGGCGTCGAATACGGTTCGGTCTCGGAGGTGCCGTCGAGCGGATACGTCGGCTCACCGCAGCCCGGGGATACCACGAACGCGGCGATCGAGCGGTGGTACAGCTACAATTGGACGAGCCACATCCTGGAGCCACGGCCCACTGTGTGGGCCGTGCGCACGGCAGACGGACGGTACACCAAGCTCCGGATCCTCGGGTATTATTGCGCAGGCCCGCAGGCAGGCTGTCTGACGTTCGAGTTTGTGTATCAAGGGGGGGGAGGCACCGATGTCACGTCACATTGATGTAATAGCGCTCATCACGCTTGTCGGTATCTCGGTCGCTGTGTGCGGCGTCCCGGCGGAGGGTGGCAGGCTGGGCGAGCTCCGGGGCTCGGTCATGGACACCCCGATCCCGAAGCCGGCCCTCACGCTCACCGATACGAACGGTGAGGCGTTCGATCTGAGAGCGGAAACCGACGGGTACCTGACGCTCGTCTTCTTCGGTTACACGTACTGTCCGGACGTCTGCCCGGTGCACATGGCGAACCTGGGCGCGGTATTCGGGGATCTGCTGCCCGAGGTGCGCGATCGCACCAAGGTCGTCTTCGTCTCTACCGATCCCGAGCGGGACACATCAGAGAGACTGCGTTCGTGGTTGGACAACTTCGACCCGGCCTTCGTCGGGCTTCGGGGGTCGCTGGACGACATCAACGCCGCGCTCTCGACGATGATGCTGCCCGGAGTCGCCGTCATCCCGGGAGAGCACGGCTCGGAGCCGTTGATCGGGCATCCCGCCGCCGTTCTGGCGTTCAGTCCCGACGGGCTCGCCCGCATAAGGTACCCGTTCGGCGTGCGGCAGGCGGATTGGGCGCATGATCTGCCGCTGCTAGTGCAGGGCCTCTGAGGCGATGCAGTGGTGGTGCTTCGCGCAGCAGGAGCCTTGGACCTGGACGTGGCGGCCGCTGCTGGGGGTCTGGATTGGTGTGGTGCTGCTCGTGCTGGCTTATCGCCGTCTCTTGCGGCGCGCGTCCGCCGATCCCGAACCCCACCAGACCACGCGCTGGCGTCGTGTGGCGTTCGGAACAGGCGTGTTTCTCCTGTGGGCCTCGCTGGATTGGCCGCTCGGCCCGCTCGGTGCCGGCTACCTGGCGAGCGTGCACATGAGCCAGTTCTTGGCCGTGGGGGTCGCGGTGCCCGCGGTGCTCCTGCTGTCACTACCGCCGAGGGCGTTCGATGGCCTCCTGACTCGTCCTCGCACGCTCTCCACGCTCGAGGGAATCACGAGCCCCCTCAGCGCCTTCTTCATCTTCAACATCGGCATGACGGTCACGCACTGGCCCGGCGTGGTCGACTCCCTCATGCCCACCCAATTCGGCTCGTTCCTGCTGGACGTCGCGTGGTTCGCGGGGGGTCTGATCTTCTGGTGGCCGGTCATCGCGCCCGTGCCGCATCGGCCCGGATTCCACCCGCTCGGCAAGATCGCCTACCTTGCGCTCAACGCGTTCCTGATTCGTCCGCCGTTCGCGATGATGATCTTCAGCGAGCATCCCATCTACGCTATCTACGAGTTGGCGCCGCCGCCTGGCGGTGACGCCCTCAACGATCAACAGTTCGCCGGCGCGATCATGAAGATCGGTACCGCCTGGATCCTTTTCGTGGGCGTCGTCGTGGTCTTCAAGCGCTGGATGCACGCGGAGAACGCCGCTGAGCGTTCCGGCGCCTGATCCGGCCCGGGCCGCCCGTCAGGCCGCGGGTCAGGCCGCCCGGGCCCCCGCTTCGAGAGGACGCATCTTGGTGGGGAACGTTCTGACGGCGACGGCCATGGCGCTCTTCATGTATCAGCGCCCGACCTGGATGCCGAACTCGATCTGTGCCTGGTCCCCCACCACGACACGGTGCTCTGCGAACCATCCTTGAGGAACCTCCAACGCGAACATCGCAGGCTCCGTGCCCGGGTAGGAGTCGGTGACCAGGGGCTCCATCTGCTGGATATCCACGATCACGTAGGACACGTTGATATAGGCGATGTCCAGCGCCACGTACGTATTCGCCATCCAGAACGAACGGATCTGGACGTCGTCGAATACGAAGAGCATGCCCGTGCCGTCAGGGAGCTCATCTCTGTACATGAGTCCCTGGGCCCTCTCGTCAGCTGTTCTTGCGATCTCCGCCACGATCGTATCGGTACCGAAGATGACCCACGCACGGTTGGCCGGGGGCCCACGGACCCCGACGGTGGCTCCGTCCCTTCCGGGAACCGTCTGAGCCGACACGCCCGCGTCCGCGGCATCGTCCTCTCCCGAGCAGCCCAGAACGGCGAACGCCGTGAGGAGGGCGGCCGCCATGCACGCCACTCGACCCCTACGCCCCACCCCGATCCGAGTGCTCATTTTTCTGCACATTAACGGCCTCCCGTTCCCCAGCCGGCACTTGTAAGTTACGTGGCTCCCCTTCAGATCCCGGGTGGGCTCTCGTTTGTTCCTTTCCCAAGGGTGGTCACGGAGTCGGTGATGGGCACAGTTGATCAGGAGTTGCTGGACATCCTCGTGTGTCCGGAGACCAAGCAGCCCGTCCGACGAGCCGGAAGCGACCTATTGGACCTACTGAACCGAGCAATCGATGCCGGCGAGGTCAAGACGCGGGACGGAAAGCTGGTGGAGGACCGAATCGAGGAGGGCCTTGTCCGCGAGGACGACGGTGTCCTGTACCCCGTGCGAGATTCCATCCCGATCATGTTGATCGACGAGGCGATTCCGCTCGACGACGTTTTGAAGACCACCTGATACAGCCCCACCCGATGGTCGAGTACGCGACCTCCTTCCGGCCGGCGGGCCAGTAGAGCGGGAGTGGTCATGGCCGACGAGTCCCCCAGCTACACGATGGAGCCGCGCCCCAAGCCGGTGCGCCGTCCCAAGCTCGTGGCGGACGGCGTGATGGGCATGCTGCTCTTCGTGTTCGCGGAAATCATGATGTTCGCGGGTCTGATCTCGGCGCACTCGACCGTGCGTTCCCGAGTGGCTGGCGAGATGTGGCCCCCTTACGGCCAACCCCGACTGCCGGTGCAGGAGACCGCGGTGAACACCGCCGCTCTCTTGGTGAGCGGCATCGTGCTCGTGTTCGCGCACGTCGCCTTCAACAAGGAAGCGTCCCGCGCGCGCCTGCCGCTGTTGATCGCGCTGCTACTCGGTGTCTTTTTTGTAGGCTCGCAGGGCGCGGAGTGGGTCGCGCTGCTCGGTGAAGGCCTCACCATCCAGTCGAATTCCTACGGCGGCTTTTTCTATCTCATCGTCGGCGCGCACGGCGTGCACGCGATCGCAGCGATCTTGGCTCTCAGCTGGGCCTGGTACGAGCTCGACAAGGGCCGACTCAACGGGGCTCAGCTCGCCACGGTATCGGTCTTCTGGTACTTCGTGGTCTTGCTTTGGCCCGTGCTCTACCTGAACGTGTACCTATGAACCGCGCCTGGATTCCCGTTCTTGTTCTGGCCGCCTTGGCCATTTTTCCCGACTCCGGTTCGACGGTCGTTACCTCTTCAGATTCCCCTCACGACATCCTTCTCCGCTTGTTCTTCATGAAGTCCATCATGATGTACTGACCCAACGTCATCGTGTTGGTGAAGTACGCCTTGCCCCGAGCGATCTCGGCGACTTTCTGCACGAACTGCACCAGATAGGGGTCGCTTGCGAGCATGAATGTGTTGATGAGGATGCCGGCTTTTCGGCAAGCGGAAACTTCCTGGAACGTTCGCTTCAGGATGTTCGGGTCGAGCGCGCCCGAGTTCGTGTAGACGCGCCCGTCGGGCATCGTCATCGCACTCGGCTTCCCGTCTGTAATCATGATGATCTGTCGCATGTCCTTCTTCTGCGAGGCCAGAACGCGACGGGCCACCTCCAGGCCTTCCGCGGTATTCGTGTGGAACGGTCCGACCTGCGCTTTTCCGAGCTGCGAGCGTGGAATCTCCTGGGCCTTGTCCCCGAACGTCACGACGCGCAGCGAGTCACCCGGAAACTGCGTGCGGATCATGTGCGACATCGCGAGCGCGACGCGCTTTGCGGGAGCAAAGCGATCCTCTCCGTAGAGCACCATCGAGTGTGAGATGTCGAGCATGAGCACCGTCGCGCACGACGAACGGTACTCCGCCTGATGCACCATGAGGTCACCGTACTCGAGGTTGAGCGGAACCGAGAGACCCTCGCGCTCGATCGCGTTCTTGAGAGTAGCGGCGATGTCGAGGTTCAGCGTGTCACCGAACTCGTACGGCTTCGACGCTGCTTCGGCCTCGATGCCTGTCGAGAGGTGGGGGGTGTCGTGGGCGCCGGCACTCGACTTGCCGAGTGCGGAGAGCAGTCCCTTGAGTGAGCGGTAGCCTAGGAAGTCCATCCCCTTCTGCGTGAGGTTGAACTGGACCTGTTGAGCGGCTTGCTTCGCCTCGTCGATCTTCCCCTGGCCCGTCACGTCGTACGTAGCGCCTGGCATCTGGGGATTGCCGGTCTCGAGGTTGATGTATCCTTCCTCGACCATTTTCTGAATGAGGTCGTCCAGCATTGCAGCGATCTGCTGCTGAAGCGCCTCGTCGCCCTGACCTTCGCCACGCAGCTCGTCGATCATCTCGGGCGTGAGCTGACCACTCTCCAGCAGCGCCTTGAGCAGCGCTTTCTTGAGCGAGTCCGTCGAGTTCGGGTCTTCCGAGCCGGACCAGCCCCAATACGGATGGTAGTGCGGTCCACCCGCGAACCCACCGTCCATTAGGAAGTCCGAAAGCATCTCCAGCAGCGCCTCGAGGTTCAAGGCGTCGAGCCAGCGGCCTTTGTACTTGGAGTAGGTCGTGAAGCGCATGTTATCAGACTAGGTCTGTGAGTACGTTCCCGCCATGAACCGTGCGATCCGCCAGCCGCTGCTCGATCACTACGATCGGGAGCGCCGAGAACTGCCGTGGCGCGGCTGTTCCGACCCGGACCGGATACTCGTGTCGGAGGTCATGCTGCAGCAGACGCGTGTGCAAACCGTTCTTGCTTACTACGACGGCTGGCTCGAGCGGTTCCCTGATGTCGATGCGTTGGCCGACGCGGAGATCGACGACGTGCTCAAGGCGTGGGAGGGGCTCGGCTACTACCGGCGGGCATGGCATCTCCATCAGGCCGCGCGGCTCGTTCGCGAGCGCCCGAACCGCGACTTCCCCGGGACTTACGCCGGGCTCCGAGCTCTTCCCGGAGTTGGCGACTATACCGCCGGTGCCGTGGCGAGCATAGCGTTCGGTGAGGCGGTGCCCGCAGTGGATGGTAATGTGCGGAGGGTCCTCTCACGCCTCTTTGATGAGGCGGAGCCGCAGGCGACTTGGCTGCGGATGAAGGCTGCTGAGCTCCTGGACCCGGAGCGACCTGGGGACTGGAACCAGGCTCTCATGGAGTTGGGTGCGACTCTGTGTTCGCCGCGCTCGCCGCGGTGCGCCGCTTGCCCGGTTGCCGAGTGGTGCGCCGCACGTGGTGCAGGCACTCAGGAAGTGCGCCCTGTTGCGTCCGTGAAGACGAAGACGAAGAAGCTTCGGATCGTGCTCGCGGTACTGGGGGCGAACGGGCGCGTCATGCTCGAGCGTCGTCCTGCCAAGGGCCTGCTTGCCGGTATGTGGGCGTTCCCTGAGGTGGGGGAGCGTGACACTCGCCCAGACATGCGCGTGGACGCTGCCCGTTCCCGCGAGTCGATACTCGCGGCGATAGTGGAGCGGGGACTTGTCGCGACGGGCTGTCCCGAGGCGCTCCCACGGGTGGAGCACCGCTTCACACACCTGTACACGACGTATGAGCCATGGCTGGCGCCCGTCGCCGCCCCGGCCGAAGGCGAGGGCCGGGCGTGGATCGATCCTGCCGCATCCAACGATCTCGCGGTGCCCGTCGCGCAGCAGACGGTGCTCGCGTTCGCCAAGAAGTGCACAGCGGGGGAGGCGGTGTGAGAATTGCGGACCTGAGGTTCCTCAGGTGACCTTGGCGCTCTCCTGCAGCTCGCGCACCCAGTCCGGCGTGTCGCTGCGGTACTCCTCGATCATCGCGACTCTGCGGAAGTAGTAGCGAGCGTTCAAGCCCTGAAAGACCGCCGTCAGCGCGATCACGACGGCGTAGACCGTGAGAGTCAGCGAGAGCACCAGATCGTCCATGTCCCCACCGAGGAGCTCCGTCAGCTCAGCCATCTGCGGATCGGGCTGAGATACGGTCGCGTATATGCTCCACAGGCAATACACGATGATGAGGCCCATGAAGCCGATCTGGTTGCGCCAAAGAAGCTCCGGACCCCTCGCTTCGAACTTGAGGATGCCCGCACAGCCCTTGAACTCGTTGCGCGCCACCACCGCCATTGCCACACCGAGAACGAGCGCAGTGAGGTTGAAAATGCCGAACAGCAGGGCCACGGCCGCGAAGAAGCCGATGGACCACCCGTTGAACGCGGCCACCCTCGCTGCTCCCGTGAACGCCCCCGCACGCACGCCCGCTTGCTCGAGCGCCTCCCGCTGCTCCGGTGTCAGGGGCGGTGGGGCGGTCATCTCAGATGTTCAGTCCGCCCGTCGGGTCGAAGCCCTGATATCCCTTCCCGGGCTCGGGGCCTCGTTGCGGCGCCCGGGCGTACCCGGCTGTGCTCCGGCTGAGGCGTTTCTGGGCGACGAGCGCCTCGAGCACCAGCTCACACGCGGCGGCTCGTACGCCATCGCCTGACGCGGCGCCCGCGAGGCCGACGTTCTCGACCAGCTCGAGTAGCCCCGGCACGGTCTCGAAGCCCTGCACACACGCCGACGCCGACGCGTTCGCGCCCACCTGGAGCGCAGCACCGGTCTCGAAGTAGTCGATGATGTCCTCGACGTCCGCACCGCCCGCCCGGATGTCGAAGGTGAACGACGCGCCCTGCTGGATGAGCTCCTGCGCAATCTTGTCCGACCCGTGAAGCTCGCCCTCGTACTCGAGCTCCATCTTGCCCGTGATCGCGGGAAGCGCGGCATACAGGTCCCCGATCCGCGGCACGGCGGTGTCTTCCGCGTGCTGGATCGCGCGTCGCTCAGCATTCGAGACGATCGTCTCCATCACAGTGATCGGCATACGCTGGCTGACGCCCGAGCGCTGATCGACGCGCTTGTCCTCGCGCGCGATGAACGCGACGCGCTCCACCGTCTCCTCCATGAAGTCGGGAATCTCCACGCAAGTGCCTCCGCGCCCGACCCACGCCTCCTGACGCGTGATGTCGATTCCGGTCTCGAGATCCGGCGGGTAGTGTGTGCTGATCTCGGCTCCGATTCGGTCCTTGAGCGGCGTGATGATCTTCCCGCGCGCCGTGTAGTCCTCGGGGTTCGCCGTGAAGACCATGAGCACATCGAGCGCGAGGCGAACAGGGTATCCCTTCACCTGAACATCCCCCTCCTCGAGGATGTTGAAGAGGCCCACCTGGATTTTGCCTGCGAGGTCGGGCAGCTCGTTGATCGCGAAGACGCCGCGGTTCGCACGCGGGAGCAGCCCGTAGTGGATCGTCAGCTCGTCCCCGAGGATATGCCCACCGCGCGCGGCCTTGATCGGGTCGAGGTCACCGATCATGTCCGCGATTGTCACGTCGGGGGTGGCGAGCTTCTCTACGTAGCGGTGATCCCGCCCGATCCACTCTATCGGTGTCCCATCGCCGTACTCCTCCAAGCGCTGTCGGCCGTACTTCGAGATCGGCGCGAACGGATCATCGCTGATCTCGCTTCCGGTGATGATCGGTAGCGACTCGTCGAGTAGCGAGACGAGTTGGCGCAGAATCCGGCTCTTCGCCTGGCCACGGAGCCCGAGCAAAATGAAGTCGTGCTTGGCCAGGACCGCGTTGACGATTTGGGGCACGACGGTGTCGGAAAAGCCCATGATGCCGGGGAACATCTCTTCGCCCGAACGCAGCTTGCCCATGAGGTTGGAGCGCATCTCGTCTTTGACGGTGCGCGGTTCGTACCCCTCAGCCTTCAGCTCACCCAGCGTGGTCGGGCGGTGCTCGCTCATGCGCCGGACACTCCTCTCGTGGAGTCAAGAACGGGGCCCCTTTCAACGGTAGGGCGAAGGGTAGAGCCCCGCGCGCGAGTTGGCGATCTTTGAGTCGATTCAGGTACACGCTTCCGATTCCACGGATCCCGCCACCTCCACATCCCGGGGCACACATGTCCGAGGGCACCAACGTCCTCCACACATCTGTACGTTCGATCGATGCCCAGCCGCCGCTTCCGCGCGACCGGTTCATCGTGGAGGACCAGCCCCACGCGGAGGCAGTGCCCATGGATGTGATCTTTGTCGGCGGTGGCCCCGCGGGGCTAGCCGGCGCGATCGAGCTCGCTCGGCTCGTTCGGAAGGACAACGAGGCGGACGGAGGGCTCGGGGACATCGAGATCGGCGTGTTGGAAAAGGCGGGCCGCCTCGGGGAGCACAGTCTCTCGGGAGCGGTCGTGAACCCGAGCGGCTTCCGGGAGCTGTTCCCGGAGCTGTCGCTCGACGATTTCCCGTTCCGGCGTGCGGTCAGCAAGGAGTCGGTTTATTTCCTGACCGGGTCGGGCTCCGTCAGGATCCCTACGCCTCCGACCATGAAGAACCACGGCAACCACATCGCGTCGATCTGCGAGATCGTGCGCTGGCTCGGCGACAAGGCCGAAGGTCTCGGCATCGATGTCTTCCCCCGCTTCCCGGTGGACTCGCTGCTGGTCGAGGGCCAGAAGGTGATCGGGGTGCGAACGACCCCGTCGGGACTCGACCGCAACGGCGAGCCAACCGGCCCGGACGCACAGCCCGCGATGGACCTCACCGC
Source organism: Longimicrobiales bacterium (assembly GCA_965197725.1). Classification (GTDB taxonomy): domain Bacteria; phylum Gemmatimonadota; class Gemmatimonadetes; order Longimicrobiales; family Gaopeijiaceae; genus UBA1138. Next base: position 16,032 of record CBDANQ010000045.1, read on the forward strand.
CCAGGTCACGGTGCTCGCGGAGGGTACACGCGGACCGCTCTCCCAAGCCTGGCTGGAGTGGCAACAGGTCGCCTCAGAGAATCCTCAGATCTTCGCGCTCGGTGTGAAGGAGCTGTGGGAGGTGAAGAAGCCTCTAGACCGGATCATCCATACCATGGGGTGGCCGCTGCCGAGGGACGCGTTCGGGGGCTCCTTCATGTACCCGATGTCGGACGACGTCGTCGCGCTCGGCCTGGTGGTCGGACTCGACTACGTGGACGCGCGCCTCGACGTACACGAGGCGCTACAGCGCATGAAGCTGCACCCGCTTTTTTGCCAGTACCTCGAAGGCGGTGAGATGGTCGAATGGGGTGCCAAGACGATTCCGGAAGGAGGCTTTTACTCGGTACCGTCGCGACGCCACGGTGACGGCGTGTGCCTCGTGGGTGACGCGGCGGGCTACGTGGAAGTCTCGTCGCTCAAGGGGATCCACTACGCGATGCATTCCGGCATCATGGCCGCGCGCCAAATCTTCGAGGCGCTGAAGGCGGGCGACACCTCGGAAGTGGGGCTTGCCGGCTACACCAAGGCGGTCGACTCGAGTGTGATCATGAAGGACCTCGAGCAGCGCCGTAATGTGCGGCTCGCCTTCAAGAGCGGCTTCTTCATCGGAGGAGCCAAGGCGGGTCTCATGACACTCACGAAGGGCGGGTTTCTCGGCGGCAAGATCTCGATCCAGGAAGATGCAGCGGAGTCGCGCACGTTAGGCGTCGCTGCCGAGCCGTTCGTCCCGGACGGCAAGCTGACCTTCTCCAAGGTCGATGGCGTCTACAAGTCTGGGAATCAGACCCGGGACGATATCCCGTCACACCTCCTCGTAGGCGAGCACGTGAGCGCGGAGGCCGCCGAGCTGTTCGTGCACATGTGCCCAGCCGGAGTCTACGAGCGCCACGGGAGCGAGCTGCGCGTCAACGCTCCGAACTGTGTCGACTGCAAGGCGACGGACGTTCTGGGTCCGCGGTGGACGCCGCGTGAGGGTGGGAGCGGGCCGGCGTACAGGCAGATGTAGGGACGAAAGCGCCCGCACGACGAGCTGCGGTGCCGGACCTTAATCACGCGCTTCGACAGTGAACTCGTGCGCTTCGCGTTACGCGTAGGTTTGTTGAAAGAGATGTGACCGCCTGTCCTCAGCGTGGTGCGCTCGCGTGATCACAGAGCGTAGATGGGCTCCCGAAGTCCTGTGACAGCCCACCACACGCAGACCAACAGCCACGTAACCGCCAACGCACCGTGGAACGCCCGATCGTCGTCGCGGATCCCGTTGGCGAACGCAACGGCGAATACCGCGATAAGCGCTAGGCGGAGCGGTTCCCACTCAGAGCCGAGGGCTTGCCGCTCCAGCAGGACGTCCGCGAAATCGACTGCCTGAAACACAAGGCACACCATGAAGAATCGGCGTCGATTGCACTCGAAATGAGTGCGGAAGTCGATGACCTCCGCACCCCTCACCGGGTAGAGTAGCCCGGCCATCAGATAGAGGACCACGGAGTACGCGACGAGGTTGAAGAAGTGGAGCAGCGTCCATTCTTGGACGGCGGTGAGGACGAAGTTGAACCACCAGACCAGGATCGTCGTGATGAACACGTTCGCGGTCCATACGCCGTGGATCCAGTCGACCCGCTCACGGACCCTCGTGTCGAGGATCAGGGAGACGCCGCTGAGGAGGTGAACGACAGCGAGGCCTAGTATCACTGAGACGAAGACGGTCAGATACTCGTACGGATCCATGATCAGCTAGTCCTCCACCGAGCGTGACGTAGCCAGGTCGTCTGCTATAGCGAGATTCTGGGCAGAATCGATACTCCGACGCAGGAGGCCTTTCCGATGAGGAGAATATCGGTCAAGCAGAGCCGCGAACAGCGCCCGCCGCGCGGCGGGAGCGGACCACAGGTGTGGCTCGCCCCCTTCGACCTGTGCGCCGTTCGCCTTTGGAGGCCGGGGGATCGGTCTCCGTAGGGGAACGCGGCCTGACCTCGATCCCGTATCGGTCCCGCTTCGGGTCGGCGGTCATAATGGGGACCTGTTCCATCTGGGCCTGGGGACGTTTTCGCCATGAGTTCCCGTCAGTGCCCTGCCGCCATCCCATCTTTTCTCGGGTCCGAACCGGCCGCCCATCCCTCTGCGAGCTTGAGGATCGCCTGGGCGCCGCCGAATGTGACGCCGTCAGGATCGCGCAGCTCATGGCCCAAAGCTTGGAGGGCTGCCGCCACGTCGGGGTCGAGGTTCTCGATCGCGACCGAGGTGCCGCTGACGTGACGGAAGCGTGGGGCATCGATCGCTTCCTGGGGGTCCATGCCGAACTCGACCATGTTGAGCATGACCTGAACCTGGCCCTGCGGCTGCATTGAACCACCCATGACACCGAAGGACAGCCACGGCGCGCCGTCCTTGGTCACGAACGCCGGAATGATCGTGTGGAAGGGTCGCTTGTCCGGCGCGATTTGGTTGGCATGACCGTCCTCCATCGTGAAGCCCGATCCGCGGTTCTGCAGAACGAGTCCCGTACCAGGCACGACGACTCGCGAGCCGAAGTATCCAGCCAGCGAGTTGACGAACGAGATCATGTTGCCGTACTGGTCCGCCACGCTCAGGTAGATCGTCTCGGAATCCGTAACGAGGCGACCGGCGTCCGGACGGTCTGCGGCGGCCGTGGCGTCGATGAGGCGTGCTCGAAGCGCGACGTAACCGACGTCGAGCAGCGACTCGGGCTGCACTTCCATGTTGTCGGGGTCGGCGATGTAGCGTGCGAGATCGGCGTGAGCGAGCTTCTTCGCCTCGATCAGCGTGTGCAGGTAGTTGGGGGAGTTGTGGCCCATTGCCTGCAGGTCGTACCCCTCCAGCATCTTCAACATCTGGAGCGCGGCTATGCCCTGACCGGCGGGCGGCAGCTCATACAGCGTATATCCCTTGTAGTCGATGCTCATCGGCTCGACCCAGCGGTAGTCGTGGCGGCGCAGATCCTCGACGGTGAGGAACCCGCCGAGCTCGTCCAGGCCGGCGACGATCTGTTGTCCGAGCTCACCACCGTAGAAGGTCTCGATGCCGTTCTCCGCCACGCGCCTGAACGTGCGTGCGAGGTCGGGGTTCCTGAACCACTGGCCGGCATCGGGCGCTTCATCGTCGATCAAAAAAGCGGATGCGGCGCCGGCGTCTCCGCGTAGCCCGTCAACCGAGCCCGCCCAGTCCCGCGCAATGATCGGGCTGACAGGGAAGCCTTCGTCCGCAAGGCGTATCGCGGGCTGAAGCGCTTGGGCGATCGTCGTGGTGCCGTAGCTCTCGAGGAGCGCGTTCCAACCGGAGAGAGCGCCGGGCACCGTCACCGAGCGCGCGCCGTCGCCGGGTACGCCCTCCGCGCCTTCGGCGATCAGCCGCTGGACGTCGATCTTCGAGCCCGACTTGCCGGTTGCGTCCAGCCCGACGAGGCGGCGCTCATCGGCATCCCACAGCATCGCGAACATGTCGCCGCCCATCCCGGTCATGTGCGGCTCGACCACGTTCAGCACCGCAGCCGCTGCCACTGCCGCGTCGATCGCGTTTCCGCCCGCCTCGAGGATCTTGAGCGCGGCTCCTGTCGCCAGCGGATGGCTGGCGGCTGCGCTTCCGCGCGGCGAGTACACCGTCGAGCGACCCGAGGTCGTCGCCGGACTGGTCACGGGCCCCCTCACGGTGGGCGTCAGCCCACCCTGTCAAGAATCAGGACCTCGCCGGAGAAGAGATCGTTGAGGCGCTCGACGTCCCCTCGCTGTCCGTGCGGCTCGCCCCAGTGGATCGGGATGATCGTTTCGGCCCCGCACGCCTCTCCCGCTCGAGCGGCGTCGTCTACGCCCATCGTGTAGTGGCCGCCGCACGGTAGGAAGGCGACGTCGCATCGGATCCCGAACATCGAGGGAAGGAAGTCGGTGTCCCCGGCGTGGTAGAACGTGGTGTCTCCAACGCTGAAGACGTAGCCGAGCCAGCCATCGGCCGGAGTGTGGAACTTCTTCTCCACGTTGTGGGCCGGCACCGCGAGCAAGTCTAAGCCGTCGAGCTGAAGCATGTCGCCCGGTCGCATGAAATTGTCTGCGTCACCGAGCTGCTTCTTCATCGTCGCTGGGGCGATGATCAACGTCTCGGGAGTGCGCACCCTCGCGATGTCGTCCTCCGAGAAGTTGTCGTAGTGGGGATGCGTAAGCAGGACGATGTCCGCCGTGGAATCGTCGGACACGTGGATCGGATCCACGTGGATCTCCAGGCCCGTCCGGCGTATTCGCACGGAAGAGCCGCGGAACCAGGTGACGCCGTTAAGCTTGTCGCTCATATGGATCCCGGGCGGTGGCGCAAGAAGGAACGAGGTGCCAAGCTAACTGCCCCCGCCGGGACGAAAAAGTGGCGTGCCACCGGGGACGGGAGCGGCCAGTTTGGCAGCTTTTCATGCGATCGTGGCACGGATGGGTGCGTTCCTGGTGGCAAGAATCCTGCACCTACGCCGACACTGACCAATAAAGAGCTGCCCTCGTCGCTGGACGAGGGCGAAGAGAGAGGGCACTCCATGGGCGAGCGATTTACGCTTCCGGTTCTACCACTCCGGGACACCGTCGTATACCCGGGGGTCGCCGTACCCATCTCAGCCGGGAGACCCGGAACCGTCGAGGCCGTCCAGGAAGCCCTGGACGGAGATCGTCGCATGTTCGCCGTCGCCCAAAGAGAAAACGTAGACGATCCCCTTCCTGAATACCTGTACAACGTCGGAACCGTGGTACGCATCATTCAGACGCACCGCGTGCGTGGGGGCGTGCAGCTTCTGGTACAGGGGGAGGGCCGTGCACAGGCGCTGACGTACCACGATGAGGGTCAGGCGATGTTGCAGGCGGTGCTTCTCGACATGGTGCACCAGGAGCCGCAGGACCCGGACGATCCCGCCTTCCAGGCACTCGACCGCGAATTGAGGGATCGCGCAGCCGAACTCGGTACTCGCCGCGGGGTGCCCGCGGAGGCGTTGAACCAACTCATCCAGGGCGTGGATGAGCCCGGGCCGTTCGCCGACCTCGTCGCGTTCTACCTTGAGCTGGAGACGCCGACCAAACAGGAGCTTCTGGAGACGCTCGACGACGAGACTCGCATGCGTGCTTGTCTCCTTGCCGTGGAGCGCGAACTCGCGCGCATTGACGCTCAGGAGGACATCCAGGCGAAGGTGCAGTCGGAGCTGGGCGAACGTCAGCGCGAAATGCTCTTGAGAGAGCAGCTCAAGGCGATCCAAAAAGAGCTCGGCGATGGGGAGGATCGTGACGACGTCGAAGAGATGCGTGAACGCCTTGAAGCGCTAGAATTGAGTGAGGAGCAGCGCTCCGAAGTCGATCGCGAGCTGAGGCGCCTGGAGCGTACGAGCCCGCAATCCGCGGAGTACCAGGTGATCCGTACTTTCCTGGAGTGGGTGACCGAACTGCCGTGGAACGAGCGAACCGAAGAGAAGATCGACCTCGCTCGGGCGACGGAAATTCTCGAGGAGGATCACCACGGCCTGCAGGACGTGAAGGACCGCATCACGGAGTTCCTCGCCGTGCGCAAGCTCCAGATGGACCGGTCCAACGGAGTGGGTGCCGAGGAGACCGACGCGGACGCCGCGGCCGAAGGCTCGTCGAGCGCGAACGGAAAGGACGACTTCGAGCCGGAAGACGTCGAGGACACGCCGGCGGGTCGTGGGCCCATTCTGCTGTTCGTCGGACCACCCGGCGTGGGCAAGACGTCGATCGCGCAGTCAATCGCACGCACGCTCGACCGGAAGTACGTACGGATCTCGCTAGGCGGCGCTCGCGACGAGGCGGACGTGCGCGGGCACCGGCGCACGTACGTCGGCGCCATGCCGGGCCGCATCATCCAGGGCATGAGACAGGCCAAGACCAAGAACCCGGTCTTCCTGCTCGACGAGGTCGACAAGCTCGGGGTGTCGTTCCAGGGCGACCCGAGCTCCGCTCTCCTGGAGGTGCTCGATCCGGCTCAGAACTCGTCGTTCGTCGATCACTACCTCGGCATCCCGTTCGACCTCTCCGAGGTGCTCTTCATCGCGACGGCGAACTACTTGGACCGGATTCCCGGTCCGCTGCTCGATCGCATGGAACGTGTCGACTTCGCCGGCTACACCGAGTTCGAGAAGCTCCAGATCGCGAAACGCTATCTGCTGCCGCGTCAGCGAAAGGAGAACAGCCTCACCGAGGAAGAACTGCGGATGGAGGACGATGCAATTCTCAGCGTGGTGCAGAGCTACACGCGCGAGTCCGGTGTGCGGCAGCTCGAGCGGGAGGTCGGCAGATTCGCACGCAAGGTCGCGCGCCAGATCGCTGGCGGTAAGATCGAGAAGATCGAAGCGAGCAAGGACGATGTTCGAGAGCTACTCGGGCGGCCGCGGGTCCACCCGGAGCGCATCGCAGACGAGGACACCGTGGGTGTCGCGACGGGCATGTTCTACACGCCCATGGGTGGTGACATCATGTTCGTCGAGGCGAGCATCATGCCGGGTGAGGGCAACGGTGGTTTCATTCTCACCGGCCAGCTCGGCGATGTGATGAAGGAGTCGGGTCGCGCGGCACTCTCCTTCGCGAAAGCGCACTGGAAGCAGCTCGGGATCGAGGAGGACTCGCTACGGGGTCGTGACGTTCACATCCACGTTCCGGCCGGAGCGATCCCCAAGGACGGTCCGTCCGCGGGTATCACGATGGCGACGGCGCTCGTCTCGGCCGTGTCGGGCCGCAAGATCCGACGCGAGGTGTCGATGACGGGAGAGCTGACGCTCACCGGACGGGTGCTGCCGATCGGCGGCCTGAAGGAGAAGGTGCTCGGCGCCGTGCGTGCCGGCATCACCGAAGTCATCCTCCCGATCGACAACGAGGCGGACCTCGAGGACATCCCCGACGAGGTGCGCGAAAGGACGACGTTCTATCTGGCTGAGACGCTCGATGACGTGATCTCCACCGCCCTCTTGGGCGGCGAAAGCACCGCGAAGACGATTGCGCCGAAGCCATCCTCGACGAAGAAGGCGGGACCGGGGAAGAAGGCGGGACCGAGGAAGAAGGCGGGACCGGCTAAGAAGACCGCCTCCAGAAAGGTGGCCGAGAAGGAGAGGTTGCCTAAGCTGACGTGAATCGGATCGAGCAGCTGACCGGTCCGTGGGGACGGTATGAGCCAGGTCCGCTGCGCGCCTTGCTTCATCCGCCTGTGTCGCTCGATGCCGCCCAGATGGGCTGGCGAGCGGGCTTCCCTGCTGCTACGCCGGGTGGCCCGTGCTGGTCTGGACACTCCGCTGGACACGGAGGTGTGGGGTCTGAGGCTGCGGCTGTTCCCGTTGGGCAACCTCGCGGAGGCTCGGATCCTGTTCATGCCGCGGCAGTGGGACTGGCAGGAGCGGGAGCTGCTGGCGCTGCGCGCGAAGCCCGGCTTCGTGTTCGTCGACGTCGGCGCCAATGTCGGGGGATACTCGTTGTGGATGCACAGCGTCCTGGGTAGCGATGTCACGGTCGTCGCGATCGAGCCGGACCCCCAGCTCGTTGCCGGGCTCGAAGCGAACATGTCCTGGAACGCGTGCGAGAATGTGCGCGTCGTTCGTTCGGCGGTCGGCGCGTCGGAGAGTGAGGGCACGCTGTTCGTGCGCGCCGGTAACCTGGGCGAGAATAGCCTCGAACGGCCAGACGTGCCTGACTCGGCCATCGTTCGAACGGAGACTGTCGCTGTGCGACCTCTCGCGGCGGTGCTCCAGGCCGAGGGCCTCACCTGTGTCGATGCCCTCAAGATCGATGTCGAGGGCGTAGAGCTTCCGGTGATGGAAGCATTCTTCGGCGAAGCGTCGGATGAGCTGTGGCCGACGCTCATCATCACGGAGTTCAAGGAGACGGCGCGGCACCGCGATCTGCGCGAGCTGCTCGAGCGGAATGGTTACGGCGCGCTGCTCAAGACGAAGGCGAATCTGGTGATGGAGCGGCGGCCGAGGGGGTAGCGCTACTCGACCGCGACCCGCCCCGCGCCACCCTCCACGACCTCGCCGATCACGGCTGCCACAGGGCTCCGCCCATTCAGGTCGAGCAGCAGCGCCTCGACGGCATCGGGGGACACGCACATCAGCAACCCGCCCGAGGTCTGCGCGTCGCCGAGGAGCGTGCGGCTGAAGTCGCCGACGGAGTCGGCGAACCATACGCTGTCCGCCAGGTCTTCCAGGTTGCGCGTGGTGCCTCCAGGCACGTGTCCGGCTTCGACCAACTCCCGCGCGCCCGAAATGATGGGGACGTGAGCCGAGCGCAGCGTGGCCGCGACTCCCGACGCTCGCAGCATGTTGTGCAGATGCCCGAGAAGGCCGAATCCGGTCACGTCGGTTCCGGTGATTACGTCGGCGTTTCGCATGGCCTCCGCGGCGCCCGCGTTGAGGGTCACCATGACCTCGATGGCTCTTGCGATCACATCGTCCGGCGCCGCGCCCTGTTTGATCGCCGTAGCGATCACCCCCGAGCCCAGAGGTTTGGTGAGAACGAGGACGTCACCAGGCTTCGCCCCGGCGTTCGTGACCATATGGTCGGGATGCACTTCGCCGACCGCCACTAGGCCGTACTTCGGCTCGGCGTCGTCGATCGAGTGGCCACCCAGAGTGGGAATTCCCACTGAGCGGGTCACGTCACTTCCCCCGCGGAGGATCTCGTCGAGAATGCCCTCGGCAAGGAGCTCCCTTGGGAAGCCGACCAGGTTCAGCGCGAAGAGCGGCGTCGCGCCCATGGCGTAGATGTCCGACAGGGCGTTGGTCGCGGCGATGCGTCCGAAGTCATATGGGTCGTCGACGATAGGCGCGAAAAAGTCGGCCGTCACGACCAGGGCACGGTCGTCGGTAAGACGGTACACGGCAGCATCATCGCGCGTCATATGCCCGACGAGCACGTTCGGATCTTCCACCGGCAGGACATGACGCAGAACCTGCGTCAGTTCGGACATCCCGAGCTTACAAGCTCAACCGGCGCCGTGACTGAGCTGGGACAGCCGAATCTTCGGCTTTTGGTCCCGGGGCTCGTTGCTCATGGGCTCCTGGTGTATGGGATTCGTTTGAGTTCGAGTGCGCGGCATGCGGGTACGATGACCGCGGGAGGAAGGGCGGGCAACAGTCTCGGGTGGAAACCACGACTCCACGCAGGGTACTCATGTGCCCGCTCCTTCGGGATCGGCTGACACTCATCCACCGTCGCGCTAGACGAGCAAGTTCCGGACCCGTGAGCACGCCTACCGTCACCCCCCGCCGACTCCTCGCTGACGAGATCCCCCGAAGCGAATGTGAGATGAACCTCGCCCGCGCGATGCTGCTCGTTGCCAAGGAGGAGTACCCCCAACTCTCGGTCGAGCTCTACTTGGCGCGCCTGGACCAGCTCGCGGAGGAAGTGAAGGACCGGCTCGCGGATGAGACCGCGCCCCTCGTAGTCCTAGACGCGCTGATCGATACGCTCTACGTGCGCCGGAAACTTTCTGGGAATCAGAAGGCGTACTACGACCCGCGGAATTGCTTTCTGAATGACGTGCTCGATCGCGGACTCGGCATCCCGCTCACGCTGGGCATCGTGATGCTGGAAGTCGGCTGGAGGCTCGGTCTGCCGCTCGAAGGTGTGAGTTTCCCGGGACCCTTCTATTGCTCGACCCGTTCGACGGCGGGAAGGTCCGCTTCGAGGACGAGGCCCAGGAGTTTCTCGACGGCGTATATGGCGGCGTCGTCCAGCTGAAGGATTCCTTCCTGCGGAAGGCCGACCGTCGAGACATGCTCGCGAGGCTGCTCACCCACCTGAAGGGCGTCTACATGAACGTTGGAGATCACGGACGGGCCCTCGCGGCGGTAGATCGGATTCTGTTAGTGACTCCCAGGGCTCCGGCCGAGAACCGCTCCCGCGGCGTGCTGCTCGTGCGCATGGGCCGCCACGACGAGGCCCTCGAGCAGCTCTCGGCATACGTGCGAGACTCGCCCGGCGCGGCCGACGCCCGACGAGTCGAGGGGATGCTGAGCGACCTGCGCGCCGGGATTACCCCCCGAGACGACCTGGAAGGACTGTGAGTGACGAGCGCGTGAGCCCGAACTGGCAGGCGATGGAAGAGGCTGGCGGCGTCTCTGCCGACTACCACGGCCGTCGGCTCATGCGCCACTTCGGTGATCCGGCCGGTTCTTACCGTGCGGCCACGTCGGGTGCGGCGGTCTTCGACCGGTGCCACCGCTCACGGCTTGCCGTCACGGGTCACGCCCCTGGCCAGATGCTCGACGGAATCCTCACGGGCCGCATACCCATGGCTCCCGCCGAATGCGGCGAGGACGTGCTGGGTGGCGAGGCGACCTACCACGCAGTGCTCACGCCCAAGGGCAAGATGATCTGCGACGCGTGGGCTATGCTGCGCGGTGACGAAGAGTCAGCGGGCTTCCTGCTCGACGTCCCAGTCGCGGGCAGCGCGGCGTTGCTCGAGCACTTCAAGAAGTTCTTGCCGCCGCGTCTCGCGTCCGCCGAAGACGTGTCAGCCGCGACGGCCATGATCACCGTGGTCGGTCCGGACGCGGCCACTCTGCTCTCCCGACTGGCACTCGGACTGCTGGTCGATAGCGACGAGCTCTCGGCTCTGGGCGAGGGCGAATGGCGGCTCACGGGTTCATCGGTCGCCGACGGCCTCGCGGTCATCAAGACCGAGGACGTGTGGCCGGAAGCCTACTCGGTGCTGGGGCCCACGGCCTCCGTAACCGCCCTCTGGAAGGCTGTCGTCGCCGCCGGCGCTCGCCCGGCAGGTCACGGTGTGTGGTCCACCCTGCGGGTCGAGGGTGGGCGCCCGGTCTTCGGCACCGACATGGACGAAACCACCATCCCCATCGAGGCCGGTATCCACCACCGATCGATCGACCATGAGAAGGGGTGCTATACGGGCCAGGAAGTCATCATCCGCATCCGCGACCGCGGGCACGTGAACCGACACCTGCGGCAGTTGCGGCTGGGGGACGTGCCGACGCCCGCCGAGGGGACCGAGCTGCTCGCTGACGACTCGGATAAGGTCGTAGGCTGGATCACTTCGGCGGTGCAGTCGCCGAAGTACGGGGAGACGCTAGCGATCGCGTACGTGCGGCGGGGCGTGGAAGCCGTGACGCTGGACGGGAGAGTCATCGACGTTCCAGCCGCGGACGACTAGCAGCTCACATCCCTTCGATCTCCGCCAACGCGGCCAGAATGTCCTCATTCTCGGGACGAATGCGGTAGTTCACCTCCGTGAACTTCCAATGGACCCGCCCTTCTTTGTCGATTACGTAGACCGTGGGGTGCGGAATAGCGCGTCCACTGCCTTCTTGGTTGAAGAGCCCGTACCGGTTGATGATCGCCGCTTCGGGATCCGAGAGCAGGGTGAAGTCGATGATATAACCGTCGGTCTCTTCGGCCACGCGGTCGACCATCATCTGGAGTTGCTCGGGGTCGTCCGAGGCCAGCGCCAGGATCTCAGTAGTCTTGCGCCGTTCGGGCGTCAGGAAGTCTTGCAGCTCGCCGAGCTGCTTGGCGCAGTAGGGTCACCAATGGCCGCGGTAGAAGAACAGCACCACGTTCTTCTCCTCGCGAAATTGCGATAGCGTGACAACGGGGCCCGCGAGGGAACTCGCTGAGAAGTCGGGGGCCATCTGTCCCGCCGACACACGTTCGATGTCGGTCGGTGTCAGATCGTGTCCATCCACGGGACCCAACACGATCTCGTTCAACTCGTCCATCTCGGCCTGCTCCGTCGCCTCATCCCCGACCTCACACCCGCCCATGGCAACGACGCCTGCCGCGACGAGCGACAATGCGTATTGCGTTCGCATCCAGCTCTCCGTGCTCGCGAGTGCAAGTGGACTGTCATGATCCTGACACTCTTCGTCTGGCTCCTGCTGAGTACCGAAGCGCGCTCTCACTGGTTCCCGGGCGATTGACGGACTCCGGTGTCGGGCTGACTTTGGCCTTCCTTCAGCGCATCAATACGATCCAAGGAATGGACGATGACCGATTCGCGCCTCCTCCGAATGAGCCTGCTACTACTCGCCACGACGTGGTCGCTACCTGCGGTTTTGTTCGCACAGGACGGCGACATGGCAGTCCTGAACCAATCACCGAACCCGCTGTTGCGCCCCTTCGTGTGGAGGTCGATCGGCCCGGTTGGCCAGGGCGGCCGCGTCGACGATATCGCAGTCGATCCGACTAACCCCTTCAGGTACTACGTGGGCTTCGCCACCGGCGGGCTGTGGAGGACTACGAACAACGGCACGACGTTCGAGCCGATCTTCGACGAGTACGAAACCCACTCGATCGGCGCGATCGGGATTGCGCCGTCGAACACCGAAGTGATCTACATCGGGACAGGCGAATCGAACAACCGCCAGAGTTCTTCGTTCGGGGCCGGCGTCTACAAGTCTACGGATGGGGGAGACTCGTTCACTTACGTGGGGCTTCGTGAGACCCAGTCGATCGCACGCGTGATCGTGCACCCCGGAGACGCGAACACGGTCTGGATCGCTGCGAACGGTCACCTCTTCGGATCCAACCCGGAGCGCGGCCTCTTCAAAACGACAGACGGGGGTCGCACCTGGAGCCACGTTCTGCGCATCGACGACAACACCGGCGCCACGGACCTGATCGTCGACCCGTCGAATCCCGACAAGCTCCTGGCCGCAACGTACCAGCGGCGTCGCACGGGATGCTGCTTCGTGGGGGGCGGATCGGGGAGCGGCATATGGATGTCGACGGACGGCGGCGAGAACTGGGCCCGGCTCGAGGGAAATGGTCTCCCAAACGGCACGATGGGACGGATCGCGCTCGCGACCACACGGGCTGACCCCAACGTCATCTATGCGCAGATCGAGGTCGCGGCAGACAAGGAACGCCCGCTCAGCGCCGATGATCGCGCGGCATGGCAGGCGCTCGCACAGGACGACAACCTGCAGCCCGACCACCAGTGGCACGGAATCTGGCGTTCGACCGACGGGGGGATGAGCTGGCGGTTCCGTAGCAATGAAAACGGCCGCCCGATGTATTTCAGTCAGATCCGGGTCTCGCCGGAGGACGCTGACCTCGTGTACACGGTCGATCAGCAGGTCGCGAAGTCACGGGATGGCGGCGAGACCTGGGAGACGCTCGACGGGTTTGGCCACGTCGACCAGCACGCGGTCTGGATCAACCCGAACAACCACGATCACATGATGATCGGGAACGACGGCTCCATCGACGTCACGTACGACCAGGGCGAAACGTGGGAGTCGCCGCGACTCTGGGCGGTTGGTCAGTCTTATCACGTTTCGGTGAACATGGAGCGCCCGTACCGCGTCTGTACCGGTCTTCAGGACAACGGCGCGTGGTGTGGTCCGAGCTCCGTGCGGTCCGGCAAGATCCTTCCGCAGGACTGGTTCCGTGCGGGTGGCGGCGACGGTTTCTACACGCAGCAGGACCCGACCGACCCGAATATCATCTACACCGAGTCCCAAGGTGGGAACATGAACCGATACGATCTCTCGACCGGTGAACAGCAGAGTATCCGCCCGCAGGGTCCGAATGGAAGCGGTGGGAGCGGCGGCGGTTTCGGCAGAGGCGGGCGTGTCAACATCGTTCCCCAGCCACCGGTGGGGACCCAGATCCGCCTCAACTGGAACACGCCTTTCGTGCTCTCACCCCACAATCCGAGCACGATCTACGCGGGGGCGAATCGCTTCTTCATCTCCCGCGATCGTGGCGACAACTGGACGATGAGCGCCGACCTGAGCAAGAACGTCGACCGCGATCGAGTTGAAGTGATGGGCGTGGGGAACGACGTGCCACGTTGCAGGCAACTGGACCGCGGCATCGACTGCAACCTCTCTCGCAACGACGGCGTGTCGCAGTGGAGTACGGGGGTGTCCGTCGCGGAGTCACCAGTACTGCCCGGGGTTTTGTGGTTGGGCACCGATGACGGCAACATCAACGTCAGCCGTGACGGTGGCGCGACCTGGACGGAAGTCAGCAACAACCTGCCAGGTGGCACGACAGAGTTCTACGTGTCTCGGATCGAGGCGTCTCATTTCGATGCCGCGACCGCCTACGTGTCGATCGATGGGCATCGTGACGACGACGTCCGCCCATACGTCTACCTCACGCGCGACCACGGTGAGACCTGGGAGAGCATCAGCTCGAACCTGCCCGAGTTCGGGAACGTGCGCACGGTCCGGCAGGACCCTCGCCATGAGGACATCCTGTATGCCGGAACCGAGTTCGGCTTCTTCATCTCGGGCGACGAGGGCCAAGAGTGGCACCGGTTCATGAATGGGCTACCCGTGGTGCGTATCGACGACGTGCTCGTGCATCCACGGGACAATGACCTCGTGCTCGCGACCCACGGGCGCAGCATCTACGTGATGGACGACATTACCGCGTTGCAAGCGACGACCGATGAGACCATACGGCAGGACGTGCACCTCCACGAGCCGCGCGAATCGGTCCGTTGGAGGAACGATCACGTGCAGAGCCGGTCGGTCACGGGCGACAAAAACTGGCAGGGCGAAAACGCTCCGGCCGGAACCGCGATCCAGTATTGGCTGAGCGAAGCAGCGCGAGGGGACGTGAGCATCACCATCGCGAATGCGCTGACCGGACAGGTCTTCCGGACTATGGAGGGCACCGGACTGGCTGGCCTGAACCGTGTGCAGTGGAACCAGCGCGGCAACCCGCTCCAGGGCCGCGGCCGCGGCGGAAGCGAGCGACCGCGGGCGCAGCCAGGCGTCTACAACGTGACGCTTTCCGTGAACGGGGAAGAGTACACGACGTCCCTGCGGGTGCTCGAGGACAGTTGGATGAACTAAGCCGAGGGTCGCGCCGAAGGACGATTGAGACTCACGATTCCAGCAGGTCGGCCACAATGAGGTCGCCGTGCTCTCGGCCGTTCTCGATGAAGATCTTGTTCGCGTTGTGCCCTGCCGCGATCACGCCCGCGATGTAGAGACCGGGCACGTTCGTGCGCATGGTCGTCTTGTCGTGCGCCGGAATGCCCGTCTCCTGGTCGATCTCGACGCCGAGCGCCTGGAGGGGGGTGTGGTCTGCTCGCCACCCGGTCATTGCGACCACAAAGTCATTGTGAATCTCCGTATCGGCGCCGGTGGCCTCGTCACGGACGACGACCGATGAAGGACGAATCTCGGCGACGCGGCAATTCCAGCGGACGCCGATCTCGCCTCGCTCCAGACGATTCGTGATGTCGGGCACGACCCAGGGCTTTACGCCTCGATCGATCTTGTCGAGGAAGTGCACCATCGTGACCCGCGCGCCGTTCCTGTACATCTCGAGCGCTGACTCGACCGCTGAGTTGCCCGCGCCGACGACGAGCACGTCCTGGTCGTGGTAGGCGTAGGGCTCTTGGTAGTAGTGGCGCACCCTGTCGAGATCCTCTCCCGGCACGCCGAGCAGGTTCGGGTGGTCGAAACTTCCGGTGGCCACGACGACCGCGGCGGCGTGGTACCTCTCCTCCGTGCCGTCGGCCTTCCTCGTTTCGAGCGTGAAGTCGCCTTCGTCCCCGCGGACCGCTTCGACCTTCTGGTACTGTCGCACATCGATGCCACAGTGGTCGACGACCCTACGATAGTACGCGAGCGCCTCCCGACGGGTCGGCTTCGAGTTGGGGATCGTGAACGGGACACCGCCGACCTCCAACATCACCGCGGTGCTGAAGAAGGTCATGTAGTAGGGATAGCTCATGAGCGAGCTCGTCACGCACCCTTTGTCGAAGAGCACGCACGATACCCCGGCCTTCTTCGCGGTCGCGCCTACGGCGATGCCACACGGCCCTGCACCGATGACGATGAGTTGGAATTGCTCGTTCATGCGGGCAGACTACCCCCCTGGCTTGAGCGGTTCCAGCCCCCGTGCGCGATGACATCCGGCTCAGAACCGGTACACGTAGTTCATCTTCACCGACCCGCCGCGCGACAGCGTGATCAGGTCGCGGTCGTCCAGGATATTCGGCCCGAGGTTCTGCCAGTTGTGGGTATAGACGAGAAAGAGGTCGTTGCCGGGCTTCAGGATCCAACGGAGGCGCGCGAAGAGACCCACGAGTTGGGTCTGGTCATCGTAGCGGAGTTGGCCGGTCGCGCTGATCCACTGACTCGGGCTCCAGTCGGTCTCGACCTCGTATACGTTGGCGTCGAAGCTCCCCTGCGGGAGCGTAACCTTGTTGACCTGGAGGTTGGTGCCGATGCTGACCCCCGGCTTCGGCCGGAAGGTGATCCGGCCCCCGAAACCGGTGCGGGTACCGTCCCAGAATCCAGATCGGTTGATGACTCCAAAGACGGAAACCCGCCGCCGGCCAGCGGTGCCGCCTCGAATCGAGTACTCCCAGTTCGTGTATTCGCCGGGTTGAATCGTGATGCCCTCGTTCACGTCAAACGCAAGGTCCAGATACTCGTACGTCCGCTTGGCGCTGAAGTTGACGTTGTCTCCGCTCTCGAAACGGACCCCGAACACGTCGAAGTCCCACTCCCGTTCTTCCAGGATCCCGGTGTCCACCGCGGTCAGGTTCCGGAATTGAGCCGAGAAACTCAAGCTGCGGATCCAGTCGATGCTCTCGGGTCGCGGAGAGTAGCCGATCCGTGGCTCCACACGCCGAAAGCCGTTTCTGGTAATGAAGCCCATGGTGGGCCGATAGTCGTCTCCGAACTCCCGGTAGGAGACATGCCCAGACCATATATCGTTCGGGAAGTTGAAGCGGATGCCCCGCGCCGAAAGGTCACCGAGCGACAGGTCCACGGTTGGATCGGGGTTCGAGTTCCAGACGACGAACGCCTCGAGCTCGGCGTTGTTATTTCCCATGAAACTACGTGAAGCCAGCTGGAGATCGATTCCCGCGGTCTGTCCTATCTCGGGTGTGAAGCCGCTCTCGTCCACCGAGGTCGAGCGCCGCGTGTAGATGGCGCCGATCGAGGATTGCTCGAAGATGCGTCTCTTCACGCGGCCCGCCGTGAAATGCTCGGTGGGGACCAGGGTGTCGCCCCCCTCTTCCGTGAAGAAGCTCTGCTCGCCCGTCCCGATCTGGTAGAAGCCCACCTCGTACGGCCCGACCTGGCCAGTCACCCGCGTACCGTAGTCGATGGGGATCTGCTGGCCCGAATTGAGCCCGATTTGCCGTGAGAAGAACGGTTGTGGACTGCTCCTCCGGGCGAACGAGAAGCCGCCCGATCCCTCCAGGAAGAAATCGCGCCGCTCCGGGAAACGTATCGGGAAGCGTGTGAGGTTCACGCGCCGCTGGTCACTCTCTACCTCCGCGAAGTCGGTGTTCACCGAGAACGACGCTCGCAGACTGGAGGTGATGCTGTAGTTCAGGTCCAGGCTGACGTCGCGCGGGTACGTTGTCGGTGTGGCATTCGTGGGCACCTCGCGCCAACCCACGATCGAGGAGGGCACAGCCTCGAGTCCGAGTCCCTGGGACATGCCCTGGAGGCATCTCAGCTCGCCCGCGTACACTGGTCGAAAAAGTCCTTCGTTGCGCCTCCACCCGCGCCAAAGGATCTCCTCGTTGCGGCGCCGGATGGTACGCTGGAAGTTGATGCCCCACGTGTCCGAGCTGGGATCGAAGTTGAGCGTCCGGAACGGAATCCGGATCTCCGCGGACCAGCCGTCGGGGCGGCTCGCTGTGCGGGCCTCCCAGATGCCGTCCCACGCTTTGTTGATCCTGCCGCCGCCGCCGCCGCCTCCCCCCATGAGGCCATCGCCCATGAGTCCGGCGGCGTTGATCTCGAAGAAGTAGCCGGTGCGCCCGTCACGGAACGTGTCGAGGATCCACATGAAGCGATCGTCGGTGCGCAGCGACGCGTCACGCTCGCGCTGAAAGGCGAGGATCCCTTCCGGGTCGTCGTAGATGATGGCCCCGATGTACAGGTTGTCCTCGTCGTAGGCGACCCAGATCTCCGTGCGCTCGGACGGTGCGCCGCCCTCCAGCGGATCCTGTTGCGTGAAGTCCGAGATGGGTACCGCGCTCGACCAGAACTCCTCCACGATCCGGCCGTCGAGCTGGACGTCCGCGCCGTTGCTCAGCAGCCGGTACGCCTCCATAACGGGAAGCTCGTCCCCGCTCGACTGTTGGGCAGCGGCAAAGGAACACGCACCTGACAGCGCGAGGCATATAGCGGTAGCGGCTGGCAGCGCCGTTCGCGTCATTCGATAGCTCCGGTCGCAATTTTCCCCAGGAGCGAGCTCGCACCCGGGAATACCATGCGAGACACCATGCGAGACACCATGCGAGACAAATAGGGGCGTGTCGTTGTTGGGCTGCTCCGGGTGCGCACGGGAAGGCCCTCGTACATTTTCCGAGCATGACGTTAAGGGAGGGGACGAGCCCGAAGAAGGCCGAGTCGGTCGCTGTCGACTTCGACGCACTTGCGACGGAGTTGGCTGTGCGTTTCTCCGCCGGTGTGGAATCACCCTGGAGCGATACCGACTTCGGGGCGCTCGCGCTCCGGGTCTTCGAGTATCAGTTCGCACACAACCCGACGTATCGGCGCTACAGTGAGCGACGCGGTGCGACTCCGAGGACGGTGCGAGCGTGGTGGGACGTTCCGCTTGTCCCGACAGGCGCCTTCAAGCACCTGGATCTGGTGGCAGGTGAAGCGCGCACGGCGGAAGCCGTGTTCCACACCAGCGGGACCAACACGCAAAGTGGCGCCCCAGGACGGCACCTCATTCCGCGGCTGTCGTTGTACGGGGCGTCGCTGCTCCCACCCTTCAAGGCGCATTTGCTGCCCGACACGGACAGGCTCCGGTTCATCTCGCTCATCCCCTCACCGGACGAGCTGCCGCGGTCATCGTTGTCGCACATGGTAGGAGTGGCCGCGCAGGTCTTCGCGAGCGACGTGCACTGGGTGGTCGACGGCTCGGGCGTGCTCGACCGTGAGCTCCTCACCGGCGCGATGCACGACTCGAGCAGGGAGCGTGAAGCGGTCCTGTTGCTCGGAACCGCGTTCGCGTTTGTGCATGCGCTCGACCAGGATGCGCTCAGCTCCCTGCCTCCGGGCAGCCGGATCATGGAAACCGGCGGCTTCAAGGGCCGTTCCCGGGAGGTTCCGAAGGTCGAGCTGTACGCGACTCTCTCGTCGGAGACGAGCGTCGCAGTCGACCACATCGTGAACGAGTACGGCATGACGGAGTTGCAGTCCCAGCTTTACACACCCGTGATGAGTGAACAGGCCCAGGACGGTAGCGCGCACGTGTTGCCTCCGTGGATGCGGGTGCGGGCGCTCGACCCCTCGACGCTGGAGGAATTGGAGGAAGGTGCTGAGGGCCTGCTCGCGTTCTTCGACCTGGCGAACGCCGGGTCGGTGTGTCACGTGCTCACCGAGGACGTGGGGTCCGTCAGGCGCGGCCGAGTCCGTCTTGCGGGCCGGGTGGTCGGGGCAGAGCCACGCGGCTGTTCGCGGGCGATGGACGACCTCATGGCTGCTTCAGACGCGTCGCGATGAGCCACGTCTTCGACGCATGGGCGCTGCCGCCCGGGGTCAGCCTTCCCCACCGGCCGAGCTTGTCGTTCGAGAGTGGGTCGACGCAGGTCCGCTACCTCGACGCCGATCCCGATTGGTTGGCGCGGGTGCTCGACGCGCTTGGTGATTCGCGATCCGGGCTCGTGGATCGGCGTGCCGGCGATCTGTGCGTGACCCTCGGCGCGGTCGGCGCGCGATTGCTCGACCCCGACGACACGCTCCGGATGAAGGCGCTCGAGTACCTGCCTGCCGATTCGGGGCTGTCGCCCGAGATGGCGACGGTCGTACTCGACGGCATGGCGCGCGACTGGGCGGAGGACCGGCTGCGAGCGCTGCTCGACGCCGAGTTCAGCGACGTCGCGTATCTCGATGGCTTCGTCGAGCGTGAGGGTCGGAGCTCCATGGCGATGGGCCCTGGGCTTTGTTTTCAGGTCATCGCAGGTAGCGTGCCCGGCGTCGCGGTATCAGCACTGATCCGGAGCCTGCTCGTAAAGTCACCTACGCTGCTGAAACCGGGTCGGGGTGACTCCGTACTTCCGGTCCTCTTCGCGTCGGCGCTTCACGAGGTGGACCCGGAGCTCGCTGGCGCCCTCGCTGTGGTGTATTGGCCGGGTGGCAGCGAAGTCCTCGAGGACGTCGCGCTCCTGCGGGCGGATGCGGTCGTCGCATACGGGGGCGACGACACTGTTGCCGCGCTTCGCCAGCGCACGCCGGTTACGACCCGCTTCGTCGCGTACCATCATCGCTTCAGCGTCGCGGTCGTGGGAGTCGAGGCACTCGGACGACCTCACGCCAAGGCAAGCGCTGCGTCCCTGGCGAACGCGGTGGCGATCTTCGACCAACGCGGCTGCGTCTCGCCTCGCGTCGTATACGTCGAGGAGGGTGGAACGGTCAGCCCACGGGCGTTCGCGAGCCTACTTGCACAAAGCCTCGCTGACCTGGAACGCGACCTCCCCAGTGGCGCACTCGACAGAGCCGAAGCCTCCGCGCTCCACCAGGTCAGGGGAACCGCCGAGCTGATGGTCGCCTCCGAATCCGGGACGGAGATCCATCACGGAGGTGACGCCCCCTGGACGGTGATCTTCGACCGTGGCCCGATGGCCTTGGCGCCGAGCTTGGGCCGGACGGTTCGGGTCGTGCCACTCACGGACTTGCAGCAGCTTCCCGACCTACTGGCTCGTATCGGCGCACACCTACAGACCGTGGGGACCGCGGGACTCGGAGATCGCGAACAGGAACTAGCGTCGCGCCTGGGTCGCGCCGGGGTCTCACGCGTGGTGCCGTTCTCGGAGGTGCCCTTTCCTCCCCCGTGGTGGCATCACGATGGAGGAAGCCCGCTGGGAGACCTGGTGAGGTGGGTCGAACTCGGAAGCGGGTGAGGAGCTGTGCGCTCTACTCCTCTTCGTCAGGCTGTTGCTCAGCCCGCCATATGACCATTTGACGCCCTCCCCGCGGATTCTCTTCAACCCGGACGGTCAGGGAGTCGCCCTCATCGATCCCCAAGTCTTCCCGCATATCCTGGGGAATCGTTACCCGCCCACCGACGCCGACTGTGACATCCGTATAGTAGAGGGTACGATAGATGGCCATTCAGCCTCCTCGTGTTTCGTTCTAGAGCCACGTAAGCTAAGCAAAAGCGCAACGGCTCTGAAGACAGTCGCCGTGGCCGCGTAACGCACCGCGAGAACCGCGAATGGGGCCTCCTTCGAGCTTCAGCGGCCGACGCTCTCGGAGCTCCTGCGTTGGGTGCGGGAGGCCTCGCAGCCAGACCTATTCCTCGTCGTGGGGTAGAGCAGACCGGAGCAACCCTTCCAACTGACGGTCATCGAAGCTGCGCGCCTTCGCGACAGCCTCCTCGTAGCTCCGCTCGATGACGATGACGGTTGTCCTTACTGGCTCCCCCGCGAAGTCGATCGAGTCGGCGGCGTCGAATCGAAGACGCGCGCGGTAGGTGTCCGGCCGATGGGGGTCATCGTCGAACTCGAGGTATGCGTCCCAGATCCGTCTTCTGTGCGCGATCGTCGCGACATGGATGCCGGGAACAGGCGTCATATTTGGACCATCCGTGCCGAGGTCCCGTGACGGTAGGTCACCCTTTGGCGCGCAGCGTCTTCCGCGCGACCCCGAGCGCTTCGCTCATCTCGCGAAGCTCCGACTCACCAAGCATTTCCTGCCCGTAGCGCGCGCGTAGGTAAAGGTCGACAACGCGTTCCGCGGCTCGTCCGGCGGTCGCTCGGCGCTCCCGGACTCTGGCCACCAACGCGAGCGGCGTCAGCCCAGGGGTGATGCCGAGCTGCGCACGCGCGCATGCTTCCCGCAGCTGAAGGTACGCGCGGGTCGCGGACGTTACCTCGCGGCCGCCACGGCGAGCCCAGAAGAGGCCTGCGACGAGCAGGAGCAGGAGTAGCGCTACACCGAAAGGGCTTCGCCCGGATTCGACGCTCGTGCCGGTCGGAGAGTCCTGCGTCCTGCCTCCCAACAGTCCCGACCAGCGATCGAAAATTCCTAACTGATCGTCCACACTGTAGTTGAGCACCCACTTGCTCCACCGGTGCTGGAGTCCGTCGAAGAAGATCCGCCCCGGCCAGAACCAGGAAGTGAGCTGGGCCGACGACCCGACGCCGGCAGGCGTCGGGTCGAACATCACCCAACCGTAGCCTGGGAACCAAACCTCGACCCAGGAGTGCGCCTCGTGCTGCGTCACGACCAGGTAGTTGCCGAACTGGCTCCACTGACCGCCCAAGAACCCGTTCACATTTCGGGTCCGCACACCGAGTGTGCGTAGCATGACCGCCATCGCAGTGCTGAAATATTCGCAGTGGCCGGCTTGCCGCTCGAAGAGGAAGTAGTGGAGCGTCGTCTGGCGCGCAGTGGCGGGCAGGTCACGCGTGTACTCGAAGCTTTGAAGATACCGCTGGATCGCGACCGCCTGGTCGTACGGGTTGTCGAGTCCGGCGGTCAAGGAGTCCGCGAGGGCCGCGACGCGTGGGCCAAGATCGTTCGACAGCTGCGCAAAGTGCCGGGCACGGGGGGTGTAACCCTCAGCGACCCGTAGGGAGTCGGGCCTGGGCGGCCGAGAGCGTGAGTACGCGGTATACGAAGGCGCGCCGCTGCCCCAGTAGAGGTGGTCGCCCGTGTTGTCAGAGAGAGGTTGGATCCCGTTCCCCGCTTCGATTTTGATGGCAGGGTGGAGCGCAAAGAGCACACGCACGTCGAGCGGAGCGGCGAAGATCCTCTGCTCGATGAGGCCTCCGCTCCACCGCTCCCGATAAAAGCGCGGCACCGCCGACGGGGGGAGGTTCCTCGAGCGCACCCAACGGATGCCGTCGAAGCGGTCGTACGAGCGACCACGCCAGTGCAGTGAAGCGATGTCCTGCGGCGGACCCTCCGGGAACTCGACCCGGAGCACGATCTCCGGATTGCCGAGAATCGTCGAGCCGAACTGTCCGAGAGAGATCTGATCACTGAAGCCCGCGATGGACGTAGCCAGCGTCTCGCCGCGTCCCGCCCACCCTTGAGACACGCGAGGAAACGCGACGAAGACGCCGAGCGCCACCATCAGGATCACCCCGGAGAGTGCTCCCGTAGTGGCAACGAGTCCTCGGCCGAGCGGAAGTTCCCTGACCTGGTGGGCCTCGGCCTCCCGGCGCAGGTGTCCGACCATGAGCGCGAGCGTCGCGATACCGGTGTATGCTACGAAGGCGATCAGGAAGACGACACCGGGGCGATACGCGGTGGACGCCAGGATCAGCGCGAAAGAGAGCGCGTAGAGGCGAACATCGTTCGGAGCGTCGAGTGACCGCAACGCCTCCGCCGACATCAGCAGCAGCAGCAGATCGACGACCGGGATCACCACGTCGTCCTGGATGACGAAGACGTGGATCAGCGCGCGGGCCACGAGCAGTGCCGCGAGAGGTAGAAAGACCTTCTCCATGCGCGCGGAGAGGCCGCGATCCGGGTGCCAGAAGAGGGCGGTGGCGAGCGCGAGCGCGGCAAGCGCGGCGGAGATCGGCTCGAAGCCTGCTCCACCCGCGAACGCGACCAAGCCGGTGAGGCCCATGGAGACCGCGAGCCGTCGGTGGAGCAACCTCAGACTCATGCGGCCGCCTCGACGTGCAGTTTCGCGTCTCTGCCCACCGCCAGGACGTCGCCGAAGCCGCCGCCGCCCTCGACACAAACGAGGATGCACGACGCAGGATCTACCGGGGGCTCAAGCGCCGGGTTCGTCGGCAGGAAGTCAACTCGAGCCAGAACATCGAGGATTCGCTCGAGTTGACCGGGGCCCTCGCCAGGCTCGAGCACGACGTCTCCAGCCACGAGCGCTACGGGCCTGGCTTCGGCAATGGCGCGAGCGGCCAGTGACGCAGCGACCTCGACCGCTACCTCGGCCGCGTCCGTCGGTTCTGCCCGCGTATCGAGGCAGATCCAGCGCGAATCTGCCCCGTCGCGCTCATACTCGCGAATGACGGGCTCACGCAACCGCGCGGAAGAACGCCAGTGGATGTCACGGGGGTCGTCGCCGGGGCGGTAGGCTCTCAGGCTACGGTACTCGCCTGTCGTGCCGGTGGCCCCCCGGGCCGAAACGCCGAGCCTGGGTACGCGCCCACCGCCAGGTGACGGTGCGCGCACCGGCCGGTCCGAGCGCGGCCACACGACGACCTCCCCGGGGATCTGGATGTCGCGCTGTTTCAGAAACATCCCGAATGGGAACGCCGTCGAGAGCGTCACGGTCCCCAGCGGGTAGATACCGCGCCGCACGAAGCTGTTCGTCGAACGAGCCTCAACGGTGCCCCTGGCCGGAACGTGCGCCAGGAACGCGCTCTCCGGCAGGCCCTCCTCGAAAATCTCCAGCGCGAGGCTCGGTAGCCGCTTCTTGAGGTTGCGTACCTGGTAGCCGAGTCGCATCGGTTGCCCCACCGTGACCGCGCGGTGCAGGTGGCGTTGGACGCGCAGTCCCGAGATCGCTTGCTCGGAGAGCCACCCGCTCACGGCGATGAAGCCGAGCATCGACCCGAGCAGCAGATAGAGCAGGTTATTGCCCGTGTTCATCGCCGCGAAGCCGACCGCGAGGGCGCCGATCGTGAAGACGAGCCCGCCCGACGTGAAGCTGATGCGCCGCCAGGCCCGGAGCTTCCGCCATGTCTCTCTGATCGCAGCGAACAGCGCGGGAATCAAACCGGAGCCTCCACCTCGTCGAGAATCCCCTCGAGTATTCCGGCTGCCTGTTCGTGCGCGTCAAGAGTGGAGCCGGTGGTGCCCGTGGGCAGAATTCGGTGAGCTAGGCACGGCACGACGAGTTCACGGATATCGTCCGGAACGAGGTACGTGCGGCCCTGAGTCAGCGCGTAGGCTCTGGCTGCGCGGAAGAGCTGGATGTTGCCACGCGGGCTAACGCCCATACGCAGTTGAGACGACGTGCGCGTTTTCTCGACGATCGCCATCAGATAGTCGAGGATGGCAACGTCGACTTGGACTTCCTCGACTCGCTCTTGCAGCGCCAGCACCTGCGCCGTGGAGAGAACGGTCTGGAGGCGATCCATGATCGGCTCGATCACCGCGGACTCGGTCAGGATGCGCCGTTCCGCTTCGGGACCCGGATACCCGATCGTGATGCGCATCAGAAACCGGTCGAGCTGACTTTCGGGCAGCGGATAGGTGCCGTGATGCTCGAGCGGGTTTTGCGTGGCCATGACCACGAACGGCTTCGGTAGCTCATGCGTCTGGTCGTCGATCGTGACGCTGCCCTCCTGCATCGCCTCGAGCAGGCCGCTCTGCGTTCGTGGGGGCGCGCGGTTGATCTCGTCCGCGAGCACGACGTTGGTGAAGAGGGGGCCCCGACGGGTCTCGAAGTCAGCGGTCTTGGGGTTGTACACTGAAACGCCGAGCACATCGGACGGTAGCAGGTCGGCGGTGAACTGGATGCGACGGAAGCCCACACCCAGCGCCTTGGCGAGCGCATGCGCGAGCGTCGTCTTGCCGACTCCCGGTACGTCCTCGAATAGCACGTGTCCACGCGCCAGCACACAAGCGAGCGCGAGCTGCACGACCTCTCTCTTTCCGTGGAAGACCGTCTCGACTTCCTGCACCAAGTGGTCCAGGAGCTCTAACGAGGGTCGGGTCGCCCTCGACGGTGCGGGCGCTGTCGTTTCAGGCATCTAAAGTCACGTCGTGCGGTACCGGATCCAAAAGGCTGTTGAAGAAGTACAGCGGGCCGCGCTTGCGATCCCCGGACCCGCGTTGTCGCGGGCCCAGAGAGAGCCCACATCTGGGGTGTCCGCCCGCCCGGAAAATCAGGTGGGCTGAAGTGGAGAAAGTATAACACCCACGCGGAGAAAAAGGTCTCTAGGAGGGGGCCCGACCGTCTTGACCCTACCCCGATCGTTCAGGTAGCTTCAGGCCGCATTCAGGGCTTGTTCCGATCTGTCACAAACTGTCCGCGGATCGCAGAAGGGCCCTCCGGCGCCGCTCGTCCAGGGGCGTTCTGTTGCCTTCAGGAACAAGGCTTCGAATGACAAAGCATTGGCTCATGGGCGGGCTGGCCGGCGTCTTCGTGCTCGCTGGTCTCGCGTTCGTCCAGGGTGGAGGTATCCAGGGCGAAGCAGGAGCCGAGAGTCCGGCCGACTTCGAGTCCGGGCAGCCCATCGCTTTCCCCCACAATCAGCACGCCGGCGATCAGCCGGGGCAGAACAACATGGACTGCCAGTTCTGCCACTTCTCGGCGGAGCGGTCGGTCGACGCGGGCATCCCGTCGGTCGCGACGTGCTGGGGCTGCCACCAGGCGATTCCCGGAACGAACAACCCGAATGAGGTCGCTAAAATCAAGGGGTACCTGGATCGTGACGAGCCGATTCCGTGGGTGAGGATCTACAAGATTGCGGACCACGCACACTTCCCTCACATGCGGCACATCAACGCGGGTCTCGAGTGCCAGCAGTGCCACGGTGAGGTCCAGGAGATGGAGGTGCTGTCCAAACCGGACGGATGGTGGGTTCCAACAACGGAGTTGTTTTTCGGACAAGATCCGGTCTGGGGTGGCGACAACATGGGGTGGTGTGTGGAGTGCCACCGGCAGCCGGATGAGAACGGCGAGCCGCAGGCGTCCACGGACTGCGCCGTCTGCCACTACTAGGCGCAGCCGACGACCATGACTGACGGAATCAAACGCCGCGACTTCCTCAAGGTACTTGGCGCAACAGGCGCGGGCGCGACGCTGACGGGCTGCTCGGAACCGGAGCGGCTACTGCCGTACGTGGTCGCTCCCGAAGAGATCACACCGGGTGTCGCGACCTGGTACACGACGGTGTGCGACGGCTGCTCGGCGCAGTGCGGCATGTGGGTGCGCACGCGCGAGGGCCGAGCGGTAAAGGTCGAGGGTAACCCGAACCACCCCGTCTCTCGCGGTGGTCTCTGCTCCAAGGGTCACGCCACGCTCCAGCACCTCTACAACCCGGATCGCTTCCACGGTCCGATGATCCGCGAGGGCGACCTCCTTCGGCAGGGTACGTGGGACGAGGCGGAGCGGGTGCTCGCGGCACGAATCCGAGCGACCGGCAACGTGATGTTCATCGGTGGTCGCGTGGGTCCTTCGATGAGCAATCTGGTCGACCAGTTCGTCACGGCGGTGAACGGCACACGCGTCGAGTACGACGCGGTGTCCGACGCTCCGCTGCGCGAAGCGGCCCGCATCGCGTACGGTGCGGCGGGACTACCGCGCTACGACATCGCGAACGCGCGGCTGCTGCTGTCGTTCGGCAACGACTTCATCGAGACCGGTTCCTCACCCGTGGCCCACAACAAGGGCCTCGCCGAGATGAGCGCGGTGGATGCGGTGGGCTCGAAAGGACGCTTCGTCTACCTGGGGCCGCGGCTCTCGACGACAGGGCTGAACGCCGACGAGTGGATCCCGATCCAGCCTGGCTCCGAGGCGGCGGTTGCGCTCGGCATGGCGTCCGTGATTGCGGATGACGCCAGCGCCGCGGGCCCCTACGCTGATGTACTACGTTCGTACAGCCCGGCCGCGGCGGCCCAAGCTGCCGGGGTCAGCGAGGATTCGATCCGTGAGCTCGCGGAGCGCTTCGCTGCTCAGAGCCCGACGCTTGCGCTGGGTCCCGGGGTGGGTGGTCACCACCGGAACGCGACCGCAGCGAATATCGCGGTCATGATTCTGAACGAGATCGCCGGTAACGTTGGCCGCACGGTGCACTACGACGCTGATGTGACCGCCGCGGCGGGCGCGTACGCGGACATGGAGTCCGCGGTGAGCGCGATGGCCGCCGGCCAGGTCGGAGTCGTCATCGTGCACGGCGCGAACCCCGCGTACTCCATGCCGGCCGCGTCCGGCTTTGTGGAAGCGTTCAGCCAGGCAGCGTTCAAGGTGTCCTTCGCTTCGGCGATGGACGAGACCGCTGGTCTGGCCGACCTGATTCTGCCGGACCGCCACTTCCTCGGAGGCGTGGGGCGACTCGATGCCTCGACAGGGCGTGATGGCGCTCCAGCAGCCCGTCATGCAGCCGGTCCCGCACTTCGACTCCAAGCAGGCAGGTGACGTGCTGCTCGCGGCGTCGGCCCAGCTGGGCAACGACCTCGGAGCGGCGACGTTCTACGAGTTCATGCGCAACGGCCACATTCAGATGCACGACACCGCCCTGGGCGACTTCGAGGCATCGTGGCGCCAGGCGTTGCGCGCCGGCGCCGTCGAGTACGACACGGGCACGACGGCTGCGGCACCACAGTTACAGGCACCGGATGTCGCGCTTTCATTCGACGCCCCAGCGCTCGATCTCGGTGGGGACCTGACGCTGCTGGTCCACCCGTCGCCGAGGTTCGGCGGCGGAGAGTTCTCGAACAGCCCGTGGCTCCAGGAGCTACCGGATCCGGTCTCGAAGATTACGTGGCACTCGTGGCTGGAGATGAACCCGCACACCGCGGAGCAGCGCGGCATCCGCGAGGGTGACATCGTCACCGTGACGTCGCCGCACGGGACAGTAGACGTCCCGATCTGGATCTATCCCGGCATCCGCGAGGACGCGGTCGCGCTCGCGATGGGCGGCGGTCACACGAACATGGGCCGCTGGGCCGACGGAAGCGGAGTGAACGCGTTGGCGCTGCTGCCGTCCGAGTCGGAGCAGCCGTCGGGAGCGATGGTGACGCTTGCGACGACCGTCACTGTGACTCCCATCGGGGACCGCCGCCGAATCGCGACTGTCGAGGGATCAAACGATCAGCACGACCGGCCGATCGCGCCCGCCGTGGCGCTCGCCGATCTCGGGCGCGCACAGGACGGCGAGCAGGAGGAGGGTCACGGCGAACTTCAGGAGCTGCAGGGCGCCGGTGGATTCGTGCCCGTGCCGGCCGAGGGCGGCGCGTCCACGGCGTTCCCGCTCGAGGGCGCCCAGCACGGTGAGTACGCTGACGCCCACGAGGGTCCGCGCTGGGGGATGGCGATCGACCTGGACAAGTGCACGGGATGCAGCGCGTGCGTGACCGCCTGTCAGGCCGAGAACAATGTGCCGTGGGGTCGGTGAGAATCAGATCCTCATGGGCCGGGACATGAACTGGGTGCGGATCGAACGCTACTACGAGCACGTCGATGCAACGCAGGCCGGTGATCTGGACGTCCGCTTCCTGCCGATGATCTGCCAGCACTGCAGCAACGCGCCGTGTGAGCCGGTCTGTCCGGTGTTCGCCACGTACCACACGCCTGAAGGTGTGAACGTGCAGATCTACAACCGTTGTGTGGGTACGCGGTACTGCGCGAACAACTGCCCGTACAAGGTCCGCGTTTTCAACTGGTATCGTTATGCGGACGAAAACGTCCCCGAGCCGATGAACTGGCAGTGGAACCCGGACGTCACGGTTCGCTCGAACGGCATCATGGAGAAGTGCAGCTTCTGCATGCAGCGCATACGCGAGGTCGAGAACCGTGCCGCTTTGGAGAGCGGTCGTGAGATCAACGACGGTGAAATCGTGCCGGCCTGTCAGCAGAGCTGCCCCGCCGAGGCGATCGTTTTCGGCAATATCCGTGACCCGAACTCCCGCGTCTCGCGGGTGATTTCGAGTGAGCGCACGTACCGGGCTCTCGACGAAATCGTCAACACGCAGCCGGCTGTGCACTACCTGAAGAAGGTGACGTTCCACGAAGTGGCGTCGGGGGGGCACGAATAGTGTCTACCGCGACCAAAGAGCGAACCGCGCGCGGAGCGCTACCCCATCCGGACGTCACCAGGCTCGACGACGTCAACCGCGACGTGCTGAGGGCCCTCGAGACCCCGGGCAAGGGTTGGTGGGCGGTCTTCGCGGTGGTGCCCGCGGGGCGTGGGCCTGTTCGGCATCAGTTGGGGTTGGCAGCTATATAAGGGTATCGGCGTCTCGGGTCTGAACTCGCCCGTCGGTTGGGGCGTCTACATCACATGCTTCGTCTTCTGGGTCGGTATCGCGCACTCGGGGACGCTGATCTCGGCGATTCTGTTCCTCTTCCGGGCGCCGTGGAGACAGTCGATCTACCGGGCCGCGGAGGCGATGACGGTCTTCGCGGTCATGACGGCGGGACTCTTCCCGCTCATCCACGTCGGACGTCTCTGGCACGCCTATTGGCTGATTCCGTATCCGAACTCCCGTTTTCTGTGGCCGAACTTCAAGTCGCCGCTGGTATGGGACGTATTTGCGATCACGACCTATTTCACTGTGTCCGCGACGTTTTTCTATCTGGGAACGATCCCGGACATCGCGGCGGCCCGTGACCGGGCGAGGGGCCTGAGAAAGAAGCTGTACCAGGTGATCTCACTCGGATGGCGTGGCACCGACCAGCAGTGGCACCACTTCGGCAAGGCATACATCTTCCTCGCGGCGCTCGCTACGCCGCTGGTCCTTTCGGTGCACTCGGTCGTGTCGTGGGACTTCGCCGTGGCGATCGTGCCGGGCTGGCACACGACGATCTTCGCGCCTTATTTCGTCGCCGGCGCCATCTACTCCGGCGTGGCCATGGTCATCACGCTCGTGGTGCCGATCCGGAAGGTCTTCGGCCTCGAGGCGTACCTCACCACGAAGCACTTCGACGCGATGGCCAAGCTTTGCCTGCTGACGTCGCTGATCGTGTTCTACGCGTACCTGTCCGAGTTCTTCATGGCGTGGTACAGCGGTGAGGAAATCGAGCGCACCGCCTACTGGAACCGGCTCTTTGGCACCTACTGGTGGGCGACCTGGATCATGCTGACGTGCAACGGGTTCGTTCCGATCATGCTGTGGTTCAAACGCGTGAGGCACTCGATCCCGGCGCTCTTCGTGATCTCGATCTTCGTCAACATCGGGATGTGGTTCGAGCGCTACGTGATCGTCGTGACGTCGCTTCACCACGAGTACGAGCCGTTCGCATGGGGCATCTACCGGCCGTCCCTCACCGAGATGGGGATTCTGGTCGGGAGCTTCTGCTGGTTCGGCTTCTGGTTCCTGCTCTTCACGAGAATCCTCCCGCCCGTCGCGATCCAGGAGCTCAAGGAAGTGCTACCGCCGCCGATTCGTACGCAGAAGGAGGCCCACTCATGAGTAGCACTGCAGGGCTCCTCGCCTCGTACGAGTACCTCGACTCCACGGTCGGCGCGATCGAGCAGCTCAAGAAAGCCGGATTCAAGGGGGTGAAGGCGTACTCACCGTACCCCGATCACCACATCGAGCACGCGCTCGGTTACGACCAGAGCCCGGTTCGCGTTTGGACGCTGGTAGGTGGCCTCACGGGAACCGCGACGGGCTTTGCGTTCACGGCGTGGACGTCGATGGACTGGCCTCTGGTGGTTGGCGGTAAACCCATCGTCTCGATTCCGGCCTACATCATCATCGCGTTCGAGTTGACGATTCTATTTGGGGCTCTGTCGACGTTGAGCGGACTCTTCATTCTCAGTCGCTTGCCCGATGTGAGATCCGCGGTGGTCTATGATCCCGAGTTCACGGCCGGGCGCTACGGCGTATACGTCGAGGCGGAGGGCGGTCGCCTCGACGAGGCGAGGAACATCCTGAACGGGCAGGAGCCGATCGAGCTTCGCGAGGGCCAAGGAGGCTCGGATGTTTAACGTCCGGTTCGCCCGCCCACTCGTTGCGGCCCTCGCGCTCATGACGCTGGCTGGCTGCAAGCCACTCGATGACGTTGCGGTCCTCGTCTTCGGGCGCAGCATGCGCGATCAGCGCTCGTTCGATCCGTACGAGAACCCGCGCGGCGCGCCTGAGAACTCGGTGGCGTTCGCTTCGGCCAACTATCCTGCCGAGCCGGGTGAGGTCAACCTCGGACAGCCGGAAGGCGCCGACGTGCCGCCTTTCACCCAGAGCGATCTGGGCACGCCGGGTCAGGGCGGGCCCGCGATCCAGGGGCTCGTGAACCCGATGGATGCCAACGATCCGCTGTCGATGGCGCGTGGCGAGGAGATCTACCTGCGCTTCTGCGTGGTGTGCCACGGCCCAGACGGCGTCGGCGCGAACGCGTATATCGCCGACAAGCACCCGCTGCTGCCGGCGTACAACGTGTCTGGTGAGCAGGTCGCCGCGTACAGCGACCAGTACCTCTACGCGTTGATTCGCGTCGGGCGCGGGCTCATGCCCGAGTACGGCAGCCGGATCACGCACTTCGACCGTTGGAGTGTCGTGAACTACGTGCGACAGCTGCAAAGGCAGGCGGGTAACACGCCGGCTGGAGGAGGCGAGTAATGTCTCACCTTCACATGCCAAGCGAAGTCCCGGTCCGGTACCTGCCCCGTTCAAGGAATGCCTCGATGCTGGCGGGAGGCCTCTTCGTGGTTGGTCTTGCGGCGTTCGTGATTCGGCTCGGGCAGGATCCGGGCTCGGCCTGGATCAGCTATGTCTCGAACTGGCTGTACTTCACGAGTATTTCGATCGGCGGCGTGCTCTTCGCGTTCGTGACATGGATCACCAAAGCCAAGTGGAACTGGTCGATGCGCCGCGTCAGCCAGTCGTTCGTGGCGTTCCTGCCGATCTCGTTGGTGCTGATGTTGCCGATGCTGCTCTTCCTCCGGGAGAACTACTTCCCATGGATCGAGATGATGGCCACGGACGCGATCGTCCAGAACAAAGCGGCATATCTGAACATACCGTTCCTGGTCACGCGTAACCTCGTGTGCCTGCTAGCGCTGTTCGGCATGGCGCTGTACTTCGTGTACCACGCGCTGCGCCCGGACATGGGACTTACGAGCGGCGCCGAGGGAGGCGATCCGGTACGCGCGACGTGGCGCGGGCGCCTCACTCAGGGCTGGATGGGTCAGGAGCAGGAAGAGGTCAATAGCTACAAGCGCATGACTGCCATCGCTCCCGCGTTTGTCATCGTGTACGCCCTCGTCATGAGCGTCATCGTGTACGACTGGGTGATGACGCTCGAACCCCACTGGTTCAGCACGATGATCGGTCCTTGGTTCTTCATGGGCGCGTTCTGGGGCGGAATCGCATGCACCGCGCTGTGGAGCCTGTATCTGCGCACCCAACACGCCGACTTCAAGAACCACATCGGGCTCCAGCAGCGGCACGACATTGGCAAGCTCGCCTTCGCGTTCTGCGTATTCTGGACCTACCTGTTCTTCGGCCAGTACCTCGTGATCTGGTACGGAAAGCTGGTGTGGGAGCAGGCGTGGATCGTGACCCGGTCGGACCCGGCCTCGTGGGGCCCGTACTCGTTGATGGTGATCGTGCTTTGTTTCGTGATCCCGTTCGCGGGACTGATGGGCCGGAAGCCAAAGATGAAGCCGAAGTTGCTGGCGTTCTTCACGTCGGTGATCGTGCTGGGGCTGTGGTTCGAGCGCTACGGCATGGTTGCTCCTTCGCTGTGGCACGAGGGTGAGCCGATCTTCACGATCTGGCAGCCGCTGATCGCTTGCATGTTCCTGGGGCTGTATCTGGGAGCGGTGCGGTGGTTCTTGAGCACGTTTCCGGCGATGCAGGTTTGGCAGCCTATGGTGGACGCGGAGACTGTTGAGGCGGAGCTCGTAGCCGCGGACTGACTGGCCTGTGGAGGGACCGCCGGATGGGCTGTGCTCGCCGCGCTTCGGCTTAATCGGGTTTGGTCGGGGGTGCTGGCGGTGGGCGCTTGGTCTGAGTTCGCGGGGGGCTAAGGCTCCTGCGCGGGCATTCGTTCGCTTCGCTCACACGTGGGCCGCTTCGCGGTCCACGTTGCCCGTCTTCGGAGCCTGTTCGCGGGGTACGCCTGCGCGCTCTGAGCAGAACCCACCCGTCGGTCCCAATACCGGTTTTGCTTGCGGGGGAGGTTGGGTGG
This sequence comes from Longimicrobiales bacterium, assembly GCA_965197725.1. Classification (GTDB taxonomy): domain Bacteria; phylum Gemmatimonadota; class Gemmatimonadetes; order Longimicrobiales; family Gaopeijiaceae; genus UBA1138. The sequence continues at coordinate 49,802 of CBDANQ010000045.1, forward strand.
GGCGGGGTGGCCGATCCCAGCATTCTATTGACCCGCGGGCGTGGCGACCGTGGGCTACCATGAATGCCAACACACGAGCGACTCTGCCTGACTGGCTGCAGGAGCTCCTGCAGTGTCTCGACGACGAGCTGGTGCTGCGCGGCTATGCGCGACAAACGCGGTCGCTGTATTCGGCTCACGTGCGACGATTCTATGCGGGGAGAACGAGCGCGGATCAGGTGGCCACGGACGAGGAGGTCCGCGCCTGGATGCTGGGTATGCTCCGGTCAGGTTTGTCGCACAGTTATGCCAACCAAGTGCTGAGCTCGCTCAGGTTCCTGCACCGATACGTCCTGAACGTGCCTGCTCCGGTGGCCGACATCCCGCGGCCGAAACGTGAGAAGACACTGCCCAAGATTCTCAGCGAGCCGGAGGTGCGTCGCTTCCTAGAGGAGCTCGGATCACCCAAGCACCGGGCCATCGCATTCGTTCTCTATTCCGCCGGGTTACGCGTGGGCGAGGTGGCGCGGCTACGGGTGGAGGACATCGATTCGCAGCGAGCGCAGATCCATGTGCGCCTGGGGAAGGGGGGCAAAGACCGCTATGCCATACTGTCGCCGGTGGTCCTGGGTGTGTTGAGGGAATACGTCCGGCTGGAGCGACCCGAGCACTGGCTTTTTCCCGGCGGGAAGAGGCGGGACAAACACATTACAACCAGGACCATCCAAAAGCAGGTCTCCCGGGCCGGGAGGAAAGCCGGCATCAGAAAGCGTGTCACGCCGCACATGCGACGTCACAGCTTTGCGACCCATCTCCTGGAGGGCGGAACGGACCTGAAGAGCATCCAGGAACTGCTCGGGCACAGGAAGATCTCCACGACGGTCATCTACACCCATGTGGCTCAGCCCAAGCTCCGGAAGATTACGAGCCCCATCGACAGGCTCTTCGAGGATGATGAATAGGGGCGGGGTTGGGTGCCACCGTGTGTGGGACGCGATACGACGTGAATTGTGCCCCTTCGCGAACAGCCTACGATTTCCTCAATGATCGCTTCAACTGTCGACATTCGCGATTCTGGCCGGCAGGTCCCATAGCTGATACGGTTCGTGAGTTCGTCCGTTAACTGACATGTCTTCCAGCAGCTTCAGGGGCGTTGGACTGAAGGACGCTCAAATCCTGGTCGTACGGGTTGAAGCAAGAGGTGGCCGAGCTGCATGAAGCGATCTTTCGTGTCGGAATCCAGGTTGAGTATCAGCGAGAGTACAAGGGAGTTCACTGACCGAGAATTCGCCCTCATCCTGAGCAAGGCGGCTGAGTTGGCGAGATCGTCCGGCGTAGCCGAGCGGCCCGCGACTGGATTCTCGCTGGAGGAAATGAAGGCGATCGCCGCCGAGGCCGGCCTGGATCCCGTCCTTGTCGAACGGGCGGCTCGCCTAATCCCGTCTGATTCGAGCGGATCCCGGATCGAGCGGATGCTCGGCGGGCCAGTCAAGTATCGGCTCGAGGCCCTCTTCAGCACGAGACTGACCGACGACCAGGCAGCCCACCTCCTCTCAGCGGTCAGGGCCGCCGTCGAGCAGCAGGGTGAGGGCCAAGCCGACTCGACTGGTATGACCTGGCACTCCGTCGGTGAAGCGAGTCAGATCCTGGTGACCGCCCATGCCGAGGGTGAAGGAACACGCGTACGGGTGGTCGTCGCCCGACGCGGCGCCTTGGCTATCACTGGCACGTTCACTTTGCTCGGGGCACTCGTGTTCGCCATCGCTGTTGTAGTCGGCGGTGAGATCGGCGCGCTCGAGTCGATCGGTCTCGGGCCTGTCACTTATCGCGGGCGGTGTCGCCGGAACCGTTGCTCTTGGACGAGCTGTGTGGGCTTCTACAGCCCGCGGCATTCAGAAAAGGGTGGACGGTCTGATGGACACTGTCGGTCGGTCACTTGGCGACGTTCGTCACCACGCAGCCCCAACGGATTCGGGGGATACATCTCAGCCTGGTCGCTGACATCGTGCAGCTGTGAACTGGCCCCATCGGGACAGGTGGATCGCATCAATGACCGACCCGCTTGAGAGCTCGCCCTTGTTCGGCGTGGCCACCGCTGGAAGACACGTCACATAACGCCTGACTCAAGCTCTCGCCTTCGATACCCAACATCGAACCCTCGTAGACATATCTGGTGGATATGCCACTCAGGTTCGCCGGCCTGGCGGGCCGGCTCGCTACCGTGGGGTTCGATGCTGGACCTCCGCGCTGTCGCGCTCTGGCTCCTCTGGTCTTACGATGACCAACGGTTCGGCCGCTTCGCGGACACTCCGGTGAGCTGCGCTCACCTCCGCGTCTTGAGTCAGTGAGCCCGTTATGTGACATGACTTCTGAAGGTGTCCGGCTGAGCAGCCATATTTTGCCGAGCTCCCAGCCACAAACGACGCTACCGACCTCACGCTTATCAGGCACCCACGCGACTGACCCAATCTGAGCAACCTGCCTGAAAAATCAGCCAAAACACGCGGTAGCCCGCGCAGCCTGCACATCCACTCTGCTCCGAAAGGGCAGCCTGACGTCTCTTGTTAGCGGCCTTCCAATATTGCACACATGTGGCCATCGAAAATTGCACACTTGGCGCTTTGACCTAGCGGGCGGGAGAGTGGGGATGTAGGCACCACCCCGAGCGATCTTCCGGCCGATCCACTCACTTGGCGCCTCCACCGAGAACGTGGAGGTGCAATGATCGGAAGGGAGAAGCGCGTGCTGCTCCGTCATTACCTCGAGCAGGGGATGTGACCTAGCCCCCTGAAACGAGACCAGGTCCAGTGTTAGAATCTGGGCGGGTCGAGACCGGGAGGAGGTCGAGATGGCAGCACGGAAGAACTACACGGCAGCGCAGATCATCAACGGGCTACGGCGGGCGGAAGTGGGGCTCGCCAACGGGAAGTCGCTGAAAGAGGTGATCCGGGATCTAGGGGTGAGCGAGCAGACGTACTACCGGTGGCGGAGGGAGTACGGGGGGGATGAAGACGAGTCAGGCGAAGCGTCTGAAGGAGCTCGAGAAGGAGAACCATCGACTGAAGCGGGCGGTGGCCGATCTGACGGTGGACAAGATGATCCTGAAGGAAGCGTCAAAGGGAAACTTCTAAGCCCCGAGCGGCGGAGGCGCTGTGTGGTGCGGGTCCAGCAGCGGCTCGGGGTGAGCGAGAGGCGAGCGTGCGAGGTGTTGGGCCAGGCTCGATCGACACAACGGAGGAGTCGGAAGAGAGGGGCTGATGAAGCGGCGCTACGAGCGGACGTGGTCAAGGTGGCGGGTCGGTTCGGTCGCTACGGGTACCGGATGGTTACAGGGATGTTGAGGGCGGAGGGCTGGGTGGTGAACCACAAGCGGGTGGAGCGGATCTGGAGAGAGGAGGGCCTGAAAGTGCCCAAGAAACAGCCCAAACGGGGCCGGCTCTGGTTGACGGACGGCTCATGCATCCGGCTTCGACCCTTGTACCGCCATCACGTCTGGGCGTATGACTTCGTGGCGGATCGGACGCACGACGGTCGGCCGCTGAAGATGCTGACGGTGTTGGATGAATACAGCCGGGAGTGTCTGGCGATCGTAGTGGCCCGAAGGCTCAGGGCGGACGATGTG
>CBDANQ010000046.1:0-10921 GCA_965197725.1 Longimicrobiales bacterium
ACCCGGAGGACACGCGCCAGCGGGTCGCCGGGGCGCTCTTGGCGGATCCCGCGATCGATGGCATTCTCACGCTCGGCACGACCGGCGCGGAGCCTGCGCTCGTGGCGCTTCGCGAGCTCGGTCGTGTCGACGACGTGCGCTTCGGGACGTTCGACCTCTCGACGCAGGTGCTCGAGGCGATCCGAGACGGTGAGATCGACTTCGCGATCGACCAGCAGCAGTATCTTCAGGGCTACCTGCCTGTCGTCCTGCTCACGCTGTACCTCGAGACCGGCACCGTGCCGGGCGGAGGGCGTGCGATTCCGACGGGACCGGGCTTCGTGACGATCGAGACCGCCCGGCAGGTCATCGACCTCACGAGCCGCGGCCTGCGGTGAGTCGGCGCGCATCAGGCATCTTCACCCGCCCCGAAGTCGCAGCCGCAGTGGGCGCCGTCCTCATCTGGGTCCTCTTTGCTGGCGCGGCCGGCCCGGCGTTCCGGAGCATGGCGGGCACGGCATCGTACCTGAACGCTGCGGCGCCGCTCGGAATCCTGGCGGTGGGCGTTGCACTCCTGATGATCGGCGGCGAGTTCGACCTCTCGGTGGGCTCGATCGTGGGTGTCTCCGGCATGTCCGTGATGCTGCTCACGACCGAGTTGGGCTGGTCGGTCTGGCCCGCGATCGCGGCGACGGTTCTGCTCTGTCTGCTGATCGGCTTCCTGAACGGCTTCACGGTCGTAAGAACCCAGCTACCATCGTTCATCGTGACGCTCGCGACGCTCTTCATCGTACGAGGCCTGACGATCGCCGCGGCTCGTGGCTTTACGCGCCGCACGCAGCTCGGAGGCCTCGACGACGTCGCCGGGTACGAGCTCGCGAGGATCACCTTCGCGAGTGATCCGGTCGCGGGACTGCGGGTCTCGATCGTGTGGTGGCTCGGTGGCGCCGCGCTCGCCACGTGGGTCCTGCTGCGCACGCCATGGGGGAACTGGATCTTCGCTGTGGGTGGCCAAAAAGAAGCGGCCCGCAACGTCGGTGTGCGTGTTGCGCGCGTGAAGATCGGGCTCTTCATGACCACCGCGCTGTGCGCCTGTCTGGTCGGCGTCATCCAGGCGGTGCGCTTCACGGGGGCGGACGCACTACGAGGGCAACTCCAGGAGTTCTACGCGATCATCGCGGTGGTGATCGGTGGAACGTTGCTCACCGGCGGGTACGGATCGGTCGTCGGCGCGGTATTCGGCGCGCTCATCTTTGGGATGGTCCGCCAGGGTATCGTCATGACCGGCGTCGACGCCGACTGGTTCCAGGTCTTCCTCGGCGGGATGCTCCTGCTCGCGGTCTTCGTCAACCGATATGTGCTCGTGCGCGCGCAGCGGGCCTCCTGATGGAACCCGCTGCGCTGCCGCGCCTCGAGGCGCGGGACGTTTCGATGCGCTTCGGCGGGGTCGTGGCGCTCGACGACGTGTCCGTGGCCGCGCGGGCCGGCGAGGTGACGTGCCTGCTCGGTGACAACGGCGCAGGCAAGTCGACGCTCATCAGAATTCTGGCCGGGGTGCACCCACCGACCCAGGGCGCATGTCTACTGGACGGGGAGCCGGTTCGCTTCCGCTCCCCCATAGAGGCGCTGAGCCGCGGGATCGCGACGGTCCATCAGGACCTCGCGATGGTGCCACTGATGAGCGTCTGGCGGAATTTTTTTCTGGGCTCCGAGCCGACGAATGGCCGGGGACCGTTCCGCCGAATCGACGTCGACCGCTGCAGAGAGGAAACGCGGGCGGAGCTCGCGGCGATGGGGATCGATCTGTGGGATCCGGATCAGGTGGTCGGAAGCCTTTCAGGCGGGGAACGGCAGGCCGTGGCGATCGCCAGGGCGCTCCACTTCGGAGCCCGCGTCCTGATCCTGGACGAGCCCACCGCGGCGCTCGGCGTACGGCAATCCGAGCGTGTTCTGCAGCACGTGCGCACGGCGGCCGACCGAGGTGTCGCCGTGATCTTCGTCACACATACCCCGCACCATGCCCACCCCGTTGGGGACCACTTCGTCGTGCTGCGCAGGGGACGGGTCGTCGCGGACCAGCCGCGGGAGGCGCTGCCCGTCGAGGAGTTGGCGGCATTGATGGCAGGCGAGTCGCCCCGGGACTGAGGGCTCTAGCGCGCCATCTCCTCCGCCAGAAACAGATCCGCCACCTGGAGCCCTAGAGGCCCCGGCCGGATCCGACCCATGTTGCAAAACACCCACGCCGCGAAACGCTGCTCTGGGAAACGGACGTAGTCGGCCCGGAACCCCATGTACGAACCGCCGTGGCCGATCGTCCTGAGTCCGCCGCGTTCACCCGCCCGGAGGCCGAAAGCGTAATTCAAGACTTCACCACTGTTCAGCATCCCGTTGGTGTGCATCACTTCCATGAAGTCGGGTCCGCCCAGTTGATTGTCTAGGAAATTACGTTCCCACTGGAGCATGTCTTCGGCGGTCGTGTAGAGGCCGCCGGGTCCGGGTATCGCGAAATTTCCCTGGTAGCTCTGGTAGTATTTTCCCTCGACGCCCTGATCTCCGTCCTGCCTCGGCTGGTAACTCAGGGCACGGCGCGGGATGATGTGCACCGGATCGTCATGAAAGTGTGTATCCGTCATGCCCAGCGGTCCGAAAATCTTCTCGGCAGCATACTCGCGTAATGATTTTCCGCTGGCCCGTTCGACGATCATCGCTAGTGAGAAGTATCCTCCGTTCGAGTACGAATACCGGTCTCCAGGCGGAAAATCGAGTTCCTGCTGAGCGAGCAGCTCGAGCGCCTGCTCCGGGGTGAACCGGTCCCACGTGGAGTGCCCGTTCTGCTGCATCACACGCCATATGCCGGGTAGGCCACTCATGTGGTGCACCGCCTGGCGTACGGTAATGGCCGGGTCGCGGACCGGCATCTCCGGCAGGTATTGCCGAATGTCATCGTCGAGATCGAGTTTTCCCTCATCGGCCAAGAGAGCGATGGCCTATCCCGCGAGACCCCGGTGGCGCTAGGGGTTCCTCGCTCCCCCCCTTTGCCTCACACACCGGATACACCATTCTGAGCCGCATGGAAGCCCAAGCCTATCCGTTGGAGCCTTCGACGGACCAAATGCGGGTGATGGTCGACAAGGCAACGGAGCGGGTGATCGATCACATCGCTTCGTTAGCGGGTCAGCCGGCCTCTTACGACGCACACATGGCCGAAGCGCATGCCATGGCGGGCGCACTGGCCGAGTCACTCCCGGAGCGTGGCACAGACCTCGATGGGCTGTTGGACCTCCTGTTCCGGGAGGCGGTCCCACTCTCATTCAATACGGCTGCGCCGGGTTATCTGGCGTACATCCCCGGGGGTGGCGTCTTCCCGTCCGCGGTCGCCGACTTCATCGCGAACGCCGTGAATCGATACGTCGGAGTGTGGATTGCCGCGCCGGGACTCGCGCAGCTCGAGCTGAATGTCATTCGATGGTTCTGCGAGATCATCGGCTATCCACCCAGCTCTGGTGGAATCCTCACCAGCGGGGGGTCCTTGGCGAACTTCACCGCGGTGGTCACCGCGCGCAGGGAGCGCCTTCCCGATGACTTCCTGGCCGGGACGATCTACACGTCGGACCAAACCCATCACTCCGTTCGGAAAGCGGCGGTCCTGGCGGGCTTTCCGGAGGAGAATGTTCATGAGATCGCCACGGACGGGGACTATGAGATACGCCTCGACGACTTGCGGCGGCGAGTCGCCGAAGACCGGGAGGGTGGACTGCGACCCTTCATGCTCGTGACCAGCGCAGGCACCACGAACACTGGGGCCGTCGACGATCTGGGTGGCGCCGCCGACGTGGCGGAAGAAGAGGGACTGTGGCTTCATGTCGATGCTGCCTATGGTGGCTTCTTCATGCTTACGGAGCGAGGGCGGGAGTCCATGCGAGGCATCGAGCGGGCTGACTCGGTCGCGCTCGACCCGCACAAGGGGTTGTTTCTCCCGTACGGCAACGGATCTCTGCTTGTGCGTGACCCCGAGGCTCTGCGGCGGGCGCATACGACCTTCGCCGACTACATGCCGGAGATGCAGCAGGACACCGACCTGGTCGACTTCTGTCAGATATCGCCCGAGCTGTCCCGGGACTTCAGGGGACTGCGAGCCTGGCTTCCCATCAAACTTTTCGGAATCGATGCCTTTCGCTCGAGCCTCGATGAAAAGCTCGATCTCGCGCAGTGGGCTACCGATCAGCTCAGAGAGGTACCGGACATGGAGATCCTCGCGGAGCCCCAGCTCTCCCTCACTGCCTTCCGTTGGGCTCCCGCAGGCTACTCCGAAGACGGACTGAACGACCTGAACCGCGAGCTGCTCACGTGCGTCAACGCTCGGCAGAACGTCTACATCACGGGCACGACGCTTCGGGGCCGATACGCCCTTCGGATCTGCGTGTTGTCATTCCGGACGCACCGCGACCGCATGGAACAGTGTATTGTCGACATTCGGGAGTGCATGAGCAGCGCGATCAGAACACGGCGATCGGGTTGAGCGGGGAACCAGTACCACCGGTAACCGGAATCGGTCCCGCCGTCAGCATGAACTCCCAGCGGTTTAGGCGGGCCGCCGTCTCGGCGAGCGCCTCGAGGTCCATGTTGTCGAAGATGTTCGAGCCCAGGCCTGCAATCAGAAGAGTATGGACCGGCTGCGTGATACCCTCGACCATAGACGGCATCACATCCGTCGCCGCGTCGCTCCCCACGAACGCGACGTCGCGTTCCTTGATCCAGGGGAGGACAGACGCGTGTAAGCCGGCGCTGTTCCCCGACACCCGCCAGGGTCCGAGCGCGTCGCGTCGCGCCCAACGGCCCGTGTACACGAAGATGACGTCTCCGGCCGAGACGGTGACGCCGGCTTGCCGCTCCCAGGCCTCGATATCCTCGATGTAGATCGGGGTCATGGGCTCGAGGTAGGGCACGCCCTTCAGGCGCGGGAAGTCGAGCAGGAATACCGCGCGTAACGATGCCATTCTTGAGGTTTTGGATACCGCTCTTGCCGCACCCCTCAGACGTGTTCGCGGACACGGGAACGTCATTGTAGAGGCGGCCGTTGTGGGCGAAATGGCAAAGGGCGTCGATGTGGCTGACTCCGTAGCCGTGATAGGTGAAGCGATAGGTGTCGGTCCGGAGACTCCGGCCCACGATGTGTTCGAACGCGGTGGCTGGGTTGTCGGGGGCCTCTTCGGTAATCGGATTGTGCGCCAGGGATACGGTGATCCCACTTCGGACGAGAGCGGCTGCCTGACGGGTCTTGGCCGGGGTAACCAGGTTCAGCGTCCCGCGCTCGTCGTCGGAGCCCCAGCGCCCCCAATTCGATAGGTCGCGGAACATCGCGTCGAACTCCTCCAGGTTGCGGGGAGCCCGCGCCGCGTCTTGTGCATCGAGTGTCACCGTGGCCGCGCCCAAGCAAAGCGTCACCACGGCTGCTAATACCACGTTCGACGTCATCGACCTCACGTTCATCGTTCCCCCCGGTTGTCAGCCGCGCCGGCCCCCGAGACCAGGATTTACAGGTGGCCGGGCACGCCACGCTGATAATAGGAAGGCCCACGGTCGGGTGGCAAACGGGTGCCGCAATAAAGTGGCTTATCTGGTCTTGTCAGCCTCGGCCACCATGCGGCTCACGGTCCCGTGCATCTTGGCCTTGGTGTGTGCCACGAACTCCGGTTCCGCCTCTGCCACAATCTGTTTGTTGAGTAGTTGCGTTAGAGTGAGGAAATATGCGATTTCCCTGCGAAGGAACCTGTAACGGCGCGTGCCTCGCCTGAACGGGTTGGCCGCGAACCAAACGCGCGCCCGCGGACGCGCAGTTCAAAATCGGGCGCCCAAGGTGCCGTCATCACCGGCGTCGACAGCCTGAGTACGGTTGTGCCGGGTGCGGCTGACTTGAACGACATGTTCGGCTTAGGCGCCCGTGTGGCCTTGCAGCCGCCGCTCTCGCCGATCGGTGTGGTGGGTCAGGGCGTCTACTACTTCCCCGACGCTGACGACTACAGCTACAGCACCTATTCCCTCGCGGCACAGTTGCGGATGCCGACACCGTTGATCAGCCCTTATGCGCTCGGCGGGTGGCAGTGGCGCCGGACGAGCTCCGGGGGAACGAGCAGCACCGAGAACGGAGCCATGTTTGGCGTGGGCGTCCAGCTGAACTTCGTCGTTTCCCTCTTCCTCGAGGCGAACTTCGAGTTCCACGAAGAAGTGGCCGGGACGACGGACTTCGACAAGAACCCGATCGTCATCAAGGGCGGGATCATTTTCGGCTCCTAAAGTACACTGCACGAAGCGGTCTGGATGATGTGGGGGGCTGTTTCGGACGGCCCCCCCGTTCCTTTTTGGTCTGCCCCCGGGAAGTCTGGTGTTCCGTTGCCAAAGGAGGGAGTCATGCGTGGAGTGCTCGTCTCGGTAGGGAGTTTGATCGTGCTCGCCGGTTGCCAGGCCCCCCCCGGCCGGCCTGATTATTCGGCGGTATTCGACGGATCGGGAGGACGCTGGATCGACCTCAGTTATGCCTTCTCTGAAGAGACCATCTATTGGCCGACCGAAGACGGATTCCGGCTCGATGAGCTCGCGTACGGTGAGACCGAGGCGGGTTATTTCTACAGTTCGTACAGAATCTCGACGGCGGAGCACGGCGGCACCCATCTCGACGCGCCGATTCACTTCTCTCGCGGTGGCATGTCTGCTGAGCAGATTCCGCTCGATCGACTGATCGCGCCGGCCGTGGTCGTGGACATATCGGCACGCGCCACCCCCGACTACCGGATCGACGTAGCGGATCTGGAGGGGTGGGAGCGAGCCCACGGTCCCATTCCCGACGGTGCGATTCTGCTCGTGCGGACGGGGTGGGGCGCGCGATGGCCCGACCGGCTCAGTTACTTGGGAACGGAGCGCACGGGGCCGGAGGCCGTCGCGGAGCTCCACTTTCCCGGCATTCATCCGGATGCAGCCCGCTGGATTACCGATCAACGAAGCGTCGCTGCGGTGGGTATCGACACCGCCAGCATCGACTATGGCCAGTCTTCCGGGTTCGAGGCCCACGTGATCATCTATGGCGCCAACATTCCTGGGTTCGAAAACGTGGCCAACCTGGATGAGCTTCCTGAGGCGGGTGCTTTCGTGGTCGCGTTGCCCATGAAGGTCGCCGGCGGGAGTGGTGGTCCGCTTCGGATCGTGGCATTCGTTCCCTTGACATCCGAGGAACCCTGATCGTGATCTCACCGGGGAAGGGTCTGTCGCGGGTCCGGATTGCTCGCTTGGACGACGGCCATCTCGCCGACCGCATGGACGTCGTGACGGTGGAGGAACCCCTCGAGATCCGGGTGGAGTTCACCCGAAACGGAGCGCGCGAGACGTCCGCGGTCTCTGTCACGATGCGAACGCCTGGCGACGACTTCGAGCTGGCGGCGGGATTCCTGTACGGCGAGGGACTCGTGCGTCGCCGGGAGGATGTCGCTGAGATCAGCTACTGCCAGACCGACGAGCCCCAGACGTACAACATCGTCGCCGTGAAGCTGCGACCCGGGGCCCCCTTCGATCCGGACGCACTTTCTAGAAATTTCTACATGAGCTCGAGTTGTGGGGTGTGTGGGAAGGCCTCGTTGGAGGCGGTGGAGGTCCGAGGGTGCGAGCAGATCCCGGACGAGGGAGCCTGGACCCGGCGATTCTGAGTGGCCTGCCGGAGAAGCTCCGAGCCGAGCAGGGGCTCTTCGACCGGACGGGTGGCATCCACGCAGCAGGCCGCTTCGACGAATCAGGCGAACTCATCTCGGTGCGCGAGGACGTAGGGCGGCACAATGCCGTCGACAAGATCGTGGGTCAGGCTTTTCTGGACGGTGAGCTTCCGATGGGAAGGACCATTCTCGCCGTCTCGGGACGGTCTTCCTTCGAGATCATGCAGAAGGCCTTGGCGGCGGGCATCCCCCTGGTCGTTGCCGTAGGGGCCCCCTCCAGCCTCGCGGTGGACCTGGCGCGGAGCTTCAACATGAGCCTTCTCGGCTTCACACGGTCCGATGGCTTCAACGTGTACGCGGGAGCGGGACGTATCGCGGGATGAGGGGGCGTTAAGTTCGCTTCGCCGCAGCGGACCTCGAAGACCGCCACGCTGCCACGACCGCAAACGCTGCAGCAGAGGCCAAGACTCCGATCAGGCTGGAGTCCAGTAATGCGGAGGTGTCGGAGAGGCCTGAGAGCTCGACCGAGATCAGTGTGACCACCCCGACGCCACAGGCGGCCATCGCCTCGGGAACGCCCGCTAGTCGGGTGTATAGACCGGCGACCAGTGGCACGAAGAGGCAGACCCCCATAAGGGCGTAGAAGATGCTTATCGCCCCAATGATCGAGGGCAACACGAGTGCCAGGAGCACACCCAGCGCTCCGCCCCCGACGGCGGCTCCACGCGCCACTTTCAGCACTTGAGCGTCAGTCGCGTTCGGGCGTACGAACCGCTTGTAAAGATCCTTGGATAGAGACGTGGAAAGCATGAACAAGATTGCATCGGCCGAGCTGATTTCCGCCGATACCACCGCCGCCAGCCCGAGGCTCCCCAATACGGTCGGGAGTCCTGTCGTCAACACCAGCATCAAGGCGTGTTCAATATCGACCAGGTCCGGGTCGTAGACCCTGGCGATCATGCCGAACAGGGGGGGCGCGATCGCGAACGCGAGAAGCGCCACGGCCGCGGCTCCCAGACCGACGCGGATCGCTCGCTCGTCCACCGCTCCATAGGCTTTTTGGATCAGCCCCGGGGAAACGATGAAGTTGGGGGCCACGAGTGCCAAGTAGATCCAGCCGGAACTCCCTCCCTGCCCAAAACTCATGTAATCGCTCGTCTGGGGAGCGGCAGCGACCACGGCACTCCAGCCACCGGCGGCGATCAGGGCCCACGGTACCGCGATCGCGAATCCCACCGTGAGCACCACGAGCTGCACCAGGTTCACCCACGCCGACGTGAGGAGGCCTCCGGCGGTGAAGTAGGCCGTCATCACGACGGCGCCCGTGAGGACACCCGCCCATTCGGGGACGCCCGTGACGAACTCCAGGATCTTGGCCAGGGCTATGAGCTGGGCGGCCAGGGCCGTCGGCGTTGCGATCCAAAGGAGGCTGGTGACTATGGCCCGTACCGACCTGCCGTAACGATGCTCGAGATAGTCGCCCACGGTGTAGAGCCCGTTTTTCGTCGCGACCCGCCAGATTCTTGGACCGATCCAGAAGGCCAAGATCGCTGTACCCACCGCCGCCGACCCCACCCACCACCAGGCCGAGAGCCCATCTCGATACCCGAGGCTGGCGGCCCCGACCGTGCTGCCGACTCCGATGTTCGCGGCCAGCACGGTCGAAAACAGGAGTGCCGCGCTGAGCTGGCGATTGGCCACGAAGAAGCCCCCGCTGCTCTCGACGCGCCGGCCGATCCATACGCCGAGTCCGATGAGCCCGGCTGCGTAGGCCAGGAGCAGTACGAGTGTGAGGTTCAATGGCTGCGGCGTCGGAGGGGGTCCTTCACCTGCTTATGGTCAAGTCGCTTGCGGCGGGGATCCCCGGAATCCCGGTAGCCGCCCGTACGGCCCGCACGATCGCCTCTGCCATCACGTCGGCCGCCAGGGCTCCGATCACCGATACCGAGGCGGACCCGGAGAAGGTGCCCAAGGCCAAAGAGAACACGGTGTCTCCGTCTCCAGGCGTGTGGGCGGGGTAGATCGTACGCGCCAGGCCATCCTGAGCCATCTGCGCGACCTTCGTGGCCTCGGCCTTCGTGAGTGTCGCGTTGGTCGCGACCACACCGATGGTCGTGTTGGCGCCGCCCTGGGGCTCGTTCAACGGTCCCTCCCGAAGCACCTTGCGTGCATCAGCGAGCGCACGTCCATCGGACGTACGAACCCCCGCGATGACCGACCCCGTCGCCGGATCGATGATGTCCCCCACAGCGTTGACCGCGACGATGGCCGCCACGGTGAGTCCGCTGTCGAGCGTGATCGAGGCCGTTCCGACACCGCCCTTCATGGCGCGGTCCATGCCACGCAGTTTCCCGACCGTAGCGCCGGCGCCGGCGCCGATATTACCTTCGGCGGATGTCTCGCTGCTGGCGTGGGTCGCTGCGCGATAACCACAGTCCGCGCCGGGCCGGATGCGCGGGTCATCCCCGATCGACAAATCAAAGAGGATTGCGCCGACCACGATCGGTACGACGTTTGGCCCGACCCGGTAGCCGATGTCCCGTTCGTCCAGATACCGTACGACTCCGCTCGCAGCGTCCAATCCGAATGCGCTGCCGCCGGAGAGCACGACCGCGTGCACTACCTGCACGGAATTCACCGGATCGAGTAGGGCGATCTCTCTCGTGCCCGGCGCGCCGCCACGGACGTCTACACCTCCCACGGCTCCGCCCTCGGCCAGCACCACCGTGCAACCGGTCAGTCGCTCGCTCAGAGTAAAGTGACCGACCTTGAGACCGGGAATGGCCGTGAGCCCCCACGCAAGTTCCTGCGCCTGGGAGGGCGATTGTATGCTCAGGAAGATCAGAGCGGCGCCTGCCACTGCGAGGAAGGCTGGGCCGAAGTGAGCTTTCATCTTTAACCCCCTAGAGTCCCACCGCGGCGAGTGCCGCTTTCACATTGTCCTCGTCGTCCTGGGACGACGCCCCGCTCGCGCCCACCGCACCCACCGTATAGCCGTCTCTTACGATCGGGACCGCACCCTGGAAGAACCGCAGCCGGCCACCCGTGGCCTCGTTCATGTTCTGATAGAGGGGAGAATTCGCCTGCTCCGCGAGGTCGGCGCTCGGCCGACCGAAGATCGCGGCGCCCATGGCCTTACCGATGGCCGTGTCCATGGTCGTGGGGCGCGCATCCGGCATCCGGGTGGCAGCGATCAGGTCGCCCCGACCGTCGACCACTGCAATACTGAGTCGAAGGTTCTTGCT
>CBDANQ010000047.1:0-32930 GCA_965197725.1 Longimicrobiales bacterium
GTGGGCGGCTGGCCGTAGGGTGGCTCGACCCCGCGCTCGATCGCCGAGGCGGTCTTGGTGTCCCCGCGGGCCACCGCATCGAGATCCGCTTCGGCGCCCTGCACGATCGGCTCCTCCACCACCTCGGCGCGCCGCGATCCTTCCAGAGCGAGTTCGGTGCTCCCGCGCGGCACGAAGCTGACCGCGATGTGCGGCTGATCCTTGACGTACCTCTCATACACGCGCATCACGTCCTCGGCGGTGACAGCCAGCAACCGCTCCAGGTCCTCGCGCACGTATCCGGGGTCGTCCGCGAAGATGTTGTACTGCGCGAGTTGGAACGCTTTGCCGAGCACGGACGCGAGACCGCCGTAGAACCCTGTCTCGTACCCGGCCTTCACGCGCTGTAGCTCGTCGGGCGGAACGCCCTCCGACTCGAACCGCGCAAACGCCCGATCGACCGCCGCGAGCACGTCGTCGAGGTCGGTCCCCGCGTAGGCACGGATCCGGAAGAAGAACCGACCGGCCAACTCGGACGACTGGTTCCCGGCGAAGATGGCCGGCGCGAGCTCCTCCTCCTCGACGAGCACCTCATAGAAGGGCGCTTCCTTGCCGTCCGTCAGCAGCTCCAAGAGAACGTCGAGCGCATACCCATCGGGATGGTACATCGGCACCGTCGGGGCCGCCAGGGTAAGCATGGGCAGTCGCGCGTAGTTGTCCTCGTGGAAGAGGCGGACGGACTCGCCGAGCCGCACCGGCTCGGACTCCGGGACCGCAGGCATCTCGCGCGACGGGATCTCTCCGAAGTACCGTTCGATCCACGCCTTGGTCTGCTCCACGTCGAGATCGCCCGCGACGACGAGCGTGGCGTTGTTGGGCCCGTACCAAGCGCTGTGGAAATCCGCGATGTCCGCGAGCTCAGCGCCCTCGAGGTCAGCGAGAGAACCGATGACCTGCCACTGATAGGGGTGCCCGTCCGCGTACATGGCCTGGTCGATGACGTAGCTGGTGTGGCCGTACGGCTGGTTGTCGACGCGCTGCCGCTTCTCGTTCTTTACGACTTGCTTCTCTTTGTCGACGACGGACCCGGAGACCGTGTTGATGAAGAAGCCGAGCTTGTCGGCTTCGGCCCAGAGCGCCTTTTCCAGCCCATCGGTCGGTACCACCTCGAAGTAGTTCGTGCGGTCGCGACTGGTCGAGCCGTTCGTCGAGCTGCCGATGCGAGTCATGAGGCGATCGAGTCCGCCCGGGCCGAGATTCTCTGAATCGAGAAAGAAGAGATGCTCGAAGAGGTGCGCGAAACCGGTCTTCCCTTCGACCTCGCGGCTCGATCCGACATGGAACGTCATGGCGACCGCGGCGATCGGGTCGGACCGGTCCACGTGCAGGATCACGTCGAGCCCGTTGGCGAGCTCGTACTTCTCGTACGAGATCGACACGCCGCCCTCGGCTCCATCCTCTGCCGGCGCACACGCGAACGTGAGCACCGCCAACACCGCCGCGAGCTTCCGCCTGCCCCTCCCGTCCCGCCCGTCCACGACTCCCGTCAAACCCTCCTCGCTCTTCATGATCTCAGCCCAGCGAGCCACACCAGGCTACTCGTCCGGCTCCTTCTCCCGGAAGCCGATGCGGTAGTAGGGGTTCACCACGCTCGTCGCGGCATTCTTGATATGGGCGCTCACGCGCTTCAGGAAGCGCAGGTACGACGCCACGGTCGCCGCGTGTCCGGAACGCCCGGCCAGAGCTTCGCCCGCGCAAAGCGAGCGGATGTGCTTGTCGATCTTCTCGGCGCTCACGCCGTGCGACGAGATGATCGCGCGCGCTCGGTCTTCGTCGGATTCGTCGAGGGCCGGCACGATGTCGTCGAACATCTTTCCGAGCATGCCTTCGATCGAGAGAACCTCGTCGTGGAGTTCCAACCCGTCGAAGGGCCCTTCGACCGCGGACGCAAGCTCCACGATGTTCTTCGTATAGTCGCCGATGCGCTCGATGTCGATGACGATGGCGGTGAGCACCAGGCCGAGGTTGATGTCCGGCTTGGACGACACCGACATGTGCGTCACGATCTTCCGACGGACACTGCGCTCGTACCTATTGAGCTGACGATCGCGCTTGTAGATGTCGGTCTCCATCGCGTGGTCCGAATGAAGCGCCGCGACGGCGTCGTCGAACATGCCATGCGAGGTGTGCAGCATCAGGATCGCTTCGTCATAAGCCTCCTGCAGCGGGCCCGCGGACTTGAAGAGCTTGATAATTTCCTTCCACATGGGTCGTTACCTTTCCTGCCTACAGAATGAGGTAGAGAATCGGGATGACGTGCAGAATGATATAGACGGTGATGACCGCCGCCGAACTGGCCTTCGTCCTGGCCGCCAGGGATCCGACCTTCTCCGCCAGCCAAAGCGGAAGCGCCTTGAGCGGATAGAAGATCGCTATGGCGAGTAAATTGAACGTCAAGTGTGCCAAGGCGACGGTGACCGCCGCTGGGCTGCCGGTCGAAAAAGAAGCAAGGATCGCGGTGATCGTGATTTCCTCCATATCACCTTTGGGAAATGTTTCCTCGAAGTGGCGCTTGTCAGCCCGTACGAGGACCTCGTCTTCCTCACGCCGGCGCTCCTCACGCCGTGCCCCGGCGGGACCTTCGGGGCCCCGTTCGTGGTCGGCCCCGGTCTCGACCCACAGATCGCGCTAGTCCCCGGTGGATTTTTTACCGCGGGCGACCCCCCCAGACGAAATCCTCATCGAGCTCCCGAGTCCGGCGTCGGCTGTCTCTATCCAGTCGTTCCGCCTCGATGCCTTCGGTCCAGCGCCTACCCTGGTCGCGTACGACGCCTCGGATGCGGTGGTGGGCTCGTCTGCAGACGGCACACTAAGCGCCCTGGTCACGCTTTCGGTCTCTGCGAGCGGTTCGCCGATCACGCGGATCGGGCTCTTGATGCCCCGGGGCGTTAATATGCTCGACAACCTGACCGTCACCTACATCTCCGACGCCTCGGTGACGCCGACGGCCGCACTGATCCCGGTCGCGGGCAAGAGCCTGAAGCACAACAAGGGCCTGTTCACGGTCGAGGCTACTTGCTCGGACGGGACTGAGCCGACCGCCACGCTGAACGGCATCCCAGTGGAGGACGGGCAGATCGTGGATCTTCGACTGAAGTCGGAAAAGTCGGAGAAGAGCGAGAAGTCGGAGAAAAGCGCGAAGTCGGAGAAAAGCGCGAAGTCGGACAAGAGCGGCAAGAGTGAGAAGCCGGTGAAGATCAAGGGCAGCTCGTTCACGCTCGTGGTGACTTGCGGCGGGGAGCCCGCGACAGCGGAGCCCGTGTTCGGCGACAAATCGGCGAAGAGCGAGAAGAGCGGCAAGAGCGAGAAGAGCGGCAAGAGCGAGAAGAGCGGCCAGAGCGAGAAGGGCTGATCACCCGTCGACCGTCATGCCGGACGCGAGGCTTTGTGGTCGACCGATCACCGGCAAGAACAAGAACGGCCCTACAACCGCAGTCGTAGAGCCGTTGATCGGGACGGCCGGATGGAGCTGCGGTCGCGACCCACGCGTTCCGCGCTGGCCGCTCGACTCGAACCTACGGTTCTGGCGGGCGACTTTCGTCGCCCGACGCGTGCTCGCTTTGCGAGCCCGCTGAATCCGGCCACCCCGATCAACCTCAAGAACAAGAACGGCCCTACAACCGCAGTCGTAGAGCCGTTGATCGGGACGGCCGGATTCGAACCGGCGACCCCTGCAACCCCATTGCAGTGCGCTACCGGGCTGCGCCACGTCCCGAGGGGGCGAAAGGTATACGCGGGCCGGGGCACCCTCAACTCCAGACGAAGAGAAGCTCCGTGAGTACCGCAAATGTCGTGCTAAAGACGGTGGCCTCACGCGCCGATGTTGTCCGTGAAAGGACGTATCCGATGAGTGCCACGGCGACCCGTCAAACGGGTTGACCGCCGGTTGGCCGGTCGTATAACTTCCTCGTCTCTGTTGCGGGGTGGAGCAGTCTGGTAGCTCGTCGGGCTCATAACCCGAAGGTCGCAGGTTCGAATCCTGCCCCCGCTATTAGCTCGCGAAGCGCCGCCGCCGGGCGGCGTTTCCCACGTTAGGACGACCCTGGGAGATGAACGTTGCAGACGTCGAGTTTCTGGACAGTCACTGATACGTGGAGCCCGCGAAGGCGGGCGGGAGCGGGGAGCCGGTAACATCGGCTTCTCCGACGAATTCCCGCCCTCGCCCTCTAAGGGCCGGGCGGGTTTTTTGTCTAGGCCAGGTAGCTCAGTTGGTAGAGCACATGACTGAAAATCATGGTGTCGGCAGTTCGATTCTGCCCCTGGCCATTTTCGCTCGTGGGCAAGACTGGCTCGCGCGAGATTGATTAGAAGGCCCGTAGCTCAATTGGTAGAGCACCGGTCTCCAAAACCGGCGGTTGGGGGTTCGATTCCCTCCGGGCCTGTGCACATGCCGGGAGGGCCCCGATCGTCTAACGGTTAGGACACCACTCTTTCAAGGTGGAGACCGGGGTTCGATTCCCCGTCGGGGCGTAGGAAGGACGCAGGACCAGAGACACATGGGGGGCTGTAGCTCAGTCGGTTAGAGTGCCGGTCTGTCACACCGGAGGTCGCGAGTTCGAGTCTCGTCAGCCCCGCTGGAGTTGATTGACATACGAAGTCGGCAGGTGCCGTCAGGGTGTCGGCTTCTAGGTCGTGTGTGCGGGGGCCGTAGCTCAGTTGGGAGAGCGCTTGAATGGCATTCAAGAGGTCAGGGGTTCGATTCCCCTCGGCTCCATGTTGCTCGGGTCAGTAGGCCCGTGCCGAGCTCGGGTGGCGGAATTGGTAGACGCGCAGGGTTCAGGACCCTGTGGGGGTTAACCCCGTGAGGGTTCGAGTCCCTCCTCGAGCATCGCTGATCCGCCTAGCGGGCTGGACGCTCTAGGTGTCGCCCACGTGCTGGAATTGGTAGACAGGCTGGTTTGAGGGACCAGTGTCGGAAACGGCGTACAGGTTCGAGTCCTGTCGTGGGCACTCTTTCGCCACGCCTGGCGAAAGATGCAGGTAGGCTGTTGCTGTAAGCGCCCGTAGCTCAGCTGGATAGAGTGCCTGGCTACGGACCAGGAGGTCGGGGGTTCGAATCCCTCCGGGCGCGTAACGGACTCTGGGGTTCGAGGGGATCGGGCGCGTAGCTCAGTTGGTTAGAGCGCTACGTTGACATCGTAGAGGTCACAGGTTCGAATCCTGTCGCGCCCATGGAGAACCAGGGGGGGCCGTAGCTCAGTTGGGAGAGCGCAGCGTTCGCAACGCTGAGGTCAGGGGTTCGATTCCCCTCGGCTCCATTTACGAGATCGCCACCATAGCTCAGTTGGTAGAGCACGTCACTCGTAATGACGGGGTCGTCGGTTCAAATCCGACTGGTGGCTCTTGATGCCCCGTGGTGTAATTGGCAACACGCCGGATTCTGGTTCCGGAGAGTCTAGGTTCGATCCCTAGCGGGGCAATTTTGGGAGACCGCGGTCTCCGCTTGGAGGGATGGCCGAGTGGCTTATGGCGGCGCCCTGCTAAGGCGTTGGTGGCAACACCGCGTGGGTTCGAATCCCACTCCCTCCGCTGAAAGAACGAAGCAGTGCGGTAGTGGGGTTGGAACCCACGTGATCTTCGCAGAAGATCACAGAGTGGGTTCGGGTCGAGCGACGGAGAGGGCCCGGAATGAGCCGAAAGGTTGTTCCGCGAGACGACCGAGCAAAAGCGAGGTCCATCCCACTCCCTCCGCTGAAAGGATGGTCTGTGCCCTTCCGCGGCACGAAGGGCCGTGGACGGGTGGCCGAGTGGCTTAAGGCGCACGATTGGAAATCGTGTGGGCTCACGCCCGCGTGGGTTCGAATCCCACCCCGTCCGTCATTAGGAAAGGCTGTTGTGTTCGAACCCACGTGATCTTCGCAGAAGATCACAGAGTGGGTCGGGTCGAGCGACGGAGAGGGCGCGGAATGAGTGAGGCGGGTGTTTCGCGAGACGACCGAGCGAAGCGAGGTCCATCCCACCCCGTCCGTCATTAGGAAAGGCTGTTGTGTTCGAACCCACGTGATCTTCGCAGAAGATCACAGAGTGGGTTCGGGTCGAGCGACGGAGAGGGCGCGGAATGAGTGGTGCGGGTGTTTCGCGAGACGACCGAGCGAAGCGAGGTCCATCCCACCCCGTCCGTCATTAGGAAAGGCTGTTGTGTTCGAACCCACGTGATCTTCTCAGAAGATCACAGAGTGGGTTCGGGTCGAGCGACGGAGAGGGCGCGGAATGAGTGGTGCGGGTGTTTCGCGAGACGACCGAGCGAAGCGAGGTCCATCCCACCCCGTCCGTGTTGTGTTTGCACCCGAGTAGGATCCGGGGCGTGGCTCAGTCCGGTAGAGCGCTGCGTTCGGGTCGCAGAGGTCCCCGGTTCGAATCCGGGCGCCCCGATTGGTTAATGCCGCCGAAGGCGGCGCTGTTTGATGTTGTGAGCCCGGGTTCGGACAGACGGTTCGAGCCGAGGCGCAGAGGCGTTGATCCGCGCAGGCGGCCTGCCGGGCTATTTGCCGAGACGACCGAGCGAAGCGAGGTCCATCCGGGCGCCCCGATTGGTTAATGCCGCCGAAGGCGGCGCTGTTTGATGTTGTGAGCCCGGGTTCGGACAGACGGTTCGAGTTTCTTGCCCGGTCTGCCCTCGGGTAGTCCGGGCTTTGTTTCTTGGAGCGCTGGCAGAATGGTATTGCACTCGCCTCGAAAGCGAGCGCCCGAAAGGGCTTGGGGGTTCGAATCCCTCGCGCTCCGTTTTGCCCTTCCTGGGCGGACGACTCGCGAGCAACACCTGTTTGCTCGTACAATGCGGTGAAGTGCTCCGAGCAGCGAGCGCCTACACCGAAAGGCGTGTGAGGCCCTCGAAGTCCGGCCTAGCAGCGAACCCGGGGCAGTCAGGGTCGTCGGTCCCGTTGCTGAACACCTGACGCATCGCCCGAGCCACTCCGTCGGCGTCGGACGGATCGCACAGCGCGATGAGGCCCGAGCCCGCGCCCGAGATCGTGATCGCCCATGCCCCGGCATCGTATCCAGCGCCGATCGCGTTGTAGGCACCCGGAATCATGGGGAGGCGGTGTGGTACGTGGAGCTCGTCCTCCACGCCGATCTTGATCAACTCGGGGTCAGCAGTGGCCAAGCCACGGACGAGGGCGGTGGCACGAGCCAGGCTGCGCGCCGCAAGGTCGTGACCCACCCGTTCGGGGAGCACGTCTCTCGCGGCCCTCGTCTCGATCACGGCAGCGGGGGCGGCGTAGGCGAAGCCGAGGTCGGGGGAAAGCGCCAGCTCGATGGGTAGCGGACCCGAGGCACCTGGCAGCACGGCTCGCAGGCCGCCGAACAGGCATGGGGCGGCATTGTCACCGTGTCCCTCGTGCCTATAGGCAGCCTCAAAAACATGCGCGTCGTTACGGCTCTTGCCACTGGCGGCGAGCGCTAGGTCGGAGCCTGCGAGAATCGCCGCGGCGGAGGACCCTAGGCCCTTCCCGATCGGGATGTCGGACGTCAGCCGAAGCGTGCCGCCGACCTCGGATCCCACGCTCCGCAGATCTCTGGCGAACGACCGAGCCACGAGGTCATCGGCATCGTCGTACCCCGAGCGTGCGAGCGAGCCTTCGCGGAGAATCTCCAGGCCCGTGGGGCCGGGCTCGAAGGTGGCCTCCAGATACCGGTTCAGCGCGAGCCCGATGGAGTCGTAGCCGCTCCCCAGGTTCGAAGTGGAGCACGGTACACGAACCCGCGCCGCACTGAGCGTGTCAGCCACCTGGTTACCCGTCGTCAAGGAAGTCTTCCAGGGCTTCGAGCGTTGGCTCGATGAGGGCAAAGTGTTCCTCGGCGTCCATGATTTGAGCTAGTCCCTCGGGCAACTCGACCGCGCGTCCGATCGCTTTCTCCACGACATCCGGAAACTTCGCTGGGTGGGCGGTAGCGAGCACGACGGTCGGGCCGTCACCGACGCCATGGTGCCGCTTCTGCGCGCGATACGCCACCGCGGAGTGTGGATCGAGCACGTAGCCGGTACGGCGGTACACGTCGGCTATGCAGTCGGCGGTTTCCGCGTCTCCGATCGAGGCACCGGTCACGATGTGCTGTAGGGCACTCGGGTCGTTGCGAAACAGCCACTGGATCCTCTCGAAGTTGCTCGGCGCCCCCACGTCCATCGCATTCGAAACAGTGGGAAGGGAGGCGCGCGGCTGGAACGAGCCGGTGTTCAGGTACTGGGGGAACACGTCATTGGCGTTCGAGGCTGCGAGAAAGCCGAGGGAGGGCATTCCGGCAAGGCTCGCGATGAGTCCGGCGCACAGGCTACCGAGGTTGCCCGACGGCACCACGAAACGGGCGGGAGCGCCGCCGAGCAGTATCCAGGCGTGCAGGTAGTAGAAACTCTGCGGCAGCAAACGTCCCACGTTGATCGAGTTGGCGGACGTGAGGCGGTGTCGCTCCCGGATGCGAGTCTGGCTGAACGCCTGCTTCGCCAGTCGTTGACAGTCGTCGAAGGTTCCCGCTACCGCGACCGCGTTCACATTTCCTCCGAGCGTGCTCATTTGGCGGCGCTGCCGCTTGCTGATGCCCTCGCGGGGAAAGAGGGCCACGACCCGATACCGCTCCAGCCCGTGGAACGCGCTCGCGACAGCTCCGCCCGTGTCACCTGAAGTGGCAACGAGCACGGTCCTTCGAGCGCTCGTCGCGTCGGAGTCGTCGAGCTCGCTCATCAAGTTGGCCATGAAGCGGGCGCCAACATCCTTGAACGCGTGCGAGGGACCGTGGTGGAGCTCCAGCACATGAATGCCCGCTTCCACCTCCACGAGCGGAACCGGGAACGAGAGCGCAGCCCTGGTTATTCGTCGTACGGTAGCTGCGTCGACGTGACGGGCCAGAAGTCGCTCGGCACTCCACAGCGCCGAGTCGACGAAATCGCCCGCGGGGGGCGGCGTAACCTCACCGGAACCGAGGGAGGGAAGGGGGTCGGGAACGAACAGGCCGCCGTCGGGAGCAAGACCCCGAAAGAGGGCGTCGCGCAGCGAGGCGGAACCGCCACCCCGGGTCGTTGTGAAGGTTGACATTCCGGGGGAACCAGCCGCGGGCCACGGGAGACATCGAACCTGGTTTACATCAGGTTGCCAGGTGCACGTCCCGAAACTTAGTCAGAGCCATAGTGTCCGCCACTCTCGCCCCCATGGGTGGCAGCCGAAGATTCGTTAGTTGCTCCCCGCGCAGTGCACGCAAGAGACGACGCCGACGCACCGAGGGGCCCCGGCGTCAGCACTACTACGGGGACCCGAGCAGGCTTACTTCTTCTTCCGCTTGGCGGCCTTCTTCTTGGGAGCAGCCTTTTTCTTGGCTGCGGCCTGCTTCCTTGGAGCGGCCTTTTTCTTGGCTGTGGCCTTCTTCTTAGGGGCGGCCTTTTTCTTGGCTGCGGCCTTCTTCCTAGGGGCAGCCTTTTTCTTGGCTGCGGCCTTCTTCCTAGGGGCAGCCTTTTTCTTGGCTGCGGCCTTCTTCCTAGGGGCAGCCTTTTTCTTGGCTGCGGCCTTCTTCTTGGGGGCAGCCTTTTTCTTGGCTGCGGCCTTCTTCTTAGGAGCAGCCTTTTTCTTGGCTGCGGCCTTCTTCTTAGGAGCAGCCCTTTTCTTGGCTGCGGCCCTCTTCCTTGGAGCGGCCTTCTTCTTAGGAGCCGCTTTTTTCTTGGCTGCGGCTTTCTTCTTGGGGGCAGCCTTCTTCTTGGCTACGGCCTTCTTCTTCCGAGCCGGTGCCCGCTTCGAGGCCGGACGCTTCTTCGCGTGGCCGGCCTTCTTGGTGGCCGGCTTCTTAACTGCGGCCTTCTTTTTCTTCTTGGCCGGAGCCTTCTTCTTCTTGGTCGCCACTGGAGTTCCCTCCGGAACGGTGAGTGAGCACTACGGATGGTCGAAGTGCGTTCCTATCTACACGCCTTCACCCGTGATGCGCAATAGATCAAATTCACATGTGCCTACGACATATCGGTGATCCGATGAAGTGAATGCACCATATATAGTAGGTACGGTCGCGATTGCATACCTCTTTTGCTAACGTTCGCCAGCGTTTCCCAGAGATCATTCGAGTTCGCTCCTCCGTTGTGGACCACCCTTCACTGCTAGCATGCGCGCGCTCACACCTGCCGAGTTTCTGGACGAGCTCCGCCGCCGCGGCGCCCTGCGGCTGCGTCGTGTATCGTTTCGGAGAAACCGAAGCACGATTTGGTCGCTGACCAAGAGAGGCGCGGCGCTCAACGTGCACGTTGCATATCGCCGTTCTCCGCCGGAGCTGCTCGATGCGTTTGCGGTGATCGCGTCGGAGGGCGGTGTCAGCACAGCGGAGGCCAGGGCCGCCGACCGAAGGGTTCATGAATGGCCGGAGCTTCAGCGTGCGGTCGAAGAGGCGCGTTCCGAGCACGAGTCTCGCCTGCGTGCATCGGCGTGCGCTGAAGGGGGCACTACGCACTGCTGTGCGACTGCCGACCAGCGACGCTATTTCAGGTCCATCTACCGCTATTTCAACCACACGCGTTTCAGTGGGATTCTGCCGGCCGACGTCCCGGTACGCCTGAGCAGTCGAATGAAGTCGGCGCTCGGCCAGATGTTGCCGGGTAGGGGAGAGGGTGCACGCTATGTGGTCGAGATCGCGTTGAACGTCGATCTGATGCTCGAAGGGAATGGGGTGGAACGCGTCGACACGCTTCTCCACGAGATGGCGCACGCCGCGGACTACCTGGTGAACGGGAATCGCGACCACGGGCGGACGTGGCGGGAGTGGGCGTCGCGGGTGGGGTGTGAGCCGGAGACCCTGTACGACCGGCCTGTGCGTCGACGGGTCAGGCGCCGTGACGCTGTCGATCGAGTTCCCCCGCTCCCGCCCGCGCTTCAGCGCCCCTCGGACTGATCGGCGGGCGGACCGACCACTGACTGCGGCCCGTTGTACTTCTGCCACGTGCTGCTAGCCGGGCCAGAGCCAGCCGAACGCGCCGGCGGTCACCGATGCGTAGACGAGGCCGTCGAACATCGACCTTGAACGATGTGCTCCACTTCTGGTGGAACCATATCGAACGCTGGGGATGCGCCAGCGCGTAACAACAGAAGGCGACGGTTCCGGTCACGCGGAATACTGAGAGATAGTCGGCGCCGGGGCCAAGCATGCGTCCGCCGAGGTAGGCGGCCACGACGCCGACGAGGACGCTGTACAGGAACCACTGCGTCAGGCTCTTGCCCATGTCGAACATCGCGCCCGGCGGCAACACGGTGAAGAACGCGACCGGGCCCTTCTCTACTTTTTCTCGGAAGGCGTCCGACTTCATGCCCTCCATGCCTCCGGCGTAGGGGAGCACATAGTCGCCTGGCGGGACGTTGAAGCCTCGCAGCGCGTCCATCACCCCGTCTTCGTCCTCGACCTTGTTGAAGTCGTTGTTGTGATAGGTGAGGAACATGTGGATGATCGAACTCACCGCGAAGACCAGCACCGCAGCGAGCAGGATCGGGGCCCACAGGGAGAGGATCGAAACCATGCTGCCTCCTGTTCCCAAGCTTTTGAGAGTGCTCGCTCAGCGTAGGCGCTGGCGGCGCGCAACGCAAATCGCAGCCGCTAGGTGGTTCCCTTTGCCGCCGCCACGACCTTCTCGACGGTGAAGCCGAACTTCTCGAAGAGCACGTCGGCGGGTGCCGACGCTCCGAAGTGGTCTAGGCCGATGGAGCGACCGGCGGATCCCACCCAGCGCTCCCAGCCGAATGTGCTGCCGGCTTCGACCGAGATTCGATTGCTCACCGACGACGGCAACACGTCGTCGCGGTAGCTCTGGTCCTGCTGCCCGAACAGGAACCAGCTCGGCATGCTGACGACCCGGGTCGGAACCCCTTCGGCCTCCAGCCGTTCTCCGGACTCGACCGCCAGCCCGAGTTCCGATCCGCTCGCGATGAGGATCGCCTGGGGCGGGTGCACGGAAGACTCGGTGAGCACGTAGCCACCGCGGCGCAGTCCCTCGGCCGACGCGTGCGGTCCGCGGCGGTCCAGCACAGCGACCTTCTGCCGGCTCAGCGCGAGGAAGCTCGGGCCGTCGGAGCGCTGGATCGCCACACGCCAGGCGATCTCGGTCTCTGCCGCGTCGCCGGGCCGCAGGTCCGCCACGTTGGGAATCGCGCGTAGCGCGGCGAGCTGTTCCACCGGCTGGTGCGTCGGTCCGTCCTCACCGAGCCCGATCGAATCGTGCGAGAAGACGTATACGGCGGGCTGCCCCATCAGGCCGGCAAGTCGAATCGCGGGCCGCATGTAGTCGGAGAAGATCAGGAACGTGCCGGCGTATGGTCGGATGCCGCCGTGCAGGATCATGCCGTTCATGATCGAGCCCATGGCGTGCTCTCGAACCCCGTAGTGCATGACGCGCCCTGATGGAGTGTCGGGCAACAGGCTGTCCGCTCCCACGATGTCGGTCTTGTTCGAGCCTCCCAGGTCGGCGGATCCGCCCACGAGGTTGGGGATGCCCGCCGCGAGGCCCTGCAGAACCTTGCCCGACCAGCCGCGGGTGGCGTCGCCCGACTCGACGCACGAGAGGTCCGGCACGGCCTGGTCCCATCCCTCGGGCAGGTGCCCCGCCATCATGTTCGAAAACTCGGCCGCCATTTCGGGCATCTCAGCCTGATACACGGAGAAGCGTGCCTGCCAGGTATCCTGAAGGCGCTGGCCCTTGCTCACGCAGTCCGACCAGTGTTCGCGGGCACCCCCATCGACGTGGAACGGCTCGAGTGAAGGGTAGCCGAGGTTCCTCTTGGTGGCTTCGATCTCGTCGGCCCCAAGGGGAGCACCGTGCGCCGCCGCCGTTCCCGACTTGCCTGGGCTCCCGTATGCGATCGTCGTGCGTAGCACGATCAGGCTCGGGCGCTCGGTCTCCAGTTTCGCCTCCCGTATCGCGAGGTCGATCGCTTCGAGGTCGTTGCCGTCGTCCACGTGAAGCGTGTGCCAGCCGTATCCCTCGAATCGCTTCGCCTGGTCGGTCGACGTCGAGAGATCCGTGCCACCCTCGATCGTGATCCGGTTATCGTCGAAGATCCAGATCAGCTTGCCGAGCCTCTGGTGCCCCGCGATCGCGGCGGCCTCGTGCGAGACGCCCTCCATCAAGTCGCCGTCCGAGCAGAGCGCGTACGTGAAGTGGTCGACGATCTGATGCCCGGTTCGGTTGAACCGTTCCGCCAGCCACCGTTCCGCCAAGGCCATCCCGACCGAGTTCGCGACACCCTGTCCCAGCGGACCGGTAGTCGTCTCGAGCCCCGGTACATGTGCATGCTCGGGATGGCCAGCGGTCGGCGACCCCCACTGGCGGAAGTTGCGGATGTCCTCCTCCGAGAGGTCGTATCCGCTCAGGTGGAGCAGCGAGTAGACGAGCATCGACGCGTGGCCGACGGAGAGCACGAAGCGGTCTCGGTCGAGCCAGCTCGGGTCCTTCGGATTGTGGCGAAGGTGTCGGTGAAACAGAACATACCCGACCGGCGCGAGGGCCATCGGCGTGCCGGGGTGGCCGGAGTTCGCCTGCTGAACCGCGTCCATCGAAAGAACGCGGATCGCGTCGATGGCCAATCGCTCGACATCGCTCATCCGACGACGAAGTTCACGAGACGGTCCTTCACATAGATCACTCGGCGTTCCTCCCCGTCCTCCAGATGGCGTGCGACGTTGTCGTCTGAGCGCGCGGCCGCGACGACCTCGTCCTCGGCCGCGTCCCTGGCGACGGTTACTTGGCCACGCAGCTTGCCGTTCACTTGAACGGCGATCTCGACGATGCTCTCTACCGTCTTGGCCTCATCATGCGCCGGCCAGTTCTTGCCGTCGAAGACGCTGCCCTCCTTCCCGAAGCGTTGCCACAGCTCCTCGGCCATGTGCGGGGCGAACGGCGCGATCATGGGCACGAGCGGCTCAATCTCGGGGCGCTTGGCGCTTCGGCCGCCTGCTCGGATCGTGTTCAGACATTCCATGAGCGCGGCGATCGCGGTGTTGAAGCTCAGAGCAGGCATCTGCTCCGTGACCTGCTTGATCGTTTGATGCACCTTCCGCTCGACGTCCACGTCGGCCTCGCCGTCTTCGGCGGTCGTCGCGGTGTCCCACAACCGGTGCAGAAAGCCGAAAGGCCCCTGGATTCCTTGGGCCTGGTAGTCGCCGCCTTCCTCATACGGGCCCAAAAACATCAGGTACGTACGGAACGTGTCAGCGCCGAACTCCTCGATGATCGGGTCGGGGATGACCACGTTGCCCTTGCTTTTCGACATCTTCGCGCCCTCGGCGATGATCAGCCCATGCGCGCGGAAGACGTCGTAAGGCTCCTCGAAGTCCAGGTGGCCCAGGTCCTTGAGCGCCATCGTGATGAAGCGAGAGTACATCAGGTGCAACACCGCGTGCTCGTTGCCACCGATGTACGTGTCGACCGGCAGCCACCGCCTGGTGATCTCCGCGTCGAACGGCTTGTCGTCGAAATCGGTCGAAGGATAGCGCAGGAAGTACCAGCCCGAATCGAGGAACGTGTCGCTGACGTCGGTCTCGCGACGCGCGGCCTCGCCACACTCCGGACACGTGGTCTGATACCAATCCGCGACGCGGGCCAGCGGACTGATGCCCGAATCGTCCGGCTTGAAATCCTCGACACGCGGCAGGATGACGGGCAGCTCCTCATCGGGCACGGGGACAGGTCCGCACGCGTCGCAGTGGATGATCGGGATCGGAGGTCCCCAGTAGCGCTGCCTCGAGATGCACCAGTCGTGGAGCCGGTAGTTCACGCGCGCGTCGCCCCAGCCGTTCTCGCGGGCCCAGTCGGTGACCGCTGCCACCGACCGCGAGACGTCGATGCCGTCGAAGTGCGCGGAGTTCACCAGGGTCCCGGGCCCGACGTACGCGCTCTCGAGCGGCGTGTCCGCGTCCTCATCCGGCGACGCAACGACGCGTACGATCGGCAGGTCGAACTGCGTCGCGAACTCGAAGTCGCGCTCGTCGTGGCCGGGCACGGCCATGATCGCACCGGTCCCGTACTCCATCAGCACGTAGTCCGCGATCCAGATGGGCATCGCATCGCCCGTCGCCGGGTTCCGGCAGTGGCCGCCGGTGAACACGCCGGTCTTGGTCCTGTCGATCTTCTGCCGGGCGACCAGGTCCGTCCGCGTAGCCTCGTCACGGTAGGCGAAGACCGGTGGCTGGCGGCCATCATCCGTGACCTCGTCGACCAGAGGGTGCTCAGGAGACAGCACCATATACGTTGCGCCAAAAACGGTGTCGGGACGCGTGGTATATACCTCGACCTTCGTGCCGGTCTCCTCGCCGTTTTCGTCGATGACCGGGAAGCGCAGCTCGGCGCCCTCGCTGCGTCCGATCCAGTTCCCCTGTGCCCTCCGGGTCGTGTCCGACCAGTCGATGTGGTCGAGGTTGTCCAGCAATCGCTGTGCGTACCGCGTGATCTTGAAGAACCACTGCGCGATCCGGCGCTGCTCGACTGGGGTGCCACAGCGCTCACACGCACCCGCAACGACCTGCTCGTTCGCGAGCACTGTCATGCACGACGGGCACCAGTTGACCGGCGCTTCCTTGCGCTCGGCAAGACCCGCCTTGAACAGCTGCACGAAGATCCACTGCGTCCACCTGTAGTACGCGGGGTCGGTGGTATCGACCGAGTGACTCCAATCGAACATGCCGCCGAGACGACGCAGCTGACGCGTGAAGTTCTTCACATTCGACGGGATGAGATCCATCGGGTGCGTGCCGATCTTCAGCGCGAAGTTCTCGGAGTGGATGCCGAACGCGTCGAAGCCCATCGGCTCGAAGACAGACTTCCCCTGGAGCCGTTGGTACCGGCCGTGAACGTCCGCGCCCGTAAAGGCGTAGATGTTGCCCACGTGCAGCCCCTCGGAGGAGGGGTAGGGGAACATCATGAGGTTGTAGAATTTGTCTTCCGCGGACTTGATCTCTTCCAGGGTATAGGAGTTCGTGCCGCGCTCGTCCCACAGGCGCTGCCACTTCTCCTCTACGGCGGACGGGTCATAGCCGTCGCGTTCTTCGTTGGACATGGTGTGCCGGTTGCAAAGAAGTCCCAAGCTAAAGGGACGGGGTGGGTGGCCCAAGGCTATGTTCTTGAACCCAGTCCGGTCGTCACGTCGCCCATCGGCCGTCGCTACCGTTTCCAGATGTCCAAGCCCAAAACGAAAAGGATTTCGGGCGCGAGTCTCAAGAGCGCGTTCGAGGAGATCATTTGGCCCCGCAGGAAGCTCATCTCCCTGGGGCTCTTCTTGATCTTGCTCAATCGCCTGAGCGGGCTCGTCCTGCCGGCGTCGACGCGGCCCCTGGTCGACGACGTGCTCGCCAATGGCGATCGGGACATGCTGTGGGTGTTGCTCGGGGCGGTGGGGGGGGCGGTGGTGATCCAAGCGGCCACGTCATACGCGCTGACGATGCTGATGAGCGTCGAGGCGCAGCACCTCATCGCGAGCCTGCGGGCTGAGGTGCAAAAACACGTGCTACAGCTCCCGGTGCGCGTGTTCGACAACACGAAGTCGGGTGAGCTGGTGTCGCGCATCATGGACGACGTCGAGGGTGTGCGGAACCTCGTGGGCACAGGGCTCGTGCAACTCGTAGGCGGGACCGTCACCGCGATCGTAGCGTTCGTCTTCCTGGTCGGTATCAGCCCGGTGATGACGCTACTCGCCCTCGGGCCACTGGGTGGTTTCGCCTTCGTCTCGACCAAGGCGTTCCAAACGCTGCGGCCCGCGTTCCGAGAGCGGGGGGCGATCCGGGCTGAGGTGACCGGCCGGCTTACCGAAGCGCTCGGTGGCATCCGCGTCATCAAGGGTTTTCACGCAGTCGACAAGGAAGGCGAGATCTTCCACGCCGGCGTCATGCGCATCTTCGAGAACGTGAAGACGACGCTCAGGACCTCGAGCTTGGTGACCAGCTTGGGCGCGTTCTTCATGGGGCTCGCTAGCGTCCTGATCATGGGGTACGGTGGCCATCTGATCCTTCTGGATCAGCTCACTGTGGGCGAGCTCTTCGCGTTCACGCTTTTCCTCGGCTTCCTCATCGCACCGGTCGTCCAGATGGCGAATATCGGGACGCAGATGACGGAGGCGTTCGCGGGACTCGACCGCACGGCCGAGCTACTCTCATGGCCCCGAGAAGACGACGACCCCAGGCGCACGGTCGAGATGCCGCCCATCAACGGGCACGTGGAGTTCGAGGACGTGCGCTTCCGCTACGAGGAAGACAAGCCGGTCCTCAAGAACGTCTCGTTCACGGCGACACCCGGAACCGTGATCGCGCTCGTCGGCAGCTCGGGCTCGGGCAAGTCGACGCTCGCGGGACTAGCGGCCACGTTCCTAGAGCCCGACGAGGGCAGGGTGCTCATCGACGGCATCGATCTCCGCGAGGTGAGGCTCTCGACGTACCGTGACCAGCTCGGGCTCGTGCTCCAGGACGACTTCCTGTTCGATGGCACGATCCGTGAGAACCTCCTCTTCGCGCGCCCGGACGCGAGCGAGGGCGATGTTCGAGAGGCCGCCGAACAGGCGTACGTGTCGGAATTCACGGACCGCTTCCCCGAGGGCCTCGATACGATCATCGGCGAGCGCGGCGTCAAGCTGTCCGGCGGACAGCGACAGCGCGTGACGATCGCACGTGCGTTGCTCGCGAACCCCAACATTCTGCTGCTCGACGAAGCCACGTCGAGCCTCGATACCGAGAGCGAAGCGCTCATCCAGAAGAGCCTCAACCAGCTCCTTCGGGGTCGCACCACCTTCGTGATCGCGCACCGACTCTCCACGATCCAGCGCGCCGACATGATTCTCGTCATCGAGGATGGCGAGATCGTCGAGCGCGGCAAGCACGATGACTTGATCGCGCGCGAGGGCCGGTATCACCAGCTCTATACGGTGCAGGCACGGATCTGACGCGAGGGCGCTGAAATCGGCACCACGCTGCGTTGGGCCGGGCACCCGCGCCGTAGCTCGCTGGCTTCCGCGTCCCCCTCGACACGGCGCCTCAACACCTCCAGGCAGTTGCGCACACTCGCGACGGGATTTCGGACCTCGTGCGCCAACCGCGCTAGCAATCGGGACGCTGCCGAGAGCCGGTCCCGCTGCACCAGCTCCACCTGCAGCATGCTCAGCCGCTCCTGCCGATCCTCTAATTCTTCGTTCGCCTCCGCCAACTCTTCGATGCGGGCGGCGAGCACATCTCGCATGACTTCGAACGCACCCGCCATCTGATCGACCTCAGCGAGCACGGTGTGCTCGACCGAACCATCGAAGTGCCCGTCCCGGATTCGGGCCGCGGCAGCCGCTAACGAGGTGACCGGCCTCGCGATCCGGGAAGCGAGCCACCCACCGACCAGGAGTGCGAGCACAAGAGCCAGGGCGAAGACCCCCGCCCCGACCACCCGTAGCGTCGGCACGATCGCCAGCTCCTCCGAGAGCGCCCGCACGAAGGTGATCCGCGCCCCGCCCGGGAGCACAGAACTCACGGCCAGATATCGCTCGTCGCCGAGCGTGAGCTCACGCACCTCTTCGGAGACCGGTTGCTGCCCCAGGAGACCGAAGAGTCCCATCGCCGGCTCGGACCTTCCCGTGTAGGCGCCCATGCCCTGGTCCGGTGCGCCGATGAGCACGTCCGACCGCGTGAGCACCGAGAGCTGCGCGGCCTCGTCTTCGGCTAAGGGCACCCAGACCCCTGCGGCCCCCTGCCACTCGTCGGTGACCTGAATCGGTGCGACCGCAACGGTGGCCAGCAGGTCCCCGGACTGGACGACTTCGACCGGCATCGAACCCTGCCGGGTCGCTTCGATCAGCTCTCGAGGAATCGAAGGACCGATCCAACTGCGTCCATCGGACCCAACCACAACGGCACTCTCACCAGGGAACGCGGCGACGAGTTCCACGGCGAAGGAGACGGCGCTCGCCGAGTCACCGTGCTCGACGGCCGTCGCGAGCCCGGCATCCAGAGAAAGGTCACGGGCGTGCATCATTCGGGCACCCGCAAGGTTCTGGAAGCAATCGCGGAGGACCAGCGGAGCCAGACTCAGATCGTCCCGGACGCTTTGTTCCAGCGCGCTGACGAGCCGCCGATCGAGCAGCAGCCCGGCCGGAACCATGCCGACCAGCAGCACCGCTGCCACCAGGAAAAGTAGCGCTCGTTGTAGTGAGACCTTCATTCTTTCTCCGTCCGGCATCCTATGGGGTCGTCTCGTTCACCGATGTGCACGAAGCGTTCCCAGACCGAACGTCCTTTGTTGGCGCGAAGCCGGTGCGCCGCGACCGCCGCAATGACACTCCGTGGGCCCGGGGCGCCGTTTCATCGGCCGCCACCCACGTTGCATCGACGTTTCACGAAACATCGTGCTCGAGCCCCCCAGTTAGCCAGGATCGGCTCGATCGCCCGCGCTGCGCTTGGCCATCCCCGGGACGGCCCGCCATTCGTACGGCTTAGCACGACGCCTGCATCTGTAGATACCACCAAGTAGCGGCACGACCCCGCGCCGCATGGACAGGGACAGACCCACGCAGAGGAGAAAACAATGAATCACAAGTGGTTTGTGCTGACCGCAATTGCGGCGCTGGCTCTCGCGGCGTGTGACGACGACACGACCGAGCCCGTCATGGAAACGCTCGACCTCTCGTTCGTTGGCCTCGAGTCGTTAGCGAACGGGTATCACTACGAGGGATGGGCGATCGTGGGCGGTTCGCCTGTAAAGACGGGGAAGTTCAACGTCGATTCGAACGGCGCTCTGGTGGCGGTGGGCGGAGCCCAGGTCACCAACGGAGCCTTCGCAACCGGGGTCGACCTCGAGAGCGCCACCGCGATCGTCATTACGATCGAGCCCGCTGGCGACACGGACGCCGTTCCGACGAGCACGCACATCCTGGCCGGCGCAGTCTCGGGTGGTCAGGCGACGTTGGGGGCGGGAGACGGCGCCGCCCTCGGCAGCGACTTCCTGAGCGCGACCGGGAACTACATCCTGGCAACCCCGACGAACGGAGCCGATACCGACGAGAATAGCGGCATCTGGTTCCTGTCGCTGGAGACGGGTGCGCCGGCGACCGGGCTGAGCCTACCCACGTTGCCCGCGGGTTGGGCGTATGAGGGTTGGGCGGTCATCGCCGGCACTCCGGTCACGACGGGGCGTTTCACAGTCGTGGACGCGGCCGACCTCGCCGATCCGTTCAGCGGCACCGAGGATGCCCCACCCTTCCCGGGTGAGGATTTCCTGGTCAACGCCCCGTCCGGGATGATCTTCCCGACCGATCTCGCCGGCGGCACCGCGGTGATCTCGATCGAGCCCGATCCCGACGACACGTCCGGACCGTTCACGTTGAAGCCGCTCGTGGGTCCGATTGCCGCGGACGCGGTGGACCACGTGACGTACTCGATGGGCAACAACGCGTCCGGCTTCCCGACTGGGAACGCAACGATTCGTTGAAGTAGGTGGGCACGTCGCTTGGTCCTAGAAGGCGCTCAGCCCGGTCAGAGTCTCGCCGAGGATGAGCGAGTGGATGTCGTGGGTCCCCTCGTAGGTGTACACCGACTCGAGGTTCGCCATGTGCCGCATCGAGTGGTACTCCACGAGGATCCCGTTCCCGCCCAAGAGACGGCGTGCTTCCCGCGCGATGTTCGTCGCCATGTCCACGTTCGCGCGCTTCGCGAGCGAGACCTGCTGCGGCGTCATCGTGCCGTCGTCCTTCATCCGGCCGAGACGGTAGGTGAGCAGCTGCCCGGTCGTGACGCTAGTGAGCATATCGGCGAGCCGGACCTGTTGGATCTGCTTCCCACCGATGGGCGATCCGAACGTGAGGCGCTCCTTGGAATACGAGAGCGCTTCGTGGAAGCACGCCATCGCGGCGCCGACCGCACCCCAGGAGATGCCGTAGCGGGCCTGAGTGAGGCACATGAGCGGGTGCTTCAGGCCGCCGGTGCTTTCGGGGAGCACGGCGCTCGTGGGGAGCTCGACGTCATGCAACACGATCTCGCTCGTATCGCTCGCGAGCAGCGAGAGCTTGCCCTTCTGGTCGCGCGCGCTGAAGCCGGGCGTGTCCGTCGGTACCACGAAGCCGCGGATACCGCTCACGTCCCCGATTTCGCGGGTCTGGGCCCAGACGACCGCCACGTTCGCCATCGAACCGTTCGTGATCCACATCTTGGTGCCGTTGAGCAGCCACCCGTCAGCGGTCTCCTTCGCGGTGGTGATCATGCCACCCGGATCCGACCCGTGGTCAGGCTCGGTCAGGCCGAAGCAGCCGATCGCTTCTCCCGTCGCGAGCTTGGGCAGCCACTCCGTGCGGTGCTCCTCACTACCGAACGCAAAGATCGGATACATGACGAGCGCGCCCTGTACCGATACGAATGAGCGGATGCCGGAGTCGCCCCGCTCGAGCTCCTGCATGATGAGGCCGTTCGCGACGTTGTTGAGTCCGGCGCAGCCGTACTTCTCCGGCAGGTTCGCACCGAACACGCCGAGTTCACCGAGCTCGGGGATGAGCTGCTCCGGGAAAGTCCGCTCGATGTATGCCTTGCCGATGATCGGCATGAGGCGGTCCTCGACCCAGTTGCGGATCGTGTCGCGGACCATCCGCTCCTCTTCCGAAAAGAGCGAGTCGACGTCGTAGAAGTCGATGCCATCGAAGCGGGCCATCGGTCGTACTCCGTCCTTGTCGGGTGTCGGTCCCGGATCCGAGTCCGGAGACGAGAAAATAACCTCGACACCCGGAAATGGGACCGGGAGAGAGCCGAGCGGCCGCCTACTCGGAGGTCCTGTCCTCCTTGGGTGGTCTGGCCTCTACCGCTCGCACGTTCATGAAGCGGATGACCCCGTACGCGAGTTCACGGCAAGCCTTTGCACCGAGCCAGATCCCCATCGCGACCGTACCGAACCAACCACCGATCACGAGACTCGACGGGCGGATGAAGACCCAGATGTACGCGGCGAGGCCAACACCGAAGATCCAGCCTCCGACCCAGCCCCACCAGCCGGCTCGGTTTCTCGCCAGGGAGCGGCACCGGTCACACCAGAGCAGCCGATCCAGGTACATCTGGTCGTGCACTTCGAGGCAGCGAACGCAGGTGATCTCGTCCGGGTAGCGATCGCGCCAATCGGCGCCGTCTTCCGTCATGGGGTAGCTCAGGCGAGGGCGATGCCGTCACGGCGAGCCTTACCCGCGATGTTGAGCGATCTTCGCCACAGCTCGTCGCTCGCGATCATATCTCTCTTTCCCGTACGCTGTCCCGTCTTCATCGACCCACGTACCACAGCAACGTCCGGGCCAGCCGGTCGACCGACGAGGCCAGACCCCGGGGATCATCCGCCGGAAACGCCTCGCCTTCCACGACGCCGAACCAGGGAACTCGCCCCGTTCGAACCGAGACGAGCGCCACCGACCAACGGATTCTGGGGTCTTCCCCAACGTCGGCGGCGACCGCCGCCTCCACCGGCAACAGCACCGCGTCGGCATCGACGAGCGCCGCCATCCTCCGGAGTTCCCCGAAGAGGGGATCTCCAATCCTACGCACTTCTGCCTGCAGGAAGTGTCCTACCGGAAGGCCACGCGTGCTCGCGTTGATCCCCGGCGAGCGTGCGAGGACCTCCTCCACTTCATGTGCGAGCACCCACTCGACGTCCTGCGTGCGATCCCGGAGCCCGAACGCGAGCTCCGCATCAGGATCGCCTGAGACGCCGAGTACCTGCTGTACGGGCAATACCAGCACTCGTGCTCCCCGCAGGTCCGGCGGCGTGCCCAGTGAGGTCCCGGGTCCCGGAGGGCGGGTGTTTCCACCGCAGGCCGAGAGCACCAACGCGACGAGTATCGCCGCACAGGCGTGTGCGCCCACCACTCCCTTGCTCGTCCTATCTGGCAATCGAACCTCTTCCGCGCGCGTCGCAGCCGATACAGCGCCGATACAGCCTTGTAAGGTAGACAAGGCGCGCGGGGTGTTGAACCTTCGAGCCCGCTTGCAAAGTCGCCGCGACGCGCAGGTGTTTGATTCAGCGGCGTACTGAAGCGGTTCCGCTTCATGTCCTTCTTCGGAGACTGGTCCCGGGTGCTCGCGCGACGACTCCACCTGTGTTTGCCTACCACCACCGTGCTGGTGCTCCTAGCGTCGTGCTCGCTCACGTCTGAGCCCGAAGCCCCGCCGCACCTCGAGTTCTCGGAACCCGTGCTCAACCTGGGCACGCTTCGGGAGGGCCAGATCGAGGTCCGGAACACGGGTAGTCAGGGTGTCGGCCCGGTCGAACTCCTGGTATCGGGTATTCGCGACGCCACCGGCGCCACCGTTCCGGGCTCGCGTCTGATGACCGACCCTCAAGAGATTCCCACGCTGAACGCGGGCGCAGCCCGGACGGTCAGTGTCTCACTCTTGGTGCAAGGATCGCTGATCCCGGGCGACTACGACGCCGCGATCACCGCTCGTGGTGGGTCGCAAACCAGCGCTCAAGCGGCGGTGCGCTTTGTGGTTCTCGACGACCCCGACAGCTCGGCAGTGAGTGTCGAGATCCTCTCCACTCAGACCACGGCTCGCGTGGGCGATGTGGTCGCGCTACCGGTGGAAGCGCGAAACGCGAACGGAACCGTGCTCCAGGGGGTGTCGATCTCGTGGAGCCTGGAGCCGTCCGACGCCGGATACCTGGGCGCGAGCGGTCAGTTCGTCGCCTACGAGACGGGGCCCCGTCGCCCTCGTCGCCCGCGCCGGCGTCGCATCCGATACGCTTCGACTGGACGTGAACGAACGCGGGCTCACCGGGTCATTCAAGATCGTGGGACGTGCTGAGGAGTCCGAACACTACACGTCCGACCTCTGGCTTCACGGTACGGTGGCCTACGCCGGCACGTGGGGTAGTCGGCCCGTCGGCTCCGGCTCGAACGTCGGCAACACTCTCAACGTGTGGGACATAGCCGACCCATCTTCCGCGCAGAAGGTCTTCTCACTGGAGATCGACGCACAGACGGTAAACGACGTGAAGGTCCGGGCCGACGGGACGCTCGTGATCATCACGCACGAGGGCTCGAGTGACGGGCTCAACGGCGTCACGATCCTCGACTTGGCCAACCCGCTGGCACCCACCGTCCTCGGCCGCTTCACGTCGGAGACGGTAAACGACGTGAAGGTCCGGGCCGACGGGACGCTCGTGATCATCACGCACGAGGGCTCGAGTGACGGGCTCAACGGCGTCACGATCCTCGACTTGGCCAACCCGCTGGCACCCACCGTCCTCGGCCGCTTCACGTCGGAGTTGGAGTCGGGCGTTCACAACGTCTGGATCGATGGGGACTACGCCTACGTGGCCGTCGACGGAAGCCGCAACGGGCTTCGAATACTGGACATCTCGGATCCCATCTCGCCCAAGATCGTCGCGCGCTATTGGGCAGGGTCGAGTTTTCTGCACGACGTCTATGTGCGCGACGGGCTCGCTTTCCTGTCGCACTGGAACGCGGGACTCGTGGTCCTAGACGTCGGCAATGGCATCGCCGGTGGCGCTCCGGAGGCCCCGGTCGAGGTCTCTCGGCTCTCGGAGCTCGGCGGACAGACCCACAACGCCTGGTACTGGCCCGAAACCGGCTACGTGTTCGTTGGGGAAGAGGACTTCGGAACGCCCGGCATCATGCACGTGGTCGACGTGCGCAACCTGCGGGAGCCCCGAGAAGTGGCCACGTTCGCCGTGCCTGGCCAAACATCGCATAACTTCTGGCTCGACGAGGCGACGGGCACCCTCTACCTGGCGTGGTACGGGAACGGCCTGCGGGCGCTGGACGTGACCGGCGACCTGCTGGGAGAGCTCGACCGACAGGGCCGGGAGATCGTCGGACTCCGGTACAACGGCGGCCTCGGCTCCTGCAACCGCCCTAGCATGGACACCTGCACCTGGGGTCCCCAACTCCACGACGGGCTGGTCTGGGTCTCGGATATGAACGAAGGGCTGATCGCGTTCGAGCGCCCACGTTGATGGCAAGCGCCCGCACTACACAGGTTCCGCACCCGACTGGTCCAGATCCAGCGAGCATGAATTGATACAGTAGCGCTGCCCGCCCGGGCGCGGCGCGTCAGGGAACACGTGGCCGAGGTGTCCTCCGCACTTCCCGCAATACACTTCGGTCCGCGTCATGCCGTGGCTGCGATCCGTTTCGGTCTCGACGGCAGAGCCCTCCATCGGCTCGTAGAACGAAGGCCATCCGGAGCCCGAGTCATACTTGGTGTCAGACGAGAAAACTGGCTCACCGCAGCCCTTGCACCGATACGTGCCTGCCGCCTTTTCATCCCAGTATTTCCCGGTGAAGGCACGCTCCGTTCCCTGCTTGCGAAGGACCTCGTACTCCTCTTCGCTGAGCTGCTCGCGCCACTGGGCGTCGGTTCTGTCGATACGGTCGGTCACGCGTCCTCCAATGTGCTATTTTTCGTCCCCGATCTACCCCTTCGAGCCTACCCGGATCCCGACTCGGATCCCGCCTGGCACAACTTCTGCTGGCCGGCCATGGAGCAGATCCGCAGCAAGCCCGCACGATCTGCGGGGTGGCTGGCTACTCCGATGGTGCCTTCGTCACGCAGTACTGGCTGCGCGCCCATTGACAGCGGGGGCTCCGCCGTGCCGATTGGCCGGTCCCCCAATCGACACCGGAGCCCCGAAATGAACGACTCTTCCGTCCGCCACACCAAGTGGGACGACATCCCCTTGGAGACGGTGAAAGACGACATCACCCGGCGTGTGTTCACAGGCGACCGCATGATGATCGCGCACGTGTACCTGGCCCAGGGCGCCATCGTACCCAGGCACTCCCACGAGAACGAGCAGCTCACCTACGTCCTGGACGGCGCGCTCCACTTCTGGCTCGGTGACGAGCGTTCAGCCAACTACCAGGAGCTCGTGGTTTCCACCGGTGAGGTCCTGTTCATCCCAGCGAACGTGCCGCACCGCGTCGAGGCTCTCGAGGACACCCTCGACGTGGACGTCTTCAGCCCTCCTCGTCAGGACTGGCTCGACGGCACTGATTCCTACTTCCACGACGAGTCCTAGCGACCGGGAGGCGGCACTGACATGGATCTCGGGCTAAAGGGGCGAGTCGCCCTCGTTTGCGGCTCCAGCCAGGGGCTGGGCCGCGCCATCGCAGATCGCGGAGGCCACGCGTTCCACCTCGCTGAAGCCGTGGCGGAACGGGAGGGGATCACCGTCGAGGGCGCCTACGAAAGTTGGGAGGGCGAGATCCCGATGGGGCGGCTCGCGGACCCTCCGGAGCTTGGTGCGGTAGCAGCGTTCCTGTGTTCTGAGCAGGCCTCGTACGTGACGGGGCAATCAATCGCCGTCGATGGCGGCTGGATCAAAGGATTAGTCTGATGGGCGAAGTTGGTTTGGACGCATCGCAGTGGATATGGAAGAACGGTGAGATGATCCCTTGGGCAGACGCCCAACTGCATCTTCTCTCCACTGCGGTCCAGTTCGGCACCTCGGTATTCGAGGGCGTGCGGACGTACGAGACCCCCAAGGGTCGGGCGATCTTCCGCCTCGACGCGCATATCCGTCGGCTCTTGGACTCGGCCAAGATCTACCGTATGGTCCCTGACTTCACGCCCGAACAGTTGGCGGAAGCGAGCAAGGAAGTCGTGCGCAGGAACGAGCTCACGAGTTGCTACATCCGCCCAATGGTCCTGCGCGGCTACGGGTCGCCCGGAATCAACCCGTTCGGCAGCCCCATCGAGACGTTCATCCCGGCTTGGGCCTGGGGCGCGTACCTCGGCGAGGACGGGCTCAGGAACGGCGTAGACGTGTGTGTCTCCTCTTGGCTGAGAGCCTACCCGAACACGTACCCGCAGCGTGCGAAGGCCGCCGGGCACTACCTGAGCGCGCAACTCATGAAGATGGAAGCCCTCGAGAACGGTTACCTCGATGCGATCGCACTCGGGCCTTCCGGACTCGTGAGCGAGGGCAGCGGCATGAACATCTTCCTCGTGAGAGACGGCCTCATCGCCACCCCGTTCCTCGACGGCACGTCGCTGGAGGGTATCACTCGCGATGCGATCATCAAGATGGCCCCCGATCTGGGCTACGAGGTGAGGGAGCAAGACATCCCGCGTGAGAGCCTCTACACCGCGGATGAGCTCTTCTTCACAGGAACCGCCGCCGAAGTCACACCGGTGCGGAGCGTGGACCGGATCACGATCGGCTCGGGCTCGGCGGGTCCCGTCTCTCTCTCGCTTCAGAGGTACTTCTGGGAGACGGTGCGCGGTGAGAACGACGACCCGCACGGGTTCCTCACCTACCTTGACGGATAGCCTACCAGTCCGGGCTCTCGAGCTCGTCCAGCTTCTTCATCGCCTGTCGGAGCTTCGCCGCCTCGTCGGCGCTCAAGTTCTCGACGGGGACGAGGCCCTCGCGGAGCATCCCGCCGCGAGTGAGCAGGCCGATCAGCATGCCTGCGGTTACGATTGCGAAAACGGGCAAGAAGTAACCGACGAGGTTGAAGCCCTCCGCCGGCGGCAACAAGAGTACCGTCTTTCCGAAGTCGGCCACGAAGCTTGCTTCAATCGCCTCGACGGTCTCGCCGCGCTCGAGCGACTCACGGATCCGCTGCGACCAGACGGGAGACGTCCCGCACTGCATCTGGAACTGGCACGTGTGAACGTCCAGCCCACAGCCGCAGCTGCATCTGAAGTTGGACTCGAGTGCGAGCAGCTTCTCGCCCACTTCGCCCTCGTGATAGTGCACGCCCGTAGGCGCATTCGGGTCGAATCCCGCATGCGTCGGACCCGTGGATTGGGCTTTGGCGGGCGCGACGAGCAGCCCCATAGCCACAACCGCGAACAAGCTCGGTCTGATCGTCGTCGTGTTCATCGTCCAATACATCCCTGCAGGCAAATCGCCCGTCATCCGCTTCAGTTCCAAGTTAACCACGAAGAGTCCAATTCGCAGTACCGCTTGTGCGCCCTGTCGAAGCCCGCGACGGTGCCCGGCATCCCAAGGCCGCAATCGGCGCCAGGACACCACTAAGCACTAGCCAGAGGAGCTCTGGCGATTGCACGCGGGCTCGGCGCTGGTTACTTCATCGCGCTTGCCGACGAGACTGTTCGCTCAATGAGAAAACGAGGCCGGGGCGGGATGACGATCAAGAGACGCGACTTTCTAAGAAAGGCGGGAGCCGGCGCGAGTGCCGTCGCGCTCGGTGCCTGCTCCGGGGATGGTGCGGATACGGGCGCGGCTGAGGCCGGCGCGGTCAGTGGCCCGCGCGTGAACTGGCGACTGACGGGCAGCTTCCCGCCGAGCACCGACATCATGTATGGGGCGGGCGTGCACATGGTGGAGCGCATCTCTGAGATGACCGGTGGCAACTTCAACATCCGCGTGTTCGGCGCCGGCGAGATCGTTCCACCCCTCCAAGTCATGGACGGGGTGATGCAGAGCACGATCCAATGCGGAATCACGCCCGGCTACTTCTACACGGGCAAGCACCCCGCGTTGGCTTTCGACACGGCGGTTCCCTTCGGGATGAGCAGCCACCAACAGATCGCCTGGATGTATCACGGTGGCGGCCTCGATCTTCTCAACTCGATCTACGCAGACTTCGGCCTGATCACCTTCCCCGTATCGTCCACTGGCGCCCAGATGGGCGGCTGGTTCAGGGAGCCGGTCGGCGGCATCTCGGACCTGCCCGGCCTGCGTATGCGAATTCCCGGCTTCGGTGGTGAGATCATGTCGCGCCTGGGCGTCACCGTGCAGGTGATCGCCGCGGCAGAGATCTATCCTGCACTCGAGCGCGGCGCCGTCGACGCGATCGAGTGGGTCGGGCCGCATGACGACGAGCAGCTCGGCTTCCATCAGATCGCTAAGAACTACTACTACCCCGGTTGGTGGGAGCCGGGAGTGACGGTGAGCCTGCTCGTCAACCGGGCCGCGTACAACGAGCTTCCCGCTGCCTACCAAGCAGTGCTACGCACAGCGTGTGGCGAGACGCTCTCGCACACGCTCTCGTCCTACGAGGCGGCCAATCCGGCGGCGCTGCGACGACTCGTACAGGACCA
The DNA here is from genome assembly GCA_965197725.1 of Longimicrobiales bacterium. Taxonomy (GTDB): domain Bacteria; phylum Gemmatimonadota; class Gemmatimonadetes; order Longimicrobiales; family Gaopeijiaceae; genus UBA1138. The sequence goes on from CBDANQ010000047.1 coordinate 29,017, forward strand.
CGGCGTCACCCTGCGGGAGTACTCCGTCGAGATCTTGGAGGCAGCGTGGACCGAGTCGAACGCCTACCTCGCCGAGCAGGCCGCCGACAACGCGGCCTTCGACAGGGTCTACCAGTCGTGGAAGGCGCATCGGGACATGGCCTTCCCGTACGCCGCCGGTAACGAGCTCTCGTATGCCCGCTTCGCGTTTCCGAAGATCGGCAACGTTAACATGGGCTGACGGGCGCCGTCAGCTCCCGGTTCGGGTGTTCTCCCCCGGCCACGTAGATGGGGATGTTGGAGTCTACGAAGACCCTCAACCGCGGCCCGCTTCGATCTTGCCGAGCATCTCCTCGATGTCGGCCGTCGGACCGTCGAGGCGACCCAATGCCTCGAGGGGATCCTCCGGGAGAGCCCCCGCATCACGCGCCGGCCGTGACGAATGGGTTCACGACGTCCAGCCCCGTCCACCCCGTGAAGCCCCGAATCCTCCGTGAACAGCACGCCGCACCCCGAGTCGACCGCCGCCCGAACGATCAAGGCGTCCCAGATTGACCCACCATGCAGCCGTCGATGGTCGATTGGCTGGATCGGCGACGTGCGTCAGCCGACCCGGACTGCCTCTTCCACCGTGGCGACATGGATCGAGACGGTATCGTCGAGCTCATACGCGTACCCGCCCGCCATCAGCACCGCGATCGGGATCTTCCGCTCCACCGCCCGTTCGAGCACCATGCGGTCGCGCCGCCTCAAGCCCTCCAGGGTCAAGGTCAACCCACCGAGCTGGTCATGCTCGTAGGGATCCGCGCCCGCGAGATAAACGATCAACTGCGGCGCCGGCTCGCCGAGCACGTCCGCGAGCGCTCTCTCGAGCAGATCCAGGTACTCGCCGTCCTCCGTGCCGTCCGGCAAAGCGACATCGAGATCCGACGGTGGCTTCAAAGACGGGTAGTTGTTCTGTTGATGCATCGAAAACGTGAGCACGTCGTCGTCCTCGGCGAAGATCGCCGCGGTTCCGTTGCCGTGATGTACGTCTAGGTCGACGACTGCCACGCGCTCGACTACGCCCTCTGCCCGTACTGCCCGCACCGCCACCGCGACGTCGTTGTACAAGCAGAATCCCTCGCCGTGGCCGGCGTACGCATGGTGAAAGCCGCCACCGAGGTGCACGGCCACGCCATCCTCGAGTGCGCTGCGCGCGGTGAGAAGCGTCCCGCCACACGACAGAGCCATCGCTTCCCGTAGCTCCTCCGTGAGCGGCACTTCCAACCGCGCCCGTTCGCCGAGGGACAGCGAGTCCGTCTCGACCTTGCGCAGGAAGTCATCGGTGTGAGCGCGAGCCAGCTCGTCACGGGTTGCCGCGATCGGTGGAACGAAGTCGCCTTCGGTGAGCGTGCGATCCGCGAGCAGCCGCTCGCGCGCGAGCCGGTACTTCGCGGTCACGAAGACGTGCGGCCCGAGCTCGACTTCGTACGTGGGAGACCAGATAACCGGGGGCGCCACAGTTCCGCTCCGTCGCTCGCCTATCGGCCCGTGACCGCTACCGCTTCCTCGCCAACGTCAGCCCGTCCCCGATCGGGACGAGACTCAAGCTCACGCGCTCATCGTCCTTGAGCTTCTCGTTGAAGTGGCGAATCGCCTCGGTGTCCCCGTCCGTCACTTCGGAGTCGACGACCTTGCCCTCCCACAGCGTGTTGTCGATCGCGATGAGGCCGCCGTGGCGAACGAGCTGCATACAGCGCTCGAAGTATGCCGCATATTCTTGCTTGTCGGCATCGATGAACGCGAAGTCGAAGTCCCCCGACCTGCCCTGCGCGAGCAGGCCGTCGAGCGAATCGACTGCCGGCCCGAGTCTCAACTCGATCTTGTGCGCCTGGGCGGCTTCCTCCCAAAACCGCTTTCCGATGGCCGTCGACTCCTCGTTGAGGTCGCAAGTGATCACTCGACCATCGGAGGGCAACGCCAACGACACGGCAAGCGCGCTGTAGCCGGTGAAGGTTCCGACCTCGAGCGTGTACTTCGCACCGATCAACTCGACTAGCAGACCCATGAACTGTCCCTGCTCGGGACCGATCTGCATGTTGGCGTCGGGCAGCGTTGCGGTTTCTTCACGAAGGCGCCGCAACACGTCGGGCTCACGAACCGACACGTCGAGGAGATACCGGTACAGATCGTCGCCCAGATGGTTCGTGCGTCGGGTCACCGAGTCTCCTTGGGCTTCTATGTCTCGATAAGCTAAGGCAACTCCGTCTCGAGCACGCGGTAGCAATACCACGCGGCCGCGCTTCGCCACGGGCCGTAGATATCCCCGAGCGGCTCGAGCTGCTTCGCGGTCGGATATCCGTCGAGCCCATGCACCTTCGCGTACCCTGCGCGCACACCGAGGTCTCCGACGGGCCACACGTCGGGTCTGTGCAGTCGAAACATGAGGTACATCTGAGCGGTCCAGACACCGATGCCCCGCACCGTCACGAGCCGTTGGATGATCTCATCGTCGGGCTGCTCGTCGAGATCGTGAACATCCACTTCGCCGGAACGGATCTTCGTCGCGAGGTCCCGGATCGCGGCATACTTGCTTCCCGAAAGGCCCGCCCCGCGAAGAGTGGCTTCTCTCACCCGAAGAGCCTTTTGCGGTGACACATCGCCATTGAGCGCCTCGACGACGCGTCCGTGGATGGTCCGAGCGGCCTTACCCGCCAACTGCTGATAGCAGATCGCGCGCACCAAGTAGTAGAACGGCGTCACCTCGGAGACGGGCAGCCGGATCGTTCCGATCCGCTTCACCCACGGGCCGAAGACGTGGTCTTTCCCGAGCTTACGATGTCCGGGGGTCCAAACGGTGGTGAGCTTCGGTTCCGCCATGAGCTACCTAGGAACCGCCACCCAGATCAACCCAGCCAGCATCACGACCTGGATCGCGATGAACGGGACTACACCGCGGTAGATCGACGTCGTCGAGATACCCTCGGGCGTCACGCCACGCAGATAGAAAAGGCTGAATCCGAAAGGTGGCGTCAGGAAAGATGTCTGTAGGTTCACCGCGAGCACGATGCCGAGCCAAGTGAGGTCGACGCCCAAAATGACGGCAGGCGGCACGATCAGCGGCACGATGATGAAAGCGATCTCGAAGAAGTCGATGAAGAAGCCGAGCAGAAAGACGACCACGTTCACGACGATGAGGAAGCCGAGCGCACCACCTGGAATGCCCGTGAGCGTACTCTCGATCCAGAGATCGCCGTCGAGGCCGCGGAACACGAGCGCAAACGCGGTCGACCCGATGAGTAAGAAGACCACCATGATGGTCAGCCTACTCGTCTCCTCCATCGCGGCCTTGAGCGCGTGCAATCCGAGCTGCCGGTGCAGCGCCGCGAGCACCATCGCGCCGACGGCACCCAGAGCGCCCGCTTCGGTCGGCGTCGCGACACCCGCAAAGATGCTGCCGAGCACGACGACGATCAGGGCGAGCGGCGGCACCAGCGAGAGCACGACGCGCTTGGCGAGTTCGGCCCCCCTCGAGCGCTTCTCCTCGGGCAACGCGGGCGCGACCTCCTCGTTCACGGTTGCTAGGACCGCGACGTAGATCGCGTACCCCCCCGTCAGGACCAGTCCCGGTATGAGCACCGCCCGGAACAGGTCCCCAACGCTCACCCCCATCTGATCACCGAGCACGATCAACACGATCGAAGGGGGAATGATCTGGCCCAGCGTCCCCGACGCCGAGATCACACCCAGACTCAGCTTCTCGTCGTAACCGTTGCGCAGCATGACCGGCAGCGAGATCAGCCCCATCGCGGTTACGCTCGCGCCGACCACGCCGGTCGCAGCCGCCAGCAGCGCGCCGACGAAGATCACGCCGATCGCGAGCCCGCCGCGGAATGCCCCGAACAAAACGGCGATCGTCTCTAACAACTGCTCGGCGAGTTTGCTCTTCTCGA
>CBDANQ010000048.1:0-31655 GCA_965197725.1 Longimicrobiales bacterium
TGCCCGCGCCACGCGAGGATCGCTTCCGCCACGTCTCTGTAGCAATCACCGATGAAGCGGCTGTACGTCATGTCGCCGAGGCGCTCCGCGATAGAGGTCGAGTCCGCGAGGTCCGCGAACAGGAAGATGCGTCTCTCCGCTACCGGGAACCGATACCGCCCGATCAAGAAGTTGAGGATGTCCCCCGGATTGTGCAGGTGCCGGACCTCCAGGAACGCCGTGGCGAGAACCGCGACCACCGTCGCCAGAAGGAGGTCGCGCGCCATCGTTTCGCCCACCACGTAGATACTCATGGCGGTGAATGGGCCCATGTCGGACGTGAGGACCGTCGAGCCGCCGTTGACGAGCACGAGCGTCGTGACGATTAGGCCGGTGTACAGCGCGACGCGCACGGAGGTCACCCACAGATAGTGGCGCCACCGTATCCTGCCCACGAAGATCCACTCCTCGCCGACCCCGACGAGCATGCCGATCAGGATTCCGGAGGCGACTCCTCGCGACGCGTGCGGAAGTGGAGGGCCACCTTCGATCTGATGGATCAGAAGGCCCACCGCCGACACCGACCGCGGCGCCGACCGCAACGAAGCGGGCCGTCGAGCGGATCCGCTTTGTGACGATGGCTCGCAAGAGTCCTCTAGATCACGCCCACGCTGTACGCGAACGCGATGAGGAAGGCGATCACGACCAGGAGCGCGCGCCACACGACGAAGTGACGGACCGCGGCGCTGCCCGCGTCGACGGCGCTAACCGCCGTTGCTTCGAGGGTTGCCGGTGCCGCGGCGGATTCCGGAAAGGTCTTGCATGTTCTTGAGCAGGGAGCGGAGCCGTTGCTCCAGGTCCGCGGGGTTCTCGGGCTTCGTAATGAAGTGGTTGCTCCCGAGTCCGTAGCTCCGAGCCACGTCCTCGTCGCGGTCGGAGGACGTCAGCACGGCGATAGGAATGCGGCGGAAAACATCGTCCTCCTTGATCGCCTCGAGTACCTCGAGGCCGGTGCGGCCCGGCATCTTAAGGTCGAGCAGGATGAGGTCGGGAACCAGGTCCTCCACCATCATGATGGCCTCATCACCGTTGCGAGCCCGGTGGACCTCGACGGGGATGGGACTGGCTCGCTCCAGGGCCATCTGGATCAGAAGAGCGTGATCGTCATTGTCCTCTGCAAGCAGGACATTCCACTGACGACGTTGATGACGACGTTGGTGGCTCCGCTTCATCCCGGGACGGGCTCCTCATTTTGTGCGTCGCGTACGACCGCGGCGGTAAAGCCAAGATCCGTAACGCCTTTGGAAAGAGACGCTCGCCTGGGCCGATGAGTCAAATCGGCCAACGCGCACATGCGTCAGCCGGCTACCTTCCACGCGCACCAATCGCACGTCCAGGCCCGCTTCCGTGGCGCGCTCGAGCAGCGCCCTGGCACGGGATTCGTTCAAGAACGCGCCCAACTGAACGGTATAGCGGCCGTCGGAACTGAGCGCAGGAGCCGCCGAGTCCTGTGAAGGAGGTGGGACCGTCGGAAAAGGTTCGGCGAGGGACTCCTCGAGAGGCGGATCCGCCGTTTGCTGGTCGTCGCTTTCTCTTGCCTCGACCAGCCTGAGAACGGGCGGCGGGCCCGCGGTCCAGGCCCGGGCCATCCACGCCTCGGCCTGCTCGCGCACCGGCGAGCCCGGATGGTCTCGCGTCAGGGACGCCATGTAGGTGCGGGCTCGCTCCCTCTCGCCTTGGGCGTGCGCGGCCTGGGCCAGCCGAAAGAGCGCCCGGTCGGCGTACGGCCCACCCGGATACTCGATGACGAGCTGCCGGAAGTCGCGGGCGGCCTGCCCCGGATCGACAGTAAGCCGCCCTCGCAGCCACAGACCGAGCTGAAGATTCCGGCGGCTGGCGTTGGAACGGTCGCTTCCCCACCACTCGAGCAGCATCGCGCGGGCCTCTTCAGCGCGACCGGTGCTCGCGAACTGCTCCACTTGGACGAGCGAGCGCTCCTGGGCCGGGAGCCAGCAGGGCGAAGCCAGGCTTATCACGGTCAGGAGCACGACGGTGCGAACCCGGTTCAGAGTGCTCACGCCGCCGTCGCCCGCGCCATTGTGGCGAGTAGCCACTCCTCAACGAAGTGCTCGTCCGTGTGGGGACTCGCCTTGAGCAGTCGATCCGCGCGTAAGAGGTGCTCGAGCGCAGCGTCGATCTCGTGGCGCGGCCATTGCTTCGCCTGCCGGCCGACCGTCTTGGCCAACCACTTCTGATGGGGAGGCAGTATTGCCTCGAGTTCCCGGGGGCCACTTTCGGCCGCGATGCCGAGTCTGAGGAACTGCGTGGTCAGGCCGATCACGAGGCTCACGCCCGACTCCCCCTGGCCCATCAGCGCACCCAGCGTGCCCACCGCTTCGTGAAAACGCCGCTCGCCCACGAGGTCGAACCAGCGCCATCGGTCCTGGGACGGCAGCCGCGTACCCGCAGCCTCGACGTCGGCGACCGTTACCCGCGCCCGGTCACCGACGAACTCGGCGAGCTTTTTCACCTCTTGGGAAAGCACGCCGAGGTTGGTGCCGATCGCAGTCCCGAGCGCCTGCGCGGCAGCGGCGTCGAAGTCGACCGAATGCGCCTCTGCGGCACGCGCCATGATCCACCCTGGCACGTCAGCTGCCGTGAACTCTTTGAACTCCACCGACTTTGCCGCCTTCGCCAGGTCTCGGTAGAACTTCGCTTTCGAGCCCTGAGGCACAGTGCAGCTCAAGATCAGGGCCAACCCAGGTGGCGGCTTCGCGACGACCTCGAGAAGTGCTTCGCGCGCATGTTTGCTACCGGCCAGACCCTCGACATCCCGGATCACGACGACCCTCCATTCGGCCATCATAGGTGGAGTCGCCAGGACCGACGCCATCGTCTCCGCGTCGACCTCGGTCCCTCGCAGGCGATCGAGGTTGAAATCGGGCGTCGCCTCGTCGAGGTGAGCTGCGATCAGCGCCTGAACGGCCTCCTCTTTGCTGAAGAGGTCCTCGCCGTGCAAGTAGAACGCGCCGCCCGCGGCGCGGGTCAACGCGGGGAGAAGGTCAGAGGTGCTCACCCCGGACAATCTCGGGGGGAGAGGCGGTTCAGGGAACTACCGGTCTGGATCGATCTCGGCTCGGCGCACTCTGCCGCGCTGTCGAGACCGCTGAGACAGCGGAGAGTACTCGTAGAGCAAGTTGTGAGCATCGTCCCAAAGGCCACGCTCGAAGTCGGAAACAGGCCGGGGCGGCATGCCACTCGGCATCGCGCTCACCGACCGTACCGGAAGTTCCACGGGAGGCTGATCCACTACGATCGGCTCCAGCACGATCTCCGGAACTCTCTGCCAAAGTGTCGGCGACCACGCGATCGCCGTGAGCAAGAAGGCCATACCGACCACGGTCATCGCGGAGGTCGCCGAAACAGCATAGAGTGCCGCCTGTCCGTCGACGTGGTACAGGCGATGTTGCAGTCGCGGGCCGAAGTCCTCGGTGAGCTCGGGTTCCGGAAGCGCGCGTAGCAGCTCCGCACCCTTCTCGACAACTGCACGATATCGATTGCACGCCGGGCACGATTCGAGGTGTGCTTCCAGCCCGCGCACATCCTCCTCCTCGAGGGCACCCTCGTCGAGGTCGGTGAGGGCGAAGACGTAGTCCGAGCAGTTCATAGGGTCTGATACTGCGGGCGGACCGACCGGGTTCCATACCCGTCGGCCCCGCCGGGCTTTACCCGGCGGGGCCGCCACCCCACCCGTCCCCTCGCTACTACGTCAGTGCTACTACATCAGTCGATCATCGGAGCGATGATCTGCGCGAAGTTGTTCCGCGCTCGGTTCAACCGACTCTTTACCGTCCCGAGGTTGCAGCGGGTAATGTTTGCGATCTCGTCGTACGTCTTCCCTTCCATCTCACGGAGCACGAACACGATCCTGTGGTGTTCCGGCAATCGCTTCACGGCCTCCTCGACCCTGGACCTGAGATGGCGCTTCCGGAAAAGATCATCCGGCTTGTACTGCGCATCTTCCCACTCCAGCGGTCGATGGTCCGCGTCCCAGTTCTTCATGATCGTCTGAAATAGGACCAACGGATTCCGGGACCGGTTGCGCAACTCGTTCTTCGCCAAGTTGCTCGCGATCGTGTAGATCCACGTCGAAAACTTCTTCGTCTGGTCGAACCGGTGTAGATGCCGGTACACTCGGACGAAGGTCTCTTGCACGAGATCCTGGCCACGCTCCCTGTCGCCGGTCGTACGGTAGACGAAGTTCAGGAGCCTCTGGTCGTACCGGCGTACCAGGTCGCCGAACGCCCGAGAGTCCCCATCGAGGGACGCCTGAACCACCTGAGAATCGGTGAGATCCCGCAGCTTCTGCCGGTGCTCGCGCGCTTCGCCCGTACCAGGCCGAGGCACTTCCACGATCTCTTTTTTGCGTGCCCTCGCCACGTCTCCGCCTCCATCTCCTATTCTCCCGCCCAATTGGCAGGAAAGCACCCATTGCTCGCTCTGTTGTTGCACGGTCTGTGCCAAGACAGAGAGCCCTCTGGCCTAGCACGGCTGGGCGGCTTCGTCTTCCTCCGTCCACTTCATGTGACGCCCGAAGGGCTCGGAATGTGACAGCTCACGATGCCGGGGCGATTTCGACGGGCCCCAGATCGAGAGCCTCGAGTGGAGCCACGATCTCGTCGGCGTCCCCGACTACGACGACCTGCACCTCGTCGGGACGGATGTGGGTTCTCACCGCCGCCGCGACTTCATCGGTCGTAACCGCCCTCAGTCGGTCCCGATACGTGTGGTAGTAGTCGTCCGCTAGGCCATACACAACGAGCTGCGAGATGCGCGATGCGATCTGCCCGGCAGTCTCCAGCTGAAGCCCGAAGACCCCGGCCGCATAGTCGCGCGCCGCTGCGACTTCTTCATCAGTCGGCCCTCCCTCGACGAGCTGCTCGAGCTCTCTCACGATCTCGCGGACCGCTGGTACGGTCACATCGGTGCCGACCGAGGTCGAGACCGAAAAGGGGCCAGGGCGAGAGCGAAAGGCGAAGCGCGAACGTACGCCGTACGTGAACCCGTTCTTCTCGCGCAGATTGAGATTCAGCCGGCTGGTGAACGAGCCGCCGAAGAGCATGTTCCCCACCGACAACGGGAAGTAGTCGGGCGTCGCGCGGTCCGTGCCCACATGACCGACGCGCACCTCGGATTGCACGGATTCTGCGCGGTGCACCATCCAGACTCGACGTTCCCTGGTGGCGGGATCGACGTGGAATTCCTCAGCCGCCGGAGGCGCGCCAGTCCAAGCTCCCAGCCGATGGTTCGCCATCGTCTCGATCTCATCGGGATCGAGATCACCCGCGACGATCAGCCCACCACCCAGGGGACGGTAGCACGCATCCCCGAAGTCGCTCAACAGACCGCACTTCATCGTCCCGATCGATTCCTCCGTGCCGTCTTGGGGGCGTGCGTACGGGATGCCGGCCACGAAGTACCGACGGCCCGCCTCCATCGAGGCGAGCGCCGAAGGATCCATGGCCCGTTGCCGGATCGCGGCCAACCGCTGCTCACGCGCTCGGTCCACCTCCGCTTCCGGAAAGGAGGGCTCGAGCACGGCTTCCGCGAGCAGGCCCAGAGCCTCCTCGAGTCGACCGGCCAAGCACGACATCGAGACGCTCGTTCCCTCCCACCCGGTCGCAACGCCGAGTCGAGCGCCGATCCGCTCCAACGCCTCCGCGAGTTCTGTGCCGCTTCGCTTTCGGGTCCCGCCCTCGAGCGCGTCGCCAGTCAGAACGGCGAGACCCGCACGCGATTCCACGAGCTGACCTTCGCCGGCTCGGAAGAAGAGGTTGGTACTCACGACCGGCAGGCGAGACAGCTTGCACACCCTGAGGTCGAGCCCGTTGGACAGCGTGCGGCGCTCGACGTCGGGGAAGTCGAACTTGCGGATCGAGCCGCTCGTCGGTGGCTGAGTACGATCGAGCCCACTCATGCCGGCGCCTTCGGCTCATAGGTCAGCACCGCGCGGTTGTCGGGGCCGAGTCGCTTTTTCGCAAACGCTCGAATCTCGTCCACGGTGACGGCGCGCAGTCTGTTCAACTCCCGGTTGAGCCGGCCCGGATCGTCGAAATACAGCTCGAACATCGAGAGCAAGTCGGCGCGTTCGCTCGCCCGTTCGAGCGACCGCACCAGGTCGGTCTCCATCAACGCGATCGCGCGCTCGACCTCGAGAGCGTCCGCTTCGGCAAGTCCCTCGAGCTCCTCGGCGAGCGCCGCCTCCAGCTCCTCCGGAGAAGCGCCCGGGTATCCGGTCGCCCAGGCGAGCAGCATCGACGCGCCAGTGAGGAGCGGGAACGCGAAGGTCACCACACCCTTCGCGACCCTCCGCTCGCGCACCAGCCGCTTGTAAAGTCGTGACGCGCGTCCCATACCGAGTAGCCCTCTCGACACCTCCGCCACCGCGAAGTCCTCGGAGGAGTACGGCGGGATCCGGAAGGCCAAGACCACGCGCGGAAGCGGCACGTCGGCCAGAACGTGGTCGCGGACCGTTTCGCCGATCAGCGGATCGATGAGCGGGTCGCCCGGCAGGGGTGGAATCGGCGCCCCGGGCTCGATTTCGCCGAAATACCTGTTCAGGAGCTCGAGCGCGCCATCGCGGTCGAAGTCGCCCGCGATCGTGATCACGGCGTTGTTCGGCACGTAGAACGTGTGAAAAAATGAAGCCACGTCGTCGAGCGTCGCCGCGTCGATGTCCTCCATCGACCCGATGACCGAGTGGTGATAGGGGTGCGACTGTGGGTATACCAACGCCTGTAGCCGCTCGTCCCAATCGCCGTACGGTTGATTGTCGTACCGCTGGCGCTTCTCGTTCTTCACCACGTCGCGTTGGTTGTCGAGCTTCTCCTGATCCATGGCTTGCACCATCCAGCCCATGCGGTCCGACTCGAGCCAGAGCGCGAGCTCCAGATCGTGCGAGGGCACGGTCTCGAAGTAGTTCGTGCGGTCGAACCACGTCGAGGCATTCAAGGCGCCCCCGGCGCGCTCGATCAACTCGAAGTGCTTGTTCTTAGGCACGTGCGCCGAGCCCTGGAACATCATGTGCTCGAAGAGGTGGGCGAAGCCGGTCTTGCCCGGTGGTTCGTTCCGGGAACCGACTCCGTACCAAAGGTTTACGGCGACGACCGGCACGGTGCGATCCTGCGAAAGCACGATCCTGAGGCCATTGTCCAAGCTGTGGCGTTCAACCGGAATTGCGAGTCTGCTCACGGACGGACTCCTTTGCGGCGCTCGATTGGCACCATTAGGGACGCTCCTTCAGTGGTGCGCGGAGTGCTTCGCTTTGCACGTCGGCGGCGGCGACCAGACTGACTCCCGTCATCTCCGCCGGCGCCGCAATGCCCATGAGGTCGAGCACGGTCGGCGCCACATCGGCCAGCGTTCCAGGTCCGCCGATGCGGCGGCCGGGACTCCGCGGATCGACAACTACGAAGTCGACGGGCTCTGTGGTGTGGGCCGTGTGCACGTCACCCTCTCCGTCGATCATCATCTCACAATTGCCGTGGTCAGCCGTGACGAGCGCCACCCACTCGGGGTTCTCGTGGATCGCGTCGAGCAAATCGCCGAGGCAAGCGTCCACCGCCTCGACGGCGGAGGAGGCCGCGGGGATCGAGCCCGTGTGACCGACCATGTCGGGGTTGGCGAAGTTCACGAGGATGAAGTCGTACGTGCCTGCGCGCATGCCTTCGAGCACGGCGTCCGCTACGCCGCGGGCGCTCATTTCCGGCTGTAGGTCATACGTCGCGACCTTGGGCGAGGGGACCAGCGTGCGGTCCTCACCCTCGAACGGCGCCTCTTCTCCTCCGTTGAAGAAGTAGGTGACGTGCGCGTACTTCTCGGTCTCCGCGACCTTGAGCTGGGCCCGGCCCGCGTCGGCCAGCAGCTCCGCGAGACAGGGCTTCACGTGCTCCGGCGGGAACGCAACCGAGACGGGCAGGGAAGACTCGTACTCGGTCAATGTCACGACATCGACGGGCCGTCCGCGCACTCGCTCGAAGCCGTCGAAGCCGGGAAGCGTGAGCGCGGCGGTCATCTGCCGCATCCGGTCCGAGCGGAAGTTGAGAAGCAGGACCGCATCGCGTTCTTCGACCCCCGCCTCTCCAACGCCCCGGATTCCGGTCGGCTCGACGAACTCGTCCGTGACACCTGCCTGGTAGCTGTCTCGCAGTAGCTCGACTCCGTCCGCCCACGCGTCCGCTTGGCCCTCGGCGATCAGTGCGAACGCTCGCTGAGTCCGGTCCCAGCGCGTGTCGCGGTCCATCGCCCAATAGCGGCCGGTCACTGAAGCGATCGCCCACTTGTCGCTTGGGGCGCAAAGCCGGTCCACCTCTCTCACGAACTCGATCCCCCCGGTCGGCGAGGTGTCGCGGCCATCGGTGATGCAGTGCACATGCACCGGAAGATCTTCCGGCAGCAGTTCCATGACGGCCGCCAAGTGCCTGATGTGGCTGTGAACACCTCCGTCCGACACGAGGCCGGCGATGTGTAGGGCACCTCCGCGCTCGCGAAGCCCGGCGACGAGGGCGACGAGTCCCAATCGCTCCCTCAGAGAGCCGTCTTCGATCGCGCGATCGATGCGCGCGATGGCCTGATACACTATGCGGCCCGCGCCGAGGTTGAGATGTCCGACCTCGCTGTTGCCCATCTGGCCGGCGGGCAAACCGACGTCCTCACCGGAGCACGCGAGCCTGGTGCGCGGACGGTGGCCGTACATCGCACGAAAGCGCGGGACGCTAGCGAGCTCGATCGCGTTGCCTTCGCTCGCAGGACCCTCGAACTCGGAATGGCCCCAGCCGTCGAGAATCACCAAGAGAACTTTTCTCATGCGGGAATCTAAGCGCAGCTCGCCCCTCAGTGACCCGCTGGCGCCGCTCTCGGAAACGTCGTAGCGGACGCGTTGCTCGTAGGTCGGAGCGCGCTTCGTGCTCGTCACGAACCCAACCCACCCGACTAGCGTCGCGTTGAAGCGCGAGTCGGACTCTGGTGATGCCGAAGCATATTGACTCATTCTTATGAGTGATATATACTTATGCCATGAGTAAACGCTTACAGGTGATCCTGGACGACAACGAGTATCGCGAGGTGAGTCGGGCTGCCCGGCGGAAGGGACTGAGTGTGTCGGAATGGGTGCGCCGCTCTCTTCGCGAGACCCGGTCAGCGGAGCCGGCATCGGACCGGGGCAAGAAGCTGGCGGTGGTCCGGGCGGCCGCACGGCACGACTTTCCCACGGCCGATATCGCTCAGATGCTCCGCGAGATCGAACAGGGCTACGTGACCGAGTCGTGATCTTTATCGATTCGAACGTTCCCATGTACCTCGTCGGGGCCCCTCACCCTCACAAGACCGACGCCCAGCACCTGCTTGAACGGGCCATCGCGGCCAACGAGCGCCTGGTCACGAGCGCGGAGGTCCTCCAGGAGATCCTCCATCGGTATGTCGCGATTGAGCGCAGGGATGCCATCCAGCCGGCCTTCGACGCACTTCTCGGCGTCGTGGACGAGGTGTATGCCATCGAGCAGACGGACGTGGAGCGGGCGCGCATCGTGCTGGACGGGGGCATCGCGACCTCGGCCCGGGACGCGCTCCACCTGGCCGTCATGGAGCACCACGGCGTCGCCCGTATCTTGAGTTTCGATCAGGGCTTCGGCGCGCTTCCAGGGGTAGAGCGGGTGAGTTGAAGGATAAGGATAGGGTCTGATGACAACGTGTTGCGGACCGGATGAATCATCCACGTGTCGATTGCACCAGTTCCCGCGCTCTCCACAACAAATACCCCGGCAACGAAAGAAGCGTGTCGTGCATGAACTGGTGCAGTGATTTTATCGATCCAGAGGCCTCCACCGGAAAACAGAAAATACGTATAATGCACGTGTTCATGCCGTGTTCCTGACTTCGGTGAAGCCCATGCAAAAAAAGCTGACCATCACGATCGACGAAGACGTGTATCGCGGACTGTATAAACGTATCGGAACGGGAAAGATATCTAGGTTCATCGAACAGCTCGTTCGGCCCCACGTCTTGCCGAAGGAGCTCGACGATGGATACGCGGCCATGGCTCGGGACGAGGCCCGCGAGGCTGACGCGTCGGAATGGGCCGAAGGTCTGATGGGGGACGCACTGGATGACTCGTGGTGAAGTGTGGTGGGTGCGCTTTCCATCGTCCCAGGGTGGGGAGATTCGAAAGACCCGCCCGGCAGTCGTTGTCAGCAACGACGCCGCCAATCGGCATCTGAATCGGGTTCAAGTCGTGCCGCTCACGAGCAGGATCGACCGGGTCTACCCCAGTGAAGCCCTGATCGAGCTCGAAGGACGACAGGGCAAAGCGATGGCCGACCGGGTGACCACTGCTGCGAAGTCACGGTTGATCCGCCGTGCAGGGAGGCTGAGCCCCACCGACATGGCGTCCATCGATCGGATCCTGGCCCTCCAACTCGGTCTCGTGCTTCAGAATCCAGCCAGCTAGACTCTCAGCACTGTCCTCGCGCCTACATGGCGCGCCGAGCTCGGAGTAGTGAATGAACGACTCGAAGCTAGGTGCCGTGAGTGGCGTCTAAATACGAAAATCCAGCATGCCAAAGGACGCCCTCAACGACATCGAGCTGCTGATCCGCTCGAGATACGGTCTCATCTACCTCGACACAGGCGAGGAGGACCGCGCGAACGTGCTGCTCCAGCACGTCGCGGATCGACTCCGAGTGCCGCTCTTCACCTGGACGCGATCCCAGGGCCTCTCCCGCGCCGACCTCGGCGACATGATCTACGAAAGCCCCGATGCGACGAAGGCGGTCCAGCACGTGATCTCCGCGCGACAGGACGCGGTATACCACTTCCGCTCCTTCGCGCACACGCTCGCGGGCAACGACCTCCTCACCTCGCTCGTGCGCGATGCCACGAGGAGCCTCGAGCAGCTGAAGGGCTCTATCGTGCTCACCGGGAAAGGCGTAGACCTGCCTGGCCAACTCAAGGAGCTCGCAGCACACGTCACGCTTCCTGGGCCATCGGACGATGAGTTCCGTGAGCTGCTCTCGTCGATCGTGCAAGACATCTCCAGGGCGCAGCACGTCGAGGTCGCTCTCTCACGTGAGGAGACGACCCACCTCGCGCAGCACCTCTCGGGCCTCACGCTCATGGAGGCCGAGAAGATCCTCACCAAGGCGATCATCGAAGACGGAGCACTCTCGTCACAGGACATCGAGCACGTCATCGAAGCCAAACGCGGCGTGGTCGAGCGTGAGGGTCTTCTCGAGTACTACCCGGCGAGCAAGACCATGGCGAGCGTCGCTGACCTGGTCGCGTTGAAGGCGTGGCTCGTGAAGCGGAAAGCGGTGGTCAAGGACTCCGAACGCGCCGAGAAGTTCGGGCTGACCTTCCCACGCGGAGTGCTCTTGCTCGGCGTGCCCGGATGCGGCAAGAGCCTGTCCGCCAAGGCCGTGGCGTCGGAGTGGGGGCTCCCGCTGCTCAAGCTCGACCCCTCGAATCTCTACAACAAGTACATCGGCGAGAGCGAGAGCAACTTCAAGCGAGCGATGCGCGCGGCGGAGCGCATGGCGCCCGTGGTGCTCTGGATCGACGAGCTCGAGAAGGCGTTCGCGTCGGGTGGCGGCGAGGACGGGGGAGTCTCGCAGCGCATCCTCGGCAGTTTCCTGTCCTGGATGCAGGAGCGGCACGGTGACGTCTTCGTAGTCGCTACGGCGAATGACATCCAGTCGCTCCCTCCCGAGTTCCTTCGCAAGGGCCGCTTCGACGAGATCTTCTTCGTCGACCTGCCCGACCAAGAGACCCGCGAGCAAATCCTCCAGATCCACCTGGACTCGCGCGGCCACGACGCGAGTAGCTTCGATCTGGCGACCCTGGCCGCGCAGACAGAGGGCTTCAGCGGCTCAGAGATCGCAGAGGTAGTCGTCTCGGCGCTCTACACCGCGTTCTCGAACGAGACCGCACTCGATACGGCGGCGTTGGGCTTCGAGATCGTGGCGACCAAGCCGCTCTCTGTCACAATGGGTGAGAAGATCCAGAAGATGCGGGATTGGGCGAAGGAACGAGCGGTGAGGGCGAACTGATGAACCGCGACCAGGTCAGCTAGCGTCCTGGGCACGGCTACTCGTGTTCGATCAGCCCGGGCCGTCAGGCTCACCCGGTTCACCCGGGTCGAAACCGCGTGCGCCGCGAAGGTCCCCGTGGGCGCCGAGCGCCTTCGCACCGTCCGTGACCGTGAAATCCAGCGGTTCCAGGGAGTTTTCCCGTACGTGCCCGCTGGGATGGGGTGGGTTCTGCATCGGCATCCATCACACCAACTCAATGCGCAGCTGACAGCCAACCGCGCGCGGCCGAAGCGAGCGTATCAAGTCGAATACTGCTATTGGCCGGGTCAATATCCGGTCCAGTTGGGGTGAGCACCGCTATTCCAGGAATATGGCAATATCCTCGATCGGCTTCTTGGTGATCTCGGGTACGGTGGCACTCTCGTCCGGATAGCCGCACACTAGGATCAGGAAGGCGCGTTCGTTGACTGGGCGATCCAATAGGTTGTTGAGGAACTTCATCGGGGACGGCGTGTGCGTGAGCGTAACGAGGCCGGCGTGATGTAGCGCCGTAATCAGCATGCCCGTCGCGATCCCGACCGACTCGGTCACGTAGTAGTTCTTCGCCTTGGTCCCGTCGTCCATCAACTCGTAGCTCTCGGAGAAGATCACAATCAGCCAGGGCGCTCTCTCCAGGAACGGCTTGTGCTCGTCCGTACCCAGGTGCTCGAGGGCGTCCATCCATTCCTTCGGGGCCTTGCCGCTGTAGAAGTCGCGCTCCTCCTTCTCGGCTGCCTCGCGAATCCGCGACTTGATAGCAGAGTCACCAACGACGACAAAACGCCACGGCTGGCGGTTCGCACCGCTCGGCGCTGTGCCAGCGGCAAGCAGACACTGCTCGATCACGTCCCGAGGCACTGAGCGGTCGGAGAATTCCCGTACCGTGCGTCGACGACGCATCGTCGCAAGGAAGGCAGCAGCCTCACGACGCATGTCATCGACCGGAAGCTCTTCGTAGGTGGAGTGAGGCACGAAGCGGGCGCGCGCCATGGAGACTCCTTTCTGCTATCGGATCAGCTCGCCGTATAGCTGCACGAACGAGTCCGTGGAGCCCGCTCGTGAAAGCACGTCCGCGGGCGTTACGCCCAGAGTCTGCGAGAGCAAGCGCAGGTTGACCAGAGCCACGATGTCCTCCGGGGCGAGCGGGATCTCTCTCCAGCGGCTGGCGGGAAGGTCGCGAAAGCTCTGGTAGACCAAGTTCAGTGGGCCCGTCGCAGCCTGGTCGGGGACAGGAACGTGGAGTTCCGGAGCGCCGACACCGTACCGCTCCGCCAGGCGGGTCCAACTCTCCCCCGAGCGACGTAGGGCGACCAAAGCCTCGGGGACGACGCCCGCGCGGTCCGCAAAGAACAGGATCACGGGGATCTCGTCGGGGGGCAGGCTCCAGTCGCGAAGGATCTCGAGCTCGGACGAGGGCACGTCGAAGAACTCCCCGACGCCTCGGAAGTACGCCTCCTGGGCTGCGTCAGGCTCCTGCCCCACAGCCCCGGTGGCGACCAGCGCCAGAGCGACCCATAGCACCGCGGTACGTCGGATCGTGCGCACACCATCCTCCCCACGAAATCTAGGCTCCCTCTCAATCATGAGTCTGATACACGAATCAGGCCAGAGGGTCGCATCGCGCGATCGCGATGTCCCGGAGACCACCGCGAAATTATGTCACGGTGACAGGACTGAATTCCTCCGTCGTGGCACGAGTCTTGATCTATAGTCCGGCGCAGCCTCGGTGGACCAGGGAGAAGAATCGCAACGGGAGGCAGCCATGAGACAGGACGAGAAGGACAAAAAAGACCGGAGCGGCCAGCCGAGAGCGACGGAAGAGAGCCTGCAAACACGGCAGGAAGTATCCATCGCACCTGACAACGTCGTCTTCGACTTTACCGGGCTCCGCAAACCCGATGTGGCGGATCTCGCCCTCATTCTCACGGCACGCCTCAAGACCCCACTCCACAAGAGCGTTTGGGTGCGGGCGATCGACCCAATGACCGCCCGCGTACTGGGACCGAGGGTGTCGTCGTGCAGCGCAATGAAGATCCAGGAGCCGGCTCGTCATGCCGGACCACGACGCCTACGCCGTCCCAGGCCTCGATCAGTTCGAGGAAGCTCTTCTCGTCTGCCACAGTGTACGCCCGTGACTCCCGGTCAACGGTCAGGGACGATCCTGGCGTAGCTCTCCGGATTCCACTTCGGTCGCTCTGCCGCGTTCCCGATATCGACCCCGAGGTAGAAGACCAGCCTCGCGATCCTTGCCGCTTTCTCGGCGTCGATGCGGGCGGGCTCGTCGTCCCGACCGTGGTAGTCGTCGTGGGTGCCGTTGAAGAAGAACAGGATCGGCACGCCCTTGCGCGCGAAGTTGTAGTGGTCGGACCGGAAGTAGAAGTGCTCTTCAGGCCAGATATCATCGATGGCCGTCATGCGTAGCTCCGGGTGGTCGCCGTTTACTCGGTTCAGGCTCTCCCCCAGGTCCGAGTGCTCTTTTCCGATCGCTACGATCGTGTCCGGCCAGTTTCGGCCGACCATGTCCGTGTTGAGATCCGCCACTAACTGCTCGATCGGTACCGTGGGGTTGTCCGTGAACCACTCGCTGCCCCAGAGGCCCTTCTCTTCGCCGCTCACCAAGAGGAACACCATGGAGCGCTTCGGCGGCGACGGCAGCGCGACCATCGCCTCCGCGATCTCGACTACCGCGATCGTGCCGGACGCATCGTCATCCGCGCCGTTGAAGATGGAGTCCCCATTCGCATCGGGGCTGCCCATACCGACGTGATCCATGTGCCCGGAGAAGACCACGTACTCGTCCTTCAGTGCGGAGTCACTTCCGTCGAGGATGCCTACGACGTTCGGAGCGGTGATCATCTCGTCGCGCAAATTGATGCTGAGCGTGATCTCGAGCCCGGCAACAGCGTCGACCCTCGCGTCGGCGCCCGCACGCGCCCGCAGCGAATTCAAATCCACGCCATGAGCTTCAACGAGACGCGCCAAAGAGGACTGGCGGATCTGCAGGCTCGGAGCGGACGTCCCGCTGCGTCCGTCTTGCTCACCCCAGCCCTTACGGACCGAGGGGCGCATGGCACGGGCGACCGCCGCATCCCAATCCTGATCCCCCACATCCGTCACGGTCATGATCGAGAGCGCTCCCGCGCTCCGGAAAGCGGGGAGGGCCGCCCGACTCAGGCCCGGGGAGCTCTCGGGCAGCACAATCACCGCATGCTTCCCGATAAGCGCCCCTCCTCTGATCGCGGCCTGGAGGTTGAGCGCGCCAGAGACGATCGCGAGACCGCCGCTCGCCTCGCCGTCGGACGTACGGCGACCGGGCAGCAGGTCCTCCCCGAAGGCGAGTCGGACTCCGCCTCCCGTAAGCATCGAGGTACCGGCGTCGACCACCACCCGCCGAAGCGGATACCGCTGAATGAAGCCACCGTCCTCGGCTCCACCACGGAGTCCCATGCGCCGGAACTCGGAGGCGATCCACTCCGCGGTCTTGTCCAGGCCGGGGCTCGGCGTATCACGACCCTGCATGGAGTCGTGCGCGATGACTCCGACGCCCCACGCGTAGTCGTCCGGTGTGATCGTGGCGGCAGCCTGCTCTAGCCCCTGTTGTTGGGCGGCTAGCGCCATGGGGACTACGGGGACTATGGGCACCACGAGCGCGAAGAAGGCTCGGCAGAGAGTCTGTATCATTGTGTCGCAAGAAGGAGGTCGTCGAACGAGACCGCGAAAGCTATCGGTTCGCGTCCAGACGCTCCAGCAACACTTCGAGTTCCGTTACAGAACGGCGGGCTCGCATGACCAACCACAACCCCTCTCTCGGTACGACGAGCTCTGCGACGCCGTCCTCGTCGAGCGGGGCCAGATCGGCAGGCTCCACGCCTTCCGGCAGATGCAGGAGCTCCAACGTGTCTACGGGCGTGAGCCACTGGAGCGCACGAGTGCCTCCCGCGGCAGGGCCCTCCTCGATGGCTTCAATGACGATGACCTCGAACCCGAGGACCACCAACGGACCCTCGTCCCCGCCTCTCCGCCCGGAGTGGCGCTCCTCGCGCGGTGGCACCGATGCGTCGCCGGTGGAGAACGGGGCTCCGGCCGCCGGGCGGCTCGCGCTCGTCACGACGGCCCGTCCGCGCCGCGCCACGCTCTCTTCACCAGCATCGGTGTTCGCCGCGCGAACGGCCACCGTGCGCGGAGCGGAAAGCGTGCCCGAGAGCCGGCTCACGGTGGCCGCGCTCGAACGGAGGTCCACCAACCCGCTCGCCTCGAGTGGCGGCAGCGCTGGCGCGCTTCCGAGCCGATCCTGGAGCGCCACCACGTCTGTGGCCACGACCTCCCGAAAGAGCACTGGTGGGTCCGGCTCCGTGACCAGATCGGCACCCCTCTCGTCCCGATCCAGGGCCTGGACCAGCACGTCACTGGCTGACGCGTTCACGTCTCGCGCAACCGTTGGCAGCACGAGCGCCGAGGGTGCACTCGGGCTGTCGATGGGATCCATCGCGCTCAAAGGAACCGACTGATCACCACGCAAAGCCCACCCCACACCGATCGCCAGAATGACCGAAGCGGCCCACCCCATCCGGTGGATGCGCCTACGACGGGAAGCCTTCGGCGGGCTCGTCGCCTCCGCGCGCAACCGCAGCTCCTCAAGCGGCGGTAGCTCGACCTGCGGCAGTGGGCCGGAGAGTATCACTATGGCCTTCTCTCGGATCCGCTGCTCTTTCGCCAGACGCGCTGCACATTCGGGACACGTCGAGACGTGCTCACGGATCGCTCGCCCGCCGCCCAACGGCAGCTCGTCGAGAGCGCCGTCCAGATAGGCGTGCAGAGCGCCTTGGTCAACGTGCGACATCGACGTGCTCCTTCTGGCTGTACGCTTCGGCCAAGCGACGACGTGCACGCGCGAGGGTCGTGCCCACCGCGCCTACGGCCAGCCGCGCCTGCCGAGCTATCTCCGTGTAACTCTGTCCCGCGTCCCAGAGGAGCAGGACTTCACGATCTCGTTCGCTGAGCGATTCGAGCGCGTCCCGGACCTGGCCCATGCGCTCACGCTCCGCCAAGTCACGCGCCGGGTCCGGCGCGGATTGTTGTCGATCTTCAGTCTCACTCTTCAGGAGGGTGAGGTGGCGTTTCCGCCGGATCGCCGTGCGGGCCTCGTCACGGGCGAGGTTGGACGCGACCTGGAAGAGCCAGGCGCGCGGCTTCTGCGGCTCGTGGCGGAGCGCCCGGACGAAGGCTTCCTGAGCCAGATCCTGGGCTCGCTCCAGGTCCCACACCTTGCAGTGTAAGAACCGGACCAGGTCCGGGAACGTGCTGCGATATACCTCCGTCCAGTCTGCGCTCACGGTGTGCCCCCTCCGACCCGGAACCGTTGCACGAGCTCGTGCAACGTCGTGCCGGTCAGTTCCTCTATCCCGTCGGCGGCGACGCGGAAGCTCACGGCCGCCCCCGCGATCAATACGTGGTCGAGCTCCTTCAGCACCGGTCCGATCTCCGGCAACGCCGCAACCAGTTGGAAGTATACAGCGCTGTACGCCTTCACCTCGATCACGGTCTGGTCTTCGCTGTGGGCCTCGTCGGTCCACACGCCGTCGTCTAGCATGAAAACTCTACCCGCCAAGACACGTGTGTTCTCCCTCCGTTCCCGGAGCGCAGCGTCCAGCTCCGTGTCCATCGCTCGCATTTCGTTCATAGAGGTGAGCGCCCGACGGGCACGCGCGACAACAGCTTGCCGCACTGCGGCCTGGCCGCTGGCGCGGCGGGCCGCTACCTCGGACGCCCGATCTTGTTGTAAGACCGGCCGCGCAACAGCGGGCACAGCCACGCCTGGGGTCGCCGAAAGCGCGCTGCGTGGCGCCCCTTGGGCAACCGGCATCACGGCGACGGCCGGCTCTTGTACGAGGTACGATGTGTAGCGACTCGGGAGTCCGTATCGCAGCGCGAGCTCACGGATCTGTTCGATCAGGTCCGCCGTCTCACCCTCGGTCCAGAGTTGCCGTTCTAGGTGACCGAGCTTGCGTGACGCCCACAGCCGCGGGATGTACGAGTTGGCCGCGCTCGCATGAGGGAATCGCAGCTCGGTGGTGAACTCGAGTGCGCTGCCGGCACGCATGCCATCGACTGAGATCTGCCCCAAGCCTTCACCCGTGAAGCGCCCGAAGAGCACGAGCTCTTGCCCGGCGAACACGTCGGGGAGACGCGTGGGATACAGCTCGATCAAGCGGTTCGGCCCTCCGTCCAGCTCGAGGTCAGTCAGAATGGGGTGCCGGATCTTGGCGGCGAGTAGACCGATTACGCGCTCGACGCTCTCGCCAGGCTGGATGTAGTCGGTGCTGCCACGACCCGCCTCACCGAGCCGATCGAGCAGGTGCGTGTTTACGTCGTGTCCAACACCGAAGGCGAAGACCCGCGCTCGGTGCGCTTGCCGCTCAGCCTGGTCCGCGAGCCGCTCCGGAGACCGCTCACCGGCGGACGGCAGCCCGTCGGTCATGAAAACGACGATCGGTAGGCGTTCCTCGGGACTCCGCAAGCGAAACGCCTCGCTCAACGCGGCTCCGATGTCGGTGCCGCCGTTCGCAACGAGCTCGTCGATCCACTCGCGGCCGCGTGCTAGTTCGTACCCGGTCGCGTCGCGCCAGCCTTCGCTGTGCATGCCCACGGCATTCGAGAACGAGATCAGTCGGAATCGATCGTCCCGGTCGAGCGAAGCCAGCAGTTGGCGGACCGCCTGCTTGGCCTGGTGGATCTTGTCGCCCGACATCGAACCGGAGACGTCGAGCACGACGGTCACATCCCGGGGTGCGGCGTGGCCCCTCACCCGCCCCGGAGACAGCGTGAGCATGAAATATCCGTCTTCCCCAACAGGCCGATGGGTCGCAACGGAGAGCGCCAGGTCGTTGTCGGCAAACGGCAAGAAGACCGAGAAACGCCCGAGCACTTCCTCTTCCATCGTGACGACCATCGCGTCGCCATGCCGTTTGACGCCGATCTCGTGCGTGGGCGAGAACGGCTCCAAGAACCGCGAGGCATCGGCGACATCGATCTCGAAGGACATTTCGACCGGAACAGGCAGGGGGCGCCCCTCCGGTGACTCCTCGCCCACGGGGTCGTCCGTCATGTGAACAGCGCCGGCGTACACCAACTGCAGAGCGTTACCCGCACGCGCTAGGACCTGTGTGTAGCGCAGGGCGACCTTTCGCTCTTGTCCCGGCTGGATCGGGAAGACACGAGCGCGTAACAGCCCATGCCCGGCAAGCTCGATGAGGGCCGGGTCGCCACGCCGACGGACGATGCCCTCATAGATCTCGCGAGCCTCATCGGCGTCCATGATCTCGCCACGCAGCTCCGTATCGCCTTGGAAGAGCGAGAAGCCCTGGAAGACGGCCTCTCCCGGCAGTGGGTAGAGATAGTCACCCTCTGCGATTCCCTCGCCATCGTTTTGGAACCACTCCGAGACCTCCACGACCGCGACCCGCCCCTCGACATGAATGCGTACCTCGCTGCGCGTCTTGTCGACCGAGAACCCGCCCCGGAGGATGCGAGGCTCGATCCAGCCCTGCGCCGCAAGAGACGACGTACTGAACAGAAGCACGGCGAGTACGCCCATCACCGTTCGTTCCCAGTACTTCGCCCGCATCGCGCACCTCCCCCCCGCTTGGTTCCTTCGCCCTGTTTGACGCACGAAGCATGCCCCCTTGCACACACGAAGTCGTGTGGCCTCATCCTGGTCCGCACATCGGCATCTCGTGGAGGAACGACCGTGAAGATCGTGCTACTGGGCAGCGGACGAGGTCGTCGGTCGCAACGCCGAGTGCTTCGCCTCCGTGATCAGGCACCTGGAAGACCGTAACGTCCAGATCTTCCAGAGGTGGAGGAGCTGTGGTAGCTCAGCTCACTGAGTGGCGGGCGATCCAGCCGTCACGTACCCGGAGCCGCCACCCTGAACACCGGGCACTGTCCGTGTTCGATCTGCGGATCGAAGATCGCCCACGCCACGAAACCGTCGTCCGAGCGCGGCTCGAGCAGCGTGAACGCCAGGCGCCCCAACGGCTGATCGATCGAGACGTAGGCGGTGCCCGCCGGAAGCGTCTCCATCGTCGCGAACCACTCGCCGTAGATCGTGCGCTCGGTCCTTCCCTGGAACTCGCGACCGGCAACGGTCGTGGAGTCAATCCGGAAACGCTCGACGGGCAGCTCCCGCTCGGTCGCGTAGCGCACCACCGTGACCCCGTGAGCCTCTTAGGCGCTCGATCGCGGCTTCCGCCGCCGGTAGCACGTAGTACGCCTCGGGGGCGATGGCCGTCTCGCTCGCAGTGAAGGTACCGTACTCGTACATGAGCCTCGGGTTCACAACATCTCGGCGAAGAAGGATGATCCGCCCGGTGTTCGGATGGCGCTGCTCCTCGACCTCACCCATGAGGATCGTCACCTCCTGTGCAGACCGCTCCGACACCGCCCGGGTCGCCAGCTCGCTACCCACGACGGGCAGACGGTCCGCGGCCCCCACGATCTGGCGAATCTCGGAAGCGTTCTGCTCGGCATAGTCGAGGATCTCCTCGACGAACCAGAGCGTGCCGCGAACCCGGTCTTCGAAGCTCGCATACGCGTAGGCCTCACCAAGGATCGCGATGCGGTTCCTCAGTCCGACATAGTTGTTGTTGAAGCGGGGGCGGTAATCGAAGGTGCGCCAAGCGGCACCGCCGCCACCACGTCCGCCCGCGTTGCCGTAGTAGTAGTAGTCCCAGCCGTGCTTCTCCTTGATCCGGCGGGTCAACTCGGGCAACCAACGATCGCGGAGGAAAATGTCGATCGACGGGGGCGTGTTCGGGTGCAAGGGGGGCGAGTACGTCAGATAGTACCCGTGCCGGGTCCCGTCGGTGGTGTGCAGATCCACTGCGACATGAGGGTCGTACGCGTTCGACATCGCGACGAAAGAGCGGGCCTCGGGAGAATCGAGCTTCGTGTGGTCACGATTGAGGTCGAGACCTTGCGCGTTGGGGCGTTGTCCCATGCCGCCGATCGGACCGTTTTGGCGCGGACGGTTGTTCAGCGAAACGCGCTCGTTCCCATCCGCGTTGTAGATCGGGGCAACGAGCAAGACCAGTTCATCGGTCCACGTCGGGTAGTCGCCCGTCGCGAACCGCCGGAGCAGCATGAGAAGGGCTTCTTTCCCACATGCCTCTCCGCCGTGGATGTTGCCCTGCAGATAGACCCGAGACTTGCCCGTCGCGAGCACCGCTTCCGCGCTGGCATCCGAGGCCCCGAGCACCAGCAGCGGCAGAGACCTGCCCTCGTTGGTATATCCGAAGGATGTGAGATGGATGTCGGGGGAGAGATCAGCGAGTCGCTCGGACAGCTCCATGACCTCTTCGTACGAGCTGGTCTCCCGGAACTCGGAACGTTCCGCACGGGTGAGCAGGTCGTTGAACGCCTGCCCCGACAGGGGAGGTGCGATGACGAGAGACACGAGAACGAAATGCGCAAGGGTGTTCCGAACGGCGAACATGTGGACTCTCCCGGCGCGTGGAATCCGTCTGAGGAAGGCCAAGCTATCCCGGCCCGCGCCACCTGGCCACGCCCTGAGTGAAGCCGCTGGGGCGATTCATGATATTCATGATCATGATAACCGTGACCATAGGAGGAGGACTGGTTGGCTGACCGGCGTTTCATAGGACGCGAACGGGAGCTTCAGGCGTTACGAACCGAGCTCGAGCGCGATCGGCCATCGGTTGCGATCGTGCTTGGCCGGCGGCGTGGGGAGGAGTCGCTCCTGCGCGTGCGTCTCCACTTCCTCCGTGTAGAAGACCTTGCTCAGGCCCTCCGAATAGTCGCAGTTCGACGGTTTCGGACACCACCGAACCCTCGGTTCGTACGCGAATGGCTCCCATGTCCTTCCGGCGGCGGTCGGTTCTCCCTCCGGACCACGAATCGGAGTCCGGACCAGTCCTCATCGATCGCGCAGATCTTGTTGTCCACGAGACCGGTCGAGAGACCGTACTCACGAACGTGGGATTCCCTGAGATACGTGGCCAGCGGGGAGGATTGTTTCGGCCACGCGATCCAGAGGCCGCCATACGGGTCCAGCCGCGCGTAAGCGCGGTCGAATCGGCTCTCGAGTTCAGCCTCGGTGCGTACGAACGCTACCAGCACATCGAAGGGGCCCTTGGCGCGGACGTCACTCCGGATCCGGACGCCAGCCGGGAGCGGCACCAGCAATCGGGCGAAGTGCCGCGGCGCGGCGATCGTGGCCACCATGCTACAATCCTTGATGCCGAGCTTCTTGGGGAGTGGGGTGCCCGAGTACCCGGCCGTCGTCACAGTTCCCCTCCTTCAGTTGCAGCCTCGCGGTAGGCCCTGCTCCGGCTGATGACCGAGTCGGCTGCTTCGGAGAGCAGCACGAGGCCCCGAAGAGCTTCGCGGCGGGTCCCCGAGTGAGGAGAGCGCCGAGGAGCTAGAGTATGCTGATCAGAAGCATCTCGTGGGTCCCCGACTTCAATTGACGGAGGTCGTGCGATTGTGATACACCACCAGCCTTTCCCATATGCTGGGGAGCCGGCACGGGCGCACCGTCCTCGCCTTCGGAATCGGAGCTGCACAAATCGGGCATCCCTAAAGCCGGGCGGATCTGAGTGCAGACCGTCTAAGTCTGATGGGGTCGACCCTGCGAAGGGTGGCGCGGACTATTCGGGCGTGGGTCCCGGAGTCTCCCCCGTATGTACTTGCATGGCGTGCTCGACATCCGTGCCGAGACCTACGAAGCCCCACTTGGCGACTAGCTCGGTTATTGCTCGCTCACACTCCCATCCGATCATCGAAAGCACGTCGTCGCCTCTCCATGCATGAGCGATCTCGTGGGCCACGATCGAATGCGCGTCGTCGGCTGGCAGCGGGTCCGTGAGCACGAGAATCCACTTGTCATCCGGCAGCACCGTGGTCGCATCTTCCCAGCGGCGGCCAAACGATGCTGCGATGCGTCCAGGCAGACACATGCCATAGACGCTCTTCCCCACCGAAGTGAATCGACAGCGCTCCAAGGCGAACTGGGCGACGGGGTCTAGGAGACGAACGATTGTCTCGACGATGGTCCTCCCCAGGTCAAAGTCACTGCCGTAGTAGGCGAGCCTGTCAGCCGCCTCCGCGAAGTTCATTCTTCCAGCTCCTCCGCTAGCCCTCGGCACAAGCGAGGCTTAGACCAGACTACACGTGCCCGGATCCGGGCGCTACGCCGCACATGCGCGGAGCGGGCAAGGGTCAGTCTGTCGCTGAGGTCGAATCCGGCGGCGCCTCTGAAGGGGACCCCTTTCCAGGGGTCCTCTTTTCATGGGCTGCCTGCGCCTGGATGACGAAGCGAAGGTTCGAGCCGACTGGCAGAACGGTGGTCGGAGAGTACTCCGGCTCTTCCGCGAGACGATCGAGGATCGTCGCGAAGCGGCGACCGGAGATCCATCCGGGCGGCGCCTCTTAGGTTTTGGGGGTATACACCCCGTGAATTGTGCCGTTATTGTGCCGGATGACGGCAAAAAAGAGATGGTCGACTCACGCTTGGGCCTCTTGGATGGGTACGACCTCCAGCGTTGCACGGCGGTCCTGCGCAGGTCGTGGAACCACGTTCCTGGCAGGTTGGCGCGGTCGCAAGCGTTGTTCTAAGCCTTCTGGAAAGTGCGTCGGCGCCGACTTTCACCTATGATGCACCGTGTCCCCTCCCAGGGTGACGACACGACAGGCGGGTAGAGCAGACCGGACGCGCTGGAGGATCCGAGCCGCGGCCCGCCTTTAGCAGGCAGGTGCAAATGGGCGTGATCGGCGTTCTCATCGTCGCGGCTGTTCTCGTCATTCTCGCGATGATCTTCACGGGCGCGTTTTTCCTGATCATGGGGATGATCGCGATCTTCACGGGTCCCCCCTTGCTCGCCCTCGCGCCGCTCGTCGCTTTCTTTGTGCTGGGCCTGTTCCTGATCTGGTTCATCCGCGGCGTGCAGCGGGTTCCCCTCTCGTTTTTCGGCATGGGTCCGTTCGCCAACCTCCCTGCCGTCCCATACAGACTTTGGGATTTTTGGCGGACGTCGGGTAGCCTCTTGAGGAAGAGTACTCAGTTCGGCCAGGCGATCGCCGGGCTGTCGACGACTTGGACCATCGCCGGTCGGGACGAGAACGCGTACACGCACATGGGGATGTCTTACAAGACGCCGCTCGGGAGAGCCCAGGATCTGCGGACGCAGAGACCGCTCGAGGAGCCGGAACACTTCAAGATGTCCTGGACGACCTTCGGGGACGCATTTCAGACCTACCAGGACGCAGAACAGGAGGGGCGGCTGCCGAACTGGCCAGAAACACTGGACACTCCGGCCAGGGCCACCGAAGAATTCTGGCCCACGATCGCGAACTTCGGGATGGCGTATAATCTGATCATCCCCGAGCGGATCGACCCAAGCGACGCGACGCTGAAGGACGACGTCGGATCGGAGGACTGGACGGACGAGATGGAGACGCCCTGGGCGTCTGGTCTTCTGTACGTCATCGACATGAGGGTGTTTTCGGGGCTGGAAGCCAACGAGGTCAACTTCAAGCCTCGTTTCACCCCCAGCACGCTCACCCTGCTCGAGCGCACGCAGGGCCCGGCGGAAGGCGACGACAAGTGGAGGATGACGCCCATCGCCGTCCGCGTCCGGGATTCGCAACAAAGCCAGTGGGTCCAGTACGTCCAGACCGACCCCGCGTGGCTATACGGTCTGCAGGCGGCGAAAGCGTCGATCACCGTATACGGGATCTGGCTCGGGCACGTCTACCAGTGGCACGTCGTCACCGCCGCCATGCAGATGACGATGTTTCAGCGCCTGCCGCCTCTTCACCCGGTCCGCCAGATACTCGGGCGCCAGTCGGACCACCTGATCGGCTTCGACCAGTTCTTGCTGATCAATTGGAACATCGCACCCCCCACGTCGATCACCACGAGCGGTCAGTGCCGATCGCTACTCAACACCTTCGCGGCGGGAAGGAATTTCCACACCGACGACCCGCCCAACGCGAAAGCGAGACTCGGGTTCGACAGGGACGACTTCACGAGCGACCCGGATCCCGCAGACCCTACCGCGCCCGTCGAGGACTGGGATCAGTATCGGATCATGGGTTACGCGGAGGAGCTATTCGATGCCGCCTCAGCGTACGTGACGACCGTGGTCAACGCGTTCTATCCGACTGACCAGCTCGTCGCGATGGACGCTCCTTTGCAGAAGTGGATCAAGGCGTCCGGTGATCCAAATCAAGGGAACGTCCGTGGGCTGCCGAGCAGTGGCTTGCTGGCGGTCAGCACCAAGGCGATGCTCATCCCGGTGCTGACCAGCCTGATCTACCGCATCACCGCACACGGCAGTTCGCGGATGATGCAGATGGCCAACCCCGGATTCATGTTCGCGGCGAACTTCCCGCCCTGCCTGCAGAGCGGCACTGTTCCCTCGCCGGATACGCCGGTCGTGTTCAAGACGGACGGGAACTCTCCGGACGATGCCATCAGCCTGTGCGACTTCCTGCCCAATACCGGCACGATCGGCGAGCTCGTCAGCTTCCTGTACGTCTTCATCTATGCGACGCCCGAAACCCCGTTCGTCCCCTTCGAAGGGACGGACGGCGAACTCTCGTTCAGGGGCCCTCAGGCGACCGCGGACGCCTGCAATGACGCCCTGATGCAATTCCGAAGCGACTTGTTGGACTTCGTCGGTCGTTGGTCGCAGGACCGCAACCTGCAAGAAAGACCGGCGCAGGCCCACCAGTGGGAACTCCATATCGAGACCTGACATGGCAAACACTTCCTGGATTACGGCCCCCTTCGGCCGCGCAACCAACAGCGTGTCCCTCCTGCTCATGCTGGCGGCGGTCCTGCTCGTCGTTCTTGCGGGGATGTTCCTGGTCGCGGGGGCGCTGCTAGGGATGCTCTTTGCAGCTGGCCCGGAAGGGCCGACGTCGCCGGCGCTGTTTCTGGCCGCCATTGTGCTGCTCCTCCTGATCCTGATTCTCCTCTTCATCATCCTCTTGTGCTGCTGCGGAGGTAAGGACCGGAAGCTGCCCTTCAATTTGCTGCAGCTGATCCCGCTGATTTCGTATATGCCTGAGGCTTTGAGGAAGACGGCGGACGCCTTGAGGGGCGGTGGTACCGCGTTGGGTCACATTCAGGGGAAAGTGGAGCTAGCTGGAGGCTTGATCACGACCCTTGCGGACCTGGCCTCGAATTTCGAAGTCACGGTACCCATCGTCTCACCGGTCGACTACCCCCTCGATACCGCGCTGTCTCTCATTTCGAGCATAGACGAGAGCAACACGGAACCGCTTACCTCCCTCAAGGACGGGTTGAACGGCGCGGGGGTCGCGCTTCAGGGTCACGTCGATGCGATCGACGAAGCCATCGATGACATGGAGACGGCTGCGACCGCCTTGGACACGGTCGCGACGGCTCTGGGGGCGTAGCGTCTGTCGAGGAACGGATAGATGGTGTCCCGCTGACAGTTGAAGGTGGTGGCGCCGGAGAGTCTCTTGGTTAGCCTGTCTTTCTCATTTCGGCAACCGGTTCATGGTCGTCGAGGTGGGCCCTGAGCATCCAGAGCTGGTCGTAGCCGATGATCCTCCGGTAGCTCTTCTCGGTTTCCACGAACGAGGCCGCAGCCCAGCGCAAGGCCATCGCTCCGTTCTTCCAGTTAGTCACCCTGCGGGTCTTCCGTCTTACGCCCGAGTGGGTGCTGTCGATCAGGTTGGTCGAGCCCAGGCACTTCCTCAGCCGCGGTGGGAGGCCGAGCCGGTTTATGGTGAACATCTCGCTGAGGCCTTCGCGCAGGCTGGCTGCGGCCGAGGGGTGGTCGCGCTCGAGCCATCGGGCGAGCTGCTCGAGCTTCTGCTCGCCCTGCTTCGCGTCCAGCTTCATCGCCGCCCGGAACGCCGCCTTCACCTGAGGATGCTGATCCTTCGGCAGATGACCCAGCACGTTGCGGAGCTTGTGGTTGCGGCAGCGCTGGATGGGGTGACGTTGGCCGAACACCTTCTCGATCGCCTTCCTGAGCGCTTTCGAGCCATCGATCACGAACAGCCGCCGCCTGCCCGGGTCCAGGCCGCGCTCGACCAGATCCTCTAGGAGCGCGCTGGTCACCTCGGCGTTCTCACTCGCTCCTTCCCTCACGCCCAGCACGTGCTTCTTTCCGTCTGAGTCCACGCCTACCGCAGCAAGCACGTGGTGCGAGCCCATCTGGATCCCGTCCAGGTAGATCACCAGGAGGTCCCACGCATCCAGCCGGCGCTCCATCAGCTCCTTCAGCACGCGCTCCGAGGCCTCGACCGTCTCACGGCTCACCGCCGACTTGCTCACCCCGACCGTGTCGGCCATCTCACCGATCACACGGCCGTACTTTCGCGTGCTCACCCCCGCCATCAGGACCTCGAGCATCCGATCCGCCACGGCGCCCGGTCTCCGCATCGCTGCGTACGCCGGCACCTCGACCTCGCCACCCTCCCCGGCGCCCCGGCGCCTGAGCCGTGGCCGCTCCACACGCACCTTCCGGTCCAACAGGTAAACCACACCACCCTGCCGGCCATACCACACCGTGTCGTCTTCCGCTCGTGACCGACCTGCCTGCTTCACGCCTGCCACACCCTCGGCGCTCATCTCCAGCACCGCTTCGATCGTCGCTCGTCCCATCACCTGGATGACTTCGTCGATCGCGACCTCCGTCTGCTCCACGAGCTCAAGCATCGGAAGCAGAAACTGCCCCTCCCGCTTCAGGAACTCCCTGATCGCGCGCTTGTCCGCCCGATCCCTTACCTCGTACGTTCTCTTCATCGTGGTGGCTCCGTGTTGGGGTTTTTGCCTACCCGAGCCTATCGGCCCGGGACCCCCGGAGCCACCACTTTTCTTTCTCCCCTATCAGGGACCTTCAACTACGGTTGGGACAGCTTCAACGGATAGGATGTCCAAAGGGGCTCGCGTGGCGACAGGTTAGGCGGAAAAGGCTCTACGCCCCCGTACGTGCCGATCTGGTCGAAGGACACAATTGTGCCGCGCGATTGTGCCGTAACGCAGAGAAACTGAGCGATACGGGTGGGAATCTGGTCTGGCCACGACCTATAAGAAGCCCCCGGAGCCATCTCGAGCAGCATGCGGTCAACAATAGGCACTGAGCAGTGTTTCCACGTCCGACATGGGCGCTCCTGAGGGATTCCCGCTCGGCGGTCCGAACTGGCTTCGGCTTGAGTGTGTTTATTGTGCTTCGTCAAATCAATGTACTGAAGAGCCGGCGCGAGGCCGAACAGGAAGCCTGCGACCATGACCACGGCAGCGGAGAAGCCGAGCACAGTCCCGTTGAGCCAACGGTCTCCACGCGGGGCATTGTCTCCGGTGCGATCGCGAGAACAGCTTTGGCGCGATCCCGTACGCAGGGTAGCTTGTTCAGCCCGGCTCTTTGGCCGTGCGCCGCCGTTCACTCCATCCGACGCAAGACATTGGACTGGATCAACAACCCAGAGGCTTGGATCGCTCTGTTCACGCTCACGGCGCTCGAGATCGTCCTGGGCATCGACAACATCATCTTCGTCGCGATCCTGGCAGAGCGAGTGAACAAGGAGTCGCGAGCGAAGGCTCGTCAGGTCGGCCTGGCGATCGCGGTGGGAGTGCGCGTCCTCCTGCTCTTCTCGATCGTGTGGATCATGGGGCTCACCGCGCCGCTCTTCTCACTCTTGGGGCACGAGTTCTCCGGTCGCGATCTCATCCTGATCGGCGGCGGCGTGTTCCTACTGTTCAAATCCACGAGCGAAATCCACGATAAGCTGGAGGGCGAGGAAGCAGATCAGGACGGGACCGTGAAGCGCGCGACGTTCGCCTCCGTCCTCTTCCAGATCGCGCTGCTCGACATCGTTTTCTCGCTCGATTCGGTGATCACGGCCGTCGGAGTGGCCGAGGAACTCGCGGTCATGGTCATCGCGGTAGTCGTCGCCGGCGCGTTCATGGTCGTCGCTGCCAGCAGCGTGAGCCGCTTCGTGAACGCTCACCCGACGCTCAAGATGCTCGCGCTCTCCTTCCTGCTACTCATCGGCATGGCGCTGGTGGCCGACGGCATGGGACAGGAGGTACCGAAGGAGTACATCTACTTCGCGATGGGCTTCTCCGTCTTCGTGGAGATGCTCAACCTGCGGGTCAAGGCGAAGAAGAGTCCCGTGCACCTGCGAGGTCCCACCCTACCGGATTCCGAGGAAGCTACGTAGCGGCCCATGCTAGGGCGCGTGACTCCCCGGAATCCGGCGGAGCGGCTCTACGCTCCCTGAACTCCGACCGAGCCGTCGCTCGAGACGTTGAAGAAGAGCCACATGCCAGTCAGGGAATGACCGGCGATGTAACAGACGATCGAGTAGTTGCCCGCCGTCTCGGCGACGAAAGTGACGGTCTCGGTCTCACCCGGCATGGTGCCGTCGACCATCGACGCGGGGTTCTCCGTGATCGCTCCCTCGAACACCGCGACCGGCTCTGGCACCCCAATGAAGTTCGAGGTCTGCGCTGAGATCCCCAAGCTGTGTGCCATGATGGGATCATCGTTGATGAGGCTGATCGTAACGGTATACCCCTCTGGAACCGTGATCGCCATACTGCCTTTGGTGGCGCCGTTGTAGTTCCAGTGGTTGTTGTCGGGCGTCGCACCCGAAGTGAGGGTCATGTCGACCGTTCGCGCATCGGCATCGACGCGAAACCAGTCCGGAATGATCATCGGGCCCGAGGGGGCCACCGGTACCGAGCTCGTCGCGGCAGCAGACGGTGCAGAAGGAGTGGCGTCCGCAGCACCACCATCAGCCGGCTCGCCACCACCACACGCGGCCACCGCACAGGCCAAGGCCGGGACCACCGAAATACGCTTCATCGTTGCATATAGTCCTGTCGAAGTTCGAACTCCTGGGCGGACCCCAAGAATGACAACAGCAGATAAGAATACACGGATCAACCGACGGGGGAATCCCGTGATTCACCCAGGTCGACCCGGGGCAAAACGGGGGTGTGGATCGAACAGAGTTCGTCGTAACGACGCTTGCTGAGGTGCTCAATGCATAGCGCAGGATGAGACGGCCTTGATCACCACCGCCTAAAGCAGGAGCGCAACCCCCACCGTCGCGATGACCGCCACTGACACGGCGATCTTGAGCGCCACGGCAGCGGTGCGGGCGAACAACATGCCCCACCCGACCTTGGCCGACGTCTTGAGCGACAACGTTTCGACGTAGGTCACGAGCCCGGCTCCGATGAAGGTGCCCAGGAACGCCGTGACCATCGGTCCGATGATCGGGACAGGGAGGCCGACGAAGAGGCCGGCCATGCCACCGAGCACGGCTGCCCAGAACGCCTTTCGAGATCCGCCATACGTGTCGGCGAACGTCTTCAGCACACCGAACTCGGCGATCTCGGTGATGAGCGCCACCCCCGCGACGATGAGCCCGAACGTCCAGGACAGGCTGCCCAGCAGCACGAGCCCCACCGTGATGACGACGATGAGCCACAGCCCCGGGAGGCCCAACGGAATCAGGACCAGGCAGGCGAGCAAGGCCAGGACGACTACGATGGAAAGAAGAATGCTCATGTCGCAGACCGTGAAAGGGGCGGGCATTGCTACCGAATACTACCCGCTCGGGGCGCGCGCGGATTCGCTTTCGTTCGGCCGGGAGCTACGTGGCGTCTGGAAGGTCCGCCAAGTGGAGCGTACCTTCAGGCGTGGCGTGCAACGCCTACACCACGTGACCCTCCACCCACTCCGAGACCCGCTCGAGCATCGCTCGAATCTGGCGAACCCGCTGCAAGCCGCTCGAGTCGCCCGTAGCGCGCTCCTCAGTCCAAACGAGAAACTCGGGGTCGGCTTCCGAGAAGTCGACTTGCACGTGGAGGCTTTGTGACGCGCTGTCGAACCGGACACCGAGATCGACCTCGGCGACATCGATGCCGCGCGCGCGCGCGACGGTTGCCAAGGCATCGACCTTCGCTTTCACGCGATTCCACAGCCTCTCCGCACGAGGCCGTTGGCTCGCGTCCAGTTCCGCACGGCGCTCCAACCTCTTGGTTCCGACGATCCTCTCGCGCGCCGAAACGCTCACGGCGACGTCGACCGAATCGCTAGGCGTCACTTCCGCGACCTGTCCCAACTTGAGGACCACGATGACGACGAGCACGACTGCGACGATCACCAAGATGGTGGACATGGCGGTTCTGTAAGCGTGCAGCTGATGCCTTGCGGCGGGGGAGTCAAAAAAGCATGGTGAATCTGCGGCGGCCCCAGCGGAAGGACCCACCCGCGAAGCGCTCGCGCATCCCCTGGCGAATCGCCCATCTGGTCCTGGTGGGCGTGCTGCTCGCGGGCTGTTCACGGCCCGCTCCGGCCGGAGAAGCCACCAACTGGATGATCGGAGAGGATGGCGGCGCAGAGCACGGAGGGTGCTGCATCAGCGCCACGCTGAGGGACTACGGGCGCATCGGGCTCTTCGCGCTCCGTGGCGGCGTGCTCCCCGATGGCACCGCCGTGCTACGTGAAGGATGGATGCCTTGAGGCAGCAGACCGGTAG
>CBDANQ010000049.1:0-75442 GCA_965197725.1 Longimicrobiales bacterium
TGAGTATTTGGAGGGTCGGGGCATCGGCGCGGACGTTGCGGAGCGCTATGGGCTCGGCTTCGCTCCCGACGAGTGGCGCGGGTTGCGGGACACGGCTGCGAAACTCGGGCTCGAAGAGGAGTTGATGCTCGAGGTCGGTCTGCTCGGGAGCAGCGAGCGGTCTCGCGAGCCGTACGACCGCTTTCGAGGGCGCATCATGTTCACGATAGAAGGTCTCTCGGGGCGCGTCATCGCGTTTGGTGGCCGCCTGCTCAAGGGTGACGGCAAGGACGCCCCCAAGTATCTCAACTCGCCCGAGACCCCGATCTACCACAAGGGCAGCAACCTTTATGGCCTGTCGTGGGCGCGGCATTCGATCCGGCGGGAGGAGTCGGCGCTCGTAGTCGAGGGGTACATGGACGTCGTCTCACTCGCTGCTCACGGCTTCGAAAACGTGGTGGCGCCGCTGGGCACCGCCATGACGCCGGAGCAAGCGAAGCTCCTTTCCCGCTACACCACGCGGGTGCTACTCCTCTTCGACTCGGACGCGGCTGGCCTCAAGGCGACGTTCAAGGCGGGAGACACCTTGCTCGAAGCGGCCATGCATCCGGCGGTGGTCACTCTGCCACCGGGTGAGGATCCAGACACGCTCGTGCGCTCCGAAGGGCCCGAGGGGCTCAAGCGGTGTTTGGATCAGGCGGTCGATGTGCTGGACCGCAAGCTCCAGATTCTGGACGAAAAGGACTACTTCTCGTCGATCGAGAGCACCCGGTCTGCGGTCGACCGCCTGCTGCCAACGATCCGCGCAGCCTCCGACCCGGCGCTGCAGGATATCTACGTGGCCAAGGTCGCCGACCGCACCGGAGTGCGCCGCGAGACGCTCGAAGCGGAGATGAAACGAGCGAGGATCGGGTCGGGGCCGGCGCGGGTCGACGTGCCCTCGAGCGTGCCTCGCATCGCGGCGCACAGGGTCCCGAAGCTCGGTGCTGAGCGTTTCCTGCTCCTGCTCATGACCAAGAATCCCGATTTCGTCGAGCGAGCGGGGGAGCACCTGGGGGCCGAGGACTTTATGGATCCCACCTACCGCACCATCTTTCAAGCGCTTCTCGACGATCCGGGGCTACGTGCTCCGCCGGTATCAATGGATCCCGTGGCCGCTCAACGGCTGCAAGAGATCCTCTCCGATCCCGAAGAGCTGGCGCACGCGGGGCGGGTCTTCGAAGAGTCTGTCGCCCGCATCCACGTGGCGGTGCTGGATCGTCGTAGCCAGGACCTCGATCTGCGGATCGCGGCGGCGGCCGGCGATGGGGAGAAGCAAACCCTCATTGAGGAGAAGGAGCGGGTTTCTCGCGAACGGCGGGAAATCCGCCCCGACGACTGGACCACTACTGCCCGCAAGTTGCGGGGTGACACAACTTGAACGAGCAGAGCACATGACGGAGCAGCGCCGCACCGCCCTGAAGGAGCTTCAAAACCTCGATCTCAGGATCCTGGAAGCGCAACGGCGGATCCGTGACTTCGACCCCCGCTTCATCGAAGCCGAGGAGTCGGCGCTGGTCCTGGAGAGTGAGGCCGAAAAGACCCGTACACGTCTCAAGGAGATGAAGCTCGAAGAGCGCCGTCTCGTGGGGAGCGTGGACGAGAAGCGCGCGCGGGAGAAACGGCTCGACGCACGCCTCGGCTCGGTTCGAAATCTGCGCGAGGAGGCTGCCGTCAGCGCCGAGCTCGAGATGATCAAGCGTGCGCTGCAGACGGACGAACAGGAGGCGTACACGCTGATCGATCACATCCGCAAGACGGAGGAACGGCTGGGAGAGGTGGACGAGACGCTGGCCCGGGAGAGGGATGTTGTCGCGCCCAAGATGGCCGAGTTGATCGCGGAGCGAGCGGACGCACAGAAGGGCCTAGCGTCCTTCGAGTCGGAGCGGGAAAGCTTCGTCGGCAGCATGGACGAGTCGGAGCTCCGGCTCTACGACGGTATCCGTCGCGGTGGCCGGTCGATCGCCGTCGCCGACCTCACGCAGGATGGTGCTTGCGGACACTGTTTCGGGGTCGTGCCACTCCAGGTTCGAAACGAGGTGCTCCACGGGGACGCGCTCATCCGCTGCGAGGGTTGCGGCGTGATCCTGGCGGCTCCGGATCCAGAAGCTGTCGCTGCTGCTGTCGCCGAGGAGGCGGCGAGGGTTGAGGCGGCCAAGGTCACCGCGGAGGCCGCCGCGACCGACGAAGCGGACGTTGCCGGTGACGCTGCGGAGGCCGTCGGTGGTACAGCCACTTCGGAGGAGACCGACGACGAGGACACGGGCGACGCGTGACGGCCGGGCCGGACGGTTTCGCGAGCAAACTCCGTTCCCCCGATCCCACCTGGATTCTTCCCCACACGCCTGACCCGGCGGCGGTCCACACACTCGTCGAGTCGCTCAGGCTCCCCGCTGCGGTATGCTCGGTGCTGGTCACGCGTGGGGTGACGGCGCCCGACCAGGCCAAAGACTTCCTGCGCCCTCGTCTGGAGCATCTACGCGACGCCGCTCGACTGGCGGATGGTCCTGCGGCCGCCGAGCGCATCGCGGCCGCTATACGCGCGGGTGACACGATTCTCGTGCACGGGGACTACGACGTCGACGGGATCTGCGCGACCGCCCTGCTCACGCGGTGGCTGCGAACTCTTGGCGGGCAGATCGTCCCGTTCGTGCCACACCGGCTGAGGGACGGCTACGATTTCGGGCCCGCCGGGCTTGATGCGGCCCGGGCCGCCGGCGCGACGCTCATCGTGACCGCGGACTGCGGCACGGTCGCTCACGAGACGGTGGCGAGCACGAGTCGCGAAGGCATCGACGTCGTCATCACCGACCACCACACCGTTGCCGGGTCACTTCCCGAGGCCGTGGCAGTGGTGAATCCCAAGCGTCCCGACTGCGAGTACCCGGACAAGGGACTGTGCGGCACCGGAGTCGCCTACAAGCTGTGTGAGCTGGTCGCCGACGCGCTCGATGCCGATTCGGAGGCGCTCGCCGCGTACCTGGATCTGGTGGCTCTTGCGACGGTCGCGGACCTCGTTCCGCTCACTGGCGAGAACCGTGTGCTCGTTCACCATGGTCTGAGACGCTTTTCGCGTACACGAATACGTGGCCTCGCCGCACTACTGAAGGTCGCGGGCGTGCCCGTCGCGGAGGTCACAGCGGGCAGGTTGGGCTTCGTGGTGGCACCCCGAATCAACGCTGCGGGCCGCATGGGGGAGTCTGCGGATGCGCTTCGGCTGCTTCTTACCGATGACGAGGCTGAGGCACGACAGCTCGCTGAGAAGCTCGATACGACGAACCGGGACCGGCAAGACGAGGACAAGCGCACGTTGGCCGAAGCCCTCGCAATGCTGGAGCGGGAGTACGACCCGGGCTCCGACTTCGGCGTCGTCCTCGCTGGCGAGGGTTGGCATCCGGGAGTGATCGGGATTGTCGCGTCCCGTGTCGTGGAGCGCATCTATAGACCCGTCGTCATGATTGCGCTCGACGGGGAGCGGGGTAGAGGCAGTGCGCGGTCTATTCCCGGGTTCCATCTCTACGACGCACTGCAGGCATGCTCGGCTCACATGCTGCGCTTCGGGGGCCACAAGCAAGCCGCCGGCATGGACGTCACTCGAGACTCCGTGGCGGCGCTGCGTGAGGCGTTCAACGCCGAAGCTGGCTTGCGGCTGGATCTCGCGGATTTACGGCCGCAGCTGCGCACCGATGTCGTGCTCGAGCTGGAGGACGTCGATCTTCAACTCGTGCACTGGATGAGCTACCTGGGCCCGCACGGGATGGGGAATCCAGGCCCCCTCTTTGTCGTGAGCACTGCAGCGCTCCAGCGCGCCAAGGTTGTCGGTGAGAACCACCTCAAGGCGACGTTGCGCCGGGGCGCGGGGCGGATCGACGCCATCGGCTTCGGTCTTGCTGAGCGACACCCTCCCGAGGCGGTCATGGCCGTGCCCCACGACGTGGTCTTTCGCCTCGAAAGGAACGAATGGCGGGGCACTGCACGGGTTCAGGCTCGCCTGATCGCGCTGCGCGCTTCGGGGAGCGCGTGATGAGGATCATCGCGGGCCGGTTTCGTGGCCATCGGCTCAAGCCCCTCAAGGGGAAGTGCGTTCGACCCACCACGGACCGAGTCCGGGAGGCGTGGATGTCGGCGATGGGTGGCCGTTTCGACGATCTCGAGGTGCTCGACCTCTTCTCGGGATCTGGTGCGTTGGGCCTCGAGGCGCTGAGCCGAGGGGCCGGACACGTGACCTTCGTCGAGAAGGCCCGGGGAGCGTTACGAGTGATCGAAGCGAATATCGAACAACTCGGGGTTGTCGAGAGCTGCACGGTCGTCGCCGACGACGTCTTTCGGTACTTGGACCGCGACCGGGGGCTCTTCTCGTTCGCGGTGGCGGATCCTCCTTACGGGAGCGGCTACGCTCAGGCGCTTGCGGACAAGTGGCGGGAGCGTCCGTTTGCGCGCGAACTTTGGTTGGAGCATCCTTCGCACGAGACGCTCCGTCTGCCGGAGGCCGCTACTACGCGGCGCTACGGCGATACCGCCCTCACGACCCTGACGGCCGAAGCATGAGTCCTTCCAGCCCGATCGTCGCAGTCTATCCCGGGTCCTTCGACCCCATGACCAAGGGTCATGAGGATATCGCGCACCGGACCCTCCGGGTGGCCGACCAGCTCGTCGTGGCCGTCGCGCATAGCGCGACGCATCAGAAGAGGGATCTCTTCACGGTGGAAGAGCGCGTCGGCGTGATCAACGAGGTCTTTAGTGCCGACGAGCGCGTGCAGGCTCGGGCCTTCGAGGGTCTGCTGGTCGACTTCGCTCGAGACCTGGGGTCGCGTTTGGTCGTTCGGGGTCTGCGTGCGATCTCGGACTTCGAATACGAAATGCAAATGGCACAGATGAATCAGGAGTTGTGGCCCGAGATCGAAACGCTCTTCTTCGTGCCCGAGGTCGAGTACTCGTTCCTGTCTTCCTCGCTCGTGCGCGAAGTCGCGTCACTCGGCGGGGACGTCTCGCGCTTCGTGTCGCCGCCAGTGCTTGCCCGCCTGCGGGAGAAGCTCGGGGCGTGAGGAGCACGTCCGGAGAATTCCTCCGGGAACTCCGGGCCCGTGTCCGCTCAGGCAAGCGCCGGCTGGTCTTCCCGGAAGGGACCGATATCGTTTCCGTGGCGTGCATCACCGCGGAAATGGTGAAGGAAGCCGAATAGCTGGCGGAAGCTTCCTTGTCTGCCGATCTTCTTTTTTTGAACGCTTCCCTTGCCCGAACATTTGTTCCCTTTTTACTATTGATGCGCTGTCCTCCGCCCCGTCCCCGCACCTGGCCGGGCGGGCGGGCTTGAATTCAACTCCGGATCGATGAAGCCATGGGCTTTCAGGTATCGCAGAGCGCTGATGCCACTCTCGTCGAAGTCGAGGGTCAGCTCATTGTCGGGAACCGTCAGGAGCTCAAGCAGCGGGTGCTGGAGCAGCTCGAAGGTGGCGACCGAAAGTTCGTGATCGATTTCTCGAACACGGGCTACATCGACTCGTCTGGCCTCGGGGTCCTGGTCAGCCTGTCGAAGAAGATCCGGGAGCGGGGCGGTGAGCTTCGGTTGTCGAGCCTCAATGAGGACCTCCGGACGCTCTTCGAGCTCACGAAGCTCGACACGCTGTTCCGAATCACCGATACCAAGGAAGAGGCGCTAGAGGGATTTTGATCCTCGATTCCCGTACCCCGAGCCCTCCGGCTTCGGATCAGGCGTAGATGGACAACGAGCTCGTTCTCGAGATCCCGACGGACGTGCGCTCCATCGAGCACACCGTCGACTACGTCATGCGCCGTTGTCGCACGTGTGAGACGTACCAAAAGCGCCTGCGCCTGAACTTCCGGGTGGGGCTCACCGAGGCGCTCGCGAATGCGATGCTCTACGGCAATGCGCACGACCCGTCCAAGCACGTTCGCGTAGAGGTGACGTTGGAGAACGGCCGACTCGAGGCGCGAGTCACCGACCAGGGAAGGGGCTTCGATCCGAGCACGATCCCGGACCCCACCGAACCGGAGAATATTCTCAAGTCGCATGGCCGGGGTCTGTTCCTGATGCGTCAAATGCTCGACGAAGTGTCGTACAACGATCAGGGCAATCAGGTCACACTTGTTCTTCGGCTAGAGCAGGGCAGCGCCCTCGAGGGTGGTGCCCAGGCGTGACGGTGCCCGACCGGCTCGTCCTCGCGACGTTGCCCGAGCCGGTCCTCCAGACGCTCGCTGACTTCGAGAGGGCATGCGACGCTTCCCTGCGGCTGATCGTGCGACCCGCGGAGCCGGGCGCTGCCAGCGAGGTCGTGTACTCGAGCGACGCCTTCGACACCGAAACCGCCGAAGAATCGAACCTGCGCTGCCCGATTGCCGTGCAGGAAGGGCCACCGCTCGAGCTGCAGATTGCTTCGACGAACGGCGATGCGGACGTGATCGCAGCAGTGTTGGCCCCGGCGCTCGAGCGTGTGCTGGAGACCGCGCGCGAGATCCAGTTCTTCACGTACGAGCTCGCGGAGCGGTTCGAGGAGATCAACCTCCTCTATTCGATCAGCGAGACCCTCGGCGCCACGCTGGATCTCGACGCCGGCGCAAGAACGATTCTCTCCGACGTTAGCGAGGTTATGGGCGCGAAGCGGGGATCGTTGTGGGTGTATGAGGCGGAGGACGATCGGCTCCACCTCTGTGCAGAGGTGGGCGACGACGGTCGTCAGAGACCGCTCAGTGCGGACGACCCGGACACCCTGACCTCGATGGTTTTCCGAGGCGGACAGCCGATCATCGCGTCCCGCCGGCCCACGGGGGCGGAGCGTGACGCCGGGGATGAGGGCGACTCTTTCCTATCCGTGCCGATCCGGTATGCGCCGGCGACCGGTGAGTCACGCACCGTGGGCGTCGTGAATCTCATCGGACGCCAGGACGGGGGCCGCTTCAGCGCCGCCCACCAGAAGCTACTGGCGGCGATCGCGTCGCAGATCGGGGCGGCTCTCGAGAACCACAGGCTCGTGGAGTTGAGTCTCTCCAAGGAGCGCATGGCCAAGGAGATGGAACTCGCACACGACCTGCAGATGAAGTTGCTTCCGGCCGCGGATCGCTTCGACTGGGTCGACGCGGGGGGGCGCGTGGATCCTGCTGAGCGGGTGGGTGGCGACTTCTACCAGCTGTTCAAGCTGCCAGATGAGCGCATCGGCGTCATGCTAGGCGATGTCTCGCTGCACGGGTTCCCTTCAGCGCTGATCATGACCCTGACGCTGAGCGTCGCGGGCATTTACGCGCGAGAATTCACGTCCCCCGCTCGAGTTCTCCGCTCGCTCGACGATGCGTTGGCCGAGGAACTCGAGACCACCGAGATGTTCCTGACCGTTTTCTATGGCGTGCTGGATCCGAAAACCGGCACGCTCGTGTACTCCAACGCCGGTCACCCCCACGCCTTCGCCATCCGGGACGACGGGAGCGCGGAGCGGCTTACAGCCACCGACCCGCCCGTCGGTTTCGCGGGTCCCGACTCGTATCACGAGGCGATGGTCGGCTGGGAGCCCGAACGTGACGTGCTCCTCCTGTTCACCGATGGGCTCTCCGACATGCTCGCCTCCCACTCACGAGGCGACGGGGAGGGGCTGATCCTCGAGACTGCGATCAAGCACCGGTACCGGGAGCCGATGGACATCGTGGACGGTCTCTTCGCGCTTTCGCCAGACGAGCCCAGCGGACGCCAGCTTCGGGCTGACGATCGGACCGTCTTGGTCGTCCGAGTCTGACTTCACGGTTCCACGCCATGAGCGAACCGTCCCGTCAACGCGCCAAACGTTCGCTCGGTCAGAACTTCCTCGTCGACCCCAACCTGCAGAGGAAGATTGTCGCCGCGTTGGGGGCCCAGCCGAGTGACAAGGTCGTCGAGGTCGGGCCGGGCCGAGGCGCGCTCACGCACCACCTCATTGGGACCGTAGGCCGGCTCGTTCTCATCGAGCTCGACAACGAGCTGGCTGCGTGGTGGACGGCAGAGGTGGCGGGCCGCGACGATATCCTGGTCGTGCACGGGGACGTTCTCGCGGAGCCGTTCTGGGAGCATGTGCGTGACCCGTCCGACGCGCTCGTCGTCGGTAACATTCCTTTCAACATCTCTTCGCCGATCATCTTCCGGCTGCTCGAGCGGCCCCGGCCCCGTGAGATCGTCCTGATGGTGCAGCAGGAGGTCGCGGACCGCATCACGGCTCCGGTCGGAAGCAAAGCATACGGTGCGCTCGCCGTCGGCGTGCGAAGTATTGCAACGGCCGAGCGTCTCTTCGGTGTGGGCAGGGGAGCTTTCCGGCCGGTACCAGGCGTCGATTCCGCGGTGATCCGGATCAAGCCGCTGAAGCCCGAGTCGCTCGTTGTTGCGGATGAAGAGCGCCTCCGCACCGTGGTGCGGGCAGTGTTCCAGTGGCGCCGAAAGCAGCTGGGAAAGATCCTGCGCGACCA
The DNA here is from genome assembly GCA_965197725.1 of Longimicrobiales bacterium. Classification (GTDB taxonomy): domain Bacteria; phylum Gemmatimonadota; class Gemmatimonadetes; order Longimicrobiales; family Gaopeijiaceae; genus UBA1138. The sequence continues at coordinate 8,461 of CBDANQ010000049.1, forward strand.
CCCGGACCTCTCCGTCCCGGCGGGTGAACTGCGACGCGTAGCGGCGAGGGTCGGCTTCGAACTATCGGACCGTCCCGAGCGCCTCTCGCCGGACGCCTTCATTCGGCTGGCTGCCGCGTTGCCGTCGTTCTGAGCGTCCGATACATTTGTGAAGATTTTCACAAGCGGCGCTTTTTTGCGCCGCGGGCCCCTGCATCGTGCCCTTGTCCAGACGCGTCTCCGACTCGACAGTTCGCCGGTTGTCCCACTATCTCCGGGCCCTCGAAGGCTTCAAGGAGGCGGGCGGAGGCACCGTGTCGAGCGAAGGGCTCGCGGCGCGTGGCCACACAACGGCCGCACAGGTCCGAAAGGACCTCTCGCACTTCGGCTCCTTCGGCAAGCGAGGCCTCGGGTACAGCATTGAGGAGCTGAGTGCGCGTCTCCGGGCCATCCTTGGCCTCGACCGCGTGTGGCGGGTGGTGCTCGTCGGTGCGGGCCGCATCGGATCGGCGCTGTTCGAGTATCCGGACTTCGAGAGGCGTGGTTACGACTGCGTCGCGATCCTCGACTCCGACCCCGAGAAGATCGGCGCGCAGTGGGGGACGACCACGATCCACTCCTCGGAACGGCTCGAGACCGTGATCGACGAGCTCGATGTCGATCTCGCGATCCTGGCGGTGCCGGCTTCGGCAGCTCAAGGGGTCGCGGACCGGGCGGTCCAGGCGGGGGTAAGGGGCATCCTCAATTTCGCGCCGGTCCAGATCAGGGTGCCGGACTCGATCCCCGTCGAGGACGTCAATGTCGTGATGGAGCTCGAGGCGCTCTCGTTCAAGATCACGCGGGGCGAGGCCGGGGAGTGACCGAGAGGTCGGGAGGGTGATGGGAAAGGGGGGCAACCCGTAAACGTGTACGTTCATTCAGCGTGGTGTTGGGCACATGGCGACCAACGCTTCGCGTCGGTGCCCGCGCGGTTGATCCTGCGTCTCTCCTCGTCACCGTAGAGTGACTACGCCTCCTCGTCGTTCCTTGGCTGAACACGCGCAAGCGCCATCTGCGCGGCCCACCCCCCTTTCCGATCACCCTCCTCGGACCTCTCTCATCCGGCGTGCGGTCCGGCGCCTCCAGGGCGGACCCACGCACACGCTCGATCTCGCCCGCGACGTGCTCGGACTTTCTGGACATCCTGGGGCGGCTTCGGCGGCCGTCTTCCAGCTGCTCGGGGCCGATCCCCGCTTTCTGGTAGACGACGAAGGCGCGTGGAGCCTCGACCCCACTCTGGCGCCGCTTGGTGCTCCCCTGTCCGAGGTGCCGTTCGCGGTGGTCGACGTGGAGACCACCGGGGGCCGGGCGTGGATCGGTCACCGCATCGTGGAGATCGCCATCGTAGAAGTGCGGGACGGAGCGATCGTCGACGAATACGAGACGCTTGTGAATCCGGGGCAGGGCATTCCGTCGATGATCACGTCCCTCACCGGCATCACGAGCGACATGACGGCGGTTGCGCCCTACTTCGAGCACATCGCCGAGGACGTGGCGGGCCGCCTCGAGGGACGGGCGTTCGTGGCTCACAACGCGACTTTCGACTGGAGCTTCGTTTCGGCCGAGCTCGTGCGCGCGAATGTGAACGTACCGAACGTGCCCAAACTGTGCACTGTGCGCATGGTGCGGCGCCTAGTCCCGGCGCTCCGGCACAGGAATCTCGACGTCGTGACCAGGCATTTCGGGGTCGACGTCCACGCCCGGCACCGCGCTCACGGGGACGCGCTCGCAACGGCTAGGGTCCTGCTGCGTCTGCTGGACGAAGCGCGCGGGAGAGGCGTCGAGGATCTTGCGACGCTACAGTGGTACCTCAAGCGTCGGCGACAGCGCAAAGAATTCAACCCGGACCAGTACGCTCTGGAGCTTCCCGGCTACGAGCAGCGGACGAGAAGACGCCGATGGCGGTGACCGCCGCGGATCTTCCGCTCAGCCTCGCGACGGACATCGGATCGATCCGCATCCACGTCATTGAGGCCGGCCTTCAGTGGCTCGACGGAGGAGCGATGTTCGGGGTGGTGCCGAAACCCCTGTGGGAGCGGCGGATCCCGGCCGACGACCGCAACCGGATTCCCCTCGCTCTGCGCTGCCTGCTCATCGAGGCGCCCAACGCCCTGGTCCTCGTAGATACCGGAATCGGTGGCAAAGAGAGCGGAAAGTTCATCGACCTCTATGGCGTCGACAACGCGGGTGAGCCGACACGCCTCGAGGATGGGATTCGCGACGCCGGGTTCGAGCCGGAAGACATCGACATCGTGCTCAATACGCATCTCCACTTCGATCATGCGGGGGGAAACACCTTCCTGGACCCGGGCGGCGCGCTGAGGCCGGCCTTCCCGCAGGCCCGCCACATGGTACAGAAGGCGGAGTTCGACTTCGCTCGGGGCGGCAACGAACGCGTGCGAGCAAGCTATCTCTCAAAGAATTTCGAGCCCGTAGCGGAAGCCGACCTGTGGGACTTCGTCGAGGGCGACGCCGAGATCACGGATGGTGTGAGCGTTATGCGCACCCCCGGGCATACTCCACACCACCACTCCGTGCTCGTGACCAGCGGAGGGGATACCGCCTGCTACTTGGCGGACGTCTGCCCGACGTCGGCGCACATGCCGCTCCCGTGGATCATGGGGTACGATATCGAGCCGCTGGTGACGCTCGAGTCGAAGCGCTCGCTGTGGACGCAGGCCCGACGAGGGGAGTGGCTGTTGGTCTTCGAACACGATGCCAGCGTGCCCTGGGGTCGGCTCGATCCCGACTCGGAAAGGCCCCGCCTGCGGGAGGAGTAGACCGCGGCGCGGCCACTCTGGCCGAGGTGACCGCACCCCCCGGTTTCGATAACTTGAAGGGCTAGTGAGGGAGCGGCGGTACCGGCAAATAAAGACACCGAGTTGGGCTTTTCATGACTGATAAATCGACTACCCCTGTCATCCTGAAAGGGGGCGCCCGGACACCGATTGGACGGTTCCTGGGTGGGCTCAGCCCGCTCTCGGCACCCGCGTTGGGCGCGATCGCCGTCCGCGCCGCGATCGGGCGTGCCGGCATCGAGGTCATCGACCTCGACGAAGTCATCATGGGCAACGTCGTGTCCGCTGGAGGAGGCCAGGCTCCGGCCCGCCAGGCCGCCGTGAACGGCGGTGTGCCGGCGACGATTCCTGCGCTGACCATCAACAAGGTTTGCGGTTCGGGGCTCAAGGCGGTCATGCTCGCGGCACAGGCCGTGCGGGCGGGTGATGCCCGGCTCGTGCTGGCCGGTGGCATGGAGTCGATGTCCAATGTGCCTTTCTATGCCCGTGGCCTGCGCAGTGGCGTGAAGTTGGGGAACCAAGCTCTCGAGGATGGACTGATCCACGATGGCCTGTGGTGCTCGTTCGGGGCCTGCCACATGGGTGGGCACGCAGAGTACACAGCCGACAAGGCAGGGGTCACGCGCACCGAGGCCGACGAGTTCTCGCTGCGCTCGCACCAGAAGGCGGTGGCCGCGATCGAAGAGGGGCGGTTCAGGGACGAGATCGTTCCGGTCGAGGTCAAGGGCGGTCGCGGCGTGACGATCGTCGACACGGACGAGAGCCCGCGGGCCGACAGTTCGCTCGAGGCGTTGGGCAAGCTTCGGCCGGCGTTCGCACATGACGCGCCCGAGGGGATCAACAAGCACGTTGTCACCGCTGGAAATGCCCCTGGCCTCAACGACGGAGCGGCAGCGGTGGTCGTGGCCTCGCTCGAGTACGCCGAGGCGCACGGGCTCGAAGTGGACGCGGTCATCTCGGCGTACGCCGTCAGCGCTACCGAGCCTCAGGATCTCTTTTTCGCTCCGATCGCAGCGGTGAACAACCTGATGCAAAAGGAAGGTAAGCAGATCAGCGACTATGATCTCATCGAGGTGAACGAGGCCTTCGCGGTGCAGGCGATCGCGGACATGCGTGCGCTGGGGATGGACGAGGAGCTGGTGAACGTGAACGGAGGTGCGGTTGCGCTGGGCCACCCGATCGGGGCGTCCGGTACGCGCATTCTGGTGACGCTGCTCAACGCGCTGGAGCGTCGAGGAGCGGGGACCGGGCTCGCAACCCTCTGCCTCGGCGGGGGCAACGCGGTCGCGCTCTCTGTGGAGAAGGCGTAACACCCTTGCCCCCAACACTCTTGCCGAAAGGAGTGCTCCGAGGCCTTGTCCTCACGGGGACGGGCGGGCGGCTCCGGGTAGGCTGGCGCCTTCTGTTCTTCGTGCTCACCGCAACGCTCGTCGGGCTGACGGTGGCGATGCTTCTTCCGGCGCGGACCCAGTCCGGCTCGGTGATGCTGCTCTCCGGGGCTCTGGTGGGAGGGTGGGCCACGCTTGCCCTCGACGGGCGAACTCCGGGCGCGCTCGGCTTCTACTTGAGTCCGGTCGCGGGACGCGAAGCCGCGGTGGGGCTCGGGCTCGGAGTGGTAGTGGCGATGGTGGTAGTGCTCGCAATGGTCGCCCTCGGCGGTTTGCGCTGGTCGGCCCAGCCCGGCACGGTTGGCGCCTGGGTGGTGGGCAGCGCGAGTGCATTGCTGTTTCTAACGCTGCCCGCGGCGGCCGAGGAAGCTCTGCTGAGGGGATACCCCCTCCAGGCGCTCGCCGAGGCATGGGGCCCATCCGCGGCATTGCTCGTTACGTCGATCGCCTTCGGGGCCGTGCACTTCCCCAACCCCGAGGTGACGTGGTTGGCGCTGGCGAACATTGCGGCGGCGGGATTGTTGCTCGGTGCCGTGTACCTGCGTACCGGAAGCCTGTGGTGGACCACCGGGGTGCACCTGGGCTGGAACTGGGGACACGGGTACCTGGCCGATGTGCCGGTTAGTGGTCTGGAGCTGTTGGACGCGCCCTTCTACGACGGCGTCGCCCAGGGCCCCAGCTGGCTCGGTGGTGGTGGATTCGGACCTGAAGGCAGCGCGCTCGCGACCGTAGTGGTCTTGGCGGCCGCGGCGGCGTGCTGGTGGGGGCCCTGGCTGCGGCCTGGAGAGGCGGCTTTGCGTACGTCGCCGTTGGCGGTAACGGACCTGCGCCGGCCCAGAGGGCCCCAAGGAGCGATCGCGGCATGAGTATCCACCGAATCGCTGTGCTTGGCGCAGGCACGATGGGTAACGGCATTGCCCATGTCGCAGCTCAGCACGGTAGGGAAGTGCGATTGCTCGATGTTTCGCCAGAAGCTCTGGAAAGGGCGACGGCGACCATCGCCAAGGACCTAGACCGGCAGGTCGAGAAGGAGATTCTGGACGAGTTCGCTCGTGATGCGACGCTCGCCCGCATCGAGACAGGCACGGACCTAGCGGCCGGGGCCGAGGGCGTCGATCTCGTCATCGAGGCCGTGCCCGAGAAGGCGCAGCTCAAGTACGACCTCTTCGAGACACTCGATCTCGCGGCGGGGCCCGATACCATTCTAGCGAGCAATACCTCGTCCATTTCAATCACCGAGATTGCCGCGCATACGTCGTGCCCCGACAGGGTGATCGGCATGCACTTCATGAATCCGGTTCCCGTCATGAAGCTCGTCGAAGTGATCCGGGGTCTCGCCACGAGTGACGAGACGACACGCGCGACCCTCGAGCTCGCCGAGGAGTTTGGGAAGACTCCCGTGGAGGTGAACGACTTCCCGGGCTTCGTGTCCAACCGCGTCCTCATGCCGATGATCAACGAGGCGGTGACAGCTCTAATGGAGGGTGTGGCGGAACCCGAGGCGATCGACACGGTGATGAAACTCGGCTTGAACCACCCCATGGGACCATTGGAGCTCGCCGACCTGATCGGGCTGGATACCTGCCTGAACATCCTCGAAGTGCTGCACCGCGAGTTGGGAGACGACCGATACCGGCCGTCGCCGCTGCTGCGGAAGTACGTCGCCGCGGGCTGGCATGGCCGAAAAAGCGGCCGCGGCTTCTACGGCTATGAGTAGTCGACGATGACTTGGACGCAGGAACAGCTCGAGATACAGGCGCTCGCCCACGAGTTCGCCGAGGGCGAGCTTCGAGGCACATCCGCTGAGTGGGACAGCGCCCGTGACGTCGACGAGGCGGTGTTCGACAAGCTCGCGGAGCTCGGATTCCTCGGGATGTTGATTCCGGAGGAGTATGGCGGGCTCGACTTCGATCTGGGCACCTATGTGCTGGTGCTCGAGGAGCTGGCCTGGGGTGATGCCTCGGTGGCGCTCTCGGTGGCGATCCACAACGGACCTGTGGGCGGCCTGTTGCTACGGCACGGGAGCGACGATCAAAAGCAGCGCTGGCTGCCTGAGCTCGCCTCGGGTGCGTTGCTCGGGGCTTTCGCCCTCTCCGAGCCGGGGGTGGGCAGTGACGCGGGTTCGATCTGTACGAAGGCGGAGCGATCCGAGACCGGGTGGACGCTGAGTGGCGAAAAGCGTTGGGTCACCAACGGCCGGCGCGCCGGGCTGGTCGTCGCCTTCGCTCGCACGGGGGAGGACGGCATCAGTGCGTTTCTGGTATCACCTGATGCGGACGGATACACGGTGGGCGCGCGGGAATCGACGATGGGGTTTCGAGCGTCCCAAATCGTGGGGTTGGAGCTCGACGGCGTGGAGCTCGGTGCCGAGGCGCTGTTGGGTGACTTGGGTCGCGGACTCCCCTACGCGTTGGAAGCTCTCGACCTCGGCCGCGCCGGCATCGCGGCCCAGGCGGTGGGCATCGGGCGATCTGCCCTGGAGCATGCGGCCAAGTACGCGTTGGAGCGCGAGCAGTTCGATCGGGCGATCGCGGACTTCGGCGCGACCCAGGCGAAGCTTGCGGAGATGGCACGCAGGCTCACGGGAGCGCGGCTACTGGCCCACCATGCTGGCGCTGCTATCGAGGCGGCCAAGCGCGGATCGGGGCATCCCCGCACCGGCACCGACGGGGTAACGAGCCGCACAGCGATGGCGAAGCTCACCGCTTCGGAGGCCGCGACCTGGTCTGCGGACGAAGCGATTCAGATTTTTGGCGGGTACGGCTTCATGCGTCACTACCCGGTCGAGCAGCTTCTGCGAGATGCTAAGGGTACCGAGATTTACGAAGGAACCAACGAGATCATGAGAGTGGTGATCGCCCGCGAAGTGCTGCGGGACGCGGCGAACGACTTAGAAGGCTGTTGAAGCAGCAGGCACCAAGACCTGGAACGCGTTAGCGCATACCGAGCATGGAAATATTCGACTTGATGTCCGAGCGGAAGCACGAGCAGCTCGTGTTCTGGAACGACTCCGACCTCGGATATAGGGGCATCATCGCCATCCACGATACCACCATGGGACCGGCGCTGGGCGGAACTCGCTACTGGGACTACGAGAACGATCGAGACGCGGTCATCGACGCGCTCCGCCTCTCGCGAGGCATGACGTACAAGGCAGCGATCGCCGGCCTCAACCTCGGCGGTGGCAAGTCGGTCATCTGGGGAGACAACCGCCTGGCTGACCGGGAGATGATCTTCCGAGCGCACGGCCGCGCCGTCGACTCGCTGCACGGTCGCTACATCACCGCGGAAGACGTGGGGACGTCGCCGGACGACATGGAGTACATCAGCATGGAGACCGAATACGTGGTCGGGCGGCATGGACGCTCGGGCGATCCGTCTCCGGTTACCGCGTACGGGGTGTACCGTGGCATCAAGGCGTGTGCAGCGATCAAGTACGGAGACGATTCCTTGGCCGGTCGTCACGTCGCGGTGCAGGGCCTCGGCCGTGTCGGCTACTACCTGTGTGGCGATTTGGCTCAGGAAGGCGCCAGGCTCACGGTCACAGACATCGATCCGGGGCGCGTGAGGCGGGTCGCCGAGGAGTTCGGAGCCCAGACGGTTGCGGCGGACGACATCTATGACATCGATGCCGACATCTTCGCCCCCTGCGCTTTGGGCGCGGTCGTCAATGACGACACGATCGACTTGCTCCAGGTCGACATCGTCGCGGGGGCCGCAAACAACCAGCTGGCACGCGGGCAAATCCATGGGCCGGCGCTCCACGAGCGGGACATTCTGTACGCGCCCGACTACGTGATCAACGCCGGTGGGCTCATCAACGTATATGGAGAGCTGAACGACTGGACCGCGGATCGCAGCAAGTGGAAGGCCGGGGAGATCTACGGCACGCTTCTCCGCATCTTCGAGCTTGCCAAGGCCGACGGGATTCCTCCGCACGTGTCGGCCAACAAGGTTGCGGAGGCGCGCATCTTGGAGGCGAGGCATCTGCAACGGACGTTCCGTACGTGATGGACATTCCTCTCGTGATGGACAGGCCGTCAAGATGGACCACCTGAAGAAGACCGACCCAGCCGTCTTCGACTCGATCATCTCCGAGGCCCGTCGGCAGGCCGACGGCCTGGAGCTCATCGCGAGCGAGAACTTCGTCTCCGAGGCCGTGCTCGAGGCGATGGGCACCGTGATGACGAACAAGTATGCGGAGGGGCTGCCATCGAAGCGGTACTACGGCGGTTGCGAATTTGTTGACGTCGCGGAGGATCTGGCCCGCGACCGAGCCAAACAGCTGTTCGGTGCGGAGCACGTCAACGTGCAGCCGCACTCGGGCGCGCAGGCCAACATGGCGGCGTACTTCTCGTTCTTGGAGCCCGGGAACAAGATCTTGGGAATGAACCTCAGTCACGGCGGTCATCTCACACACGGCTCACCCGTCAATTTCAGTGGCCGCCTCTTCGAGATCGTCGCGTATGGAGTGCGGGAAGACGACGGGCGCATCGATTACGATGAGCTTCGAGACCAGGCGCACGCCGAGCGTCCGAAGATGATCATTGCCGGGGCGAGCGCGTACCCGCGCACGATCGACTTCGCCGCCTTCTCGGAGATCGCGCGGGAAGTCGACGCGCGCTTGGTGGTCGACATGGCGCACATCGCGGGCCTTGTGGCGACTGGGCACCACCCCACCCCGATTCCGCATGCCGACGTCGTGACCACCACGACGCACAAGACGCTGCGGGGTCCCCGCGGCGGCTTGATCTTTTGCCGCGCAGAGCACGGCAAGGCGATCGACAAGTCGGTCTTCCCGTTCATGCAGGGTGGTCCCCTCATGCACGTGATCGCGGCCAAGGCGGTGGCGTTGCTCGAAGCCCTGCAGCCTGAATTCAGTGACTACTCCGAGCAGATCGTCGCCAACGCGAAGGCGCTGGGAGAAGGCCTCGTAGAGCGGGGCTTTCACCTCGTCAGCGGCGGCACGGACAACCACCTCGTACTCGTGGATCTCCGGCCGAGCCATGGCGAGCTGACGGGCAAGGAAGCCGAGGCGGCACTCGAGGCGTCCGGCATCACCGTGAACAAGAACACGGTACCCGGGGAGACACGCTCACCGTTCGTGACGTCCGGCCTCCGCATCGGAACACCGGCGCTCACCTCCCGTGGCATGAAGGAAAGCGAGATGGTGCAGATCGCGGCTTGGATCGCGCACGTTCTGGAGGCACCGAGCGACGAAGACCGGATCGCGGGTGTCGGCGGCGAGGTCAGGGATCTCTGTGCCGCTTTCCCGCTCTATGTGGGATTGGCGGGTCGATAGGTGTCTTACGTGGTGCCCCCACTAGCGAACGGCTTGCTAGAAACCCACATTTCCATCCATGACGGAACTGCAATTCGCGGACGAAGTTCTGGACCAGCTCCAGGAACGAAACCCTCGTTTCGATGCGAGGGCGTATTTCTTCGTGCTCGCGGCCTTGCATTCGGTCATCCACTCGCTGGACGAGCCCCGGCACATTTCCGGGCGTGAACTCGCCGACGGGGTGAGGCGCTTGGCTCTTGAGCGCTTTGGTCCGATGGCGAGGATGGTGCTGGAGCATTGGGGGATTTGCGCAACCGAGGATGTCGGGGGTGTTGTGTTCGCGTTGGTGGAGCAGGGGATTCTCATCAAGCAGGACGAGGATCGCCCGGAGGACTTTGCCGACGTGTTCGACTTCGAAGAGGCTTTCGAGCTGAGTTATCCCTGGGCAGCTCGATTCTAACCGCATCGTTGCCACGCTGAGGGGAGGGGTTGCACATGGAGGGGGAACAGGGATTTCCGCGCTGCCTGAAGTGCGAGGTCGGTCTTCTGCTGCCGCTCTCGGACTACGGCAGGGACGGTGCGGCGATTCGCTACAAAGCGTGGGTGTGCTCCAGGCCGGATTGCGGCTTCAACATCCGGATCGACAACGGCGAGATCAGCATCGGCCGCACGATCGGGCAGAGCTACAAGTAGAACCCGTCGCAGACCCCACAGCTCATGGCCGGTCTCCACCCGCCACTCCGCCCTTATGCACGCCTGGACGTGCTCGCGCCCACCGGAACGGAGGCCGAGGCACTCGATAGCACGGCGATCGAGACCCACGGCGTGCCTCAGCCCGTGCTCATGGAGAACGCGGGGCGGGCGGCCGCGATGATCGTGCAACGCCTCCGCCCGCACGGCCGGGTGGTGGGCGTGGTGGGGTCGGGCAACAACGGCGGGGATGCGCTCGTGTTGCTCAGGACATTACGGGCGTGGGGTCGTGACGTCCTTGCGCTTGTCGTGGCCGACCGGCCCTTGGAGGACCCCCTGCTGCACGGCTGGGACGTCCCCGTGCGCACGGACGAGGGACTCGGCAGGGAAGGATGGCGAGACCTGCTCGGGGAAGCGAGCGTCGTCGTGGACGGGGTGCTCGGCACGGGCCTGCGGGGCGCCCCCCGGGAGCGGCAGCGCGCCGTGATCGAGCACATCAACGCCTTGGGTCGCTGGGTTCTTTCGATCGACGTGCCATCCGGCATCGACTCCGGGACAGGGGGCATGCCGGGCAGCGCGGTGCGAGCGACGGTCACGGTCGCCTTTGGCGCGCCGAAGCTCGGAAGCCTTCTGCATCCGGCGCGTTTACTTGCCGGTCGGTTGATCGCGGTCGAGATCGCCTTTCCACCGTGGAACCATGTGGACGTGACCGCGCGAGTGGTCACGCCCTCCTGGGCCCAGGCCCGTCTCCCGCACCGGGATCCGGACACACACAAGAACGCCGTGGGTCGTGTGCTCGTGGTCGCGGGACAGCAAGGCATGGCCGGCGCCGCGGTTCTCGCAGTGCGCGCGTCGCTGAGCGCTGGGGCGGGTCTTGTGAGGATCTGCTCCGCACCGGAGAACCGCGAGATCGTGCAGAGTGCGGTACCGGAGGCGATCTACGTCGATCCCGGCGATCCACAGTCGTTTGTCGCGGCCATCGAGCAGTGCGACGCAGTCGGCCTTGGGCCGGGCCTCGGCACGGACACGTTCGGACGGGAGCTTGCCACGGCGGTCGCGACCGGTCCGCCTCGACCCGTAGTGGTGGACGCCGACGCGCTCAACTTGGCGTCCCAAGGCGCACTCGACTTGGCCTTGCTGGCCTCGACGAGAGCGGTTCTGGCGACTCCCCACGCCGGCGAGATGGCGCGGCTGCTCGGCACTGACGTGGCCAAGGTCCAGTCGGACCGGATCGCGGCGCTCGGCCGTGCTGTAGACGCGAACGGATACGCGCTGTTGCTCAAGGGGGCTCCTTCATTGGTCGCGGCGCCGGGAGGCGAGGTGCACGTCGACTCTCAGGGTTCGTCCGACTTCGCATCCGCGGGCATGGGCGACGCGCTGACGGGCGTGTGCGCATCGCTCCTGGCCCAGGGGCTGGGCGCCACCGAAGCCGGCGTGGTTGGACTCTACCTGACGGGCCGCTCCGCGCGTCTCGCCGGCCGTGGTCCGGCGCTCACCCCGAGTGACGTGATCCGCTGCCTCCCGGACGCTCTCAGGGAGCGGAGCGTGGGCGTCTCGGACCTCGACCTGCCCTTTGTTCTCTACGACGCGGACCCAGCCCGGTGAGATGAGCGATCACCCGCCGCGCACCGTCCGACTCGGCCCGGGGGCGGAGTTCGACCGGATTCGCATGGCGATCACTCTTGGTGGTGAGCTGCCAGCGGCGGTCCGGGTCGGACCCGGTGACGACGCGACGGTCATCGAAGGCGGGTGGGTCCTGAGTACCGACATGTGCGTCGAGGACGTGCACTTCCGACGGAGCTGGCTCTCGGACCGTGAGATCGGGTACCGCGCGGCGGCGACCGCGCTCTCAGACCTCGCGGCCATGGCGGCGACCCCCCTCGGGCTGCTGGTGTCCATTGCGGTCCCGGAGGCCCCAGACGTCGATTTGGAGGCACTGCAGGTCGGCCTTGAGGAAGCCGTGCAAGCGCTTGGTGGAGCGATTCTCGGTGGGGATCTCTCCCGCTCGCCAGGGCCCCTCGTGCTCGATGTCGTGGTCGTGGGCCGCACGCCGTGGCCGGTATTGCGGAATGGGGCTGAGGCCGGCGACGAGATCTGGGTGACCGGGCGCCTCGGCGCGAGCGCCGCCGCCGTCCAGGCTTGGCGCCAGGGGGGTGAGCCGTCCCCCCGAGCACGCGCAGCCTTCGCCCGTCCGACGCCGCGTATCGACGAAGCGTGCTGTCTGGTCGAGCGGGAATGGGTCGACGCGCTCATGGACATATCCGACGGCCTAGCCGGTGACGTCGGCCATTTGGCTGCCGCGTCTGGCGTGAAGGTTGTCTTGGAGGCGGGTGCCGTCCCGATCGCCGACGCCGCCCTCGCTGCCCTCGGAGCCGAGGGCGCGCTGGAGGCGGCGCTGCATGGGGGCGAGGACTACGAGCTGCTCTTCGTCACCGACCCGGGGATCGTCGACGTGGCTCACTTCGAGGACCGCTTTGGGCTCGACTTGACCCGCGTCGGACATGTGCTCGAGGGGGAGGGCGTGTGGCTCGATCGCGGCGACGGGGAGCCACGGCCGCTGGGGCGAGCTGGTTTCGACCACTTCGGGAGCGGCGACCGGTGATCCGTCTGTTCGCGCTGCTGGCGTTTGGGATCCCGGCCACGATCTGGTATGCGACGCGGATTGCGTGGGCCGTCTACCGAAACGCTGCGAACGCCGACTGTGTATGCGCGGAAGTCTCGCGCGCCTGGTCGAGGCTGATGCTCCGTATCGCCGGCGTGCGCGTCGAGGTCGAAGCGGCGGAAAACATCGACTCTGCGGCACGGCAGGTCGTGGTGGCGAATCACACGTCCTGGTTCGACCCTCTCGCCTTGGCCGGTTTCTGTCCCGGTCTATATGTGTTCGTGGCGAAGAAAGAAGTTGCGCGGGTGCCCTTCCTCGGCATGGCGGTCGGAGCGTGCGGGCACATCTACATCGATCGCGACGACCGTGACCTCGCCGTGGAATCGCTGCGGATCGCGCGTCAGAGGTTGGAAGATGACGGTCCAAGCATCATCATGTTTCCTGAGGGGACACGCTCGCCGACGGGGGAATTGCAGCGGTTCAAGAAGGGCGCGTTCGTTCTGGCGATTCAGGCCGGCGCCGAAGTGGTTCCGACCGCGGTCATCGGGTCCAGAGACGTGATGAGGAAAAATGCGATCCTTGTCCGGCCCGGCGTTATCCGGATCAGATTCGGGACTCCGATTCCGGTCCATTCGTACGACGTCGAACACAGAGACGACCTCGCCGACCGAGCTTGGCAGGCGCTGCGGGACCTGCAGACTTCGGCGACTCGGGCATAGAGAGGGGAGGCTAGGTGTCGGCCATCGTGGATGTGCGTGCACGTGAGGTGTTGGACTCGAGGGGCAATCCGACGGTCGAAGCCGAGGTCACCCTGGAAACCGGCGTCCGGGGCAGGGCCGCCGTCCCCTCCGGCGCCTCCACGGGTGCCCACGAGGCTGTCGAACTGCGGGATGGAGATCGTGATCGCTTCCTCGGAAAAGGAGTCCTGCGCGCTGTCGAAAACGTAAACACCGTGATCGCCGGCGCGCTTCGGGGCTTCGAGGCCCGCGAGCAACTGGACATCGACCGCACGATGCTCGAGCTGGACGGCACGCCGAACAAACGGAATCTCGGTGCCAACGCGATCCTCTCGGTGTCGATGGCCGCGGCGCGTGCGGCTGCGCTTGAGAACCACATGCCGCTGTGGCGCTACCTCGCGGGTGGCGGCGAGGTCAATCTGCTTCCGGTGCCGATGATGAACATTCTGAACGGCGGGGCGCACGCGCCCAACAACGTCGACATCCAGGAATTCATGGTCATGCCTGTCGGGGCGGAGACGTTCTCCGAGGGCCTGCGCATGGGTGTCGAGGTCTTCCACCACCTCAAGAAGGTGCTCTCCGCGCTGGGCAAGAATACCGCGGTCGGCGACGAGGGCGGGTTCGCGCCTGATCTGGCGAGCAACGAAGAAGCCATCGAGCTCGTGCTGCGCGCTATCGAGGAGGCGGGCTACCGCCCGGGGGAGGACCTCGTCATCACGCTCGACGCCGCGGCTACCGAGTTCTTCCAAGAAGGGGAATACGTGTTCCACTGGTCGGGAGGTGAGCGGCGGGACGCTGCCGGAATGGTCGAGTTCTGGACCGAGTGGATCGACAAATACCCGATCCGTTCTCTGGAGGACCCCCTCGACGAAAACGACTGGCATGGCTGGAGGCAGCTCACCGACGCTTTGGGCGAGCGCGTGCAGATCGTCGGCGACGATATCTTCGTCACCAACGTGGATCGGCTGGAGCGAGGCATCAGGGACGACGCCGCGAACGCGATCCTCGTCAAGGTGAACCAGATCGGGACGCTGACCGAAACGCTGGAGACGATGCGCGTCGCACGCGAGGCCGGATACAACAGCGTCGTTTCGCACCGGTCCGGCGAGACCGAGGACACGCTCATCGCCGACCTTGCGGTCGCCACAGGCGCTGGCCAGATCAAGACAGGCAGCGCCAGCCGTACCGACCGGGTCGCCAAGTACAACCAACTGCTGCGCATCGAAGAGCAGCTCGGCAGTCGGGCTCGGTACCTGGGTCGCTCCGTCTGGGGAGGCTAGCGGTCGTGCACAGGCTGAAGAAGGCGATTCTGCCAGGCCTTCTGTTGCTCGCGGCGTACTACGCGGTGTTCGGGGGCGAGTACTCGTGGTTCGAGCTCAGGGACGCTCGGGCGGCGGTCGAGCGGGAGAAGGCCGATCTCGCCGAGCTCAACCGTCAGATCGATTCGCTCCGTGCATGGGCTGACTCCATGCAGATCGATTCCGTGACGCTCGAGCGCATCGCGCGCGAGCGCTTCGGCATGATTCAAGACGGCGAGATCCTCTATCGTTTCGCACAGCCTAGGGACAGCACGCTCCCGCTGACCGATACGACGAACGGGGCCACGCGGTAGCAGCCAACCGCTTTGCTGTGGCTACGCCTCCGGGCGGCTACGACTCCGGAGTGGCTTCGTCCACGACCCGGAGCAGTTCCATCGCGAGCTCGTCGAGCGTCTCGAGCGTGGCCCGGTCCGAGCGCGTCCAAAACGGCCGCGCAAGCAGGACAGGCGTCACCAGCCACAGCAGGCTTGCCGCCAGCGGGCCCACGCTGAACGGTGTGATGGCACTCAAGCCGGCCCAACCGAGCAGCCCGAGGAACCAGTGCACGAGGTAGTGACCCGTACGGTCGGCCACGATCGAGACGTCGCTGGCTCCCTCGCCTGAGACGGTCACGGTCGTTCGCCCCACGCCATGACTTTCGCGCCATACGAAGCGCTCGGGGTCGTCCTCCAGGATGTCACCGGAGCGGCCGAGAACCTTTTCCGCCACACGCGCCAGGCTACGGCGATCGGGCGGCAGGCCGCCGAGCATGCTCGCTCGGACCTCGCGCCGCTCGGGGGCTCCGAGCGTCGCCGCCAGGGCCCCGGTTCCGCCGACCTTCTCGATCGACGCGGACCTACGCACCGCCAGCGGATCGAGACCGACGTCGCGGGCGACCTCCATGAGCTCCGTCACGGTCAGGTCGTGCTGCGCCGGTACGTGTCGTGACTCCTCGGACTTGGCGGCGCGTCGAAGGATGGCATCGATTTCGCCCGCCGGAAATCGCCGGCCCGAAGATGGCGCCGCCGGCCCAGGCTCATCGCGCCGGGCCGGCACGCCGCCGTGCTTCGACTCGCTCATGCCTCGCGGCTACTCGGTGTCGTCTGGTCCAGTCAGCACCTTCTCCGTGCCCTCGCCCTCCGCCGCCATACCGATCATTTTTTTCGCCACGCTCTGGAGTTGGCTGGATTCCCCGCTGCCGGGCAGGGCCTCCGCAAGCGTTTCGGCAGCGACCTTGAGCGCGCGTGCCTGCGCCTCCTCGCTGGCTGGCTCACCTGGATCGACGAACGGCTTGAACAACTCGATGGGGATCGGGAAGAGCGTCGTCGAGTTGTTTTCCGCAGCGACCTCAGTCACGGTCTGCAGGAATCGGAGCTGCATCGCGACGGGGAACTCCTGAATGATCTCAGCGGCTGCCGCGAGCTTGGCAGACGCCTGATACTCACCCTGAGCGTTGATCACCTTCGCGCGCCGCTCGCGCTCGGCCTCGGCCTGCTTGGCCATGGCCCGCTTCATCTCCTGCGGTAGATCGATATCCTTGACTTCGACGGCAGTGACCTCGATGCCCCACGGGTCCGTGCCCTGGTCGATGATCTTACGGACGCTCTCGTTGATCCTGTCCCGTTCGGCGAGCAGCTCATCCAATTCCGACTGGCCGATGACCGAGCGCAGTGTGGTCTGCGCCAACTGGCTCGTCGCGAAGTAGTAGTCTTCGATCTCGATAACCGCGGTCGTGGGATCGGCGACGCGGAAGTAGACGACCGCGTTCACGCGGACGCTCACGTTGTCCTTCGTGATCGTGTCCTGAGGCGCGATGTCCAGTGCCACGATACGCAGGTCCATCTTCTTCATGCGCTCGATGCCCCAGGGCACGAGGAAGATGAGCCCGGGGCCCTTGGCGCGGGTGAGCTTCCCGAGCCGAAAGACCACGCCGCGTTCGTATTCCATAAGGATCCTGAGGCTGGTGAGGATCGTCACACCGAGGACGGCCGCTGCACCGATCGCAATACTCGCGGGATCCATGGATCCTCCGGGCAAAGAGGGAGGGACACCCCTGGATACGGGGATCCTCGAAAGGCTGTTCATGTCCCGTCGGGAGTGAGCGTCGCAGGCGGAGCAACGCAGCGCAAGCCGGTTGACACGACCCCACGGCCAGATCAGCT
Source organism: Longimicrobiales bacterium (assembly GCA_965197725.1). Taxonomy (GTDB): domain Bacteria; phylum Gemmatimonadota; class Gemmatimonadetes; order Longimicrobiales; family Gaopeijiaceae; genus UBA1138. Next base: position 25,435 of record CBDANQ010000049.1, read on the forward strand.
TTTTTCCCCATTGCCGGAGTAGCTCAGTTGGTCAGAGCAGCGGAATCATAATCCGCGTGTCGGGGGTTCAAGTCCCTCCTCCGGCACTGAGGCGGCGGAAGGACTGCCGGCCTCTCGGGGTTCTCCCGAGGGGCCGCTTTCGTGCCCATTTGTTGCCGATCTGTTGCATGGCGGCGGGGTGACTCCGTCGTCAGGCCCCGCCGAGCATGGCGTCGAGTGCCTCGGCGGCGCCCTCCTGCGTGTCGGGCAGGCTGGCTGAGTAAACGTCGAGCGTGAAGGCCACAGAGGCCTGCTCGCCCACGTCCGCCTGCAAGCGCCTCGGTTCCGTCCTAACCGGTCCGGCAGGTCACTTCGGACAGCGAGACAGCGGCCAGCACGACGAGCACGAAGCGGGGCTGTGGCGGCACCTCACAAATGCGGTGTCTGCCTGCCGTCCCGGCCTGCCCGCTGCCTGGCGATGGGGTGGCGAAAACACCGGCCAAATCCGTCAACCGCGCCCAATCGCGCGGCAACACGGCGGCAACACGTCCACTCAGAGCTCTTGTTTTATGCGGGTCCTGAGCCGACCAGCGCCAGCCCTTCCGCTCAACGGGCCTCGCGAGAGTGATCATCGTGAGCGGGCTGCTCGCGCTGGGGCTGCCGTGGGTGTTGCTGTAGTCGCGTTCGGGACCGTCATTACGTAGGGGCGCAGGCCAGCTGTAGACGCCCAGGACGACCTACCCGACGCCAAGACCTTTAGGCCGTTTGTCAGGAGGGTCTGGAATGAATCGATGTGTACTACGGCTCATCTTCGTCTGTGTTCTTCTCCCGCTCGGCTGCGGCGACCCCACCGGTCCACGACCCAGCGAGCTTTGCAGCGATCACCCGGACGCGGCCATCGCGACGTTCGAGGATGCTAACCTGGAGGCAGCGATCCGGGCTGCACTCTCGGTCGGTGCCCAGGAGGATCTCACCTGCGGCCTGGCATCGGCCCTGACGGCCCTGACGGCCCCCAGCGCTTGGCTCGTGAGCCTGCTTGGGATCCAGAATCTCACGAGCCTGACGTTCCTCGACCTCCGCAGCAACTCGATCACGGACATCAACGCGCTGAGCGGGCTCACGAGCCTGACGGTCCTCGGCCTCGGCGGAAACTCGATCACCGATATCAGCGCGTTGAGCGGGCTCACGAGCCTGACGTTCCTCGACCTCTCGAGGAACTCGATCACGGACATCAGCCCGCTGAGCGGGCTCACGAGCCTGACGACCCTTTTCCTCGACAACAACTCGATCACCGACATCAGCCCGCTGAGCGGGCTCACGAGCCTGACGACCCTTTTCCTCGACAACAACTCGATCACCGACATCAGTCCGCTGAGCGGGCTCACGAGCCTGACGACCCTTTTCCTCGACAACAACTCGATCACCGACATCAGCCCGCTGAGCGGGCTCACGAGCCTGACGACGTTATTACTCATGTCCAATCCGGACCTCAGCAACATCCAGCCCCTCTTGGACAACACAGGGCTCGGGGCCGGCGACGCGGTCTGGCTCAACAGCACGAAGGTGAGCTGCACGGACGCGGCCGCGTTGGAAGCCAAGGGCGTCAGGGTGTCCGACGATTGCTCGTGAAGGGCCTTTCCGGCCAGCATCGTCCTTCAGCCCTTCCGCTCGATGGGCTTCGTGAGCGGACTTTGCGCCCTGGGGCTGCCGTTGGTGTTGCTGTAGTGGCGATTCTGGGCTTCCGAATGGGCTTCTGCATGGCCTACCAACCCGCTCCTAGAACGACGGGCACTTAACTGATTAGCAGGCCACATCCGTCCACGCCTGACCCCATAGGTGAACGCCTCGGGCCGGCCGTAGCAGGGATTACGCGGTCGCGCTGACGCCTGCCTCACCTAGCACACGCAGCGCTACGTCGACGCGCCGGCTGGGGGCGCTGAGGTGGTATCCTTGCACGTGCGGCCGCACCGCTTCGATCATCTCGAGAGCGATGCGCACGCCTTCCTCGAGGGCGGCGTCAGAACCGCTTTTCTGGGCGCTGCGCATGCGCTCGACGATCTCATCGGGTACGACCACGCCCGGCACCTCGTACGCGAGAAACTCGGCGTTCCGGAGGTTCAGAAAGGGCCAAATCCCCGCGATGACCGGGATGCTTGCGCTTCCCGCGCGCTCGAGGAATCGCTCGAGTGCTTCCGGGTCGAAGATCGGTTGGGTGACGGCGAAGTCGGCTCCCGCCTCGACCTTGTATCGGTAGCGCTCGACTTCGCGCTCTTGATCGACCGCGCGAGGATTGGCTGCGACGCCCTGCACGAACTCCGTGGGCGCCCCGATCGAGTTGCCGCCCGGATCGATGCCGCGGTTCAGACCGTTCACGACGTTGGTCAGCCCGATGGAGTCGATGTCGAACACTGCGGTCGTGTCCGGATAGGGACCCTGCGGCAGCGGTTCACCACTGACCAGGAGAACGTTACGAATACCCGCAGCGGCGGCTCCCAGGAGGTCCGAGGTCATGCCGAGCATGTTGCGGTCCCTGCAGGTGTAGTGAACCAGCGATTCAATGCCGACCTCGTGTTCGACGATCAGCGCGGCGTAGAGAGCACCCATTCGGCTGAGCGATCTCGGGTTGTCCACGATCGCCAGCGCATCGACTCCCGCAACCTTCAAGCGCTGGGCGGGCTCGACCAGCGCGACCCGGTCCCAGCCGCGTGGCGGAATGATCTCCACCGACACTACCGGCTCCCCCTGAGCCAGTTTGCGGCCCCATGCGGAGCGAACATCGAGGGGTACCGGTTCTCGGGCTGCGTCGACGCCCGCTGCCGCCACGGGCTCGGCGACAAAGACGTTCTTCGGTTGCAGCGAAGCCACCGCGATCCGGATCTGCTTCACGTGGTCCGGGTTTGTGCCGCAGCACCCCCCCACGAAGCGCACCCCCGCATCGATCATGCGCTTCGCGTATTGCGCCATGTATTCGGGGCTGGCGAGATACATTTTTCGATCTCGGACGGTACGGGGCAGGCCGGCATTAGGCTGCGCGACCAGCGGCAAGTTGGTCGCTTCCGCCATCTCCTCGATGGCATCGAGCATGACCGCTGGGCCGACGGAACAGTTCAGGCCGATGACGTCGGCTCCGAGCTCGGTCAGTTCACGTGCGATCAGCGTCGCGTCGTTTCCGTACGCGGTCTTACCGCCCACCCCCACGGTCATCTGCGCGATGATCGGGAGGTCGGTCAGGTCTCGCACAGCCGCAACCGCGCACCCGATTTCGCTCATGTCTGAGAACGTCTCGAGCACGAAGCCGTCGACCCCGCCCTCGAGCAGCCCGTTCACCTGTCTTGTGAAGAGGTCGACCGCCTCTTCACGGGCTGTCGGGCCCCACGGCTCGATGCGAATGCCGAGCGGCCCGATGGCGCCTGCGACGCTTGCGCGATCGCCCGCGGCGGCTCGCGCCAGCTCGGCTGCCGCCTGGTTGATCTCTTCGGTCTGCTCCGCTAGCCCGTACGACGACAGCTTCACCGGGTTGGCGCCGAACGTGTTCGTCTCGAGGATCTCGGCGCCGGCCGAAACATATTCGTCGTGGATCTGACGCACGAGCTCAGGCCGGCGCCTGTTCAGCTCATCGTAGCACACGTTGACGAACACGCCGCGGCCGTAAAGAAGCGTGCCCATCGCCCCGTCGAATACGTGAACGAGTCCATCGTCAATCAAGGCTCTCACCGCGAGCTTCCTTCCGGATCGTACCCTAGGTTGGGCGACAACCACTGCTCGGCTTCCGCCACGGTCCACGCTTTCCGCTCGGCGTAATCCTCGACCTGATCACGCCCGATCCTGCCCACGCCGAAGTACACCGCGTCGGGATGCGACAGATACCAACCGCTCACGGATGCCGTTGGGGTCATCGCGAAGCTTTCGGTGAGTCCGATTCCGAGCGTGGCATCGACGTCGAGCAGCTCGAACAGCGTGCGCTTCTCGGTATGGTCCGGACACGCGGGGTATCCAGGTGCCGGGCGCACACCTCGGTAGGCTTCCCCGACCAGCGCGTCGTACGACAGCCGCTCTTCCGGCGCATATCCCCACAGCTTGCGCCGCACGCGTTCGTGCATGAGCTCGGACAGCGCCTCCGCGAGTCGGTCGGCGAGCGACTTCACCAGGATCGCGGTGTAGTCGTCGCCGGCGTCCTCCAGCTCACGCGCCATCTCCTCCACCTCGATCCCGGTCGTAACCGCGAAGCCACCGATCCAGTCGGGCTTTCCGGAGTCAGCCGGGGCCACGAAGTCGGCTAAACAACGGTTCGTGCGCCCCTCCTTCGCGAACTGTTGGCGGAGGTGGTGGAGAACGGCGCGGCGTTCTGTACGAGCATCGTCCGTGTAGAGCTCGAGGTCGTCTCCGATCGCGTTGGCCGGGAAAAAACCCACGACGGCGCACGCGCGCACGCGTCGCTCCGCGACGAGCCTGTCCAGCAGTGACTCGGCATCCCCGAGGAGGATACGCGCTTGCTCTCCGACGACCCCGTCATCGAGAATGGCGGGATACTTGCCTGCCAACTCCCACGCTTGGAAGAACGGCGTCCAATCGATGTATTCCCGCAACTCCGCGATCTCCACGTCGAAGACGTGAACCCCCGGCCGTGACGGTGCAGGTGGGTCGTATGACTCCCAGTCCAGCGCCTCGGACCGCGCCCGCGCGACCGCGATCGGGAGCAATTCCGTGCGCGCGGCGTGCGCGGCTCGGCGCTCGCGTTCGGCTTCGTGACCAGCCCGCATTTCAGCGACAAACGCGTCTCGACGTTCGTCGTCGAGCAGGGCCGAGACGACCCCGACCGCTCGGGAGGCGTCCAGCACGTGAACGGTAGTGCCGTCATAGTTGTGCTCGATTTTCACGGCGGTGTGGGCTTTGGACGTCGTCGCGCCTCCGATCAGCAGCGGGGCGTGGAATCCGGTCCTTTGCATCTCCTGGGCGACGTGCACCATTTGGCCGAGCGAAGGCGTGATCAGTCCGGACAGACCGATCACGTCGACAGCCTCCGCTCGCGCGGTCTCCAAGATACGTTCGGCGGGCACCATCACCCCGAGATCGACCACCGCGTAGCCGTTACACTGCAGCACGACGCCCACGATGTTCTTGCCGATGTCGTGCACGTCCCCCTTCACCGTGGCGAGCAGGACCTTGCCTTTGGCGGTCGTGCCTGTCTTCTCGGCTTCCAGGAACGGGAGGAGACATGCCACCGCCTTCTTCATGACGCGCGCGCTCTTCACGACCTGTGGCAAGAACATGCGTCCGCTCCCGAACAGGTCGCCGACGACGTTCATGCCGTCCATGAGCGGTCCTTCAATCACGTCGAGCGCTCGGGGCAGCTTTTGGCGCGCCTCCTCCGCGTCCTCTTCGACGAATTGATCGATGCCCTGGACGAGCGCGTGCGACAGCCGCTCGTGCACGTCCAGCTCCCGCCAGGTCAGATCCTCCTGTCTGCGACGCTCCGTGGTGCCCCTCCGTTCGAGAGCGAGCTGAGTGAGTACCTCCGTCGCCCCCTGAGATCGCGCGAAGAGAACGTCCTCCACGGGCTCGAGCAGGTCGGCCGGAATCTCGTCATAGACGGGTAGGGCACCCGCGTTCACGATGCCCATGTCGAGTCCGGCGTCGATGGCGTGGTAGAGGAAGGAGGCGTGCATCGCCTCTCTCACCTCCGGGCTGCCCCGGAACGAGAACGAAACGTTGCTGATGCCCCCGCTCGTCAGCGCGTGGGGACACGCCTGCTTGATTCGCCGCACCGCCTCGATGAACCGGATCGCGTACTGGTCGTGCTCTTCGATTCCTGTCGCGACCGCGAAGACATTGGCGTCGAAAATGACGTCCTCGGGAAGGAAGCCCTCTTCGTCCACGAGGATCCGATACGCACGCTCGCAGATCTCCACCTTGCGCTCGAGAGTGTCCGCCTGACCCTCCTCGTCGAACGCCATGACGACGGCGGCGGCGCCGTAGCGCCGCACGGCGCGCGCGCGTTCGCGGAACGCGTCCTCGCCGTCCTTCAGCGAGATCGAATTCACGACTCCTTTGCCCTGAAGCGTCTTGAGGCCGGCTTCGATCACGTCCCAGTCGGAGGAGTCGACCATCACGGGGACGCGGGCGATTTCCGGCTCCGACGCGAGTAGGTTGAGGAAGCGCGGCATCGCAGCGGCTCCGTCGAGCAGTCCCTCGTCCATGTTCACGTCGATGATCTGCGCTCCACCTTGAACCTGCTGACGCGCGACCTCGACCGCGGCTCCATGGTCACCCTCCTTGATGAGGCTAGCGAATCGCCTGGAGCCCGAGACGTTGGTGCGTTCGCCGACGTTGACGAACAGCGAGTCCGGACCGATCGTCAGCGGCTCGAGCCCGGAGAGCCGGGTTCGCTGGGGCGGCTCCGGCACCTGGCGTGGCGCGCGCCCCGCGACGGTCTCCGCGATCGCCCGGATGTGGTCTGGGGTCGTCCCGCAGCAGCCGCCCACGATGTTCAGGAAACCCGCGTCCACGAAGTCGGAGGTCACACTCGCCATGTGGTCCGGGGTGTCGTCGTACTCGCCAAACTCGTTCGGAAGCCCCGCGTTGGGGTAGCAGCTGATCGGTAACCGTGCCACGTCGGACAGCTCTTCCAGATGCGGTCGCAGCTGGTCGATCCCGAGCGCGCAATTGAGCCCCACGCTGAGGAGTCCGGTGTCGCGTCCCGGTCCCGGGTGCACGCCGTGAGCGACCGCGTTGTAGAACGCCTCGGGCGTCTGGCCGGAGAGTGTACGCCCGCTCTGGTCGGTGATCGTGCCGGACATCATGACCGGCGTGTCGACGGCCGACTCGGCGAGCACGAGCGAGAGGGCGTACAGCGCCGCCTTGGCGTTCAGCGTGTCAAAGGCGGTCTCGACCATGAGGATGTCGACGCCGCCCTCGAGCAGGCCACGCCCCTGCTCCTGGTACGCCTGCATGAGCTCGTCGAAGGTGACGTTGCGCGCGCCGGGGTCACCGACGTCGGGCGAGAGGGACGCCGTGCGGTTCGTGGGGCCGAGCGCGCCGACAACCCAGCGGGTGCGAGACGGGTCGCGCGCCTCGGCCTCGTCAGCGGCCTCGCGGGCGAGCTGGGCGGCGGCGCGGTTGAGCTCACGCGCGCGCTCTTCGAGTCCGTAGTCCGCGAGCGAGATCCTGTTCGCGCTGAAGGTGTTGGTCTCGATCAGGTCGGCGCCCGCCTGCAGGTACTCGGCGTGGATGCCGCGAATCAAGGCGGGCTGCGTGAGGCACAGAAGGTCATTGGCTCCGAAGAGGGCAGTGTCGGTATCCGCGAAGCGCTGACCCCGAAAATCCTCCTCGCTGAGCTCGTGGCGCTGAATCATCGTGCCCATCGCGCCGTCGAGGACGAGGATCCTGCGCTGCAACTCTTCCCGCATCAAACGGACCCGGCCTGCGGATGACGCCATTGATCCCTCTACAACAAAAGGCCCCTCGCGACAGTGCGCGACGGGGCGTCGGTCTTTTAGCTCGTTCGCGGGCTCGTCACACCGGGCGAGTCCCGCGGGCCGCAATACACCTCAAATCGCCCCAGATTTACTCACAAGAAGCTAGCGTCGGTCACGAGGAGCGCCAAGTTGACATGGCGCGCGACCCGCTCGCGTTCCATCGTTCGCGAACAAAGCCACCCAACACCACACGAAACGACGCATGAAGCGCTGGCCGCCCCGACCCAGTCTCGGCACTTCGTTCTACAAGGCACACGGTTTAGGGAACGACTACCTGGTCTTCCGGGAGGGTTCGGCTTGGTCGGCGACTCCCGAGGCGGTCGAGGCGGTGTGCGATCGGCACCGGGGTGTCGGTTCAGACGGGGTCGTGGCGCTTCTCGCGGCCCACGATCTCGACGGAATACGGCTGCGCATGTTCAACCCCGACGGCAGCGAGTTCGAGCGCAGCGGGAATGGCCTGCGGGTCCTCGCGTCCTACCTCGCGCGGGAGGGCCTCGTGGGCGAGGCGTCCTTCGCGGTGGAGGTCGGTGGGGCTCAGATCGAGATGACCGTCCACGGCGTTCGGGGAGCCACATACGATGTCTCGGTCGACATGGGGCGGTGTCGCGTCGGGCCCGAAGCCGTCGGTCTGGAAGCGAGCGCACTCGACGAGCGGGGGGGGCTCACCGGCCCGAATGGCGTGCCGCTTCACGTCGTCCCGGTCTCGGTGGGCAATCCACACCTGGTCACGCTCGTGCCCGACCCCACCGAAGAGCTACTCGAGAGTCTCGGCCCCTTCCTGGTATCCCACCCCGCTCTGAGCGATGGAGCGAACGTACAACTCGCGACACCGCTCGGTCCCGGCCGCGTGCGCGCGCTCATCTGGGAGCGGGGCGTGGGGCGCACCAGTGCTTCGGGCACTAGCGCGTGCGCGGTTGCGGTCGCGGCGGTGGCTGAAGGGCTCGTGGAAGCGGGCGACGTCACGGTGGAGATGTCCGGTGGCTCGCTGGTCGTATCGGTGAACTCCGGGTACGACACCGTTCTGCGCGGGCCGGTCGAAGAAGTGCTGAGCGGCGCACTGGCGACAGCGTGGGTCTCGAGGTTTGGGACGCCTACAAGCTAGTAAGCTGCGAACATTGACCAAGGGGACACCCTCGGTCAAGTGCGTACTCGCGTCAGGAGTACCAGGGCCGCCCCAAAGAAGACGAAGTTGGGGAGCCACGCCGCCATGAGCGGCGAGACGGCTCCCGCCTCACCGACCGCCCCGGAAATCTTGAGCATCAGGACGTAGACGATCACGGTCCCGAGCGAAATGCCTATCCCGTAGGCTGTTCCACCTCGCTGGTTGCTCGTCGCCAGCGGCGCACCGAACAAGAGTACGACGAGCGTCGCGACGGCGAGCGACAGTTTCTGCTCACGTTTTACCAGCAGTTCTGTCGCATTGCCCCCCGTGCGCTCGAGGATGCCCGCGAGGCGATCGATTTCAGCGTAGGTCATCTCGTCCGGCTCACGCGGAGCCTCCAACAGCTCGTCCGGTCTCTCGACCATGTCCCGCATGATGAGGCGACTGAACTGGATGGACTGCTCCGCCGAATCGGCCGTGAGCGTGCGCAGATAGCCTCGCCGCAACCCCCATCCCTGTATTGAATCCCAGGTCGCATAGTCCGCGAGTATGTGTAGTCCGGTCGAACCGTCCCTGGGTGGACGCTCGATCACTATGCCGGTCATGCGCCCGTCGCCGACAGTGAGTCGACGGATCTGCCACGTCAGACCGCTCTCGGAGCGGTAGACGAAGTCGGAGCGCCAAGAGCGCCGCGGATCCTCGTTTCGTAGGATCGCCGCGGCGATGCGGTTGCCGCGCGGCTCGAGCTCGGTGAGCGCGAGCGCCACACCGGTGAGCAGCACGCCCATCACCACGATAGGCACGATGAGCCGATGAAACGAAATGCCCCCGGCTTTGGCCGCGACGAGCTCACGGTGGACCGTCATCCCGTGGACCGTGAAGACCGCCGCGATCAGCGCAGCGAACGGGAACGACCATTTGATGAACATCGGCATCATGAACACGTACGCCTCCGCGACCTCGGCGATGCTCAGGCCGCGATCGATGAAGTCGTCCATGTTCTCGGTGATGTGGCCGATGACGAGGAGCGGGGGGCCGGCGATCACGAAGACCAGGAAGTGGCGAAGGAAGGTCCCGGCAACGAGCCGGTCGAGAAGCCGGTTCACGGGGCCACCCCTTCTCTCCGGCCTCCCAGGAGGCGTGCAAGGCCGTCGCCCGCGTTGCTCAAGAGGTCGTCGAGCATGCCGCCGCGCACGGTAGAGCCCGCGCGTGCCATGCGGCTGACCAATACGATGCCGACGATGAAGAAGACCACGTTCGCCATCCACATCGTGACCGCGGGGCTCGCGATGCGGCGGTCCGCGAGGATCTCACCGCCGATGAGTCCGGTCCAGTAGATGCTGAAGATCACACTCGATGCCAGCACGACCATGCCGACTCCACCCCGCGGAAAGCGCACCGCGAGGGGCGGGCCAATCAACGTGAAGACGCTGCACGCGAAGGCGATCGCGAGCTTCTTGTGGATCTCGACCTGGTAGCGGTAAGCAGTCCGTCTGAGCGATTCTGCCCGGGCTGCGCGCGTGCGGCTGGAGATCACGGCGGCTTGGGTGACCCCGTCCCAGGAAAGCAGGGTTTCGCCGTCCCCGGTGACGGTCACCGGTCCGCCCGCGCTGGGGGGGCGCACGTCCGCGGCCGCGGCCGAGTCGTCGCTTGTGGGCCGCCCCAGCGCGAGCCTCACGGCCTGCAAGGTCCTGGCCCGACTCTCGATCCGCACGGAGTCGAGCTGGATCTCTCTCGCCCTGGCGTTCTCGGCGAGCAGAGCGAAGCCCATCTCGCGGTCCGAGCGGTCGGTACCACCTAAGCGCCGCACCAATTCGTTCGCGATACCGCGCAGCGGGACGATCTGCTGCTCGAAGTACAGGCGCTGGAAGCCCCCTACGCGGTCGGTCTGCACCTCGTGCACGACGCCGTCGTAGAGCGTCAGGTAGAGATCCGTCTTCTCCACGTTGAACACCATCTCGCCGCGCGCGGCGTACGTCGTGCGCCGACGGATCGGATTGTTCCCATCGAAAATCGTGACTTCTTCCAGGGTACTCTCAACGGGGTCGATACGCGTAGCGGTCAAAAAGTACCTGTCGAGCCCCGACTCGGTGGGGATCTCGTTTACGATCTGCTCCCGCAGGTCGAGCGTAGGGCTCTTGCGAGCGATGTCCACCATGAGGTTCTTTAACCGATGGTTGGATTCCGGGAGCACGACGTCGTTGAAGTACAACATGACGCCGGTCATGAGGGCGCCCATCCCCACGAGAGGCACGAGGAGGCGCGCGGGCCGAATGCCTCCCGCGGACATTGCGGTGATCTCGTTTGACGACGTCATCTCGCTGAATGCGTACAGCACCGCCACGAGCACCGACATCGGGAGGGACAACGCGATCGTATGAGGTAAGGAGAGAGCCAGAAACTCAACAACCACCGTCCACGAGAGCCCTTTGCCCAGGAGCCCCTCGATTCGCTGTGCGACCGCGTTGAGGAAGATGAGCGCGGTCAGCGTCGAGAGGGCGAACAGGAAAGGGCCGACGTGGACCCTGATCAGATATCTGGTAAGGACTCCCATGCCCATCGTAGCGTCCGAGAAATCGTGGCTGATCGCGTGTCGGCCACTCCCTACCCCTCGTCCGGCCCGTCTGTTCGGCCGCTGAGGGATCTCGTGCGCGTTTCTCCGCTCTTGCTCGGGCTGGCGCTGCTCACGCCGGTGCTTCCAGCCAGCGGCGGGACACGTGCGCACGCGGCCGTTCCGAGCCTCGAGATCGCGCTCGACACGATTCTGCGGAGCGACCTATCAGTCCCCGCGACGACCGTCCGTTCAGGCTTGGTCGCCGCCGCGGATGAGCCCCATGTGCGGCTCGGGTTGAAGCTAATCCCCGTCTACGAGGGCCGTCTGGGGCTTCGCGTCGCCCACAAAGCGCCCGGTCTGGTCCTTACGCGGCTCCCCTCCGCCGTCGCCGCCCCTTTGCTCGACCCGATCCAACTGTGGAGGGTGCTCGCCTTGGGGCAGAACGCGGCCGATTCTACGTTCTTCCTGCCCGCCCCCCCAGAACCACCTCGTCGTGTGGCCGAAGCTCCAGCGGGGCAGGAGGCCCTGCCGAGGTTTCAGAGTGAATACGCCGACCTGGCTCTGAACGTCACGAGCCGAATGGAGCTCGGTGGGGAGTGGGCGCGTTTCCAGCCGTGTGACGAACAGTTCAAGGTCAGCTGCAATCCGAACCTCATACCCCAACTGAGCCCCGATCTGCGGTTCGGCGTGCAGGTCGATGGCGCCATCGCGGACCGCATCCGCGTGGACGTGGACTTCGACCAATCGCGCGAGTTCGACGCTTCGAACCGCATCAACATCTTCTACGAGGGTCGGGAGGACGACATCCTGCAGCGTCTCGAGGTGGGCGACGTCGAGTTCCGGTTGCCCACCAACTCCCGCTTTCTGACCGAGGGCATCCCCGCCGGGAACTTTGGATTCCAGGCGGAGGGACAGCTCGGCCCGCTCGAGTTCCAGTCGGTGTGGGCGCAGCAGAGGGGCGACCTGAATACGCGCCAGTTCAGGCTAACGGGGCTCGGCGACCAGCGCGGCTTCGTTCAGCAAGACACGCTGGTGCTCGACGATGCGGACTACGTACGTGGTCAGTTCTTCTTCTTGGTCGACCCGCGAGAGATCGACGAGTATCCGCACGTTGACGCCTTGGCCTTGGATCCTGCGTCCGCTCCGCCATCCGTGGTGCCAGGATTCGACCCGATTCAGCTGTACCGCTTCGAAGACGATCCGGTCTTCCAGCAGCAGGTCGAGGGATTCATCCAAGCGGATGCGATTGCCGAAGGTGAGGCCGGTACCGTGATCGAGTCGGGGTGGTTCCGGTACCTCCAGCCCGGACTCGATTACTCCGTGCACCCGAGCGGACTCTGGGTGGCGTTGCGTTCGCCGCTGAGAAGGGATGAAATGCTCGCGGTCACGTACGTGACCGCGATCGGCGATACCGTGGGAGACTACAACCCGGAGAGACTCCACAACGTCGGAGCGCGCCCCACGCTCAAGCTGCTCAAGGCATCCGGGGCGAACCATCAGCCTGGGCGCGCCACCTGGGATCAGGAGATGCACCAGGTCTATCGCGTTTCGGGGTCTCCTGATGTGGAGCATGCGTCGGTGGAGCTCACGATCTCACTCGGCGAGCTGTCTGCTGGCCGGACGTTCAAACGGGGTCCGTCGGGCGAGGACGTAACATTCCTCAGACTCTTCGGCCTCGACGACGAGGCTCCCGTCGATGCGCTCGACCCCTCGTTCGTGTACTCGCCGGGTGCGGAGTTTTTCCAGGAGCAGCCACCGGTACAGGGGACCTTCGTCGTGTTCCCGACGCTGCGTCCCTTCGCGGAGCCGCCGCCGCTTCCGGCGTCGGGGCTAACGGACATCGAAACGAGCCGGATTCTCGCTGAGGACGCGAATGCGCGAATCTACGAAGAGGAGGATCCGTTCGAGCGTGACAACGCAGGCCGGTTCCGGCTTACGCTGGCGTACCGATTGCGCAGCGAAGGCGTCATCTCCTCCTTCTCGCTCGGGGCGTTCGGGATCCGAGACGGGAGTGAACGCATCTTCCTCGGAGACCGCGTGTTGACGAACGGGGTCGACTACGAGATCGACTACGACGTCGGCCAGGTCCGGCTGCTCGAGCCGGAGCAGCTCTTCGCCTCGACCCCCGACGCACCGGTTCGTGCGACCTGGGAGCAGCGCGCGTTGTTCCAGGTCTCGCCCACCCAGGTGTTCGGCCTTAGCTCCCATGCCGACCTGGGTGTGGGAGGAGGCGTCGACGTGCTAGGGCTGTACCGCTCGGAACGCTCCGTCGTGACCCGGCCGATTCTCGGGACCGAGCCCGGGGCGGCGTTGCTCGGTGGAGTGAGCGGGTCCTACCAGACTCGGGTGGCGTGGATCGACCGTGTGCTCGACAGGCTTCCCGGGCTGCGGCTCGACAGAGCAACCTCGGTTTCCGTGAACGGCGAGTTCGCCGTGTCGTTACCGAACCCCAACACGGCGGGTCAGGCGTTCCTCGACGACTTCGACGCGCGGGCCCAGCTCCCGGTGTCGCTGCTCTCTTCGAACTGGGCGCACGCGAGCGCGCCGACCATGCGGGACGGCGCGCGGTCGATTCTGCCGGCCTCGCTCGATGCCTCGACCGCGGTCCCCCTCGTCTGGCAGCACTCCTGGGTGGAAGAGTCGGTGGTCGGCGACAGCGTCGGCGTCCACGAGGGCTTCTTCCCCAGACTCGACATCGACCGACAGATCCGAGTCGCCGGTGCCGAGGTCCGAGAGCCGGGAATGATCCTTTCGTTTGGGCGCGGTCCGGTGCGAGAGCTCTCATGGCGATCCATCACGACCTCGCTTTCCACAAACGGGCTAGACCTGACCAAGACGGAGTTCATCGAGTTCTATACCGCGGGCGCGGAGGCGCTCACGCTCGTCATTGACCTGGGCACGGTCAGCGAGGACGCGTTCTTTGTCGACCTCCTCGGCAATCCCTCTGGCACGCGTGCGACGACCGGGCGGCGATGGGGACTCGGACTGCTCGATCAAGAGGCCGACCCCCGGCTCGGTGAGCTCTGGAACGACGAGGCCGACTCGCGCGGCGTCTGGGGTGAGACGTGCGAAAGCGAGCGCGGCCGCATCTATCGGATCGCTGATCCGCGCGCGACGTGCACGCGAGGAAATGGGCGCCAGGATACCGAAGATCTGGATCGGGACGGCAACCTGGACATCCGCGAGCGCCACCTCCGCTACGTCGTGCGCCTCGACGGTACCTCGCCCTTCCTGGCCCGCACCAAGGCGGAGACCGGCACCGACTTCCAACTGTACCGCATCCCGGTCCGGGGCACCGACGCGATCGAGGTCGGCGGAGCGTTCAGTGACGCGGATCTGCGCGCCGTGCGGCACATGCGCTTGACCCTGACCGGGGCGGAGAACCACCGCCTGCAACTTGCGCGCATGCGGCTGGTCGGCTCTCGTTGGATCAAGCGTGCCGGAGAGGGTGTCCTGAGCGGTATCATCGGAGACACCCTCGCGGGCTTCGGCCGAGTGGAGGTCGCCTCTGTTTCACGAGTGACCGAAGGCGACGAGTACGCTTCACCGCCGGGAGTGCTGGAAGAGCTCGTAAACCCGACCGCGGCGTTCTCAGGGGAAGGCATCGAGTTCAACGAGAAATCGCTCGGCCTCCTTTTCGAGGACGTGCCCGAGCACGCTCGCGCCGAGGTCTATCACCGGTTCCCGCAGCGACCTCAGAACTTCCTGGCGTACCGGCAGGCTCGGGTTTGGGTGGTCCCTCGCGAGGGCGATTTCGGACCCGACCGACCTCACTATTTCTTCTTCAAGGTGGGGAGTGACGCGGAGAACTTCTATCTCTTCCGGACTCCGCTTCAGCCTCCGTCGAGCCCCGGCGGCGTCGCTCCGGGGGACTGGCTGCCACAGATCGTCATCGACTTCGAAGAGTGGTTCGATTTACGCCGACGTGCCGAAGCGCTCCTGCTCACGGCGCGGGGACCGGGCGATCCACCGGTGACGGTCTGGGCCTCGGATTCGACGTACGCGGTGGTACTCAAGGACCGCGGGCGCGCGCCCAACCTGGCGGCGGTCCGGGAGATGTCGATCGGGGTCTGGAACGAAGGCATGCTGCCCATGACCGGTGAGATCTGGATCGACGAGCTTCGCCTCGGTCGCTCGGTCCGGGACGCGGGTGTGGCGACCTCCCTGGATTTCGAGATGGACGGTGCCGGTGTGCTCACCACTCGCGCGAGCCTCACGAGTCGAGGCGCGTTCTTCCGCCAGCTCCGCGACGACCCGACCTACCAGGACGACCGCACTGTCAACGTGAACTCGAGGCTCGCGCTCGACAGCTGGATGCCGGCCGAATGGGGTATCGACCTACCCCTCACTCTGGACTATGACCGCACGACCCAGGCACCCAGCTTCCTCGCGAACTCGGACCTTCGGGCCGACCGCTTGGAAGGGCTCCGCGCCACCGACTCGCGACAGACCCGCGTCGGTCTCTCATTCCGGAAGCGGATCCGGTCCGCGAATCCGTGGGTCGGACTCCTCGTGGACGGACTCGATGCTCGACTCGGCTACTCGTCGATCGCGGGATCTTCCGTGACGACCCAGCGCGACGCTGACGCCGTCGACGCCGGCTTGTCCTGGGCCCGAGACCCGGCTGTGCGCGACTTCGGGATCGTGCCGAGATTCGCGACTGGCGTAGTGCGCACGCTGCTCCCCGGCTTCCTGGAAGATAAGGTGTTGGGTTCGCGTTTCCGGTGGAATCCCGAACGCGTCTCCGTAGGGACGAGCTACTCGAAGATCGACAGCCGCATCCAGCGTTTCGAGCGCATCATCGAGCACGAGGACGACTCTCTGGCACTCGTGACCCGGGCCCCCCGCGAGGGGTTTCAGACCGCTGCTGATGTTCGATTCAGACCGTTACCGCCCCTTTCGGCGAGCTTCACGATGGCGACCGTGAGGGACGTCCTGCCGCCGCAAGAGGCCGTCACCGACAACCGGGTGCGCGCTCTCGTCCGGGATGAGCGGACGCGCGCCGCCGGCCTCGACCTCGGGTGGGAGACCAATCGCTCTCTACAGACCCGAGTGTCCTTCGGGCCGAGTGTCTTCTCGTGGCTGAGGAGCGATTTCGATTGGAACACGGTGTACCGGGCCGACCGTAACGCGAATCTCCTCGACCGTCAGGTTCTCGATGGCGATACGACGCTTGCCCTCGCTCGCAACGCGAGCGGTCGGCGCGACTGGCGAGCGGACTTCTCCCTCGACCCCACTCGGATGGTCGAGTCGTGGCTCGGTCCCGGCCACGAGGACGATCCCGCGAGTATCACCGAGTTACGGTCTGTGATCGGCGCTCTGCGTCCCTTCACAGTGACGTACCAGGACGGAATCGTTTCGCGATTCAATCGCGACCCGGTCGACCCAGGTCTCGGCTATCAGTTCGGCTTTGGAGGCCCCGAGGGCTTTCGACTCATCGAGGGCGATACCGCGGCGACCTTGACGGACCGGTCTGCCTGGACGCTCGGCTCGGGCGTGGTGCTCCCCGGCGGCCTCGGTATCGACGCTGGCTTCCAACAGACCGAGGCTACGACTCTGGACACGCGCAGCGACCGCCGCACGGTGCTCAAGCGGTGGCCGGACGTGAGGACTCGGCTACCCGCGTTGACCCTGCCCGCCGCGACCAAGATCCGGTCCGTCAACCTCTCTTCGGGCATTACGCGCATCGAGCGTGAAACCGAATTCGGCGGCCAGGGCGTGCAGCGCCGCTTCGCCGAGGACGTGCGGATCCCGCTCACCGTCTCGGTCGCCTGGCGGGGGACCCTCGTGACGAGCTACCGCGGAGCGTTTCGCGCGGGGCGGGGCGTCGATCCGACCGGGGACACGGAGCGGGACCGAAGTGAGCACCACATTACGGTGTCCTCGCTGTTCGTGCCGCCTGGCGGGCTCGCTCGCCGCCTCGATCGTGCGGTCAGACTCTCCCTGATGGCTGGATACACGTCGGAGCGCGAGTGCCGCACGACCACCGCCCGCCAGGAATGTGTCGCTTTCCTCGACCAAATCCTCCGGAGCATCAACCTGTCGCTCGACACCAGCGTCAGCGGTTTCGAGATGGGAGTTCAGATGAGCTACGACGACCGTCAGTCGTTCGTTGGGCAGCGTACCGGATCGACGCAGTTCCAGCTCATGCTGTGGGGGCAACTCCAGTTGTCGGCGGGCACGATCCCGGTGCGCCCACGCGGCCTGTAGCAGCCGACCCCTCTAAGCATACGGCTGTCCCCGCGCCGACGTCATTTTTCTGGATGCGGGAGTCCTATTTCTGAATGCACGATTCCGAGACCCGAGCACTGCGCCGGACCGCGCTGTTGTTGTTTGCCGTGAGCGCCGTGCGCTTGATGTGGCCGGTCGGGAGCGTGGCACCGGACGTCGCCGAGGTGACAGATTCCTTGCTCGCCGCGAGCCAGGAGGCGCTCGCGGATGCTGAGCACAGGTCCCGTCCACTCGAGCCAGGCGAACGCATCGACCCCAACCTGGCGACTGCCCAGGAGCTGGATCGGCTCCCGGGAGTCGGTGCGGTGGCAGCGCGGGCGATCGTGGCGGAGCGAGAGCGGACCGGTCCGTTCCGCGACGCCGGTGACCTGTCGCGTGTGCGTGGCATCGGTCCGGCGACCGTCGCGAAATTGGAACCCCACATCGCGGTGTCGAGGCCCCGCCCTGCGCCGCCGGGGCGCCCCCGACGGCACCGGACGTCCCCCGCGTCGGCCGTCGACGTCAATCGCGCGACGGTGGACGACCTGGTCGCGTTGCCCGGGATCGGGCCAGCGCTCGCCGCACGAATCGTCGACGCGAGAGGAGAACAGATGTTTGCGAGGGTTGAGGATCTGGTGCGGGTGCGTGGAATCGGGCCTGCAACCGTCGAACGACTGCGCCCTCTCGTGACTGCGGGTGGGGGCCGACGATGAAGCTGAGGCCGGGTGGGCCGTAAGGCCGATTGGCCGTTCCGCCATCTCTCTTGTAGAGTGACGGTACGGTCCTGTATTGTTAAGCGGCGCAGCGTTTGCGCGTCCCCGATTTCCCCCCGTTAGGATTGCTCACCGATGGGAGCCAAGACCGCACAAGAGATTCGTCTCGGAGACCTGTTCGTTCGGGAAGGTCTGATCACGGAGGAGCAGTTGAAGGAGGGCCTCGCGGTCTCGAAGACGGAGGGCCACCGGATCGGGTATGCGTTGGTCCACCTGGGGTTCGTCCAGGAGGAAGAGCTCACGCGAATGCTCGCGAGGCAGTACCGCGTCCCCGCGGTCGATCTAGGTCACGGTGGACGAGAAGATCCTGAAGCTCATCCCTGGGCATGTCGCTATCAAGCATCTGGTCCTTCCGCTGCGTCGGGTCGGGCGGATGCTTACCGTAGCGATGACCAATCCCACGGACTTCTCCGCGATCGACGATCTCAAGTTCATCACCAAGCTCGAAATTGAGCCGGTCATCGTCGGTGAGTACACGCTCCGCAAGCACCTCGAGCAGTACTTCGGCAGCACGGACGACGAGCAGATGGCGAGTCTGCTCGAGCAGTGGCGTGATGACGAGGTCGAGGTCATCGAGGAGGAAGAGGACGAAGAGGCCTACTCCCAGATGGCGGCCGAGCTCGACGCGGCCCCTGTCGTCAAGTTCATCAACGGCCTTCTCACGGACGCGGTATTAAAGGGCGTCTCCGATATCCACATCGAGCCGTTCGAGAAGGAGATCCGGGTCCGGTATCGGATGGTAATTATGCACTTGACACAATCCTGTGTGGGTGTTACTATTCATGTATGGACTTCGTAACGCCTTTCCTGCCAGCGGTTTCAGCCACTCGGTCGAGCTCTTTTTTCAGCCGTTTGCCAAACACCTTCTCAGCTAGCTTCACGTCATCCATATCTACCTTCGTAAGCTTCTGCTTTTTCTTAGGAGTCTGATTCATGGACATCGTCTCCCTACTGGATCGTTTCGCTAACGAGGACACCTGCCGGAAGCACCTGGAGGCTCTGCGTTGGCCCAGTGGTGTCGCGTGCACCCGGTGCGGCGATATGGACGTGAGCCCGATCAAAGGCAGGGGCCAGTGGCACTGCATCGGATGCGGCTACCACTTCAGCGTGAAGTCCGGCACGATCATGCACGACTCGCACCTGCCGCTCCGGAAGTGGTTCGCCGCAATCTACCTGCTCTGCCAGTCCAAGAAAGGCATGAGCGCCCACCAGTTGCACCGGACAATCGGCGTGGCCTACAGGACGGCCTGGTACCTCTGCCACCGCATCCGCGAGGCGATGGGCAACGACCCGTTCACCGGCCCTACGCTCTTCGGCATCGTCGAAGTTGACGAGACCTTGGTGGGCGGAAAGACCAGGGGCAAGGGTCCCGCCTACAAGGGCAACAGGACCTGGGTGGCCGGGGCCATCCAACGCGGCGGTCAGGTACGCCTTGAGCGCATCCCCAACATCCGGAAGCACACCCTTCATGACTTCATCGCCCGCACCGTCAGAGACGAGGCCGAGGCAATCTACACCGATGAACTCAAGTCCTACCTCGGGATCGCTGACGACGACACCCGCCATGAGACCGTCAGGCACTCCGAAGAGGAATGGGTCCTGGGCGACGTCCACACCAACGGCATTGAAGGCGTCTGGAGCCTCTTCAAGCGCTCTATCGTAGGATCGTTCCACAAGATCAGCGCCAAGCACATGGACCGCTATTTGGAAGAACTGGAATGGCGCTATAACAACCGCGACAACCCCAACATCTTCCGCGACACCCTCCGGCGCATCGTGAACACCGACCCGCTCACCTACCGCGAGCTGGTGGCCTAGGTGGCCGCCCCCAATTGGAAGCCTAAGACGATTTGGCGACCGGGGCATGGAGTACCTGAAAGCCAAGCTCCAACTCACTTAGTTCACGGAACCCGCAAGAGTTTCCCACAGCTTTTTCATCCAGTTCTTGATCCGCACAGGCCGCCGGGCTCTCGTGAGGGTGACTGTAGGCTCTAGAATAGAAACCGACCATTCGGCCGAACCGGCGTCGGCGGACAAGGGAGGCAGGGTTATAGCCCTGGCAGCCGCGAGCCTCTTTGTCTCTGCCATCGATTGAATCACCGGAAACCAGTTGCGCAACACATCTACGTCCATTTGGGGGCACGGGACATCAAGTGATCCTAGCTTGTGCATTATCACCAGAATTTCCGCCCTAGTCTTACCGGTGAAATCTAGGCTCCCACCGTCCCAGGATGCAGTATCGCCCTCCATGGATGAAGCGTGAGCAGCTTTGATTTCAGTGGTCAAATCGTGAAATCGATTTGCTGACCTAAGGCGGCGTATCCATGGCCAGTTGATGATAGCTAGCAAGCCGGTGAACAACGTGAACAGCGCCGCGTAATCTGACCCCACCAAATTCACCGGCACGGTAAGCCCCACTGGCTCACGGGTCATAGATCTTGTTCTTTTCCATGCTCTCCACGCTGCAGTGCACGAACGATTGTCCTTCCACGATCACTCGACTGATCGACATGCAAGGTGGTCGAGCTCGAGCCGTATCCATGGCCAGTTGATGCTAGCTAGGCAAGCCGGTGAACAATCGTGCTCAGCGGCCAGCGTCGAATCTGTACGGAATCAACCACCCCACCAAATTCACCGGCACGGTAAGCCCCACTGGCTCACGGGTCACTTGGTGCTCTCCACGCTGCACACGAACGATTGTCCTTCCACGATCACTCGACTGATCGACATGCAGCTCGAGCCGTTCAACGTGGCTTCTGCGCTCAATCTGCTCACGGCGCAGCGACTCGCGCGCCGCATTTGCAAGAGCTGCAAGGTCGAAGCGACGTACGACGAAGAGTTCCTCAGCTCAGCCAAGCTCCCGCTCGACTGGGCGGATCAGAACACGTTCTACAGGGGTGAGGGATGTGACGAGTGCGGGGGATCGGGCTACAGGGGCCGCTGCGGATTTTACGAGGTCATGATCATGTCGCCGCCACTGCGGAAAGCGATCATGCAGGAGCTGTCGACAGACGACCTGCGAGACTTGGCGTGCTCGGAAGGGATGTTGACCCTCCGGCAAGACGGGATGAAGAAGGTCGAGAGAGGCACTACCACGATGGAAGAGCTGGTGAAAGAGACCACGGCCAGCGAGGACTAGCCGCGCGCCCTCGACAAAGGATGCCTTAATGGACCACGAGCCGGCTGCTCCGGCAGGACACCAAGAACGCGAGCAACAGCAGGAGCTGAGCCTGCGCGTGTTGCTCCAGGAAATGCTTCAACGCGGCGCGTCGGACCTCCACATCACGGTGGGGAACACGGCCATGTTGCGCCTCGACGGAGACCTGGCCAAGTCGAAGACCGGCCAGGTGCTCACTCCGAAGGACACGCTCGCGCTGTCGTACTCCATTCTCACCGAAAACCAGAAAAAGCGCTTCGAGGTCGACGACGAGCTCGATTTCTCGTTCGGGGTGCAGAATCTCTCACGGTTCCGCGGCAATGTGTACAAGCAGCGCGGCTGCGTCGCGATGGCGATCCGACAGATTCCCTACGACATCGTCACGCTCGACCAGCTCGGGATGCCCCCGATCCTCACCAAGCTCGCCCGACGCCCGAGAGGCCTCGTCCTGGTTACGGGGCCGACCGGTGCGGGCAAGACGACGACGCTCGCCGCGATGGTCGACATGATCAACCGGGAGCGGAAGGCTCACATCATCACCATCGAGGACCCGATCGAGTTCATTCACCGCCACCAGAAGTGTATCATCAACCAGCGGGAGGTGGGAGCGGATACTCAGAGCTTCACCAGCGCTCTGAAGTACGCGCTTCGCCAGGACCCCGACATCGTGCTCATAGGCGAGATGCGGGATCTAGAGGGCCCTGGTCAAGGGTCGGGTCGAAGCCGGCGCGCAACGGTTCTACGACTTCGCCACCTCGCACATGAGCGCCAATTGGTTCTCTTCGCTGTCTTTGAAGAACGCCATCCACAACTCGTGATCTCCCATGTCGTGCACGAAGTGTGGATCGACGTCGAATGTGACGCCGCGCTCGACCAGCGTCTGGTGTGCGCCGGCAATGTCGGGGACTTTGTAATACAGGAGCGAGGCGCCGTGGCTCTCCGATCCCTCGCTTTCACCAATCATGAGACGGATTCCGTCCAAATCGAAGAACGCCATGCGGGGAGGGGCCTCGAAAAGGAAGCGAATGCCGAGTATGTCGCGATAAAATGCCACCGCTCGCTCCAACTCCAGTACCGGCACGAAGACCTGCCCCAATGTCTGAATGCCGAAGCTCTCGTCGCTCATGCGTGCCTCCGGAGTTGAATCGATGATCCCGATCGTGCACCTGCTTCACCAACTTCGCCAGCAGGACGGCGCGACCTGAGCCCAGTTCACTACCGGATCGGGATCCTGAGCGTCAGCTGATGAGTGAGTACCGAGGCGTCCTGAAGCGTGAGCGGGGCTTCGGGGGCCACGATGAAGTCGGCGCCGGCACCCAGCGCCGTATCAGCCTCAGCGCGGAACATCTGGGCTGTTCCTGGTTGGCCGGTTCCGGTCGTGAGGCGGCCCGCGTACCTGAGCTCGAGGTCCGAGAATCGGACCGTGGCACCGAACGTCGGCGTCCACTCCATCCACGACTCGTCTTGATCGCGAAATGAGTTCTCGACGTGGTTGGTCTGCTCGAGCGTATAGTCGTAGGAGCGAACCTCGAGTCCGCCCTGTAGCCCGATATCCTCCAGCTGATGGGAGAGACCGGCGCGCAGGATCACATTGGTGAAGAAGAAGTCGTTCTCGATCGTCCGCCCGCCCGCCTTGATCACCACGCCGTCGTCGGTCACGACGTCCTCGTCGGCCTCCTGCCACGTCTCGCTCCAGATCGGCTGCACCACGACGTCTATGCCGAAGGTGGTCGGGCCGCGTGTACGGCCGAATCCGAATCCGGCCTCGTACGCCCACGTCGTGCCGGGGTCACGAGGGATGTTTTGGATGCTGTAGTTGGGGATCTTCGGATGCGACTTCCGATTCACGGTAGCCGCCGCTCCCACTCGCCAACCTGGAGCGTCGAGGTCTCGGTCCCAGGAAAGTTGTCCGCCCCACGTGCGCGTCTTGTCTTCGTTGATCTCGATGCGCGCCTGGGCGACGGGGGGCTGCATCGGATCGTCCCAAATGAAGTCGACGTACATAACGTCGTGGGTCATCGATATGCGATTGTTGACGAGGATGATCGCGAAACGCTCACGTTCGCCGTCGCGGTACAATCCCAGTCGCAGATCGGAGGCGCTGCCCGACTGTTCAATACGGTCCGCGCCGGCGTACAAGAGGTCGACGCCGTCCACCGCATCGAGGTGTGCCGTCGAGGCTGCCAGACCTAGCGACCAAGGACCGGCGCCGAGCCGGCGTCCCACGAAACCGCTTGCGTAGAGGTTGCGGGACGCAACGTCGCTCAGGCGACGCGGCGGCCCGATCCACTCCACGAACGGCTGGATGAAGAAACGGTTGCCCCTCGAGTTATCGATCTGTTGCAGCGCGAGCGAGGCGCCACCGAACCATTGGGCGCCGCGGAAGAGGCCTGCGAGGGGGAACGTCTTCCCGGAGCCACCGTTGTCGGAGATCCCGTAGAACGTGGGCGAGCCCAGGAAGGAGGACTCGTCGATGAAGACGCCCTTGGCAGGGTTGGCCCATGGATCGCCGAGGGAGTCGTTCACGGCGAAGCGGACTCCGGCCATGCCGAGGTTGGCGCTGGGCAGAATGAGGAACTGGTCGCCCGAAGCGACCGGTACCGTGCGGATCGGAACGAGCTGGGCGGCGAGCGGCACCGCGTGGATCGAGAGGAGCGCGGCGAGGGCCGCAAGAGCACGAACGAATGAAAGACTCATCGTCACCTCCGGTGGTCGGCGGCTCCTCGGCCGCCGTCACTCAGATAACGACCGCGGGAGGGCAGCCGTGACGCCTCAGAACGAGAAGGCTACTCCGAAGACTGGAAGTAGCGGCCGTTCGGCGAGGGGTGTGAGCTCGTCGCTCCGCCACGACTGGAACGTGTAAAAGAGTGCATCGCGACGGTCGAGCGCGTTCAGGACACGCAGGTATGGGCGCACGCTCCAGCGTCGGCCGCCCCATTCTGGACGCAGGATCGCGTGTACCTCGACATCGATGCGAAGGAACTCCTCGTCGAGCCCTGACACGAGCGGAGAGTCCTGGCTCCTCTGGATGGCGCCACCGGCGTCGTCTGGCCCTGCCGTGGCCAGATCGTCCGCTTCCGCCCCGAGGCCGCGGAAGGGGATGCTCGTGTACGGCAGGCCTGCACCGTACGCGACTCGAATCTCTCCGTGAAGCGGTCCGCTGAGACCTCCTGAAAGCCCCGCGCTCAACAGATGGCGACCCGCGAAGTCGGAGCTGTACCCGGAGAGGTCTGCCGTCGACCAGAACCACGAGAGCCCGTACCCCAGCCACATCGCCGCCCGCGTCCCGGCGCTCTTCACTTGGAGGTCGATGCCGGACGAGCGGATCGTCTTCTCGGGTGCGGCCTCCAGCCCCTCGTACCGCTTCCAGAATCCTTGCAGGCCGAGCCTTACGCTGGTGCCGAGCGTCTGGTCAAGGGATACGACCACGTGGTCCGCGGTAGCCACCGGTAAGAGGGCGGACGCGGGCAAGTCCTGCTCGACGACTTCTGCGAGCGTTCTCTCGACTTCGACGTCGGGCGTGCGGGTCGGCTGGTGGTAGCGCCCTACCGCGATCGTGATCAGCGCGTCCGGATCGAAGTCCCACATCAAGGCGACACGCGGGGCGAGGCGGAAGCCGCCGAACGAGAAGGCATCTCCGCGAAGGCCGGCCCGCAGGGTCAGTGCGGGCCCGAACGGTCGGGTCGCGTCCAGATACGCCCCCGTCGTGGTCGTCTGAGTCCGTGTGCTCGTCGCTGGCCCACCACCCAGCGCTCGGGCGGCGAATGCCGCGTCGATGCGTTCGTGAGACACACCGAGCCGGAGGCGTTCCCCAGGGGCGCCCCAAGCGAATTCGCCGACCATCCTGATGCGGTCGGTCGCGGCGGTTGCGAGCAAAGCGTCCGGGGTCGGCTCATCGGCTGGCGCCGTCGGCTGCAGGGGAAGCGACGCGCGATATCCGCTCCCCGCCGCCATCAGCTCCAGCGTGCCGGTACCTACTGCTCCTCTGTACTTCACGGAACCGGCGCGGTTCGACCAGCTCGCGTCGTCCGGTGCGTTGGCGAAGTCCAACAGGACCGCCTCCGAGTTCCAGAAGCCGGTGCCGCGGATCAAGTGTCCCCTCGTCGGCTCGATTTCCATCCCCAGCAGCACATCCCGGTAGCCGTACGGGCGCCGGCCCCGGAGTGCCGTCGCGCCCAGGTCGTGCAGCGATCGCGCCGATGCGATGTAGCCTCCACGTGAGCCGAGCGGCCCCTCCAAGGCGGACGTGGCGGCGAGCAGATCCAGCGAGCCCGATGCCCGAACGCGGTCCCTTCGGGGTCGGCGCGTCTCGAGGTCGAGGATGTGTGTGAGGCCACCGTCATACCGCGCCGGCGCTCCACCGACGTGAAGCGCTGCGCTGCCGAGCACCGCTGGTTCGAAGCTGCGCATGAGTCCGCCAACGTGGAACGGTGTGTAAACCGGTGCCCCGTCGAGCAGAACGAGCTTCAGGTCCGTAGTCGACCCCCTCATGTAGAGCACGTCGGTGGCGTCGGCGGGATCGTTTCCGGGCAGGGACTGCACCGCGTCGAGCAAGCCCGGATGTCCGACCCCAGGAGTGAGGTCCAGGGCCTGCACCTCGAGCACTGGCATCGGAACCCGTTTGCCGGCCGCCTCATCAACGTCCGGCGCGCGCGGCGCGCCAACCACGTACACCGGGTCCAGCTCGACGGGCTCGGCCTGCAGCTCCAGGTCGACCCGCACGTCGGCTCTGGGGGGAACGAGCACGTGCACCGAAAGCGAAGCGTGCCCGGCGTGCATTACGCTGAGACGGATCTCCCCGGCCGGAAGGTCGTCGAATCGATACCGCCCGACGCTGTCGGCGAGGACCGTTCGTCGAGTGGTCGCTACGAGTGCCTCAACGACCGCGTTCGGCAGCGGGGTGCGTCGCCCGTCGAAGATCCCGGTGACCACGCCGCCTATCGACGCAGTCGCGGTGTCCGACGCCCTCACCTGGGCATGGGACATGGACGGGACACTGGCGAAGACGGCGAGCAGAGCCGCTCGGCGGAGTGCTCGGAAGTACGGCGACGTTTGCATCGTCAGGGCACGATGAACCGGATTCGATCGGCGTCTCGCTCGACGATGGGCACGGACACGCTTTCACCGCCGGCCGCGCGTTGAAGATACATGCCTCCGTTCACCTCCAATGATGCCGCTGAGATCGACTCCGGAAACTCGATTGTGACCGGCCCACCGGTGATCGTCGCCCGCACCCGCCCCTCCGCTGACGTGAAGGAGCTTCCCCGTGCGCCAAGCACCGTCACCGCCGGTCCCGTGACCCAGCGTACCTCGATCGAGGTTCCGGAGGGCACCTGGTCGAGCTCAACCACGACCGGACCGTCCTCGACAATGATGCGTATGCCGACCGGCTCGCCCGACACCGCTGGCGCCAGCGCACTCGGTGCGGGTGCCTGCGGCCCTCGACCACTGATGAATTCGCGTAGCGGCGAACCCGGAAGGGCCGACAGTCCGCCGGTGGTCAGGAGTAGGAACGTCGCGGCTCTCCCGAGCGTCCAGAAGGACGTACGCACCCGCGGCTCGCGACTCTGCCCAGCCGTTGCTTCACGGTTCGCGAGCCGAGCCCGCATGGCTTCGCGCGCCGATTCCACGTTGAACCGCTCATCGAGGTCGGTGAGCGCCGACGCGATGTCGGTCGCGCGTGCCTCCGCCTCTTCCAGCGCCGTCCGGCACATCTCACACTCGCCGAGGTGGGCGCGCGCGTCGGCGACCGGGATGCCGTCGCGCAGCTCGAGGATCGCTCTCTCCGTGAGGTGACTCATGCCGGCTCTCCTGCGGCAGCGAGGACGTCTGTGAACCGGCGTTCCGCACGGGCGAGCAGGGTACCGACCGAGGTGGCGGCCACGTCGACCGCCTCGGCGATCTCGCGGTAGCTGAAGCCGGAGTAACGCATGAGCAGCATCTCGCGGTCCCGGGCGGGCATGGCGTCCAGCGCACGGCGAGCCCTCGCTCGGTTTTCTGTTCGCTCGAGGGCCTTGTCCGGGGATTCGGGATCGGTTGTCATGATCGGGTTCTCACTCAAGAGTCGCTTGCGGTTTCCCTCGACCCGGTAGCGGTCCCGAATCAGGTGCGTCGCGGTCTTGAAGAGCCACGCTCGGATTCCGGCGGAGCTCCCCTCGACGTCGCGCTCGAAGAGCCGGACCATCGCCTCCTGGGCGACGTCCTCGGCCGCGTCCCGGTCACCGCTCAAGCGGTGACAGTAGCGCACGAGTGGCAGGTACTCCTCGTCGAACGTGGTGTCGAAGTCCACGGCGTTCCTGGCAGGGTCTCGCAACACCGACACCATTTCGTGTCGGTTCCGGCCGGTTCTACCCGGTCGGGGGTCATGAGGTCTTTACCCAAGGAACGAGTGAGGGCCCACGACCGTGACGTTACCCCGCTGACACTTCCTCTTCGTCGACACCGGGGATCTGATCGAGCAGACGCTCAATGAGGGCTAAGGTGCGTGGGTAGCTGACGATCATCACGACTACCGCGAGCCCTGTCCCCAGTGCGGGCCGCATCGAGATGCGTGCGACGAGCGCCCCCGAGAGCAGAGTTTCCAGTCCGGTCGCGACCAAGAGGCCGATGAGCGCGAGCGCGGTCAGCGCGACCACGCGGCGTGCGATCGCTGCCGAGTCGATGGCGCCGGTATAAAAGACCGCCATCGACACACCCCACAAGAACCCGAGCAGCCCGAGGTCCAGCAGAATCGGGCGCCACGCGATCGGCGGTTCGGACCATCCGGTCGCGGACACCAGGACGTTGCCACCGATGAGCAGAGTGATCGCCGCGGTGAGCAGGGCAAGCCCGACAAGCATCCACCAAATGTCGGCGCGTTCTCCAGCGCCGCCCACCAGCCACGAGTGCCGGAGGTTGAGCACGACCATGCCGACGGCCATGAAGCGGACCAAATCCATGAGTGGGTTCAGCCCCGCGTCGGCGAGAGACCGCCCCACGAGTGCGTTCATCGACAGTACGACCGCAAGGAGAACCACGACCGCGATCCACGGAGCGGCTGGTGACAACAGGTGGCTGCGCGCAGCCTGAAGCGTGCGCAGACCGATGGGGAGCGACTCTGGGGGGGAGAGCTCCTCTGGGGTCAGCCTGCAGGGGAAGATCGACGTGAAGCGGATCATACCAGCCAGGCCGAGCAATTCCACCAGAGGGAAGTGAGCCTGGAAAACCGTACGGAGTGCCCCGGGGTCGGGCCGCAGGAGCACGACGATGCCCGAGTATGCCAGCAGGTAACTCCAGGCCGCCAGGGTCACGGCGAGGACTCTGGCCCCCCTGTTCGGATCACCCCTGAAAACCAGCGCGATCGCGAGCAGACCCGAGCTCACTGACACGACCGCATCCGCCGCGACCAGCGTCAGGAACGACGGCGTTGGGTTGCCGACCAGCGTTCCAGCCAAGCCGAGCGAAACGCCGGAGAGAGCATCCAGATGCGCGACCTGCCCGACCATCGCGGAGACAGCGAGCAGCAGAACGAGAACACGCGCGACCAGCGTCGCCGCCAACGTCATGAGTCGGTTCCATCTCCGGAGTGGGCTGCGTTTCAATAGTGCCATCGGAACCCGCGGCGCCACAAGCGTGGAAACCCGCTGCTGCGCGCCCGGATCACGAGGTCCCCGACTTGCGCACGCTGGTCGAGGGGATAGACCTGTAGTCCCCCACAGGGGGCTCAGTCTCGGCGGGGCAACCCCTCGCCGTTCTCAGCCCTTCGGTTTAGAATTGAGCGTTGCACGGACCCACCGTGCCCGCGTGGGGCACTGTATTCGGTATATCTGACGGTTTCGCGATGCGCTTCGCCTACATGGACTCCCACGGCAACGAAGTCCCCATTCCGAGCGTCGACGCACTAGCGCTACGCATCGAGCTCGGCGCGATCAGCGCCGATACAGAGCTGTACGACGCTCAGGCTGACCGGTGGGGACCGGCGCACACGCACGACATCTTCCACACGCTGTCGCGAGATGCGGAAGAGGAGGGTTTCGTAGCTCCTCCCCCCGCAATGGCGCCGCAGCCCCCGGCGTCAGAATCACCTTCGGCTGAAGGTGCCGAATCGGAGGCGGACGCTGGCCTCGATGACCTCGACTTTTCTCTTGCCGACGCACCTGAGGTGGAACCGGTTGGCGGTGCGAGCGCCGACGCCGGGGACACGGACTTTAGTGAGTTGGGCTTCGAACCGGCTCCCGAGGCCGCGGATGAGCCCTCGGGTGACGGCGCCGACGAGGAGGACGGCGGCTTCGACTTCGGCGACTTCAGCGCCCTGATTGAGGGAGAGCTATCGGTCGGCGCCGAATCGGAATCGGAAACTGTGTCGGCGGACCCGGGTGGTGGAATGGACTCGCCGATGGACCTGTCAGGTGAGGGGATGCAGTTGGAGCCGCCGATGGACTTCGCGGGCGGGGACGATACCGGGATCTCGGCGGGAGGACTCGAGCTCGAACAGCCCCTGTCGGACTACACGCCTGAAGCTCCCCAAGCCTCGCAGCAGGAGGACCAGGATGACGGTGCGATGGATTTCGGGGGCGGAATTTCCTCGCCAGCGGTCAGCGACCCGTCGGAGACCGCTCGCGTCGCGGGCGGGGACGAGGCGCCAAGCGAGCGGAAGCCACGTTCACGGCCCTCAGCTCCACGCCGACCGACGAAGGTCCCAGTCGGCATGATCGTCGGGGTGGTCGTCATCTTAGGGGGCGGGGCTGCCGGTTTCTTCGCCTGGCAGTCGTTTGCGGGCACTGAGGGGGTCGAGACCCCCGCGCTTCCGGCGGTCGTGATTCCAGACATCCCGGCCGAACTTCTGCCCCGCATGAGGGACATGGCGGAGGCTGCGGTCATCGAGATGGTAGAAGACTTGCGCGGCCGATCGGCGGCGCTGGACATCCCGACCCAGCCCCGAGACGCGTGGTTGGGCGGCGACTACCTTTCCAATGCCAGCCAGTTCGAGGACATCGAGCAGTTCTGGGTGGGCATCGAGCGCTTCGTCGATGATGTGAGGAGTACGGACGCGCAGCTCTTCCATGACAAGTACGTGCAACAAACCGAAGCGGCGGGTATCGCGGCAGACACGGCGGCCATGCTGATCGAGAGGGCCGACTCAGGGTTCGTCGCTGCTCGCGACGGGCGCTTCGAGGCGTACAACCTGATGGACGATCTGCTGAACGCGGCGCTCGACCTCCACTTGTTCCTGCTCGACAACGAACCGATGATCGCATATGAACCTGCGAGCGCGGGTGTCTCGCGCGATCCGGTGCTCGAGGCGGTACCGAGCACGGAGATGCTAGGGGAAGAGATGTGGGGCCTCGTCGGCGGTATCACCGACGCCCTCGCCGCGCTTGGAACCCTCGACCGCGTGACTCGGGAGCGGCTGTTCGCTGTGCTCTTCGACCGAATTCGGAGCGCAGGCATCCAGTAGACGCGACACTAAGGCGAATCAGCGACAGCGGATCGGTCGCGTCCTACACCGCGACCCGGTTCCCCAGCACTTCGGCGAGATCGCGCGTGACGAGGATCGCCGACCCCTCCGACAGGCCGATCCCCAGCAAATGTGGGTATTCTTCCAAGACGTCGATGAGGTTGTTTTCGCGGCCCGGTCGCCTCTTTGAGCGGAGCCGCGAGGGCCGCGAGGTCGGCGACTGAACGGCCGCGCGTATGCAGGACCTCGAGCCTGCTCGACACCGGCCTTCTGGAGCTCCTCGATCGCGGTCAAGCCGTTGTGAGAGCCGTAGGGAGACCTCTAGAGGTAGGGATTCTCGCCCGAGGCATGATCTGTTACGTCGTGCACGGCGGTCAGCTCTGGGACCTCCTCCCTCAGCATGCGCTCCACACCTTGCCGCAGCGTCGCGCGGGAGAGCGCGCAACCCTGGCATCCACCGCTCATCTCGACCGAGATCTCCGTATCATGGACGTCGATCAGGGAGATCTGGCCTCCGTGGGCAGCGATTGCCGGGTTCACGTTGTTGTCGAGGACTTCGCGTACGCGATCGGCGATCTCCCCGGTCGGAGGCATAGCCGGCCGTGCCGTCGTGGCCTCGGCTCCGTCGGCCGATGCCGTGTCACGCGTGCGGACCTCGAAACCGCTCTCGTTCACTCGATCGACGTAGTCGACGGTCGCTCCCTCGAGTCGCTCGATCGCCGTCTCGTGCAATAGGACGGAAAAGTCACCGAGGTCCACCTCTCGCTCGTCTTCACTGCGCTCCCGGAGCGCGACCAGAGTCAGGTCGAACTTGGGTCCTGCCTGGGGGTCGCCGTCCCGAAGTGAGATACGTAGCGCTTCCGACTCGCCCTCACTCTTGCCGAGGAACGAGAGAACTTCTTCGTGAGCGCGGTCTGTAAACGTGATCATGCGAAATCGCGGTGTGGGTGACTTCTACGAATCCGACACAACTGTTACCCGACCCCGCGCCGCGGGTTTCTACACCCTCCAGGCCGTTGATCGCCCACAGGGCCACGGATACCTTTCGCGGCCCGACTCCTGACGACGAAACCCCCCGAAACTAAAGGGGATTCATGGCCAAACCCGACCTCATGGACAAGCTCGTATCGCTGTGCAAACGGCGGGGCTATGTCTTCCAGTCCTCGGAGATCTACGGCGGCACCGGGTCTGTGTGGGACTACGGTTCGCTCGGCGCCGAGCTCAAGCGGAACGTGAAGGATCTCTGGTGGTCGTCGATGGTCCACCAGCGCGACGACATCGAGGGCATAGACGCCGCCATCTTGATGCACCCGAAGGTTTGGCAGGCGTCAGGTCACGTGGAGGGGTTTTCGGACCCGCTGGTGGAGTGCAAGAACTGTCACTGCCGCTTCCGCGCCGATCTGCCGGAGGTCGAGGACGGACAGTGCCCGACGTGCGGCACGAGGAACGCCTTCACCGAGCCCCGCATGTTCAACCTCATGTTCAAGACGTTCATGGGGCCTGTGGAGGACTCTTCCGCGACGATCTACATCCGTCCGGAGACCGCCCAGGGCAGCTACGTGAACTTCCTGAACGTTCAGGGAACGGCGCGCCAGAAGGTGCCATTTGGAATCGCGCAGATCGGCAAGGCGTTCCGCAACGAGATCACGCCGGGGAACTTCATCTTCCGCACGCGTGAGTTCGAGCAAGCCGAGATGCAGTTCTTCGTAAAGCCTGGCGACGATGAGTCGTGGTTCGATCAGTGGATGGAGATCCGCATGCAGTGGCACAGGGATCTCGGAATCGACGAAACGAAGCTGCGTTTTCACGCGCACGGTCCTGACGAGCTCGCCCACTATGCCAAGAAGGCGTTCGACATCGAGTACGAGTTTCCGTTCGGGTGGAAGGAGCTCGAGGGCATCCACAACCGCACGGACTTCGATCTGGCCCGGCATCAGGAGTACTCGGGCAAGCGGCTCGAGTACATCGACGCGCCCACGAACGAACGGTTCCTTCCGTACGTCGTCGAGACGGCCATGGGGGTCGACCGCGCCGTACTCGTCCTGCTCGTCGACGCGTACAGGGAGGAAGACATCGACGGCGACCAACGTGTAGTGCTGGGGCTGAACCCCAAGGTGGCGCCCACGAAGGCTGCGGTCTTTCCGCTCGTGAAGAAGGACGGCATGCCCGAGATCTCACAGAAGCTGCAGGCCGATCTACGCGCAGCGGCGATCCCCTCCTTCCATGACCAATCCGGGGCGATCGGGCGGCGATACCGCCGACAGGACGAGGTCGGGACGCCCTGGTGCATCACGGTCGATGGTGAGACTGGCGAGCAGAACTCCGTGACCATCCGTGACCGTGACTCGCTCCAGCAGGTGCGGGTGGGGACCGACAAGGTGGTCGAGTGGATCCAGGAGCGCTTGATCTGATGGGATCACCGTAAAGGGATCACTTTAAAGGGATCGCGCGTGGCCTCGAAGTCCGAAATTTTCAGTTCGCGGTGGGGAATGTTGCTCGCCATGCTCGGCATGGCGGTGGGTACGGGTAACATCTGGCGCTTCCCGCGCATCGCCGCGAGCAACGGGGGAGGTTCGTTCCTGGTTGCGTGGGTCGTCTTCCTGCTCCTGTGGTCGGTTCCCCTGCTCATCCTCGAATTCGCGATGGGGAAGGGGACGCGGCAGGGTGCGATCGGGGCGTTCGTGAAGACTCTGGGGCCGAAGTTCGCCTGGATGGGCGCGTTCATCGTGTTCGTCGCGACGGCGATCATGTTCTACTACAGCGTCGTGATGGGGTGGACGATCCGATTCTTCGTCGGCACCCTGACCGGTGAGGTGCCTGGCGCGACGCCGAGCGTGTTCTGGGACTCCTTCCACTCGACCCCGGGTGCGCTCGTCACGCACGTCATCGCGATGGCAATGGGGGTCTTCGTCGTCGCGAAGGGCGTGAAGGGGATCGAAACCGCAGCCAAGGTCCTGATCCCGAGTCTCATCGTCCTGGTCATGGTGCTCGCCCTCCGCGCGGTCACCTTGCCAGGAGCGAGCGCGGGGCTCGCCTTTCTCTTTACACCCGACTGGGCCGCGCTCGGCAACTTTCAGATCTGGATCGAAGCGCTCACGCAAAACGCTTGGGATACGGGCGCGGGGTGGGGGCTGGTGCTCACATACGCGGTGTACATGCGAGCGAACGAAGACACAGCGCTCAATGCGTTCGTGATCGGCTTTGGCAACAACGCGATGTCCCTACTCGCGGGAATCATGGTCCTGTGCACCGTCTTTTCGGTCATGCCCGAGGCCGCGAACGAGATCGTCGGAGCGGGGAACGAGGGCCTGACGTTCATCTGGGTGCCCCAGCTCTTCACGCGTATTCCGGGCGGACGCTTCTTCCAGGCGCTCTTCTTTCTCGCTCTCGTCTTCGCGGCGTGGACGAGCCTGGTTGCGATGATCGAGCTCGCGAGCCGAGTCCTGATGGATCTGGGCATGACGCGCGGGCGCGCGATCGGCATCGTGGGAACGGCTGGCGTGCTCTTCGGCATACCGAGTGCGCTCAAGCTCGAAGTCTTCCAGAACCAGGACTGGGTGTGGAGCGTTGCGCTCATGCTCGCCGGCTTCTTCTTTGCGTTCGCGGTGCTGCGCTACGGTGTGAGCAAGTGGCGGGAGACCTTCATCAACCACGAAGGCTCGGATATCCACATCGGGGCCTGGTGGGATTGGGCGATGCGCCTGGTCGCGGTGGAAGCCGTCGTGCTCGCGGCCTGGTGGCTCTGGGGAGCGCGCACCGACGATTTGCGTGAGACTTGGACACTGTTCAGCCCCTACAACGTCGGCTCCGTACTGATGCAATTCGGGATCGTGCTCGTCGTGGTCGTCCTAGCGAACGACTGGCTTGCGGTCCGGGTGCGGGAGCGCCGTACGATGCACGACGAGGCCTGATCAGGCCACCATCGGATTCGAGCATGGAGTTCGAGCATGGAGTTCGAGGCGTTCGAGGCTGCGGCCCGCGCCGCCTACCAAGAGATTCCCGACGCGTTCAAGAGAGGCGTCGGCGGGCTCGTGGTGAGCCGCGAAGCGTTGGCCCACCCCGAGCACCCCGACGTCTTCACCCTGGGGCACTGCCTGACCGAGGACCACCCCTCGGACTACGGAAGTCCGGACACCACGCGCTCCGTCATCGCCCTCTATTGGGGCTCGTTTCGTCAATTGGCGAGGCGAGACCCCAGCTTCGATTGGGACGAAGAGTTGTGGCAGACGCTCACCCACGAGCTGCGCCACCATATCGAGTCCCTGGCCGGTGAGGCCGACCTCGAGGGCGTCGACTACGCTGCCGACGAGACGTTCAAGCGGGACGAGGGGCTCGACTTCGATCCCTGGTACTACCAACAGGGGGATGCTGTGGCTCCCGGCACGTTTCGCGTGGAGAACAGTTGGTACCTCGAGCAGTCCTGGACCTCCGGAGCTTTCGAACGCGCGACCCACCTCGACTTCGAATGGGACGGGGTCGCGCTGCGGGTACCGCGGCCCGACGCACTCGGCGACGTGCATTTCGTGTGGATCCATCGTGTCGAGCTAGAGCAGGCGACGCTCGAGCTCGTGTTATTGCGAAACCGCACCTGGTGGGAGGATGTGAAACGGTTGGCTGGAGCCTCACGACCGGTCGTATACGAGTCGGAGGCCGAGGCGGAACCCGCCACCGGCGCGGGGTAGGGGGGCTGCAATGACGCTCCACGACCTTTACGCCCGCCTGACGCCGTACGAGATCGCGTTCCAGGACCGGGCCGACGTGGAGGCGTTGATCGTCGAGATCGCAGAGGAGGCTGAGAGGCGCGGCGCTGACCCGTCGAGCCCACAGGCGTTCATCACGATGGGTTCCGTGGGTGCTTTCGTGCGGGAGTTACAGGGGCCCGACGCTCCTCCCGAAACGATCCACCAGTACGGAACCCTGGTATTCCAGGCAGTCCATTTCACCGCTGCCGATTGCCCGCTGTATCTGCTCGGCATTCACGCGTCTCGGTACCTCGTCGATGGGGTGCCGGACGGAGACCCGGTGCCTCCCACACCGGCGGGGTACCTGCAGCTACCTCAGCACCTGTTTTGGACCGTCGGCGGTGAAGCGGACACAGCCGAATCGATCGACGGCATGTTCTGGATGATCTCCGGGGCAGGTCTGCTTCACGTCCTGCTCGTCACCGGACTCCGTCCGGACCGTCCAGGATTCGGCACGATTTCGCTGCCAGAGGCCCCGGTCGAGGAAGCCGGGGCGTGGCTCGACACCGACGCGCGGGAATCGGCCCCCGACTTCTCGAGCGCGCTTCCTGGCAGCGAGCTGGATGGGCTGTACTCCGTATGCGCGGCCGGAGAGGCGCTCAAGCTGCTCGCACGTTTTTTTGCGTACGCTTCGGCCGTACCGGGTGCGCTCCAGACCGTCGACGTACCTGTTCGGTGCGACGGTGTGCCTGCTCCCTCTGCCCTCTCCCACGTCCGGGTGACGCTGCATGCCTAGTGAGTCGAAGAGGGCCAAGACCGCGCGCGCGGCCGAGGCGTTCGACCTGTTGACGGAGGAGTACCCGGAAGCGCACTGCGAGCTCGACTTCGTCGACCCCTTTCAGCTGGGCGTGGCGACGATTCTGTCCGCGCAGACGACCGACGTGCGCGTCAACATGATCACTCCCGAACTGTTCAAGCGGTACGCCACGGCGGAGGCGCTCGCGAACGCCGCGCAACCAGACGTCGAGCAGATCGTAAAGTCGACCGGATTCTTCCGGAACAAGACCAAGAACATCATCGGGTTCGCGCGCGGGCTCATGGCGGACCACGGTGGCGACGTACCGAAAACCATGGCGGAGCTTGCGGCATTGCCCGGAGTCGGGCGGAAGACCGCGAACGTGATCCTCGGCAGCGCCTTCGGTATCGACGAGGGAGTAGTGGTCGACACGCACGTGAAACGGCTCTCGACGCTGCTCCGCTTCACGAAGGAGAAGACGCCCGAGAAGGTCGAACAGGACCTGATGGCGCTCTTCCCCAGGGAACGCTGGACGTTGCTGTCCCACCTGCTCATTTGGCACGGCCGCCGCGTGTGTGATGCGAAGCAGCCGAGGTGCGAAGCTTGCACGCTCTCAGGATTGTGCCCTTCGTCACGCGTGTAAGAAGGCTGTTGAAGAAGTACAGTGGGCCGCGCCATGTGCCCAACACGATCATGAAAGGACACACGATGCCCGACCGAGCACATGCCGTCGCCCTGCTGGAAGAGTGGGTCGATAACGAAGGCCTGCGGAAACACATGTACGCCGTCGAGGCCGCGGTGCGGCTCTACGCTCGCCTTCGCGGGGGAGACGAAGAGATGTGGGGCCTCGCCGGCCTGCTGCACGACCTCGACTGGGAGAAGTATCCGGAGAATCACCCCGTCACCGCCGTCGACCACCTGCGGGAGGCGGGATATCCCGAGCAGGTATTGCAGGCGATCCTCGCACACCGGTCCAGCTTTACCGGGGTCGAGCCGACGAGCGAGCTGGACAGGGTCCTGCTCGCGTGCGATGAGCTTTCCGGTCTCGTGTACGCCTGCTGCCTCGTGCGCCCGAACGGCATCGACGACCTCAAACCGAAGTCCGTGACGAAGAAGCTGAAGGACAAGACGTTCGCCGCCGGAGTGAGCCGGGACGAGGTCGCGCACGGGGTCGAGGTCATCGGTTTGGAGCGGAGCGAGCACATCCAGAACGTGATCGACGGGCTGCGCAGCATCGCGGAGCGACTCGAGATTCGTGCCGAGGACCGGGCCGGTTGAGGCTCCTTCACATGCGCCTCGCGTCCTTCGCCCCCGCCACCCTGATCGGGGTGTCCGCCTACGTTCACGCTGACCTACGCGATTCCTCCGACCTCAGTCGACTTTCCCGCCGTGGCCCCGGTCGACATCCAGTTCGAGGTCGTCAACGGAACGATCCCGTGACGTGGGTCCGGGCGGCCGGCGAGCTCCCGGACGGCCTCGTTCTGAACTCGCTGGGTCAACTCCAGGGCGTAGCGCTCGAAGTCGGCTCGTTCAACATCCAGATGGTGGCCAGAGACGCACTTGGCCTCGTGGCCGAGGGCACGATCACGTTAGAGGTCGGGGACCCCCAAAGGGCCGGGTGTCATCAATGGGACGATCATCAGTCCTATCAGCCTGGGCGCGGTAGTACTCGAACTGGGCGGAGCCGCCGATCGCGACCGTGGTGTACGCGGCCGGAGCGGACAACCTCCCCAAGCTGCTGACAGGGATCCTGGTTCAGCTGGAGGACTGACTTTCTCCGCTTGCAGCCCCACCCCCCTCTAGCGACCTTACGCGGGCCGTTTCACCGGACCCGCCATCCGGCCGGCCGGCCCCGCCAATCGCCGAGCATCACCAACCTCCGAGACCGCCCGCAGGGCGGGGGGCCAGCCCATGACCACATCCACCTGGATCACGATGATCGTGGTGATGGTGTGCGTTTGGGGCGGCTTCTCCTGGGTGCTGCTCACCGCTATCCGAAAGGAGTCCGGGAAGAGCGCGTGCCACGACGCGACGACCTAGAGACCATTCTCATCCTGGGCTCCGGGCCGATCATCATCGGTCAAGCCTGCGAGTTCGACTATTCGGGTACCCAAGCCGTGCGCGCCCTCAAGGAGGAGGGCTACCGCGTCGTACTGGTGAACTCGAATCCGGCGACGATCATGACGGATCCCGACATCGCTGATCGCACCTATATCGAGCCCATCACCGCGGATTGGGTCGCGAAGGTCATCGAGCGCGAGAAGCCTGACGCGCTGCTACCGACGATGGGTGGTCAGACCGCTCTCAACGTCGCGATGGATCTGCACCGGGCAGGGATCCTGGAACAACATGGGGTCGAGCTGATCGGCGCGGATGAGCGCTCGATCGAGATGGCGGAGGACCGCGAGCACTTTACGAAGGCCATGCACCGCATCGGCCTCGAGGTGCCGTGCGGAGGCTTTGCGCGCACGATCGAAGAAGCTCTGGAGATCGTGGAGGACACGGAATATCCGGCCATCGTGCGGCCCTCCTACACGCTCGGTGGTACCGGTGGCGGCATCTCGTACAACGGCGAGGAGTTCCGCGAGCAGGTCCGCAAAGGGCTCGACGCTTCGCCGATCACCGAAGTGCTGATCGACCGCTCGGTCATCGGCTGGAAAGAGTACGAGCTCGAAGTCGTCCGGGACGCCATCGACAATGTCATCATCATCTGCTCGATTGAGAACTTCGATCCGATGGGGGTGCACACGGGCGACTCGATCACGGTCGCGCCCGCGCAAACCCTCACCGACGTCGAGTATCAGAGGATGCGTGACGCATCGATCGCGATCATCCGGGAGATCGGTGTCGAGGCGGGCGGTTGCAACATCCAGTTTGCGGTTAACCCCGAGGACGGCGAGATGCTCGTCATCGAGATGAACCCGCGCGTCTCGCGGTCGTCCGCGCTCGCTTCGAAGGCGACCGGATTCCCGATTGCGCGCGTGGGAGCGAAACTCGCGGTCGGCTACCATTTGCACGAGCTGCCGAACGACATCACGAAGAATACGCCGGCCTCGTTCGAGCCCGTGCTCGATTACGTAGTCGTAAAGCTGCCCCGCTTCGCCTTCGAGAAGTTCCCCGAGGTGGACGACACTCTGGGCGTCCAGATGAAGTCGGTCGGTGAGACGATGGCGATCGGTCGCACGTTCCGCAGCGCCTGGCAGAAGGGGTTTCGAGGGCTCGAGACGGGGCGCCACGGCTGGGTCACAGGCGTGCGGCTCAAGGACGACGGCCTCGAGGCCGTCGACCGCAAGTCGTTGCTGCGCGCGATTCGACGCCCCACCGCGGACCGTCCGTTCCAGTTGAAGCGGGCGCTCGAGGCGGGTCTGTCACCGGAGGACGTCTTCGAGGCTACGAAGATCGACCCGTGGTTCATCGATCAGCTTCAGCAGATCCTGGAGTGGGAGGCGCGCTACCGGGACGCGGAGGAGGTCAGTCCAGGGCTTCTCCGCCGCATGAAGCGCGAGGGTTTCAGCGACCTCCAGCTCGCCGATCTGCG
This sequence comes from Longimicrobiales bacterium, assembly GCA_965197725.1. Lineage (GTDB taxonomy): Bacteria > Gemmatimonadota > Gemmatimonadetes > Longimicrobiales > Gaopeijiaceae > UBA1138. Next base: position 65,137 of record CBDANQ010000049.1, read on the forward strand.
TGACGAGACCGAAGCGGAGGTCCGTGCGCGTCGCTGGGAGCTCGACATCCGGCCCACGTACAACGTCGTCGACACCTGCGCCGGTGAGTTCCCGGCGGAGACTCCGTACTACTACTCGTCGTACGAGGACGAGAGCGAGAGCCAGCCGTCCGGGCGCGAGAAGGTCGTCATTCTCGGCAGCGGACCGAACCGGATCGGGCAGGGCATCGAGTTCGACTACTGCTGCGTGCAGGCCGTGCTCGCGCTCAAGGAAGCCGGCTTCGAGACCATCATGATCAACTCGAATCCCGAGACGGTCTCGACCGACTTCGACATCAGTGACAAGCTGTATTTCGAGCCGCTCACGCTCGAGGACGTGCTCGAGATCCTTCACCTCGAACAGCCGATGGGCGTCATCGTCCAGCTCGGTGGTCAGACGCCGCTCAAGCTCGCGCACGGACTCGAGCAGCTCGGCGCACCCGTGCTCGGCACTTCTGTCGAGGCGATCGACAGGGCTGAGGATCGTGATCGTTTCGACGAGGTCTGCAAGAAGATCGGCGCACGCACTCCAGCCAACGGCATCGCCAGGAGCGAGGAACAGGCCGTCGCCGTAGCGCGCGAGATCGGCTTTCCGGTGCTCGTCCGTCCGAGCTATGTGCTCGGTGGACGCGCGATGCGCATCGTCTACGACGACGAGTCGCTCGCGCGCTACTTTGTAGAAGCCGCGCAAGCGTCCGAAGACCATCCGGTGCTCGTTGACTCCTTCCTCGAGGACGCTTTCGAGGCGGACGTCGACGCGCTTTGTGACGGCACTGACGTCGTCATTGGCGGAATCATGCAGCACATCGAGGACGCAGGCGTTCATTCCGGTGACTCGGCCTGCGTATTGCCCCCGTACCTGCTCTCGGGGCCCGTGCTGGAGGAGATCCGGGACCTGACCCGCAAGTTCGCTTTGGAGCTCGGCGTTATCGGGCTGATCAACGTTCAGTACGCGATCAGGGACGACGTTCTCTACGTGCTCGAGGTGAACCCACGGGCGTCACGGACCATTCCCTTCGTGAGCAAGGCGACGGGCGTGCCGCTCGCGCGTCTCGCCTCGCGCGTAATGGCGGGTGAGAGGCTGGCGGACCTCGATGTTCCAGAAGAGCCTCCGGTACCAGGTGTGGCGGTGAAAGAGGCCGCGTTCCCGTTCGACCGCTTCGACGTCGACGTGCTGCTAGGTCCCGAGATGCGCTCGACGGGAGAGGTCATGGGCTTCGACGACTCGTTCGGAATGGCGTTCGCGAAAGCGCAGGTCTCGGCGGGCAATCGTCTGCCCGAGAGCGGCCGACTGATCGTCACCGTGAACGACACCGACAAGAAGACCGTCACGCCGATCCTGCGCCGCTTCCGCGACCTCGGCTTCACGATCATGGCGACACGTGGTACGCGCGACTATTTGGGCCGGCTCGGCGTGCCGTCCGAGCTGGTCTTCAAGGTTGGAGAAGGTCGCCCCGACATCGTTGATCACATCGTCACGGGCGATGTGGCGTTGCTCATCAACACACCGCTCGGCAAGAGATCCCAGTTCGACGACTACGCGATGCGCCGTGCGGCGATCACGCACAAGGTCCCGTATCTCACGACGATGTCCGCGACGTCCGCCGCGTGCGACGCGCTCATCGCACTCAAGTCGCGCGTGCGCGAAGTCCGCTCGATCCAGGAACGTATAGCGTCTCTCAGGGCCGAGGTCGGCGCCGACTGACGTCGGTGTCGCGCCCGGTGGGGATCCTGAGGGAATGAGTGCTGCTACCGGCTTCTTCCTACACCCTGCGTCACCACTCCACGACACGGGCTGGGGGCATCCCGAGCATCAGGGTCGCCTGCGTGCCTTGGCGTCTACTGTCGGGCACGACTTGTTGACCCTCCATGGTCACGTCGAGCAGATGCCGGCTGAGGAAGCGTCGCTGCTGGATCTGATGCGCGTGCACACCGACCAGCAGGTCGAGCTGGTGCGCGCGGCGTGCCAAATGGCGGAGCAGTCGGAGAAGATCGCCCGGATCGACTCGGACACGCGGGTTTCTTCGGCCTCGTGGGAGGCGGCTGTGGGCAGTGCGGGTACCGCGATCGCGGCGGCGCGCGCCGTCGCAGAGGGCACGATCCGGACCGCATTCGTCGCGACGCGACCTCCGGGCCACCACGCGACGCCCGATCAGGCGATGGGCTTCTGCCTCTTCAACAACATCGCTGTCGCCGCACGCTGGCTTCAGGCCCATGGCCATGCGGAGCGAGTGTTGATTCTGGACTGGGACGTGCACCACGGAAACGGCACACACGATGCGTTCGACGACGATCCGTCCGTCTTCTTCGTCTCACTGCACCAGTGGCCGCACTATCCAGGTACGGGGTCGGCCGAGCAGACCGGCGCGGGGGAGGGAGTCGGGTACACGTTGAACGTGCCGCTGCCTGCTGGTACGCCGGCCGCCGAGCATCGCTCACACTTCGAAGGCGCGGTCGACCAGGCGCTCAGCCGCTTCGAGCCCGACTTCGTGCTGATTTCGTGCGGCTTCGACGCGATGGCCGGCGACCCACTGGGGGACCTGCGGCTCGAACCAGCCGATCTCTACGCCATGACGCGCCACGTAGTGGACGTTGCGGCCGGAGGGTGCGGCGGGCGCGTCGTGGCTCTGCTCGAGGGAGGGTACGACGCGAAGCGGCTCGGCGAGGGAGCCGTGGCGGTGATTCGTGCGCTTGCGGGGTTGGAGGCGCCGTAGCGGGGTTGGAGGCGCCGTAGCCTAGACCTGGAGCCACGCGGTGGGATCGATGCCCATCGAGCGCCACCGCTCCTGGAACCGAGGGTCGGACCAGGCAGCTCGCATGACCGAAGCTTGGATGCGTCCTCGCAGGTAGTGCGCTTCTGCGTGGATGGAGTCGACCTCGATAACCCAGGCCGACTCGCGGTACACTTCGTCGGCCCTGATGCGCACGGGTCGGCTACGAATTGCTCATGATCTGAGTTCTACGCCGAGGCTGGCTTCACACTGTCGGGCGACGTGGCGGCGCTTGGTTTCGTTGCCCTGCTCGATGATCCACGCCTGGGTTCTAACAGCGCGCGCGGGTCACTGTATTTCTACCACTGGCTCCTAGGCGAAGTCCAGATTCCTGGTGATCCGCGTGCCGTCTTCGGCGAACGCCCCCAAGTACATCCCGATCCGCTCTCTTGCCGACGCCAAGTCGGAATTGTCGAGGTTGATGTTGAGGAGATCGATGTACCAGGGGGTCTTCACCTCGGCCTTGATGTAGGCCTCGACGATCTCGCCGGCGACGGGCAGCGTCGTGGTCTTGGAGTTGTCGTGCACGTCGCGGTCGCTCGCGCGGCGCAGCTTCTCCATCTCTTCGACGTGTAGCCGCTCGTAGAGCTCGACGGTGAAGATGTCGCCGGCCTTCACGCCCGTCTCTGAGTCGTCCTCGGTGAGCTGCCCGCGCTTGTGGAGCCATTCCCACAGGATGCTCAGCCGGATCTCACCGGTGGCCGCGTCCTCCATGAGGTACAGGACGTCGTCGTCGCCGAAGAAGTCGGCCGGCTTCAGCGCCGCCGCCTGCATACCCTGGCCGAAGGCGTTCCCGTACTGGAGCGCCACGCTCAGGAGGTTGCGTGCCCCACGAATGGTGCGCGGCGCCGGCTCCAGCAAGAAGAGATCGGCAGCGTCCTGCTGCGTATAGGTCAGCGGCGGGAACGCGCGGCCGGCCTGGTTGGCGACTCCGACCTTCTCCCAGACCGGGCGCACGATGTGCACCATCTTCCAGTGCGCCACCCACTTGCCGCTAGCGCCCTCGCGCTGCTCGCGTTCGGCGCCCTCCAGCGCACGCTTCATGCTGTCTTCGATGCCCTTCGCCGAGCCGACCGGAATGTTGGGCTCCATGCCGCCCTGCCACAGCGCGAAGTTACCCGCGCGGTCGGGGGTGTTCGTCGCCCGCCGCACCCGGTCTTCGTAGACTCGCATGTAGCCGTAGGTCATGCTGACGGACTCGATGTTGGGATCGATGAAGCCGGAGTCCCAGCCGACCGCATCGGCCACCGAGTTGATGTAGTCCCAGCGACCCGTGTTGTAGCCCACGAAGTGCCTGCCCAGCGCCGCGCGGATCTCCATGAGCTGGAACGCGGCCTCGACCTGTTCGACGAGCACATACACCTTGATGGTGCCCACGTCGAGGCCCAGATGCGTCTCGAGCGTCGTGAGGACGATGTTCCACAGAGCCGCCTCTTCGCCGGTCTGGATCTTCGGCAGGTATAAGACCAAAGACCGTCCCGCGTCGAGCAGCGCCTCGTGGTTGTTCACGACGAACAGGCACACGTCCACGAGGGACGCCGAGAAGCCCGAGCCGTCCGGGTTGCGGATATGTCGGTCGTCGAGGTGCAGCCCGCGAGGGCGAAAGATGACCGTGGTGAAGCCCAGTTGCTCGCCCCAGTCGGTGACGATGTCGCGACCGAAAAAGCTCTGCGCCCACCTGTTCATCTCGCCAGCCACGCCTTCGGCGGCGTCGAGGAACACTTGGTCACGCGCGAGGGCGAGCTTGAGGTTGCGCTGGTTGTCCAGCGCCATCGTGTCGATCTGACCGAGCGCGTCCTCGCCGTCGAACATCCAGCCGTCGGCGCCGCTCAGCAGAGCGTAGGCCACGTTGCGGATGGACCTCTCAATGGGTGAGTTCGGCTTGGCGGCCGGGCCGGTGCCCTGGATCCACTGGCGCTCGAGGTCGTGCGGAATCTCACCGCCGACGAAGTTCCCATCGCGCGCGTCCTGCACCCTGATGTCAGTGCTCGGGATCGTGGCTTCGGGATCGAGGAACGAGATGCGCCGGTTGTCGCGATACCGAGACGATCGCCGCTCGATGCGCGACGCCATGACCCTCTTGCGATCGCCGTCGAGGGGGGCCAACGCCTCGATGGCCGCCAACGCTTCTACGGTGTAGACGTCCGCATAAGCTTCACGCAGTCCTGTGCGAATCTCGACTGTGCGGGGCTGCCAAGATCCCAGCCCGTCGGACTCTGCCATTGGCTTTCCCTCCGTGCGGAAATTAAGGGTGCCGGCCACTGAGGCCGTCCCTGCCGGCGCACCGTAGACCCCGCTCTCGGACCGTGTCCGCGGCGGGACACGCCTTCAGTCCTGTGGTCGGGGTTCAGACCATCTTGCCTCACCAGGGCACCGCCCGGCCCCCGGGGCGCATGCGCCCGCGAGGACCGGCCGGCCCTGGATCAGGAACATCACTAGCGACAGCTGCGGAGACACCGTACGCCAGCTGGCGCTCGGGGAGTCCTATTCGTGGTGGGCGTGCTTCGACAAGCCTTGCCGGATGGCCTCCACCGTGTAGCCCGCCTGGAATTCAACCATTCTCCGACCCAAGTCCTGAGTCTTCCACACGGGACCCAAATCCACCCCGTTGATGCTGAAGAGTCCGGCGTGTATGCGAGCGTCCGCCCTCACGGACTGAGGATCCACAGACATCATGGTGGCGGTATAGTGCACGTCGTCGTGGACTCCCTGCGCGACTTCGTGGATACCCTGGTCGGCAATCCAGGCGTTCACCCGGTCGTTGTCGTAATATTCGGGTACGTAGATGATGTCGGTCTCGGATCCGGCCCACTCCTTCGAAAGCGCATCGGCCACAATAGCCATGTCGCGCTGATTCCCCCCGCTGTCCCCCAGCAGGACGACATGGTGGAAGCCGTGGGCCTTCATGCTGCGGGCGATGTCGGTCAGCATAGCGCGGAAAGTCTCCGGCCTCAGGCTTATGGTGCCCGGGTAGCGCATGTGTCCCGTTCGCGGTTCGACATCACCTTCCGGCACGAAGGGAGCTATAGGAGTCACAAGGGCATTGCCCAACTTCCGGGCGACGGCATCCATCGTCGCCCGCAGCACGATCTGGTGCTTCCCCAGCGCCAGATACGGGCCGTTTTGCTCTATGCCGCCGGTGGGGATGAGCACCGTTCGCTTCCCCTCAGCCATCAAGTCCCGTATCTCAATCCACGTCAGCTCCTCGAGCCAGACTGAGTCGTGGATGGGGAGAACCCGCGGGGTTTCGGGGTCGGGAACAATGGGGCCCGGGGCCCCCTGAGCCGTGATGGCAACCGGAGTTAGGGCTACCGTCAGAAGAATAGCGAGCATCGTCAGCCGATTCATGGAGACCTCCCGTAGCAAGTTGCGGATGGACATCATACGGGGCTGTCCAGGAGACCACCATGGCTTCATCGTTTCGGGCTACCCTCGGTTGGAAATCTCCTTGCTCGGATCTGTGAGGGTCCGGGGGGGCAACTCCTCGGGTTACTCGACCATGGGTCCTACAGCCCGCCGCCCTGTCTCTCGCTGAGCTCGAGCTCGTAGCCGTCGGGGTCGCTGATGTAGACCGACCTCGACTTCTCCCACTCGACCACCCCGTAGGGCATCTCGATCCCCATCTCCTCGCACTTCGCGACCACGTCCTCGAAGTTATGGATCGCGAACCCGAAGTGGGCGATACCGCCCTGTCGCACCGCGCTCGGGTCCTCGTAGAGACACAACTTGATGGTGTCGTTGCCGATGATCTTGGAGTCGCGCTCCGGGCGGACCTTGCCTCTCAATGGGGGTCGAGTGGCCTTGGACCTGTCACTCCTCGACTCCAAGGAGCCGTTCCCACATAGAATCGCTTGCTGCAGCTCGTCAACTGGTGAGCGTTATCGTAAATCACGTGCAGTCCGCGCAACCAAGGTGCCACAATGCCGAGTCCATCCCAATGAACAATCGCTCGCTGCAAGAATGTGAACATTGTCGCGTTCACATCTTTGCCCAAGGTGGAGTCGATCCGGCGGTCTCATAGCCGTCATCGCACCACCTTGGCGAAGACCTCACATGGTTTCATCCAACCGAGGGTTTGTCGAGGGCGGGAGTTGAACTCAGGAGTGCGACGGACCCGTCCCGTCGGATGAAATACCGGTGCGTTGCGGGGGCGGAACGGACCCGCAGACCTTGCCGGCGGGCGAGGCACGTGATAAGCGTCAGACTTCAGTCCAAGCAACGGGAGGTTGGTATGCGCCACGCAATTAGAGAGCTCCGCGCCACGATCGTGAAGTCGACCGCGATTCTGCTGTTGGCCGCCTTGGTCGCCGATTGCGGCGGTCCGAGTGGTGAGGCCGCGACTGCGTTCGAGGGCGCCCGACTCATCGTTGGCGACGGAGGCACGATCGAGGATGCCGTATTCGTCGTGGAGAATGATCGCTTCACGGAGGTTGGAGCTCGAGCGGACGTCGACGTTCCGCGGGGCGCCACCCGGGTCGACCTCACAGGGAAGACGGTCATGCCGGCAGTAGTGAACGCGCACGTCCACCTGTCGTCGGTGGCCGACGAACGCTCCGATCAACTGCGGCACATGGCGTACTACGGATCCGGCGTCGTGCTGAGTCTGGGGCTGGACGAGGGCGACGTTGGCCTCCGGATGCGGAACGAGCTCGTATCAGATGGCGCGCGGTCCCAGTCCGCGGGGCGTGGTATCACGTCGTCGGAGCCGGGTCGTTCGGAGGTGCCCCACTGGGTCACGACTGAGACGGAGGCCCAAGCCGCCGTGCAGGAGCTCGCCGCTCAGGGGGTCGACTTCGTGAAGATCTGGGTCGACGATCGCGGTGGCCGATACGAGAGGTTGTCATCCGATCTGTACGGGGCCGTGATCGACGAGGCGCATGCCAACGGCCTACGCGTGACCGCCCACATATTCAGGCTCGAGGATGCGAAGGGGCTGCTGCGGGCGGGAATCGACGCGTTCGCCCACAGCGTGCGCGACATGGACATCGACGACGAGCTCGTCGAGCTCTGGACGGCGCGCCCCGACGTGGTCCTCGTCCCGAACCTCCCGGGTCCCGGCGTCGCCGTCGATCTCTCTTGGCTGAGTGGAACTGTGGCCGCTGACCGACTCGCGGAGATGCAGGCGGCGCAAGTTGACCGTCCGGCGGCGCAGGCGTCGTTCGGCATCCAGGCGCGGAATCTGGTGAGGCTCAACGCCGCGGGGGTGACGATCGCCTTCGGGACGGACGGGAGCTCACCGTGGGCCGTGCATCAGGAGCTCGAGGATATGGTACGCACGGGGATGACCCCGGCCGAGGTGATCGTGGCGGCTACGTCGACCTCCGCGGATCTGATGGAGATCCCCGACGCGGGCTCCGTCGCGGCTGGGATGAGCGCCGACTTCCTGGTGCTGGACGCGAATCCGCTCGAGGACATCACGAATACCAGGCGGATATCCGCCGTGTATCTGAGAGGGATGGAGGTCGACAGGGACGCGCTCGGCGCGCGGTTCAGGGGCGGGTCTCTATAGGTCGGACGACGGGCGACCGCTAGGCCTGCGGCACGCAAGCGCAGCCAGAGCCGCAGCCCTGGAAACCGGTGTCCTGGCTGGACCCGGTGAGCGGTATGGAGCGCTGAGCAGCTTGTCGACCGGAGTGTCCGCCGGCGTAGTCCCGGCCTCCACGCCGGCGCGTTCGGCCAGTTCACCCCAGGTCTCGAGGCGCTCGTCCATTCCGTGGCGCACTTCGATCGTCTGCTTGTTCGTGTCGCAGTGGTATTCGTAATACGGCATGGTGCCTCGGGTTCGCGTGTACTCCAAATGGTAAGCCTTGGGCGGCAAGGAGTTCCAGATCACGTGAGCCGCGTCCGGCGCGGAGCGCGCCGGGTAGCGCCGGGGATGGCCTAAAGCGGGCCCTAGCGCTTCCCCTCGCAACGGCGGCGCTTGTCGTCGTGGCTCTGCCAAGGGGCGTCACGGCTCAAGGCATCTCCTCCTGCGCACGTGCGAACGAGTACGCCCAGGCCAGCAACATCGGAGACGCAATCTTCCAGAACGGCCTCTGCCAGAACGCGCTATTGGCCCTCTGGCTCGATGGCCTCCTGGATGCGATAAACGTCCCAGTCGCGGGTCTTCAACCGAGCGAGGGCGTTATCGAGGGCGCGCTCGGCGTGAACGTGCTGAAGATCAACCATGGATCCGTCGCTACGACCTTCACGAGTGGTACCGGCGAGGCCGCGAACCCCATCGGGGCGCTGGCCGGACTCGCCGGGCTGGCGGGCTCCTTCGGAGTCCGTCAGCAGACTGCGGGGGGCGCTCGCACGGAAGACGTCCCGCTGGACCGTCGTACCGCGGCTACCCTGGAGCGAAAGGAAGACGGGACGTGCACGATGACCACCGCCACCGACGACGGGAAGGTGTCCCCGGCTCAGTTGAAGGTGGTGACTCCGAGGCTTTCGTGATTAACCTGCCATCTTCATTTCGGCAACCGGCTCGCGGTCATCGAGGTGAGCTTTGAGCATCCAGAGTTGGTCGAAGCCGACGATGCGTCGGTAGTTCTTCTCGGTCTCGACGAAGGAGGCAGCGGCCCATCTCAGTGCCATCGCTCCGTTCTTCCAGTTCGTCACCCTATAGGTCTTCTGCCTCACGCCTGCGTGGGTGCTGTCGATCAGGTTCGTGGTGCCGAGGCACTTCCTCAGCCGAGGCGGTAGCCCAAGCCGGTTGATTGTGAACATCTCACCCAGCCCCTCCCTCAGGCTCGCTGCGGCCGACGGCTGATCTCGTTCAAGCCACCGCGCGAGCTGCTCGAGTTTCTGCACGCCGTCCCTCGCATCGAGCTTCCATGCTGCGCGGATCGCGGCCTTCACCTGCGGGTGCTGATCCTTCGGTAGGTGAGCGAGCACGTTTCTGAGCTTGTGATTTCGGCATCTCTGGACCGAGTGGCCCGCGCCGAACACCTGAACAATCGCCTTCCGTAACGCCTTCGAGCCATCGATCACGAACAGGCGTCGACGCTCGGGGTCCAGACCCCGCTCGACCAGATCCTGCAGCAGGGCCGTCGTCACTTCGGTGTTCTCACTCGCTCCCTGCCGCATCCCCAGCACGTGCTTCTTGCCGTCCGTGTCCACGCCCACAGCCGCAAGTACATGGTGCGCACCGAGTTGGATACCGTCCAGGTAGATCACCAACAGATCCCATGCGTCCAGCCGCCGCTCCATCAGCTCCTTCAGCACGCGCTCCGACGCTTCGATCGTCTCGCGGCTCACCGACGACTTGCTCACCCCCACCGTGTCGGCCATCTCGCCGATCACCTGGCCGTATTTCCGGGTGCTCACACCTGCCATCAGGATCTCCAACATTCGGTCCGCCATGGCGCCCGGCCTGCGCATCGCCTCGTACGCTGGCACCTCGACCTCGCCGCCCTGGCCGCCAGTCCGCTCACGCAGCCGAGGCCGCTGGATACGGACCTTTCGGTCCGACAGGTAGACCTGACCGCCCTGGCGGCCGTACCAGACCGTCGCCCCCTCCTCGCGTGCCTTGCCCG
>CBDANQ010000050.1:0-20702 GCA_965197725.1 Longimicrobiales bacterium
CGCGCGGCATCGGCCAGCAGCCCATAGCGTTCACGCAGAAGAGGGCTGCGCTCGACCTCGGTCAGTGTGGTCAGCGCGCCGATCTCGACACCGTCCGCGGTCTCACGGATGCCCTTGAGCGCATCCAGACCTTCGAGGTCGATGACTGCCTCGGGCCCCTTTCCACGGTTCTTGAACCAGTCGAGGGAGTCGTAGCCCCCAGCGAGTTTCCATCCGCGGCTACCGTATCGGTCGAGCAGTTGAATGGCGTCGTCCACGTTAGCCGGCTGGTAGAGCTCGAAGCCCGCCATCATATCATTCATCATGGGCTTTTCCTCACGGGGTGTTTACCTGGAGCGGCCTGTGCGACTGCGCCCGCTGCGAAACGGCGTTGATGATCATGTCGGCCACCACCGGTGTCCGGTTGAAATAGTGTCCCCCGAGCGCGTCCGAGATCGCGCACACCAGCGCGGCGCCCGCGCAGCCCATGGTTGGCTCACCGATGCCTTTCGCCCCGACCGGGTTATTTGGATCCGGCTGATCGACGGCGTGCCAATCCATCACGGACGGCACGTCGAGATAGGTGGGCGGTTTCGCCTGATAAAAGCCGACCGCCGCCGGCAGACCCCAGTGTGCGTCGTAGATGTGACGCTCGGAGACGGCCATGCCGAACCCCTGCACGCCCCCGCCCTTGATCTGAGTCGCCAGCCCCTGCGGATGAAGAACCGTCCCGCAGTCGGCTACGCCGAGGTAGTCGAGGATCTCGATGCTGCCTGTCTCGAGATCGAGCTCGATCTCGATGAAGCCGGCCGCGAGCGCTGGAACCATCCCGGTCTGTTCGAGGTTGTCCCGAGCGACGCCGATCAGGCCGGTGCCGGCTAGGCCAGCGACGGCGCGGCGCGTCATATCGTTGATGTCCTCGGGCGCCTCGTGGCCGCTGTACTCGCCGCCGATTTCGATCGCGGCCTGGGCGGCCTGCGCGTAGGTGAGCCTCCGGCCCGGGTTGCCTCGAGCGAAGACGGTCTCGTTGCCGATGTCGTAGTCCGACGCGGAGCCGCCGAGTCGGCGCGCGGCGATCTCCTTGAGCTTCCGAACCGCGTCCGTCGCGGCCGCGAAGTTCGTGCGCGTCATCGTGAACGTTGTGGTGCTGCCGTACTGCGCGAGATTCCAGGGCAGCCCCTTGCTCGAGTCACCCCGGATGATCTCGCTGTTCTCCCAGCGGTAATCGAGCACTTCGGCGGCGACCCGAGACGTCGATGCGTAGGAGTACGTGCCGAGGTTGCCGACGCCCGAATGGATGTGCAGCTTGCCGTCCGGCGTGATACGCACCAGCCCGTCATAGCCACTATTCCCCGCTGCGTGGAACGCTTGCCCAACGCCGACGCCACGGACCTTCGAGCCGTCTCGTTGGCCACTCCGTGCGCGCCGCTCCTCCCATCCGAAGCGCTCGGCGCCCTGATCCAGTGCCTCGCGCAGGTAGGCGCTCGTGATCGGGCCGCGGTCCGCACCGTAGCGGGAGTCGTGGGTGGGCGCGTTGATGCGCCGGATCGCGACCTGGTCGAGACCGAGCCGCCTCGCTGCCTCGTCCAGGAGCGGTTCGATCGCGGTCGCCATCTGGTTCTGGCCCGGACCCCGCTGCGCTCCGCGCGGAGGCGTGTTGGTCAAAACCGCGAGCCCCCGATACCGCATGTTGAGCGGGGTGTAGACGATCGAGATCATACTCCCCGCGGAGCCCATGTCGCCGCCGCCCCGGTTGGGCCCGTTCTCCTGTACGATGTACACGTCGACGGCCGTGATGCGGCCGTCGTCCCGGAATCCTATCTTGATACGACCCTGGAAGCCGGGCCGCGCCGAGCCGAGGAAGTACTCCTCCGCGCGGCTGATCCTCATGAGCACCGGCCTCTGCGTCTTTCGTGACATGTGCGCCGGAATCGAGAGCAGGGGGTACGCCGTGCCTTTCGAGCCGAAGCCACCACCGCAGTACTCGGCGATGTAGACCAGATCCTCCTGTTCGATGCCGATGTACGCGGCGATGCCCGGATGCACGTGGCTCTGGCTTTGGGTCGAGCCGTACAGGTAGCACTTCCCGTTCTGCCAGTACGCCATCGCTGTGCGCGGCTCCATCGAGTGATGCGACGTGCTCGCGGTGACGAACGTCTCGTCCAGGATGATACTCGCTTCAGCGAAGCCCGCGTCGATGTCACCGTACGACCACTCGGTGCCGGGCTCGCCCATCGGTAGCTCGCCTTCTCCGGCCGCCGCGAAGTCCTGCTCGGTCCATTTCACCTCCTGAACAGTCGTCCGCTCCACGACGGTGTTTCCGGCCGTGCGCGCGTTGGGGCCGCCCGGTCGCAGGCTCTCGAGCGGGTCCACGCAGAAGGGGAGCGCCTCGAGGTCGAGCTCGATCGCCTCGATCGCGTTCTGGGCGATCGTCTCGGTGACCGCGGCGACCGCCAAGATGGGCTCGCCGACGAAGTGGGGCTCGTTGGTCAGAATGTTGTTGGCGAGACCGGGCTGCTCCGGAACTTCGTCCGCAGTCAGGATCGCCACGACCCCTTCCATCGCGAGCGCCGCGGACGAATCGATTCCCAGCACACGACAGTGCGGCATCGGGCTCTTCAGAAGGCGGCAAAAGAGCATGCCGTCCATGCGGAAATCTTCCGCGTATTTCGCGCGACCCGTCACTTTCCCATGGATGTCGGGTGGCGTGAAGTCCTTCCCGAGTAGGTCAGCCATCTTATACCTCCCTCGCGGCACGCATCACGCCGTTCAAGTAGTGATCGTAGGCGCCGCACCGGCACAGGTTGCCCGACATTCCTTCGCGGGCCTCCTGTCGGGTCGGATTCGGATTCGCGCGCAGCAGCGCGACCGCGGACATCACCTGGCCCGGTGTGCAGAACCCGCACTGCGGACCTAGCTCGTCGATGAACGCCTGTTGGACCGGATGCAGGGTGCCGTCCGGACTCTCGAGCCCCTCGACGGTCGTGATCTGTCGGTCGCGCACACGATGCGTAAGCGTCGAGCACGAATAGTGGTTCACGTCGTCGATCAGAACCGTACAGGCGCCGCACTCACCGCGGTCGCAGCCTAGCTTGGTGCCGGTTAGGCCGAGCTTGTAGCGCAGCGTCATCGCTAGGGTCTCACCCGGCAGTACATCGACGCGGCGCACCTGACCGTTCACGGTCAAGGAAAGCAGCCGCTCTACGCCGCCGGTCTGGGCCGGTAATGGTGTCGTACATCCAGCTCCGAAGTACGACATGCCGGATACGGAGACACCGGACGCGATCACTCCTTTGATGAAGTCCCGACGCGACCAACTCGATGGCGTGGCCGCAAGGGTGACCGTCGTGCCCGATCCCTCGAACGAGTCCATCTCGCTCACGTTGCTACTCCTGTTGAGGCACTACGGTATGGTATGGTGCGTGGCGGCAACGGGCAACAGTGTCTAGCAGGATGTCGAGGGTGATGGAAGTCCCGTACGACGGGTGTGCGTCATCATTGACGGATCTGAATCGAAGGTCTGGTCGGGCGGGGCCCAATGACTGATCCTACCACATGACTGAGTTCTTCCAGATCGCGTGGGTACAGCGGACCGTCCTCGTCGTTGGCGGTGCGCTCGTCGGCGTCCTTCTCGAACGCGTCGTTGTCGAGCGCGCTCACCGCGTGGCACGGAAAACGCGCTTCAAGTGGGACGATCTGATCGTCGAGTCGGTCCGAGGCGTGCCGACCGTCTGGCTCACCTGCGCGGGGATCTACCTAGCGCTGAGCGTGGGAACGCTCGACCCGCTGCTCGTGAGCACAGTGGTGAGTGTACTCACGGTCGTCCTGATCGGCTCCATCGCGATCGCGGGCATGCGTGCGACGGGAGGCGCGGTCGAGATGCTCTCGGGCCGTGCCGAGGGAGCGATCGGATCCCCGACGCTCGTAGTGAACATGGCCCGACTCGCCGTGGGCGTGCTCGGCGTTTTCATCATTCTGCAGAACCTCGGCATCAACATCACCCCGCTCATCACGGCGCTGGGCATTGGTGGTCTCGCGGTCGCGCTCGCGTTGCAGGACACGCTCGGGAACCTCTTCGCGGGCGTTCAGATCATTCTCTCGAAGCAGGTCCGTCCGCAGGACTACGTGCGGCTCGACTCAGGAGAGGAGGGTTGGGTCACGGACGTGAAGAGCCGCAATACGACGATCCTCACCTTCCCGGATAGCAACCTCTTGGCGGTGCCGAACTCGGTGCTGGCGTCTTCGATCGTGAAGAACTTCAGCATGCCACGGAAGGCGCTTTGGGTCAGCGTCGAGGTGGGTGTGAGTTACGACAGCGATCTCGAGTCCGTAGAGCGAGTGACGCTCGACGTCGCGCGCCAGGTCGTGTCCGCCGTGGACGGTGGAGAGTCGGGCGAAGGTCCCGTCGTGCGCTTTCACACATTCGGTGACTCCAGCATCAACTTTGAGATCCGCATGCTGGTGCGGGAGTTCGAGAGCCAAGGGCCGGTCCGCCATGAGTTGATCAAGCGTCTGCACGAGCGCTTCAACGAGGAGGGGATCGAGATTCCGTTCCCGATCCGCACGGTGCTCATGAAGGGCGGCGAGGGAGCGTAACTTTTCTCACTTGCTCCCCGCCACGCGGGGATCTATCTGTACGATCCCCTAGAACCCTTGCCGAGGTAGCAGGTTGGCGAATCAGCCACGGCTCGCCACGGAGTCGATCGCGGGCCAAAGGCCGTATCAGGAAGACACCGTGTTCGCGCGGGCGCTCTCTGACGCACGCACGCTCGTGGCCGTCGCCGACGGCATGGGCGGTCACGCTGCCGGCGACGTCGCCAGCGCGCTGGCGATGGAGACACTCGTGGCTGAGCTCGAGGACGGCAAGAGCCTGGTGGAGGCGTTCACGGCAGCGAACGCACAGGTGTATTCGAAGTCGATGGAACCCGGGAAGCATGGCATGGGGACGACGATGGTCGCGGCGGTCGTCGAAGGAGACGAATTCACGGTGGCCAATGTGGGCGACAGTCGCTGCTACCTGGTCGCCGCCGACGGGATCAAGCAGCTGAGCGAGGACCACTCGTTCGTCGCCGAAGCGATCAAGCGCGGCCAGTCCGAGGAGGAAGCGCAGGCCTCGAAGTTCCGGGACGCGCTGACTCGATCCATCGGGATCGACGAAGAGGTCGACGTCGATGCGTTCGGTCCGTTTCCGGTCGAGAACAATACCGCGCTCTTCCTCTGCTCGGACGGCCTCTACAAGGTCATGAAGGACGCTCGCATCCGAGAGCTGTTCGGTCAGTCCGGCGGCCCTAGAGGTGCGGCACAATCGATGGTGGCCACGGCGTACGAGGACGGTAGCGATGACAATATCTCCGTGGCGATCGCCGAGTTCGGCGAGGTGAGGCGCGACCGTGCCACGGGAACGGCCCCGATCGGCTTCGAGCCACCCCCGGCGGGCGACCAGGGCGACGCGGGCGAGGATGACGACGCGGCCGCCGATGCAGCGCAACCAGCCGATGTCGAAGTCTCAAGAGACGCCTGGAACGACGACTGGGACCGGTCGACTTCGGCGGTCACCTCGTCGGGCCCGCCGACCCGCATGATCGTCGCTATCGTGGTCGGCGCTGGCGTGCTCGGCGTCCTCGCGACGCTGTTTTTCTTGTTGTTGGCGGGCTAGGAACGCTCGATTCTCCACGCCGGCGCCCCGAAGCTCGACTAGGCGATGTCTCCGACGTAGGTCAGCTTCAGGCCCTTCACGTCGACGACGTCGCCGTCCTTGAGGCTCGCTTTCTTGGTCGACTGCCCATTCACCTTGATCGCCCCGAACGCCGCCAGCCAACGCACGTCGGAGGCGTCCTTGGTGTTCATGAGCAGCAGGTGATGCTTCGGGCCGGTCGGGACCCGTACATCGCACAGGTCGTCGGTGCCGAAGAGCGCCGCGGGTGCTTCAGACAGGTAGTGTTGGCCTCTCTGGCCGCCTGATTCCCACACAACATGGGCGCGCCTCTTCCGCTCGGCGTCTTTGAGAAGCTCCTGAACCTCATGCCCCTTGATGTGCATCGTACCTTCGGCGGCGTGCATCGAGGGGGCAGCGGCGGCGGCTGGGGCGGCGGCAGCTGCCGGAGCCGCGGCCGGAGCCGCTTCGTCCTGACCCACGACTTTCCCGAAGACGACGGAGAATTTGCCGAAGGCAACCTCCGTGCCCTCCCGCACCGCGCGGGGACCTTCGAGACGCTCTTCACCGATGAAGGTGCCGTTCGAGGAGCCCAAGTCCTCCACGACCCAGCCGTCGCCTTCCTGCCGGAATTCGGCGTGACGGCGTGACATGGATGGGTTGTCGATTAGGATGTCCGTGTCCTCGCCGCGGCCTACGACGATCGAGGTCTGGTCGAGGTCGAAAACCTGCATGGTCTTGCGACCGAGAAGCAAACTCATCTTCGGCATATCGGCTCCCCCAATGGCCTGGAAGGATGGGCGATCGCCCCGATCGACGCAGCCATTATGCCGTGCCGCGAACCGCGCTGTCCAGTGTGGCCTCCCACCTCATGACGCGCTCAGCCGCCTCCTTGCGCGGAGAAGCAGCCTGGATGGCCGGGCAGCATGGCCAGGCATTCCTGGATGAGGGCGTCCGCTCGGTCGGCAGCGCCGTCCGAGCGGGCCGCGTGGGCATCCCATGCCATCCGTTCCGCGACCTTCAGCGTGAGTGACCGGGCTTCGGCACTTTCCGGGTCGAGCGTGGCGATCCGCGCAGCGTAGGTTCGCACATCGTTTCCGCTGCCGAAGTAGCGCATCTGCGCTTGCGCTTCACCTGCCATGCCGAGCAAACGCGCGATCTCCCAGGAGGTGTCCACGTTCAGCCCGGCCGACCGCAGTCGCTCCAGGGCGGCGGCCTTGGCGTCGTCCGCCAGCGGCACTCGGTAAGGGGCTGGGTAGCGGCCCCACGGCCAACTGACCTTCGATTCCCGCTTCCGTGAGCCAAGCGCTTATTACGCTGGAAGCCTTGGCCTCGAGACCAGCCACGTCCAAGGTACGGCCCCACGGCTGTAGCGCCATGGCGACCCCTCCGCCAACGAGGATGAGCACCGCTGCGGCAACGAGGGCGGGGTTCCGCCGGGCTGACGCCCCCACACCCGCCGTGCGGAGCGTTGCGACGATCGTGAGGTCCTCCATCGAGCCGGCGTCGAGGGTGATGCTCGTCTCCATCGGCTCAAAGCGCTCGTCGGTGACCTGCACCTTGTACGTACCGGCGGACACCGCGTTCGCGACACACGGAGTCGGACCTTCGGCGATCACCGAGCGACCCGAGCGGACCTCGACCTCGACGCCGGGCTCGTCCGTCAGCACCCGCAGGGACCCGGCCTCGACGTCCGCCGCACCTTCCTGGACCCGGAGCAGAGCGTCGCGCAGGTCCTCGGCTGTCTGGTAGCGTTGGTCAGGATCACGACGTATCAGCTTCATTACAACGTTCTGCATCGCGGGCGGTACGTCGACGCCGGTATCCGCCCACGGGCGGACATCGCCGCGTTCCGTGGCTACCATCAGCTCGTAGATCTGCGTGGTCGACGTGTGCGCGAGGTTGCTGAGCCAGGGATCGCGGCCCGTGAGCAGCTCATAGAGGATGACGCCGAACGCGAAGAGGTCCGTGCGGCCGTCGACGGCTTCGGCCCGCAGTTGCTCCGGAGCGGCGTAGCCGGGAGTACCCAAGGTGCCGACCGTGGTCAGTCGGCTGTCGGTCTCTTTCTCCGCGATCTTGGCGATCCCGAAGTCGAGGACCTTGCACAGCTCTTCGCCGTTCCGGTCCAACGTCATCATGATGTTCTCGAGCTTCATGTCACGGTGTACGACCGGCTCGGCATGCGCAGCGATGAGGGCGTCGCAAACGTGGAGCCCCACCTTGATTGCGCGTCCGACGCTGAACGGTCCGTCTTCCTCGACGACTTTGGAGAGCGGTCGGCCTTCGACGTACTCCATAACGAGGTATACGAGTCCGGCGTCGAAATCCTCCTCGTAGGCGCTCAACCCCACGATGTGCTTCGATTCCTTCCCGAGCCGCTTCATGATCTGCGCTTCTCGAAGGAAGCGCTTCTTCATGTTCTCGCCTTCCGCGCCGGTCAGCTTGTCTACGCTGAGGATCTTCATGGCTTCGACCCGGCCACCGGCCACGTCCTCGACCTTGTAAACCGTTCCAAAGGCGCCTGCACCGAGTCGTTTCAGGACCTTCCATTTGTCGCGCAGCATCGTGCCGACGAGGGGGTCCTGCTCATCCTCCGCTGCCACTGCCTCGGCGGCCTCGGACTCTACCGCGTGAGCGATGTCTTCGGGGTTCCAGGCCATCGTAGCGCCCGGGTCCCAAGCGACTGTCGCACCTGGATCAGGTGGCGTCGCGCCCGGATCAGGTGGCGTCGGGTCCGGATCGGGTGGCGTCGCGCCCGGATCGGGCAGGATGGGCTCCTGCGCCTCTCTGTTGGGATCGTCGGGGTTCGACACGGCCTTCAGCGCTTCGCCATGGGTGGACACGTCGAACGTAGGGATCGGCTCGAGCGCCTGCAATTCCGACGGAGCCCCTTGCCACGTGGAGACGCACACTTTCCCTTGGTTCGATGCCACGCCGTGCGCTTTCCATCCTTACCGCAGCCACCCTGTTCGGGGCGTGCTCCGCTGAGCCTCGGGTTCCGCCGCAGGTCGTGCTCGGGGCACCGGAGTCGAGCGAGCTCATCTTTCAGGCGGTGGACGCCGGCACCGGATCCGCGCTCCGCGACGCCCAGATGACCGTCCGCTATCTGGTGCGCGCGCCGATCACTCTCGATGCGTCTGTGGTGGAGCGCGTTTCGTCGACGGAGCCATACCGGATCGCGCACGCGGTCGCCGAGCCCGACTTGGTGGTGGAAGTGCGTCTCGAGGCTATTTCGTATCATCGGATCGACACGGTGCTCTCGGTTCCGCGCGGTCGATCCGTGGGTCCGTTCACGATCCGGATGGCGAGGCGGCTCGCGCAGACCGCGGAGGCCGGCGGCACGCCGAGCCGGCCCGCAGGTGGACGTGAAGCTCCGGCGCCCCAACCTGCGACGCCCCAGCCCCGCGAGCCCCAACCCGTGACGACCCAGCCCGGCGCCCTCCCCCCGACCGCCACGATCGACCGTTCGGCGCTCGATGCGGGCAACCGTGCGTTCGCTCGGAGCGACTGGCTTGCGGCCACGACCGCCTACGAGCGCATGCAGGCGCCTGCGGACGCGTCGAGCGAGTACGCGCGGGAGTACGCGAGCGCGATGGTCCAGCGGGGCGTCGCGCACATCAATCGTGGCGAGTACGGGGGCGCGCTCGAGGCACTCGAGGCGGCGGTGGGCTTCGACGATCCCGGCGTCGAGGCGTACTTGCGCCTAGGCCAGGCTCAGTGCGCGGTCGGGCGTGGCGAAGAAGGCCGAGGCAGCTTCGCCACGCTCGGAAGAGAGGCAAATCGCATGCCGCCGGCTGAGCGGCCCTTCGTGAACTCGATGATCGAGTACCACAAGGGTCTCTGCAGCGAAGGGGACTTCGACCGGGCGGAGGCGACAATGGACCGCGTGCGCACCGGCGCCGCCGCCATCCGGGAATACGAGGGCTTCCTGGAGCTCGCCGGTGACGTCTCACCGGTCTCGCCGGAGCTGCAGGCGGCGATCGACGACGCGACGCGGCGAATCGCGGCCGTGCGGCAACGCATCCGCGGCTAGCCGCGATCAACACCTCGCTCTCGAATCGACTCGGAAACGCCTCGGCGAGTCCGGCGATCGGGTCTGGACCTGAGCGGCCTGGTGCCCGAGAGTGCGAGCCATGAGACACACAGCCGCCATCGTCGTAGCCTTCGTTCTCCTACTACCGTCCTGGCCGGACGCGGATGGGCATGAGATCCCCGCGGACGTCACCGTGCAAGCGTTCGTCGCGCCGGAGGGCAGCACGCTGCGAGTGCTGGTACGCACTCCGCTCTTCGCGATGCGTGAATTCGATTTCCCGGAGCGGGCCCCGGGCTACCTACAGATCGCGGAGTCCGACTCGCTGATCCAGGATGCCGCGATCCAGTGGATCGCGGAGTACATCCGGCTGTACGAAGGCGCGGAGGAATTGCCCCAGCTCGAGCTCGTCGCGGCTCGGATCTCTTCGCCCAACGACGCCTCGTTCGCCAGCTATGAAACCGCGCTGGCGAACGTGAGATCACCGCCGCTGGGCGAAGCCGTGGAGCTACCGCCGGCGCAGGCGTTGCTCGATGTGCTCTTCGAGGTCCCGATCGCATCCGATCAGTCCGAATTCTCGATCGATCCGCAGTTGGCCCAGCTCGGGCTGCGTACCGTCACGGTGCTGCGATTCGTGCCTGCGGGAAGGCCGGAGCGCGTCTATCAGTACACGGGCACTCCGGGGCGCGTCCGACTCGACCCGCGTTGGTTCCAGGCCGCGTTCCGATTCGTGGTTCTCGGCTTCGAGCACATTCTCGACGGTCTCGACCACCTCCTCTTCCTCTTCTGCTTGGTCGTGCCCTTCCGGAGCTTCTGGGCGCTCGTGCCGATCGTCACGTCGTTCACCGTGGCGCATTCGATCACGCTGATCGCCGCCGCGCTCGGCCTGGCGCCTAACGCACTCTGGTTTCCGCCTCTCATCGAGACCCTCATTGCGCTCTCGATCGTGTTCATGGCGTTCGAGAACATCCTCGGTGCGACGCTCAATCGCCGGTGGCTCATCGCGTTCGGCTTCGGACTGATCCACGGATTCGGTTTCTCGTTCGCGCTCTCCGAGTCGTTGCAGTTCGCGGGCGCGCACCTGTTGACCTCGCTCTTCTCCTTCAACATCGGCGTCGAGCTGGGTCAGCTAGTCGTGCTCGCCATCACCGTTCCGGTCCTGGCTCTACTCTTCTGGAAGGTTCTGCCGGAAGTGGGAGGCACGGTCGTGCTCTCAGCTATGCTAGCCCACACGGGGTGGCACTGGATGACCGAGCGAGGGGGAGGGCTCTTGCGCTACGACTTCCGCGTGCCCGCGCTCGATGCCGCGTTCGGCGCGACACTCCTTCGATGGATGATGCTCCTGCTCATCGTGGGTGGGGCAGCCTGGCTGTTGCGCCTCTCCTTCGCCTGGTTGCACGCCCGCCGGCCGGCCGACGTGCTGTAGCACAGGGCCGCGGCCGGGCTCCCTAGAACTCGCGCCAGTCGCGCTCCAGAACCTTCTGGTACACCTCGCTCCTCGCGAAGAGCTCGACGATGTCTGGTTCGAGCGCGCCTTCTTCAGCCTCCCATCGGAGGATCTGCAGTGCCTTCTCCACCGGGATCGCCTTCTTGTAGGGGCGGTCGGACGCGGTGAGCGCGTCGAAGATGTCGCACACCGTCATGATGCGGGTCTCGAGCGAAAGCTGTTCACGCGAAACCCCGTCGGGGTACCCTTTGCCGTTCAGCTTCTCGTGATGGCCACGTACGATCTCCGCGATGCGGGAGAGCTCGTCGGTCCAAGGGATGTTGACGAGAAAGTTGAACGAATGCATGACATGCGACTCGATCTCCGCCTCGTCGAGGGTACCCCGTTTGATGGAGAGATAGTGTAGCTCGTCGGGCGTGATGTAGGTCCGCTCGTTGCCGTCAGGATCAGTGAACGCCCGCTGGGCGATTTCGCCTAGAACACCGGCCGCCTCCTCGTCCAGGACCCGCGGGATGTTGGCCTCCCGGACCGCCTCGCGGTATTGGCCCAGGGTGTCGAGATCTTCTGCCAACTTCGCTTCGATTGCCGCGACCTGCTCGGCTGCGCCCTCCGGGCCCTTTGCTTGCAGCACATCTGTCTTGGCGACCGCCGCGTCGGCTTCGAGCGTCTTTTTGATGAGATCGAAACGGCCGTTGACATGCGCTCCCATCAGGGGAGGCAACTTCTCCTCCTTCACCAACGTGGCCTCGCGCACCCCGATCTTGCCGAAATCGTGCAGGAGACCCGCGTAGCGGAGCTGCTTCATCTCTTCGGGCGTGAAGCTTACGTCCGCGAACGGTCCCTCGGTCTCCTGGCTGATCAGCGCCGCGGTGTCACAGGTGAGTTCGGTCACCCGCACGGAGTGCCCCGAGGTGGCCGGATCCCGATGCTCGATCGCGGTCACGCTCGCCTTGATGAAGCCCGCGAGCAGATTTTCTATCGCTTGGTAGAGGTGACCGTTTTCGATGGAGACCGCGGCCTGACCGGCGAGAGATGCGACGATATTCACCTCGCTCTCGGTATACGGCAGGACCCATTGATCCGAGTCCTCCTCCGTGCGAATCTCGGCGTCTGAATCACTCTTACGGTTGATGAGCTGCAAGACGCCGATCGTCTTGTGCTTGTGGTCGACCATCGGCATTACGAGCATCGACTTCGCACGGTACCCATGCACGTCGTCGAACGCCGCCTTGTTGAACGAGTACGGCGCTTCCTCCGGGATCTCGTAGGCGTCCTCGATGACCAACGGCTTGCCGGTCAGCGCCGCGTGCCCCGCCAAGCTCGTGTCGTCGAGCGGAAGCTTGAGATCGGGGGAGCCGAGGTGGGGAAGGGTGTCGTTCTGAGCGCGCAGGAAGTGGAGGAAGTCGCTCCCATCCTCCCCTTCCTCGACCAGATACAGCGAGCCTGCGTCCGAAGCCGTCAGCGCACGGGCCTGCGTCAGGATGATCCCTAACAGCCTCGCGGGATCGCGCTCGCTCATCAGCGCCATCCCGATCTTATTCAGCTCCCGGAGCTCTCGCCGGGCCTGCTCGAGTTCCTCGCGAGTCTGCTCAAGCTGTCGCGGTAGTGCCGCGTCCGCCCCCCCTGCTTCGCTCATCGCATCAACGCGTCGGCTTTGTCGAACGCCGCACGGGCCTCCGCTTCGTAGCCCAGAACATTCAGGATCTCCCCCTTGAGCAGATACATGTCCGCGCTCATTTCGCCTTGACCTTCGATACCGATCATTGCCTCTCCGGCGTCGTAGAAGAGTCCGAGGTCGCGGAACGCGACGACCGTCAGAAAGAGCCCATCGGACATCGGATCGAGGCCGAATTCCTCGATCTCGTCCATGAACTCGCTGAGCTGTGCGAACTCGGGGATGTCGATCACCCGGAATTCCTGCTGGGGCAGCGCTCGCCCGCCCCGACGTCCGCCCACGAAGACCGTCCACCCATACGTGGCGCCGAACTCGAGTGCCGGAAGGTCGTCGGTGTATGTCCACGTCGTGTCGGTGCCCGCGTCGAAGACCTCGGGTCGGCCACCCGCGGTGTTGCGGAGCATCAGCTCATAGGTCTGTCCCGGCGTAGCGGTCCAAGCGAAGGTGGGACGGTCCGACTGCACCGTAAGCCCGTTCCGAGGCGAGACCAGCGTGGTCTGGCCTGGAATCGGTCTGATCATGCCTTGGCGCGCGGCTGCGCCGCCACCAGAGCGTGCGTCGGACGTGGCGGCTTGGGCCAACACCCCGATCGTGCGGGCCATCACGCTCGAGCTGCTGGCGCTGGGAGCGTCCTCGATGATGGTGTTCTGCGCTACGATCCGCGCGGCGCCGGTCCGAGTGACCAGGACGACTCGTCCCCCGTCACCGGGGAGGATCTCGTCTCCAACCTCCAGCCTTTGGCCCACCGTCGCTGGCTCGGGATCCCTCCCCGACACTCGAATCTGAACCGGGCCCTCGAAGCTGGCGACCAGAGCCGCAGGCATGTTCTGCGCACCGAGGGGCGCCACCGAGATCAGACCGGCGAGGATGGCGATATCTATGAGCTTCGGCATTGGCTTCTCCACTTAATGGACCGAAGACCGCACGCAGCGAGCGAGGCCCTCCTCTAATCTTCTACTTCACGCTCCTTCGCACCACAAAATCCCAGTCGGCCGCGGGCGGGTCGGCGACATGATCCGCGCACCGAGCGGCCTAAACTCGGCTCGGCCCGTCGTCCGGACACGCCTCCAGCGCGGCGCGAAAGTGCGCCCGCGCGCTTGTCCACTCGTGCTGCTTGTACGCGGCCATGCCCCGTTCGTAACTGGAGATCGCATCTTCCTTCGAAGGCGCCAGCTCGACGCCGGCCAGTTCGAGGACCTCGTACACCCTCACCGGCTCCTCCTTGCCCTTCACCGCGAGCAGGTCGAGCTCGCGCACGCGGAAGGCAGCTGCGTCGGCGGTATCGAGCGTGAACTCGGAGCACATGGTGAGTGTATCGTATGACTTGTTCGCCGGCTCGAGGCGCGCCGCGAGGTTGACAGCGTCGCCGATCGCGGAATAGTCGAAGCGGTTTTCTCCGCCGACGTTGCCGACCACTACCTCGCCTGTGTTCACGCCGATGCGCACCACCATGTCTTCGTGGTCGGGGTCGTCCGCTCGCCAGCGCGCATTGAGCTCGGCCATCTTCCGCTGCGACAACACCATGGCGCGGAGCGCGCGGTCGGCGTGATCGGGCAGGTCCTTGGGCGCATTCCAGAACGCCATGATCGCGTCGCCGATGTACTTGTCGAGCGTGCCGCCCTCGTCCATTACGACCGCGGTCATCTCGGTGAGGTAGTCATTGAGCCTGGTGATCAGTTCCTGCGGGTCCAGGCGTTCGGA
This sequence comes from Longimicrobiales bacterium, assembly GCA_965197725.1. GTDB lineage: Bacteria > Gemmatimonadota > Gemmatimonadetes > Longimicrobiales > Gaopeijiaceae > UBA1138. Next base: position 14,486 of record CBDANQ010000050.1, read on the forward strand.
GAGCGTCGTGAAGCCCCTCAAATCCGAGAAGAGCAGCGAAAGAGGGCGCTTCTGCCCACCGAGCTGGAGCAGCTTGGGTGTCTCCGCGATATCAGCCACGACCTCCGGCGACACGTACATCCCGAAGGCGCTCTTGATGAAGCGCTTCTCCCGGCCCTCGACCACCGACACGTAGGCAACGGAACCCAAGTACGAGAACGCGATCGTCAGCACCGGGACGACGATCGGAACCCAAAGAAACCGGGTGCCGAAAGTCACCCAGGGCTCATCGCCGGTGATGTACATGCCGCCCTGCCAAGCCCACAAGGCGAGGGCGGTCGCACCCAGTACGCAGAGGACGGCGGCGACACTGCCCCAGCTGGCGCCGCGAGCGAACGTGGCCGCCGCGACGACGAGCCCGAGCACAAGCATGAGCATCAATTGCCCGACTGCACTCAGGCGGCCGACGTATTCGGCGTCCAACATGTTCTGCAGAGAGTTGGCGTGAATCTCGATGCCATACATCCAGCCATAGGGACCGGCCGTCGAGTCCGTCGAGTCGGCTCCCGGGAGCGGTGCGTCGAAGAACGACGTCCGGAACTTGTCCTCGTCGTGGAAGCCGGTCCCCATCAAGACGATCTTGTCACGGAATGCCTCGGGCACGAACGTCGCAACGGTGGCCGCGGTACTGCTCGCGTAGGCTTGGAAGGTCCCCTTCGGCACCGGGCTACCGATCGTACGGGTTGGTGGCCCGTGGTAGTGGACCGGGTACTCGACCAGATAGTCGGACCCGCCGTCGACCCACCATTCGTCCGGCACATCGCCCAGTGGCGGCGAAAGCCCATCGAGCGCAATGCGTCCCGTTCGCCGGCCTTGGAGTAGCAGCGAATCAACGTCGATGCCTCTCTGGTTCGCGTACATCGCCAATGCGAAGCTCGGCTCCAACCTTTCTCCCGAGCGGACGGCGAGCGTAGCGTTGCGAGACGTCTCGAACGCTGTAGGCAGTTCGGCCGCTCCAATATCGGCGGCTACGTCCGCGAAGAAGCGGTGAGGTGGCGCCAGCACGGGACCAGCTTCCGTGAGGGGCGTGGGCGCAGCGAGGATGACGTTTGCCGGCGGCTGCGATCGCGGCGCGTAGACGACGGTCCCCGTCGATCTGCTCGGGCGTGAACTCGTACAGCCTGTCGAGGTAGACGTCGATCCCGATTGTTCGCGCGCCCGCACCGGATACGGCTTCGACGAGCCCGGCTAGCACCGCGCGAGGAAACGGCACGAGGTACGGCCACTGCTCTACCGAAAGGGAGTCGAACAGGATCAGTACGATCTCGCTCTCTCGGTTCAGTCCCTCGGAGTCGTCCTGGAACGACTCGGGCGTCGTCCGTTGCCGTATGTCCAGTGTCAGCGGCTCGAGTTGTCGGATGCCGGTGAGCCCGCCCGTGACCTCAGCGAGCAACGCGGCGCCGACCGAGGCCAAGACGATGAGCGCCAGGGCCACGAGCCGCTGGTACTTCACCGCGACTCCCGGCCCCGACGGCCAGCCCAGGGCCGACGCAATGCCGGCATGCGCTAGTTGTGGATGTCGTAGACGATCGAGGCCGTGCCCCAGGAGTCGAGGCGCACCGCACCGTCCACGTTGCCCACGGCGCTCCGGACCGCCTCGGTGACGGTCTTGGCGAACTCCTCGCCACCGTACGCGTAATCCTCACCGTTCGCGATCTCGATGTTCAGCGGCTGCTCGGTGACGAAGACCCGCACCATGCTCGGCCCGATCGGCCTTTGTGCCATGAACACCACGCCGCTGTCGGCGCCGGGGTAGGTCAGCGTTCGACCCGCCTCGATGCGCAAGGACGGCTGGTCCGTGTTCGGCAGCAGCATCGCCACGACGCCGTCGGTCGCGAGATCGACCAGCGTCACGTAGCCGGCGCGCTCGGACTTCACGCTGAACGTCAGGGTCTCACCGAGCCCCAGGACGGTCCTGCCCCCCGAGATCTCGAGCTCGACGCCGAAACGCTGCCCGGGGTTGTCCATGTCCGCGAGCCGCTTGGCCGCAACTTCACGCCGGAGCGCCTCTGCCAAGGACTGTCCGGCGGCGGTTCCCGTCGGTAGCCCCTGGTGGCGCACGAAGCCGTCCGAACCCACGATCCGGGTCTCTTGACCCAAGCGCCGGATGATCAGGTGGCCGAATGCGTCCGCGCCCTCCAGGAGGCGGATGCCGGGATCGTCTCCGAGCTCGGCGCGCAGCGATGCAACTGCCTCCGAGTCTGCGCTGCCAAGGTTGACGAGCAGGGGGGCAGAGGAATACCGAAAGCCGGTCAGGCGGGCTTGGTCCCCCTCGTCGACCGATCCGCTGACGATGTTCACTGTCGTCCTGCGCTGACCGACTGCCTCGACGACGAGCTTCGCACCGCGCTCGGTCTCGAGGATCGAGCTCTTGGTGAAGCCCAGCACCATGCCGCCCGCGAGTTCAGCTGTCGCCCCGCTCACGCTCGCCACGGGGATGGTTCCGTCGACCACCCCGTCGTCGCCACCGTCGATGAAGAAGAGCTGGAAGTCTTTGAGCGCGACGTCTTCCGAGATCTGCGGGTCCTGCTGGAAGCGGTTACGCTTCAGCGCCTCGTAACTGTTCCGGAAGACCTCCTCATAGGTGGCCTTCGGCGACGCCCGCCACAGCTCACGGACCATGAACGTGGTGAACGCGCCGCCGTGGAACGGTTCGGCGCCGTCCTCGGCTGGGAAGAACGCGTCCACTGCCTGCTGGAACGGCTCCGCGGCCGCGAGCTCGAGCACCCGCGCTTGGTCAGAGTCGAAGCCCGTCTCGTCCTTCTGGCCGGGCAGCGCACGACGCGCCACGCTCGCTGGCTTGTCGATGTCGTTGATGTCCCTACCCAGAAGGCGGCCCCGGCTAAACGGAGTGACCGCGCGGGTTCCAGTGCCCGAGTTACAGTTGTCGAGGAACACGACGATGTTGCCGGCGGGCAGCATGCCGAGCCACTCGTTGAACGTATCGTCGCTGATGTCGTACTCGGTGCTGGTGAGGCTCACGTCGGCGGGGGCGAGCGTTTCATCCAGACCGTCGTCCTCGTCACCTGATTCGTCCCACATCTGAGAGCCGTGACCGGCGTAGAAGATCACGACGTTGTCACCGGGACGCGCGTTCCGCACGAGCCAGCCGGTAATCCCCTCTTCGATGGCGTCCCTCGTGGCCTCTCGATTGAGGAGCATGCGGACGTTCTCCTCCGGGAAGCGTGCACGCAACACGAGAAGGTCACGCATGCTACGCGCGTCGTGCTCGGCGCCCGGGAGGTCCCCGCCTTCAACGTCGTCGAAGTTGATGTAGTCGGTGATACCGACGATGAACGCCCAGCGCGTGGAGGCTGTGCGATCCACTGGCCCAAAAGCCAGCAGCGGGGTAGCGACCAGGATCAACAATACTGATGCAAAGCGTCTCACGTCTATTTCTCCATCGGGATGTCGATTCCTTCCGCGGCCGCTTCCATCTCAACGGCGCACCCTCGAGAGAGGGCATCATCGCGGACGCGGTTCACGATCTCATCCAACTCGTCGTCCGAGCGGGTGGGGTCGTGGTGGAAGAAGAGCAGCTTCTTGACCTCTCCTTCCTCGGCCAGTCGTACCGACTGGTTGAACGTCGAGTGTCCCCAACCGATACGGGTCGGGTACTCGTCGTCGGTATACATCGAATCGTGGATGAGCAGGTCAGCACCACGCACGAACTCGACGAGCCGCTCGTACCAGCCGTCCTCCACCTCGTACATGTCGCCCTCGATCTCGTCGTCGGGGACGAAGCAGAGGACCTTGCCACCTACCTCGATACGGTAAGCGATGGCGTACGAAGGGTGCTTCACCCTCATGGTGCGCAGGGTCGCGCCCGCCACCTCAAGGGTGCCCTCGTTGAGGTGATCGAACGACATCGTCGCGGCGACTACGCTGAACGGAACGGGGAAGTAGATCGGTCCCATCTGACCTGCGAAGAGGCTCCGCACGTCGATGTTGTTCTGCCGGGGCCCGACGATCTTCAGGTCGATCTCGGGATTGTACAGCGGGGCGAAGAACGGGAAGCCCTGGATGTGGTCCCAATGGAAGTGCGTCAAGAAGATGTGGTGGAATTCGCCACCGTTCTCGATCAAGTCCAGACCGAGCTCTCGCAGACCGGTACCAGCGTCGAAGATCAAGCGTTGTTCGCCATGTCGAACCTCGAATGACGTGGTATTGCCGCCATAACGCGCCGTCTGAGGGCCGGGGCTCGGAATGGAGCCACGCGTTCCCCAACAGCGTGTGGTGACAGCGGCAACCGTGCCGGCGGCCTGCGGGGCCGACGGCGACACGTCGGTCGCGGGATCCAATAGCTACGTTCTCCCGGAGTTCGAGGGGTGCGCGGACAGGTCGGCACCCTCACCAATGTACATGCCAACTGGGAGAGATCGCGAGGATTTCTGCCCCGAGCCCTTGGAGAATTTGCCGGTGCCCCTCCCTTCCCACTCCCCTTCACGCGCTCCTACATTGGGGGTCCCCTGTGGCAGGGAAACGCCGTAGCAGCCTTCCAACAGCCCCCGGAGGCGACGAACCGTGTTTGAGCGCTCGCATGAATGGTCCAGAGAGGAAGTCATCGCCTTGCTCCAACGGGTCGATCTCTTCGAGGGTCTCCCCGACGACGACCTGAACAGCATTGCGGCGATCGTCGATGGCCACACGATCGAACCCGGTGAGTTCCTCTTCGAGGAGGGCGAGCCTGGTGACGCCTTCTACATCGTCTTTCAGGGCGCGATCGAGATCTCGAAGGCGCGTTCGGACGGGACCGAAGAAAAGCTTGCCGTCCGCCGGAGGGGCGACGGCTTCGGTGAAATGGCGCTTCTGAACGACGCCCCTCGTTCGGCGACTGCCAGAGCTGCGGAACGGACGCAGTTGGTCAGAGTCGCGCGCGATGACTTCCAGGAGCTCCTCGGTGGGGATTCGCTCGCGCTGCGCATGATGCGTGCGCTTTCGAAGGCGCTGCGTGCGCTCAGCGTTCGCTTCGCGAGCGCGGACAGGAAGCAGGACAGTGGCGGGGACGTGCGCGCGGACGCGTTCGCCGTCAGTCGTGTGATGCAAGCGGGCTTGTTGCCCCACGTTGCGCCCAAGGTGGACGGGCACGATGTCGCGGCCGGAACGACCACCGAGGAAACCGGGCGCGGTGCTTCAGTTTGGGACTGGATCGAGCTCGCGGACGGCCGCACCGCGCTGCTGAGCGTCGACGTGACTCAGGACGGCTTTCCACCGGCGCATCACCTGGGCACGTCCCGGGCCGTCGTGCGGGCGGTGGCGGCGGCGACCTCGTCGGTCGCCGACCTACTCCGAGGCTCGAACGAGGCGCTCGCTTCAGCCGGCGTGGACGGCCTGGATCAATTTATCCATATGGGTGTCCTGGTGGTGGACGCGGACGGCCTGGAGTGGGGGAGCGCCGGAAAGGTTCGCGGAGGGCTCATTCGGCGGGACGGTAGCTTCGAGCAATTAGGCGCTCAGGGGCCGCCGCTTGGCATGATGGGCGGATTTCAGTACAACGTGCAGAGCTTCTCCATGGACGCGGGCGACACCGCCTTCGTCCTCTCGCACGGATCACAAGGCTTGTTCCTCGGAGCTGCCGACCTGCTCGCGCAGCTCCATGGGAAGCCCGCGGGCGAAATCGTGACTTCGCTCCACAAGGCGATCCGCAAGGCACACGGTGATGAACGGAGCGAGACGTCGGTGCTCTACGTGAGGAAGAACTAGCCGCTGTAGCCGCCCGTCTACTACGGGCTGCTCGGGGAGTGAGAAAGATGGCAGTGACAGAAAAAGACGTCCGCAAAGCGCTCAAGGCGGTCAAGGATCCGGAGCTCGGGCTGGATCTGGTGGTGCTCGGGTTGATCTACGACATCGAGATCGAGGATGCCGAGGTCAGAGCCACTATCTCGCTCACGTCTCCGTTCTGCCCGGTGGCGGGTCAGATCGTCGAGGACGTGAAAACGGCGATCGAGGGGGTCGATGGCGTCGACGACGTGGAAGTGGAGCTCACCTTCGATCCCCCCTGGACGCCGGAGCGGATCGCGCCGCTCATCAGGGCTTCACTCGGACTTTGAAAAGGGACCCATGGCGCCGTTCACCCAAGACAAGCTGAAACAGAAGGTTCACGAAGGCTACGTCGCCGAGTCCTCTGAGGAGATGACGGAGGGTATCGGAACGCGTTGGCGGTTCAGCTCACCGTGCA
>CBDANQ010000051.1:0-79149 GCA_965197725.1 Longimicrobiales bacterium
TATGACACAGTAGAGCCTTTAGGATGGTACGGGGTCAACACGTGGCCGGCGTGTGGGGTCGCCCTCCGGTGGAATCCACATGTTCGGGTCGACTCCGACGGGGCTTCGAGGCAGTGGCGCCCCGGCTGGACTTCCTCGCGTCGCTTAGACTCGAGTTCCGGCCTGGCGCTCTCTGGCGCCCGAGGGCTTGAGAGCGCATCTTGCCCGACGTGCGACGCGGCGGCTTGGGGGCGACTTCCTCATCTAGGCCGGAGGTTATCTAGGCCGGAGGTTATGATGGACGCGACACCCGACAGCGGCAAGTTATCCGACGCTTGGAGGGTAGCGGTCGCCGTCGTCCTCTGCGTCCTGCTCGTCACCCCTGCGGCAGGCGCGGGCCAGCACGTCAATGAGCGGCCCGCGAGCGAGCCTGGGGCTTGGCGCTATATCGGCGGGGATGCCGGGCACACCCGGTCCACGCCTCTGGATCAGATCGACGCCTCGAACTTCGCCGATCTCGAGATCGAGTGGGTCTGGAGGAGCGCCAGCTTCGGGCCGGGCCCTCCACGCTCCACGCCGGTGTACGCGGACGGGAAGCTGTTCACGGTAGCCGGGGCACGGCGTCACGTGGTGCGGATCGACCCCGCCACGGGAGAGACCCTCTGGACGTTCCGACTGCCCAACACCTTCCGTTGGGAGTACTCCATGCGCGCGCCATGGGGGAAGGGGATCGCGTACGCGGAGGTCGACGGCAGGGGGGGTCGTCTACGTTACGACGCCTGCGTTCTTCCTCTATGCCCTCGACGCCGAGACGGGCAGGCCTCTCGAGAACTGGGGCACGCCCGTGCCGCTGGATGGCTTTCCAAAGACCGGCGTGGTCGATCTCCTGCCCGACCTCCTCGCCGACTGGGGTCCTTGGAAGGAGTGGGACGAGCCGTACGACCCGTACTACGGGATCCCGCTGGAGCTCGGGTACATCACCAACTCTTCACCGCCGATCGTGGTGAACGGGACCGTCGTGGTGGGCAACTCGGCCGAGCAGGGCTACAAGCAGACGCGCATCCAGAACGTGCCCGGTGACATCCTGGGGTACGACGCCAGGACGGGTGCGCACAAGTGGAAGTTCCACGTGATTGCGCGGCCGGGCGAGGTCGGCCACGAGACGTGGGAGAACGACGCATGGAATTGGACGGGGGACGTGTCGTCGTGGGCGCCGATGTCGGCGGACCCCGAGCGCGGAATCGTCTACATCCCGACGAACCCGCCGACGATCGACTTCTATGGCGGCTTTCGCCCTGGAAACGGCCTGTTCGGCACGAGCCTCATCGCGCTCGACGTGGAGACGGGCGAGAGGGTGTGGCATTTCCAGATGGTCCATCACGACGTCTGGAACTACGACACCTCCACAGCCCCGATACTGATGGACGTCACGGTGGACGGAGAGAGAATCCCGGGTGTGTTTCAGGCCACGAAGCAGGCGTTTCTGTACTCGTTCAATCGGGAGACGGGCGAGCCCATCTGGCCCATCGAAGAGCGTCCGGTGCCCCAGTCGAAGGTTCCCGGGGAGCAGCTAGCACCCACTCAACCATTCCCCACCAAACCCGCCCCGTACGACAAGCAAGGCTTTACGGTCGACGACCTGATCGACTTCACGCCGGAGCTGCGCCAACAAGCGCTCGATATCATCGAGGGCTACGAGCTCGGTCCACTCTTCAACCCGCCCATCCACAGTACCAATACCGAGGGATCGAAGGGACCGATCTGGTGCCCCGGTGAGTTGGGAGGGACGAACATCTCCGGTCCCCCCGCGGCCGACCCCGAGACCGGGATCATCTACACCGTCTCTCGGACGAACTGCGGCTGGCGGGTCGTGGTCCCGGGTGTGGAGCGAGACGTGATGCTCGAGCGGCCGACGGGAACGACCATCGCGGACTTCGCCGTCGGTATGGGTACTCCGGGCGGCGTGCCGGGTCCCCAGCGTCTGCCGTTGGAGAAGCCACCGTACAGTCGAATCACGGCGATCGACCTCAACACCGGGGAGCACCTGTGGTGGATTTCAAACGGGGGCACGCCGAAGTTCATCCAGGATCACCCTGCGCTGCAGGGATTGGATGTTCCGCCCACGGGGAACCTGCGTCACTCGGCGATGATGGTCACGCCGGATATGCTGCTCCACACAGCGCTCGGCGACGACGGGGAGACGCCTTTCCTCTTCGCGGTGGACAAGGCCACGGGCAAGCGTCTCGGCGGCATCGAGACTTCGGGCCTTGGCCTTTACGGCATCATGTCCTACATGAACGAGGGTCGGCAGCACATCGTCCTACAGATACCGGGGGAGCTGGTGGCGCTCACCCTGCCGTCGAGGTGACGCAAGCGGTCTTGGAGAGAACGGTGCGGTAGACCAGATGGAGTAGACCAGATGAAAGAGAACGAGCCCCAAGAGAACGAGCCGCAAGAGAACGAGCCCCAAGAGAACGAGCCAAAGGCCGGCGGTCTCACGAGACGCCACTTCTTGGAGGGCACCGGAGGCGCTCTCGTCATCGCGGGCGTCGCGCCCAAGCTAGGGGTCGCGGAGCCCTGGAGCGCGACCGTCGCCCGACAGGAAGCTGAGGCTGTCCCCCGGACTCAGGTCCGCCTTACCGTAAACGGCACCGATCACAGGGTCGATGTGGAAGACCGCTGGACGCTCAACGAGGTGCTCCGCGACCACATCGGGCTCACGGGTTCCAAGATCGGCTGCAATCGCGGTGAATGTGGCGCATGCACGGTGTTGCTGGATGGTGAGCCGATCTATTCGTGCAGCACGCTCGCGGTGTGGGCCGACGGTCGCGCCGTCGAGACCGTGGAGGGGCTCGAGCGGGACAGCGAGCTCACGCCGTTGCAGCAGGCCTTCATCGATCACGACGCCCCCCAGTGTGGCTTCTGCACACCCGGTCAGCTGATGACGGCAACCGCGTTACTGGAGCGGAACTCCCGCCCGAGCGCGGATGAGGTGCGCGAGGCGCTGGTCGGCAATCTCTGCCGCTGTTCGAACTACAACGCGATCGTGGAGGCGGTGTTGACGACCGCGGCGACCGCAGCATCGGGAGGCGCGCCATGAGCCAGGAGCAAGCGACTGGACCCGTCGGGCCGATGAACACAGTCGGGCACAACTTCCCGCGCATCGACGCCTACGAGCGGGTGACGGGAAAGGCCACTTATACGGGAGACGTCCAGCTCCCGGGCATGCTGTACGCGCGCCTCCTGCGCAGTCCGCACCCGCACGCGCGCATCCGCAGTGTCGACGTGTCGAGGGCCCAGGCCCTGCCGGGCGTCCGTGCGGTCGTCACGCACGAGACACACCAGCTGATCTACGGCTCAGGTTCGATCGCGGGCGGTCGACAGTACAACGACGCCGCCAAGGAGATCACCAAACACGTTCGGTACATGTTCGACAACCCGGTCCGCTTCGTCGGCCAGCCGGTGGCCGCGGTGGCTGCGGTCGATCGGCACGTGGCCGAGGAGGCGCTCCAGCTCATCGACATCGACTACCAAGAGCTGCCTTTCGTGATCGATCCCGAGCAGGCGCTGGAGCCGGGGGCTCCTGCCATCTGGCCCGAGGGCAACCTCGCGTTGGACTATGAGAACCAAGCGAGACCGTTGGTGCGGCGGCTCGGAGACGTCGAGGCGGGCTTCCAGGCCGCCGACCAAGTGTTCGAGGATCGGTATACGACCGCCTTCGTGCAGGACGGCCAGATGGAGCCCCGCTCCGCGCTGGCGCACTGGCAAGGCGACAAGGTCACTCTCTATACGCCGACCCAGGGCATCTCGAACTGCCGCCACGACAACGCGCGGGATCTGGGTCTCGAGGACCATCAAGTACAGATCATTTGCAAGTACATGGGTGGTGGCTTTGGCGACAAGAACGGCAGCTACTACTTCGACCTGATCGCCGCAATGCTGGCGAAAGAGGCAGACGCCCCGGTGTTGCTCGAGCTGACCAGGAAGGACGACTGGCTGGGTACGCACGGGCGTTGGCACACCATTCAGGACTTCAAGGTGGGCGTGAAGCGGGACGGCACGGTGACGGCGATTCAGATGCGCGGCTACAGCGGCATGGGTCCGTACCTCAGAAGATCGGGGGGCGTCAGCGGGATCGAGGCATTCGCGTGCCCCAATAGCGAGCGGGTGATCTACCCGGTGCACACGAACCGGATGGTGTCGGGCAACTTCCGAGCGCCCTCGGATCCGCAGGGGTACTTCGCCGTGCAGTCGATGATGGACGACATCGCGTATAAGCTGGGTGTGGACCCAGTGGACTTCGCGCTGAAGAACATGCTGCGGCCGACCGAGGACGTGCAGTTCACGAACTACTCAATGGAAGAGTGCGTCGAGCGGGGTGTGGAACTCTTCGACTGGCAGAGCCGGCGGCGTTCCGTGCCCGGCTCGGACCCAGGACCGATCAAGCGCGGGGCGGGCATGTCGTTCATGATGTTCCGGTCCGGAGTCGGCCCGAGCAGCGCGATTGTGCGCGTGGACTCCGAGCAGCGGTACACACTGTTCGTCGGCGTCACGGACATCGGCCCCGGGGCCAAAACGACGATGGCACTCATCGCCGCAGAGGAGCTGGGTGTGCCGTTGTCGCAGGTGGAGGTCGTCTGGGGCGATACCGATCGCTGCCCGTATTCCGTGGGCGAGTCGGGGAGCCGGACCACAACCCAGACAGGCTACGCAGTCGTCCAGGCCGCCCAGGATCTCAAGGCCCAGATCGCCGAGGCGGGGATGCCACGGCGTGACGAAGTGCTGATCGCATCGGCGACCCCGACGCCCAGCACGCAGGGCAGGCTGCGCATGTGCTTCGGCGCGCACTTCGTGGAGGTGGAAGCGAATGTTCAGCTCGGCCACGTGCGGATCACGAAATACGTGGCGGTCCACGAGTCTGGACGCATCCTCAATCCGCTTCCCGCCAGGGACCAGATCCGCGGCGCGGCGTTGCAGGGGGTCGGACAGGCATTGCACGAGGATCTCCTGTACGATGCTCGGAACGGGCACCCGCTCACGGCGGGGTACTACGGGGCGCGGCACCTGACACATCTGGATGCACCCGAAATCGAGGTCACGTTCATCGAGACCGACGACGGCTTCGGGCCCTACGGCGCGAAAACGGTCGGCGAGGCGGGTATCATCCTGGGCCCAGCCGCGGTGGCCAACGCGATCTTCAACGCCATCGGGCACCGGATGAAAGACCTGCCCATCACCAGGGACAAGATTCTGGGAGCGCTCTCATGAAAGCCTTTGCCAACCAGAATGCTCGGAGCGTGGAAGAGGCAGTGGCGCTGGCGCAGGCGGCGCTCGAGGGCGGGCAGGCAGTGTCCTTCGCCGCGGGCGGCACCGATCTGCTTCAGCTCATGAAGGACAGAGTCGTGAATCGGCCGGGGTCCGACCTGCCGGACGTCCTCGTGAACCTCAAGACCGTCGATGGGCTCAATCAGGTGACGTCGAGGGGGCAGGACGGGGTGAGCGTAGGCGGCATGATCACGCTCGACTCGCTGAGCGAGCATGCGCTCGTTCGTGACCAGTTCAGCGTGTTGGCCGAAGCCGCCGAGAGCGTCGCGACGCCCCAGATCCGCAAGGCCGGCACCTTGGCCGGAAATGTGTGTCAGCGGCCCTGGTGCTGGTACTATCGCAACGGATTCACGTGCTACAAGGCGGGCGGCAGCGTGTGCTTCTCCGTGCGCGGCGAGAACCAGCTCCACGCGATCTTCGGCGGTGGACCGAGCTTCATCGTTCATCCCTCGGACGTAGCGCCTGCGCTCGTCGCGCTCGACGCGAGCTTCCGGATCGTGGGGCCCGAGGGTGAGCGTACCCTGTCCGGAGCCGACTTCTTCGTGCTTCCGCGCCAGGACGCGGAACACGAGAACGTGCTCGCGGACGACGAGGTACTCGCGTCTGTCGAGCTTCCCGTGCCCGGAGCTGGCGTGCGCAGCACGTTTCACAAGGTCATGGACCGCGAGGCGTGGACGCACGCGCTGGTGAGTGCCGCCGTCGTGCTGGAGATGGACGGCGACGTCTGCCAGGGCGCGAGGATCGTGCTGGGCGGCGTGGCTCCTATTCCGTGGCGCGTTCCGGCGGCAGAAAGGTTGCTGGCGGGCAGCCGCGTCACGCCGGAGCTCGCTCGCGAGGTGGGGGCGGCTGCCGTGGCGGGAGCGAGGGCCATGTCGAAGAACGCATACAAGATCCCCCTGACTCGAGAGGTGGTGGAGCAGACGGTCCTGACGCTCGCCACGTCCGCGTAGTAGCCACGTCCGCATAGGATGAAGCGACGAGACTTTCTCCTGCTGAGGACGCGTGGCAGAGAACGAATCCTCGAGTTGTCGTGTGAGCGTCTCTACATGCGCTACGCGGATGCTCGGTCGGGCGCCGGCCGTGCTCAGGAGCCGAGCGAGGTCGACGCGGACCTGCAGTCCTGGGCCGGCGAGCCACCGACGGACATCCTGGTGCCCACAACCACCGAGCTCTTCGAGGAGTTGGAGCGGGAGCTGTCGAGCGCAGACGTGCTCCGGGTGCTCGACCGTGACTGGCTCGCCGGTGGGGCATTCCGTCAGGAGGTCGAGGTCCGGATCGACGCCTTCGTGCGCCGGGGAAAACGTGTGGAGTTTCAGGACTCGACTCGGCGGTCGATGAGGAGCGCACCCGGGATCCATCTCGCACTGGTGGCCTGCTTGGGCGCCGCCACAGCCCTCGGTGCCTGCGGGCCCGATGTGCCCGAGGCCCCGCCGGACGATGTGCTGCAGGAGCGAGTCGAGGCCGCTATTGCGCGCGCGTCCGACGTCCCCGCCGACTCGATCACGGTCGCGGTCAGCGATGGGGTCGTGACCTTGACGGGCTCGGTCGTCTGCGAGGAGTGCGGAGGTAGCCGCACGCCCGGCGGCTTCGGCACGGTTCAGCAAAGCCTCGGCGCTGTCGTCCGCGCCATCCCCGGCGTGCAGAGCGTCGAGTTCGAGTTGCGGTATCAGCAGCCCGCCGAACCCCCCGGCAGAGCGGGCGGGTAGGGGACGTAGGATCGCCGAGCCTTAGGTCTCGCCCCTGCGAATACAGGCCACCAGGTGCTCCCGCTCGCCGTCTTCCTGTGAAGATCCCACGGCCTCGAGTGCCGGGAGCGCCTCGCTGCAGGCGGATATCGCGAACGGACAACGCGGATGGAAAGCACATCCCGGAGGCGGTGACACGGGGCTCGGCGCCTCGCCCTCCAGGGGATTTGCCTCGGGTCTGCGTCGGGGATCGGGTACCGGGATGGCCTCGATGAGCGCCCTCGTGTACGGATGAGCGGCCCGTTCGAAGATCGTCTCGACCGGTCCCACTTCCACGATCCTACCGAGGTACATGATCGCGATCGCGTCGCTGATGTACTCCACCACCGAGAGATCGTGGCTGATGAAGACGTACGTCAGATTCCGCTCCCTCTGCAGGCGGACCATAAGATTCAGCACCTGGCTCTGCACCGACACATCCAACGCCGACACGGGTTCGTCCGCGATGACGAGCTTGGGTTCGAGGGTGAGCGCCCTCGCGAGTCCGACCCGCTGCCGCTGACCGCCGGAGAATTCGTGGGGGTAGCGCGCGAGCGTGTCCCCCGGGAGCCCGACGACTTCGAGGAGCTCGCGAACCTTCTCGCGCTGCTCGGCCTTCGTGCCGACGCCGTGGACGAGCAGAGGTTCGCGCACGATCTCGCCGATGGTCATTCTGGGATTCAGCGAGGAGTAGGGGTCCTGGAAGATCATCTGGATGTCGCGGCGGAGGCTGAATAGCTCCTTCCCGGAGGCGTGCGCGAGATCCCTCCCTTCGAACAGGACTGAGCCCTCGGTCGGCTCCTCCAGGCGGTTCAGGGCGCGCCCCAGCGTCGACTTGCCGCAGCCGGACTCCCCGACCAGCCCCAGGGTCTCGCCCCTGCGGAGCGTGAACGAGACACCGTTCACGGCACGGATCTCGCCGATCTTCCCGCCCAGGATACCCCCGCGAACGGGGTAGTACTTCTTCAACCCGTCCACCACGAGGATGGGATCGCCGCCGTTCCCGCTCGCGCTCACCCGCCACCTCTCAGAGTGGGCGCAACCGACTCTCCAGTCGTGACTTCGGCTCCCCCCAGGGGGAAATGGCACGCCACGAGGCCGTCGCCCACCGTGCGAAGCCGGGGATCCTCACTGAGGCATCGGCCCTGGTCGACCTCGTCGAGCTCCTCTCGTTTTCCACAGCGCGGGGCGAACCGACAGCCTTCCGGCGGATTCAGCAGCGACGGGACCAGGCCTTCGATGGTGGGCAACTCGGACTTCTTCGAGACGCCCTTCTTAGGGATGCTCTCGAGCAGGCCCTTCGTGTACGGATGCCTGCTCCGCTCGAAGATCTCGACGACGTGCCCCTGCTCCACGACCCGCCCGGCATACATGACAGCGACCTCGTCACAGATCTCGGCAATGACGCCCATGTCGTGGGTGATGAAGATGACCGCGGCGCCGGTGCGTCTCTGAAGGTCCTTGATCAGGTGGAGAATCTGAGCCTGGATCGTCACGTCCAAAGCCGTCGTGGGTTCGTCAGCGATGAGGAGCTTCGGCTCACAGAGAAGCGCCATCGCGATCATGACACGCTGCTTCATGCCTCCGGACAGCTCGTGCGGGTACGCGGCGAGGCGCTCCTCCGGATCCGCGATCCCCACCGTACGGAGCATCTGGGCCGAGCGCTTGCCCGCTTGTGCTTTTCCCAGTCCGAACCGGAGCTTCAGCACCTCCCCCATCTGTCTCTCGACCGTGAACACCGGGTTCAGCGAGGTCATGGGATCCTGGAAGATCATGGAGATCTCCTGCCCCCGGATGTTCGCCAGCTCTTCGGATGTGAGTCGCAAGATGTCGGCGTCCGCAAACCGGATTTCCCCACCGAGGATCCGCCCGGGGGGCTGCGGGACGAGCCTGAGTAGGGACGACGCGGTAACGCTTTTCCCGCAGCCCGACTCCCCAACGATCCCGAGGGTCCGACCCGCGCCGACCTGGAACGACACACCATCCACCGCGTGGAGGAGTCCGTCCTCTGTCTCGAAGGCGACCTGGAGGTCGTCGACCTCGAGAAGAGGAGGAAAACTCACCGGAATCTCTCTGCCACCCCGTAAAAATCCTTGTCGAGCTCTTCGTCCAGGGGGAGCGCTTCCCCCCTCGCCATCGCTTCTTCGAGAGCGGTTCTCTTTTCGGGATCGATCCAGTAGACCATCCAGTCGGTGATGTTCAAGGTCTGATTTCTTCGGGGAAGATAGAACTCGGGGAACTGCACATAATCCCAGTACACGAGCCAGGTAAAGGGAGCATTCCAGAACGGGATATAGAAGGCTTCCTCGTGCACGATCTCGTCGATCTGGTACATGGCTTCCAGACGGGCTGCCGGGTCGAGGTCCTCTTCATAAATTTGGATCAACCCATCCACTTCGTCGGTTCCGAACCCCCAGATGTTGTTGTTGTTGGTCGTTGCCTTGCCCTCACTGTGGAGGTACTGCCGGGGCTCCGGGTAGAACCCCGTCGCGCGGCCGGTCATGGTCATCTCGTACTTGCGCTCAAGACCGCGCTCGTATGCCGTGCCGGGCTCGAGGAGCTGGAGCTTGATGTCGACTCCGGCGCGCCGGAACTCCTGTTGCATCACGGTGAGGTGTCGACTTAGACCCTGAGATCCGTAAATCAGCGTGAAGCTCGCCTTCTGCCCCTGTTCGTTCACCAGGATGTCGTCGGTGTTCGATCGGGTGAAGATCAGTCCGCGGACGGCGTTCCAGACACTTCCGAGGAGGGTCCGGCCCCGGTCCTCGTCCGGCCTTCGATAGCCCGCACGCGCAAGATACTCCCGCGCCAGGACCGGATCGAAGGTGTATGGCTCGACGCCGGGGTTTGCGTACTCTGTCCCATGGAAGAACGAGACCTGACGGAAGTACTCCCCGAACATCAGGTTCTCATTGAGTCGCTCGAAGTTGAACAGGTACTGCATCGCCTTCCGGAAGTCCTTGTTCTGGAAGATCGGGGCCTCGAGGTTCATATGGAGCCCGGAGACGCCGGAGGGCGTGTCGAGGAACACCCTCGCCCGTCGGATCCAGCCGTTGCGGACCGCCTCGAAGGTGTACTCCTCGTTCCAGGTTCTGGCTGTGTTCTCTATGTCGAGGTCCAGCTCGCCAAGGCGGAGATAGTCTAGCGACCGCTCGATTTGAATGACGCGGAGGTTGATCCGGTCGAAGTTGTACTGCCCGATGAAGTAGCGCTTCCCGTCTCCCCACCAGTCGTCGAGGCGCTCGAAGGTGACGAACTCACCGCGGGCCACGTCGGACACGACGTAGGGGCCGACTGCGATTTGGTACTCGTTGGTGGTCCGGCTGACCCAGTCCTCATCTAGGACCACGGCGTGGGAGGGTGTCGGCCAGATGCCAGCATAGTCGGGGAGGGGTCGCCAGCTCGGTCGGGTACCCACGATCCGCAGCGTGTAGTCGTCGATCTTGTCGACAGACTCGTAGTACTGCTCCGCATAGATGTTATAGAACGGATCGACGATGTGCTCGGACTGAAGCATCCTCCAGGTGAACACGTAGTCGTCCGCGGTGACCGGCTCTCCGTCGCTGAACCGCGCGTCTGGATCCAATCGGAAATAGATGGTCCTCTGATCCTCCTGCACGGACCAGTGGGTCGCCATCAGAGGAATGAAATTGTCCGTGACAGGGTGCCTTCCCACCAGACCGAAGGCCATCGTGAAGGCCCGGTTCCAGGCCGCGAAGGCATTAGCGGAGTTGGGTCCCATCAACCGGAAGGTGAGCGGGTATTGCGCGATCAGGTAGTTGAAGGTCCCTCCGCGGATGGCATCCGGAGAGCCGATCAGCGGATCGTCGTTGTTTGTCACCCAAACTATTCCGTCGGGGAGGGTGACCGAGTCGGCGATGCCGGCGTCCTGAGACTGAGCACCGGAGGCACCGGGGAGGGCTGCGGCAACCACGAGGCCGACCCAACTCTTCCGCTTCATTGTATCCTCCTTCTGTTCACGTCCCCGGTCCCCGGCTCACTCATACTTGGCGTAACGCTTGGGATCGAACGCCTCCCGGATCGACTCACCGATGAACACCACAAGCACCAGTGTCACCGTCAGCGCTCCAAAGGGGGCGAAGATCAGCCAGAGCTTGTCCCGGTTTTCCAGCTGCAGCGCCTGATCGATCAACTCTCCCCAACTGGGAGTCGGTGGCGGAAGGCCATACCCCAGATAGTCCAGGCCGGTCAATGCGAAGATCGCCCCAACGATCGCGAACGGGGTGAATGTCACGAGCGGCGTCAGACAGTTCGGTAGGAGATGGCGGAAAATGATTCGGAGATGTGAGGCGCCGTACGAGCGGGCGGCGAGACAGTACTCCCTGGTCTTTTCCCGGTACATCTCCGTGCGCAGGTAGAAGGTGATCGCGATCCACTGGAATAGCGCCATGATCCCAAGAAGCATCCAGAATGTTGGCGCTACGAGGGCGGCCATGATGATCACCACATAGAGGAACGGTACGGCGATCATCACCTCGATCACGCGTTGGCTCAGAATGTCGAAGCGACCCCCGAGGTAGCCCTGTAGACTCCCTACGAAGGTGCCGATCACCTGGCCGACGAGCACCAGGAAGAGTGCGAAAAAGATCGAGATCCTGAACCCGTAAAGGAGGCGCGATGCCACGTCCCTGCCCTGTGAATCCGTCCCGAGGTAGTGCCGTCTCGTGAGGTCGGGCGGGGTGGGAGGCACCACGCCGAGCTTCGCGAGAGCCGGCATCGCTCCTGTCCGTGCCAGGCCGAGGAGGTCCCCTGTGGGCGAGCGCTCGGGATCCGCCATCATGCCTTCGATATCGCCAGTCTCGATCGCGTCGGCGAGCTCGACTATCCGGTCGCGTCGCGCCAACGCAGCCGCCCCCCGGTCATCCCCTGCGTCAATGAGGGCCTGTATCTCGTTCAGGATCTCGTTGTACCAGAAGTCGTTCTGGTAGGGACTCCAAGGGATCGGAGGCATGATGACGAAGTCGCCTCGGTTCGGATATCGCCCCTCGAGCGCTGCAAGCGCAGCGGGGTCGTCTGCGATCTGGGCAAGCTCACGGTCGTGGAGCTCCCGCTCCAGCGCCCACTCGCGCTTCAGACGCAGATACTCAGTCTCCAAGTCGGCGATCCCCCAGGCTGGCGGCGGCTCCTGGCCAAACGTCTGCATGCTGAAGTATTCAAAGGTCGGGAAGAACAGCCGCCCGTCATGCCACACAAAAAGCGCCCTGCTCTCGGCCAGGTAGGGTGCGAAGACCGACAGAACGATTGCGACGGCCAGGATGACGAAGGAGTAGTACCCTCGCTTGATCCGTCGGAACCGCTGCAGCCGCCTACGTGTGATGGGGTCCAGCTTGATCCACTGCATCGGCCCGGCCACCGGAGTCGTCTACTCGAACCGGACGCGGGGATCCACGAACGCCACCGCGAGATCCGAGACCAGATTCCCTACCATGAGCAGGACGCTCGCGATCACCAGGAAGCCCAGAACCACAGGGAAATCACGTGCCTGGATCGCCTCGAAGGAGAGGAGTCCGACCCCCTGAATGTTGAACACGCGCTCGATCAGAAAGCTGCCAGTCATGAAGATCCCGAGGAGCGATCCCACGCTCGTAGCCATCGGAATCAGCGAGTTCCTCAGGGCATGGACGAACACGGTCCGTCGCCAACTCAGCCCCTTCGCGAGCGCCGTCTTCACGTAGTCGGCACTCATGTTCTCAATGAGGCTGTTCTTCATGAGCATGGTGGTGACTGCAAACGCGCCCGCGAGGTACGCGATCAGCGGGAGGACCGAGTGCCACACGACGTCCCAAACCTGAGCGAGGAACGACAGCTGCGCGGCGCCTGCTGACTGGAATCCTCCGAGTGGAAAGATCTCGAATCGCACCGCGAGCAGACTGCTGAGCACGGCCCCCAGCGCAAAGCCGGGAACCGCGTAGCCCACGAAGATCAGGACTGAAGTCAGGTTGTCGACGCTCGTCCGGTGCTTGATCGCCTTCAGGATGCCAAGAGGGATGCAGATCCCGTAGGTGAGGAAGGCCGTGATGAGTCCATAGTAGATCGAGACCGGGAGACGGTCCCCGATCACCCGAAGTACGGGTTCGCTGTACCGGAAGGAGTCGCCGAAGTCGAGTCGAACGACATCCCAGAGCCATGAGGCGTAGGCCACCGGGAGTGGCTCGTCGAACCCGTAGTACTCGGTGAGCCGCGCCAGCTGCTCCTCGGGGATCTCGAGTTGAGCGATGGCCCCGCCCCCGCCCCCGCCCCCGACCTCGCCACCTCCCCCGGCACCGGCCAAAGCCATCCGGATCTGATCGATCTGCCCGCCCGGAACGAACTGGAGGAGCGTGAAGGTCACCAACGTGATGCCGAGAAAGGTCGGAACCATGAGGAGGAGTCGGCGGATGACATAGTCCCGAAGCGCATCTCCCCGTGACTTCACCTCGACGCCTCCTCGTCCCTGATCGGGCTGTGTTTCGCTCGTTCGGCGCGACGGCCCCACGCTACGCTCTGGGGCGCCGCTGGGCAACGAGGGTCCCTGTGGAAGATCGAGTTCGAAGGAACACCTCGACCCTGTCAGGGAGGAGGAGCGCATGCAGGTCGCCCGCGACCTCCACGACGAGGTCGGCAGCCTGCTCACGGCACTCAAGATGGATCTCACCCAATTCGTGACCGACCCCATAGGCACGTCTGCAGACGACGGGCTCAACCACATGAACGAGCTGTTCGACCGAGCCATCGACGTCGGGCGAAGAGTCACGATGGGCCTCCGGCCAGGGATTCTGGACGACCTCGGGCTCGCGGCCGCGGTGGAGTGGCTCTGCCAGGACCTCAGCCTGCGACAGACATCACCTGCGAGGTCGAGCTGTCCGAGCCCGAGGTCGAGCTGCCGGAGCCGGTTGCCACGGCGATGTTCCGCACTGTGCAGGAAGCCCTCACGAACGTGGTCCGGCATTCGGGTGCCTCACGCGTGCGCATCCGCCTCGAGTGCGACGACGTCAGCGTCTAGGACGAAGGCGCAGGCTTGGATCCCCCCCGTCTCGAAGACAGGGCGCGAGCGGGCGCCCGCGTCACTCCCTACTGAGGAGGCTCAGGTCTGCCGGTCGTGGAAGGACACCTCCGGGACGCCCGAAGTGCGGGATCAGTTCCTGGGTCGCGAGGAGGGTGTCAGGAAACGGAGCCTCGAATCGCCCGCGGATCTTGGAGTAGTACAGGCACCCGATCTCGTCGGCGGGCCTCGACTGTACAAACGCCTCCGCTTCCCTGAGAGCCGCCAGCCAGCGTTCCTTGCCCTCGACGAGATCGAAGGGAACGGCGAGGTCCAGACGGGCCACGTCCTCAGGCCGGTATCGTCCTCTTCGCTTCAGGTGCTCCAAGAGGGATAGGGGCGTGAAGCCTGGGTCCTTTCCCACAGCGGCCCAGGTCAACGCGCCGAGTGGGAGGACCTGGTCGTGGACGTAGAGGATATCCAGCAGGTCACGGGGCTCGTCACGCCCGGCCAGCGCCAGCGTCTTGTTGGTGGCAAGATCGACTTCGTGGAGTAAGGAAGCCGCCTAGCTCGTCCTGGACCGGGGGCATGAACCGCCAGGCGGAATCATGCGCCCAGTCGATCCGAGTGGTCAGGCCGTCCCGGCCGACGATGGCCCGGATGAAGCCGGGCTGACTCAGCATGATTTCCAGGGTGTAGTCTGCTGCCTGGAGAAGACCACTGTCTTCGGCGAAGGCAACGGCGACTCGCTCTGTCGAATCGTGGAAGAAGTGGAGGTCGTGGCTGTAGCGCAGGGAGTTGGGCGCGAAGTGCAGAGCCGCCGCGCCCCCCGCCAGGTAGCTGTCCGGCATTCGTGCGGGCCCCAACACCCCGAGGAGCCTTCGTTGGAAGTCTGTCAGGGGCATAGCCGTCGCCCGATCTCCCAGGCTTCCCGATTCCCTTGCTTCATCAGGGTCCGGGCCACCCATTCGATGTCCACTCCGCTGATCTCGAGATCCGGCCGGTAGGACCAGAAACAGGACGCATGAAACCGCCGGAAGGCTCGCCGGGCTTCACGAATGCGAACCATGCTCTTCGCGGTCTCGGAATCGAGGGTCCGCCGGCTCTTCGCCCCTCCTCGGCGACCGATCTCCGCGAGGTAGCTCCGGATCACATCGTCCATGCCACAAGATAAGCTGCTTACGTTACTTCGGCAACAATGACCGTACGTTCCCGCCGGTGGATCAGGACTAGAAGACCTCGCTGTCGATCACCAACGAGTGACGTCAGCCCACACCGTTCGCCGCCATCCATCGGGCGAAGTCGGCTTTGGTCGCCCTCAGAATGCCCAGCGTGGCGGCCCGGTCCGTGTCCGACAGGTGGTCGAATGCCTCGCTTCGATCCTTGTTGGCGAGCACCTCCCACACGCGGCGGTACACGCACTCTTTGACGGGCCGTGGAAGTGCGTCGAACGCCGCCGAGTAGATCACGTAGCTGAGCGGGTACCGGAACAATCGCTTGGTTAGATCGAGCCGGCGCAGCGAACGTCCTCGATGGTCCCAGGGTCCCCTGTTCTCGAAGTGAGACCGGAAGCCGGACGTGCCAAAAATCGGGCCGCTGAGCGCGGCCTCGTCCACGAAGAGCATGGCGCGCACGAGGGGCTCGGCCAGCTCCCCGACGCGGGGCGAAACCGGGTCGGCGTCCAGCGCGCCACGAGCCTCCCAACCGGCTCGTGTGATCAGGTTCTGCACGCTCATCTGATGCTCGGCGACCATCAGCGCCGCGATGTCACTGTGCGCACCGAGGTACGGTCCGGTGTCGAGCAAGTCGCCCAGATCCGTGAGGTTGCCGTTGCCCGTGAGGTCGTGTCCTGCCACGTCGGCCGGGTCGCGTATGATCACGTTGCCCATGTGTTCCTGCGTGCCGTGCGTGCCCGTCACGTACCAGCCGCCCCATCGCTTTCGGATCGGGGTCCGGTCGGTGGTCAACTGCCAGCTCCCGTGTGCGGCCGATCCACCGAGCGCGTTGGTCGGACCCGACCCGATCAGGAAGCGGGGCACCCCACCGCCCGTGAGGCCGTAAGTGTCGTGACACGCGAGACAGAGGCCCTCGCGACGCTGGAAGTGGGGCGTGTCGGCGCGCTGCTGCTCGAGAGTGTAGAAGACCGGCCCCAGATTCGGATCCAGGGTGGCGATCTCCAGAAGGTCACCCCCCCGCAGCCAGGCGACGTAGGCGTCGTCCGTGAAGTAGATGGCACGCGGGGTCTCCGGAGAGATTAAGTGCTCCTGAAAGCTCGTCTTCGAGAAGACGAGCATCTGTGAGGCACGGGAGATCCCGAGCTGACCAAGGACCGACGCGAGGTATCCGCTCTTGGCGTCGAAACTCAGCTCGACTTCGCCTCGCTCGATCGCGCTCTCGAGCTCTGCGATCCGATCGGTGGGAGCGCTCGTCGAGTACCCCACCGTCGGATACTCCGCATCGTATGGGAGTTGCTGGGCCGGCAGGCCCGTAACGGAGACAAGCAGGATCAGCAGGGCGATAAGGCGTGGCACGGGCCGGCTCGGCGCAGAGGATGTCTTTCGTCTGGTCCCTTCATGGGCCTTGGTCATGCCAACGCGCTCCCAACCCCCCTTAATTAGGCCAATGCCGGGTCCACTAGGGTAAGGTAGAGATGCCTAGGACGAGCGGGAAGAGGGGCGCGAAGGCCACGCCCCGACCTACCGTGCCTCCCGCGTCGATAGAGTAATCGGAGCGCCGATCCCTTCGTGGTGACACGCCACGAAATGCACCTCTTGTAATCCCTCGATGACTGGCACGACGGGCTCACATGTATGGTCTTTCAGGGCGTGCGGGCAGCGCGTATGGAAAGCGCACCCAGGGGGTGGAGCGCTCGGGCTGGGTACATCCCCCGCGAGGACGATACGCTCACGATTTTCACGTCCCACCGGGTCAGGCCGGGGCACTGCGGACAGCAACGCGCGCGTGTACGGATGGCTCGGACTTCGGTAGAGATCCGCCGCCAAGGCAACCTCCACGATCTTCCCGAGATACATGACAGCGACGCGATCACTCACGTGCTCCACGAGCGACAGATCGTGCGCAATGAATAGGTAGGTCAGCCCCAGATCGCGCTGCAGATCTGCAAGGAGATTGATGACCTGTGCCTGGACCGAAACGTCCAGCGCACTCACCGGTTCATCGAGAATGAGGAAGTCCGGCTCGACGGACAGCGCTCGTGCGATTCCGAGCCGCTGTCTTTGGCCCCCGCTGAACTCGTGCGGATATCGGTCGATGTGTTCCGAGCGCAGCCCCACGCGTTCTAAGAGCTCCACCGCGCGACCTCTGCGATTCGGGCCGCCGAGTCCGTGCACCATGAGCGCCTCCTCGAGCATGGCGCCAACCGACATCCTGGGGTTCAGAGACCCGTATGGGTCTTGAAAGACGAACTGCGCCCGGCGTCGGAGCGCCCGTAGCCCTTCCCGATCGAGCGGCCGTACGTCCTGGCCGTCGAAGTGAACCTCGCCTGCGGTCGGCTCGATTAGCCGCATGACGGCGCGGCCGGTCGTCGACTTTCCGCACCCCGACTCGCCGACCAGCCCCAGAGTCTCTCCAGGCCAGAGATCGAAGCTCACGCCATCGACCGCCTTGACCTGGCCCACGGCACGCCCCAACGTCCCGCGCCGAATGGGAAAGTACTTCTTGAGGTCACGAACGCTCAGTAGCGGAGGCCCTGATCGGTCGATCATGTCCGCGCCCTCCAGCAGCGAGCGAAGCGGCCATCTCCTCCAGCAGACTCCAGCTCTTGGGCAACGCCGCAGCGATCGGCAGCAACGGAACACCGCTCCTGAAAGCGACAGCCGACCGGCCAGTCGGTCGGGTTCGGGACCGTGCCTCGAATCGAAGTAAGCCTCAGGCCCGGGTTGTCCACTGAGGGCAAGGAGTCGAGGAGGCCTTTCGTATAGGGGTGTTTCGGATCGGCGAAGATCTCATACACGTCGCCCGTTTCCACGGCTTGTCCCGCGTACATGACGACGACCCGATCGCAGACCTCAGCCACGACTCCGAGGTCGTGTGTAATGAGCAGAACCGCCATTCCGTGCCGACGGCGGAGGTCCCCGAGAAGCTCGATAATCTGCGCCTGGATCGTTACGTCCAGCGCTGTCGTCGGTTCGTCGGCGATCAGCAGCTTCGGCTCACATGATAGGGCCATCGCGATCATGACCCGCTGGCGCATACCTCCCGACAGTTGATGCGGGTACTCGTCGACACGCCGCTCAGGCTCCGGAATGCCGACCTCGGCGAGCAGTCGGATCGTTTCGGTGCGGGCCCCCTTGCGGCGCATTCCTCGATGCAGGCGCAGAGCCTCCGAGATCTGACTGCCCACGGAGTACACCGGGTTGAGCGAGCTCATCGGTTCCTGGAAAATCATCGAGATCTCGTTGCCACGGAGCGCACGCATGCGGCGTACACTGGATCCGATCAGCTCCTGATCCGCGAAGCGGATGGAGCTGCCGTCCTCGATCTTCGCCGGTGGCTGCGGCAGCAGCCCGAGAATCGAGAGCGAGGTGACCGTCTTCCCACACCCCGACTCACCCACGATCCCCAACGTCTCACCGGCGCGGACGTCGAACGACACTCCGTCCACCGCCTTGGCGATCCCCTGGTCCGTATAAAACCACGTCCGTAAATCTCGGACCGACAGTAGCGGCACGCTCACGTTCTCAGCCTCGGATCGAGGGCGTCCCGTAAGCCATCACCCACGAGGTTGAAAGAGAGCACCGTGAAGACGATGGCGAGGCCCGGAAACGTCGAGAGCCACCATGCGTCGAGAAGATAGGCACGACCATCAGCAACCATCGTACCCCACGAAGGTGTCGGCGGCTGGACACCCAGTCCAAGAAAGGATAGCCCCGCCTCGAGCACGATCGTATTCCCGATCCCGAGCGTGGCGGCAACGCACGGGTGTCAACACGTTCGGGATCAGGTGTCGGAGAATGATCCGACGCTTCGGATAGCCCAACGCCTGAGCTGCCTGCACGAACTCTCGCTCCCTCAGGCTCAACACTTCACCCCGCACGATACGAGCGGTGCTGGGCCACAGCGTAAGGCCGAGTACCGCCACGATCAGAAAAATCGAAGGCTCGAAGATCGCAACGATCGTGATCAGCAAGACCAGTCGAGGAAACGAGATCACCATGTCTACGAAGCGCATGATGACGCCGTCCACGATCCCGCCCATGAAGCCCGCGATCGCCCCTAGTAGTGTCCCGATCGTCACGCTGATCCCGACCGCCAAGAATCCGATCGTCAAGGAGATGCGAGCGCCGAAGAGCAGGCGAGAGAAAACGTCGCGGGCGAACTGATCGGTTCCCAGCGGATGAGTCGCCGACATGCCCACGAGCCGCATACTGACGAGATCGTACTGGACACCGGGGTCGTGCGGCGCAATAAGCGGGGTCATGAGCGCAATCATGTACAGTGCGACAATCAAGATCAGCCCCGCTACCGCGGTCCGGTTCTTCGAGAACGCGCGCACCGCCAAATCCCACTTGGCTGACTCCCACGACCTTCAACTCCTGCGAGCGTCCCACGTCACGCCACGACCACACCCAACCGGAGTACACCGGGTTGAGCGAGCTCATCGGTTCCTGGAAAATCATCGAGATCTCGTTGCCACGGAGCGCACGTATGCGGCGTACACTGGATCCGATCAGCTCCTGATCCGCGAAGCGGATGGAGCTGCCGTCCTCGATCTTCGCCGGTGGCTGCGGCAGCAGCCCGAGAATCGAGAGCGAGGTGACCGTCTTCCCACACCCCGACTCACCCACGATCCCCAACGTCTCACCGGCGCGGACGTCGAACGACACTCCGTCCACCGCCTTGGCGATCCCCTGGTCCGTATAAAACCACGTCCGTAAATCTCGGACCGACAGTAGCGGCACGCTCACGTTCTCAGCCTCGGATCGAGGGCGTCCCGTAAGCCATCACCCACGAGGTTGAAAGAGAGCACCGTGAAGACGATGGCGAGGCCCGGAAACGTCGAGAGCCACCATGCGTCGAGAAGATAGGCACGACCATCAGCAACCATCGTACCCCACGAAGGTGTCGGCGGCTGGACACCCAGTCCAAGAAAGGATAGCCCCGCCTCGAGCACGATCGTATTCCCGATCCCGAGCGTGGCGGCAACGCACGGGTGTCAACACGTTCGGGATCAGGTGTCGGAGAATGATCCGACGCTTCGGATAGCCCAACGCCTGAGCTGCCTGCACGAACTCTCGCTCCCTCAGGCTCAACACTTCACCCCGCACGATACGAGCGGTGCTGGGCCACAGCGTAAGGCCGAGTACCGCCACGATCAGAAAAATCGAAGGCTCGAAGATCGCAACGATCGTGATCAGCAAGACCAGTCGAGGAAACGAGATCACCATGTCTACGAAGCGCATGATGACGCCGTCCACGATCCCGCCCATGAAGCCCGCGATCGCCCCTAGTAGTGTCCCGATCGTCACGCTGATCCCGACCGCCAAGAATCCGATCGTCAAGGAGATGCGAGCGCCGAAGAGCAGGCGAGAAAAAACGTCGCGGGCGAACTGATCGGTTCCCAGCGGATGAGTCGCCGACATGCCCACGAGCCGCATACTGACGAGATCGTACTGGACACCGGGGTCGTGCGGCGCAATAAGCGGGGTCATGAGCGCAATCATGTACAGTGCGACAATCAAGATCAGCCCCGCTACCGCGGTCCGGTTCTTCGAGAACGCGCGCACCGCCAAATCCCACTTGGCTGACTCCCACGACCTTCAACTCCTGCGAGCGTCCCACGTCACGCCACGACCACACCCAACTCGCCAACAGCCCCGATGCCCCCGTGGCGACCGCCAACTGTTCGTCCCACGCCCCCACGGTGGCGGCCAGAAGTTCGCCGAAGCGGGTGACGGCGATCCACAGCATGCCGATCCATGTGAGCAGCGCCATGGTGCCGACACCCCATCGCCCATCGAGGAGCTGAGGCCCTCCGGGTAGCACTGCGGAGAGTGCGCGCCCACGCACCGATCGCGTCTCACTCATAACGTATGCGCGGATCGATGACGGCGTAAAGAACGTCGGCTACCAGATTCGCGAAAACGACGATCGTGGCAAAAAAGAACGTGCCCGCCATCACGAGCGGATAGTCCCGTGCGAAGATCGCGTCGACCAGTATACGACCCATGCCCGGCCATGCGAAAACGACCTCGATGAACACCGTGCCGCTGAAGAGCACCGGGATGTACAAACCGATGAGCGTGATGATCGGGATCACCGCATTTCGGAGCGCGTGCTTGAAGACGACGACACGCTCAGGGAGGCCCTTCGCGTGCGCGGTCCGCACGAAGTCCTGGCGAACGACCTCGAGCATACTACCCCGCATGTAGCGTGCGATGCCCGCCATGAGCACGAGAGCTAGCGACAGCGTGGGAAGAACGAGGTGCATCAAGCGGTCCTTGAAACGCGCCCCTGCCGAAAGAAAATCGTAGTCCACCCCCATCATGCCCGACGCCGGAAACCAGATCGGAAGATCCCACACGTTGCGCGCGAAAACGCTCATGGAGAGAATCAGCATGAGCGCGAGCCAAAACGACGGCATCGAGTAAAAGAAGAGGAGCACAACGCTCAGCCCCGCATCGGTCAAAGAGTACTGTCGGACCGCCTGAACAGTCCCCAGCACGACCCCCCCGGCGAACGCGACGAGCAGTGCAGACAGAGACAGAAGCAGCGTATTCGGGAAGAAATCCATGAGCACGGCGAGGACCGGCCGCGAGTGCGAAAACGAATACCCGAAGTCTCCGGTGAGCATGGCGCCGAGCCATTTTGCATAGCGAATGTGGATCGGCTGATCTAGTCCGAAATTCACCCGCATTTGCTCGACGACTTCCTGCGACATGCCAGGGGACAACAACAACAGTGTGGGATCGCCCGGCGCGAGGTTCACCAGGAAGAAGATGATCGTCGAGATCCCCAGAACGAGCGGGACCGCACCGACCAAGCGGCGAATAAGGTACTTCGTCACGCCGGTAGCTCTTTGGTCTCCGTTGCTCAGCGGCTCGCTGGGTCGATGTACCACGAGCGGATGTTCAACCAGTCCCCACGCGCGTCCATCTTCACGTTCTTCACCCGGCGGTTCACGCCGTCGAGTCGGTCGGGAAAGTAGAAGAACGTGTACGGCTGCTCCTCCATCAGCACCTGCTGATATTCGGCCCACAGGGCGATCGCTTCATCCCGGTCGACCACCAGGCTGAGCGCTTCGAGGAGACGATCGATTTCGGGGTTCCTCGTCCCCGACCACGCGAACGGCTGATCGATGCGCTCAGAGTGGAAGAGATCCATGTCGTCCAGCTTGAACTCGACGACCCATCCCATGACGACGCCGTCGAAGTCGCGCAGCTCCGGGGTGTTGATCTGCTGTAGGAGGGTCGCCCACTCGACCACCTGCGGCTGTACCGCAATCCCTATATCCGCGAGCTGCGCCTGCATGATCTCCGCGATATCCTGACGCGCCTGGTTCCCCGTGTTGTACTTCACGGAGAAGGACAGCGGTAGACCGTCCACGTTCTCGCGGACGCCATCGCCGTCACGGTCCGTCCATCCCGCTTCCTCGAGAAGAGCCTTCGCGCCCTCGGGATCGTAATCGATGGACTTCGCGACATCCGCGTCGTACGCCCAATGGAAGGGCGGCACACTGGAGTTCGCCACGATTCCGTAACCCTGCTGGATCGCCTGTACGATGCCTTCTCGATCCGTTCCCATTGTGATCGCCCGCCGTACCCGCGCATCGGCAAGCTGTGGCCTTCGCGCATTCCAACCCACGAGGACGTAGTTGCGGAAGGAATACCGCCTCAGCGCGAGATCCGGGGCATCGATGATCCGTCCGGCCTGATCGGGCCGAGGTCCGATGTAGATATCGACGCTCTCGGTTAGCAGATCAGCGAGCAGCGTCGTCTGCTCTGGGATGACCCGGAAGATGTATCGATCCAGAAACGGACGGCCGCCCAGCCCCGCTGGAAACGCCGGATTCGACTCGAACACCCATCGGTCCTGCGCGTTGTGCGAGGCGAATACGAAAGGCCCATTCCCGACCGGGCACTGACTCCCATACGGGTGCTGCTTGAGCCGCTCCGGAGGCACGTCGCCGAGAAGGTGCTCCGGCAAGATTCCGAGCGACCGGAACGGATCGAGGAGCTCGGCGTGCGGCTCCATCCGGATGCGTACGGTGAAGTCGTCGATGACCTTCGATACCCGCGGGTCCCTTCACGTAGTGATCCCAAAACACCGCATTCGGGAAGGCCGTGAGTGGATTCGTAACCGTGACGTACGTGAACGCCACGTCGTGCGCGTCGGTCTGCTCACCATCGTGCCAGCGGACGTCACGGCGAATGTGAAAGGTGACCGAAGTGTTGTCTTCGTCGATGTCCCACGACTCGGCGAGGTAGGGGCGCGGAGTTCCAGCCTCGTCGTAGTCGAGGAGCGTCATCAGGTTCACGAATTGATGATGCTGGGCCGACGTGTACCCCGACGAGACAGCCGAATTCATTCCGTCGGCCAGCTCGCCGATTCCGCCGACGACCACCGTGCCGCCGTAACGTGGATCATCAGGGGTGGCGTTCTCCGAGCGTGCCCGGGCCATGCAGGCATCGACCGCCGGTATCACCGCCTGGCAAAACGGGTCGTTCGACACGACCGCTCCGTCCCCGCCACCGCACGCCGCCAGTACCGCTAGCGCCCCGAATGCCAAGAGCCTTCTCATCGATTTCCCCCCTGTGTGTACGCCTTTCGTCACCAGGTCCATGGATCCTGCTGCGTAATGACCGTGGGACCCACTCTGTAGTTCCGCCAGGCGCGGCTGATCTCCCGTGAGAAGAATCGACCCGTGTCGCAACAGCGCCCCAGCGACGCGAGCCTGGGCAGCGCCCCGTCACGGATCACACGCTACGACAACGTCAAACCCAGAACTCGTACGTGGAGTGTCGCCTGCGTGACGGAAGCGCTGCCCACCGTTGAGGTCGATGAGAAATCCCGCCGGCAACGTCGTAAAGGACTCCGCGCCCGGAAGCTCGACCATGCCCCCAAGCGGGGCCGGCGTCCTCTTCACGCACCCGAACGGATCGTGAACGCCACAGCGGAATCAGATCCGCGACGTGGTCATGGCAGATGAGTACCCCCAGTCACGGAATACCGGTCCGCCGCTATCTCCTCCGCCGCTGGCGTAGTCCGCCGGGGCCGGACCCCTCCTGGAGGGGATCCGGCGGCTGACGGGGTTTTCGGCACCCACAGGCGATGCGCGAGGACGGAGGGCCGGGGACAACCCTCATCGAAGCTGCGCGCCCAGGCCCGAGCCCCTACTTTATGGGTTCGCCGTAACCGAAGAGCCACGGGGTGAGCGTGGCCCACACTCTTTTAGAGGGGGGGGTAGCGATGTCGATCAAGAAGACCTTCAACCTGGTGGCGGTCGGGCTCGTGGCTGGTGGACTCGTGGCCGGCACCGGCGACGTGGAGCGTACGCTGGTCTCCACGCTGACGGATGTCTCGCCAACGCCCGCATCGGTGGGCGCCCTGGCCTTCGGCCCAGAGAACATCCTCTTCGTGGGTGATACCAAGGGAGGCGCGATCTACGCCATGGACGTGGCCGACATGGCGCACGGCGACGGGGGAGCGGTCGAGCTCGACGGCCTCGACCGGAAAATCGCCAGCATGCTCGGGATCGCCGTGGAAGATCTCCTTATCTCCGACATGGCCGTGCATCCGAACGCGCAGACCGCCTACCTGTCCGTGATGCGAGGACGAGGGGAGGGTGCGACGCCCGTTCTCATGCGGGTCTCCGGAGACGGTACCATTCAGGAGGTGTCCTTCGACGGCATGCGCTATTCGGCCATGGAGCTAGATAACGCGCCCGGCCCGGATCAACGCTACGGCCAAGGCGCCTCCGCGCTGACGTACTCCATCACGGATCTGGCTTTCGTCGATGGTGAGGTCTTTGTCGCGGGACTGTCGAACGAGGAGTTCGCGTCCAACGTGCGCCGTCTTCCGTTCCCGTTCACGGGTGAGCATCTGTCCACCAGCCTAGAGATCTATCACGTCTCCCACGGCCAGAACGAGACCCACGCTCCGGTCATGACATTCATGGCAAGGGAGATCGAGAGCCGTACGCACATCCTGGCAGCGTACACATGCACGCCCCTGGTGCAGTTCTCCGCCGATAACCTGTCGGACGGCGAACACGTGATCGGAAAGACCATCGCCGAGCTGGGCGCCGGGAACCGGCCTCTGGACATGATCTCCTACGCGGTGAACGGGCAGGAGCGCATCCTGATCTCCAACAGCCGCCACCCGCTCATAAAGATCGATCCGGGCCACATTCCCGTCGCGACGAGCCTGGTAGATCCCACTCAGGAGACGGGCATTGGCTTCGAGACCATTCACGAGCCGGGTATCCGCCAGATGGACAACCTGAACGAGGACTACGTGCTCATTCTCCAGCAGGAAGGCCAGGACGGGCCCATGAACCTCAGGTCCTTGAACAAGGCCGCTCTCTAGACGAGAGATCGGCCCGATGGGGTCCTGGAAGAGCAGGCGGTGGGCCGGGGCGCTGCTCGCCCTGGCCGTCGCCTTCTTCGTATGGCGCGGCATCGGCGTCCTAGTGCCCAGCCTCGACCGGAGCCGGGTCGACGGCAGCGATGACGCAGGGCCGCCACGAATCGAGCTCGGGGAGGAGGGCGCCGCCGTGGTCGTTCTCGGGTTGGAATCGACCCTGATCGACGCCCTGAACCGCTCGGCCCCTTCGAGTGAGGGCTGGCAGTCGCTTTTTCCCATCCGGATCGCATCAGACGCCGACAGCGATCTTCCGATGATGCTCGGGGAGTACGCGGTGGAGGAAGACCGGGTGGTTTTCCGCCCTCGCTTCGCGCTGGCCCCCGGCACGCCGTACACGGCACGCTTCGATCCCGGCGACCTTCTAGGAGCCGCGAGCTTCGCAGAGCTGGAGGCGGAACTCTCGGTTCCAATGGACGCCTCGGCACCGCCCACACGCGTCGTGCAGATCTACCCCACGGCGTCCATGGTGCCCATGAACCTGCTCAAGATGTACGTGCACTTTTCGGCACCGATGCGCTTCGGCGAGGCGTACCAGCACATCCACCTCCGTACCTCCGCTGGCGAGGTGGTCCCCGACGCCATCCTGGAGGTGCTGGAAGAGCTGTGGGACCCGGAGCGGCGCAGGCTGACGCTCCTGTTCGACCCAGGCCGTATCAAGCGGGACCTGGAACCCAACCTCACGCTCGGGCTCCCGCTAAGGGACGGCGAGAGCTACGTGCTGGAGATCGACGAGGGGTGGCGGGACGGATCAGGGAGGCCGCTTGCCGAGGGATTCTCCAAGGCGTTCTCCGTGGGAGCGGCAGACCGTGCGTCTCCGGACACCGACACGTGGACGGTCGGCGCACCGGCAGCCGGCTCGCGGGACCCGCTCGAGATCGTCTTTCCGGAGCCGATGGACCGCGCCCTGCTCGATCGTCTCATCACGGTGTTGACGGACCGGGGAGAGCGAGTCGAGGGCCGTATCGAGGTGACGGACCACGAGACCGTCTGGCGGCTCACCCTCGACCGCCCATGGGACGCTGGGAGCTACGTCATCGACGTCCACGCCGACCTGGAGGACCTGGCCGGAAACAACCTGGCTCACCTCTTCGACGTGGACTTGAGCCGGGACGTGCGTCTCAGCGAGGTCGAAGCCCGCGCGCGCCTTCCGTTCGAGGTGAGACGGGCTGAACGCTGAGCACCGGCGGTCTCGCCCGAGTCCGGCCGCGTCTGTCGGCTGCCCAAGCCGGCGCCGGACGGCCGCACGAAACTCCTGCTCTCTGCGCTTCAGCTCCTCCACATGATCAGCCGTGGGAACGGTCCACCCGGTTCGTCGATTGGAAGTAAAAGCTCCTTAACCCAAAGATGCCATGCGTCGGGTCTCTCACGACAGCTTCTTGTTCGCCGTCTCCGTCGCCACCGTCGTCGGGGCATGCTCCGCTCAGGCCGACGCCCTGGGGCAGGAGAGCTGGAAGACCGATTTCTCGAAGCTCACGGTAGACTTCGCGGAGATCGTCTCTGGCGGGCCGCCGAAGGACGGCATTCCCGCGATCGACGATCCGCGTTTCGTGAGCATCGGTGACGCGAACCGCTTCCTCGATGGGAACGAGCCCGTGGCGGTCGTGCGCAGGAACGGAGAGACGAAGGTCTATCCGCTTCAGATCCTGATCTGGCATGAGATCGTCAACGACTACGTGGGTGGGGACCCCGTGACCGTCACGTTCTGCCCGCTCTGCAACACCACGCTCGCGTTCGAGCGGCGCTTCGAGGGTCTCCTGCTGGATTTCGGCACCACGGGCCGCCTCCGTTTCTCGGACCTGGTGATGTACGACCGGCAGACCGAGACGTGGTGGCAGCAGGCGACGGGTGAGGGCATCGTCGGAGAGCACGCGGGCAAGCAGCTCGCTTTCGTGCCGTCTCCCGTCATGCGATGGAGCGATGTGAAGGAGCAGCTCCCCGCCGCCAAGGTTCTGTCACGCGACACCGGGTTCCCCAGCTACCGCGCGCGGTACGGGATCAACCCGTATCAGGGCTACGACACTCGAAGCGGCCCGATGGAGTGGACCTTCAGCGGTGACACACCGCCCCAGCTACCGCGCATGGAACGGATCGTGGCCCTCCACGAAGGTGGGGAGAGCTGGGCGGTTCCGTTCAGCGCGCTGAAGGAGGAGAAGGTCGTGCAGCTCGAGGTGGGGGGACGGGACGTCGTCGTCTTCTTCACGCCCGAGACGGTGAGCGCGCTGGATGCGAAGCGCATTTCGAGCAGCCGGTCGGTCGGCTCCTCCGCGGTTTACGAGCGAGCGGCCAGGGGCCAGACACTGACCTTCGAGCCGACAGGCGACGACGGCGCGTACCGCGACCGTGAGACGGGCTCGCTGTGGAGCTTCTCCGGGAGGGCCACCAGAGGGGAGCTCGCCGGCACACAGCTCACGGAGGTCCCGCACGGAAACCACTTCTGGTTCGCCTGGGCGGTGTTCAGGCCCGAGACGAAGGTGTGGAGGCGGTAAGCGCCGGCCGCTAGCCGACGCTGAGGTCGGTCGCCCATTGGTCCACATATGTGAGGTACCCGTGGGGGTCGTCGTTCTGTCCCCTCACCGTCTCCAAGAAGTGCTTAACCCGGCTTGCGAGTCGCTGCCGTGCGGACAAGGTTACACGCGCCGAAGCAAATCGAGTTCCCCGGTTGAGGGCGGTCCTTGGCACTCAAGCAATGTCCCGTCTGCGACCGCACGTTCCAGGAGCATCGGGCGCGCTGCCCCAACTGTGGTGCCGAGAACAGCCCGGACGCCGTCGCAGACGGAAAGGCCGGCGACGGTCTAGGCGGGTCGAGGGCGCGCTCCCTAGGAGTGCTTCTCCTGTTGGTTGTGCTCGCGGCGTTGAACGTCTGGCAGGCGAGGACCACCCCGAGCGGTCCGGATCCGGAAGAGGAGGCCCTGCACTCGTCGGAGGAGGCGCTTCAGAAGTGTCGAACGGCCCTCGAGGCGCAACTCTCGGGGCGGAGCTTCGAGATCGTGAGCCCGTTCGACGTGGAGTACCTTCAGGGAGGGGAGTACGAAGTCACGGCAACACTGGATGTCGAGGACGGGGCCCGACGAGGCCGACGAGAGGTCCTGTGCGAACTCCAGTTCACGGCAGGGGCCGGATGGATCACGGAGCAGGTCCTGATCGATGGGCGCTGACGCGCCGTAGGCTACTTCCAGCGCATCTCGGGCAGACCCGCGTATCCCTCCGGATACTCGTAGTGGTAATAGTGCGGCGACCCCGCATGCGCGATATGCATGTGAACGCGGGCCAGGTCGGGGTTCGCGCCGTCACGTAGGCCGAACTTGAGGAACGAGATGCCCTCGCTGAGGGCGAAGCCTTCGTTGAAGAGGTCGTCTTCGTCGTCCGGGTACTCGAAGTGCTCGTTGAAGTACCGCTCGATCTCGTCGAAGGCGTTGTGGAGCTCCGCGAGCGCGGCACTCTCGTAGGCTCGCTCGCGCACGGTATCGAGTCGCACGAGGCCGAAACCCGCGAGGAGCCCGACGATCACCGTCACCATCAAGAGCTCGATAAGGGTGAACCCGCGGGTCGCACGGCCTTCGACTCCGCGAGCCCTTCCCTTCGGGGAGCCTCCAGATGAGACGTGTCGCTTCATGGTAGTCAAGTGCTTAACATAATGGAGCCCGGCAGCGGCATGCGCTTGAGGAGACGCTATCCGAGGCCGTGTCGGCTGGCAAGAACGAGCGCTCCGCGCGCCAAGAGGGAGGTCCGCCGCCAAAGAGGATCGCTCCGCCCGCCTGAACCAGACACGGGAGGGGACGCCGTAGCGTCCCGACTTCCCACGAACATATCCCCAAGACTATTGTGGGCGCTCGCGAATTTCGAGGACCGGACCAGACGTCGAGGAAGAGCGATGAGAGGGAACGCAACGCGAGCGGGGCGGGTGGCTTCGGCCCTCGGGCTCATGCTTCTGTTCGCTTGCGGCGGCGACACTGGCATAGGTGTGGAAGATGCAGGCGGCATTGTGGGGACCCCGGATCCGTCCAACCCGCTGACGAATCCCGCTGCGTTCGACGAGCCCGCGCCGGAAGTGTTCCGCGCTCGCTTCGAGACCAGCAAGGGCAACCTCGTCATCGAGGTGCATCGGGATTGGGCCCCGATAGGGGCCGACCGGTTTTTCAACCTCGTGAAGAACGGCTACTACGACGACGTGCGCTTCTTCAGGGTCCTCGCCGGGTTTGTGGCCCAATTCGGCATGCACGGTGATCCCTTCGTCAACCAGGCCTGGGAGAACCATCCGATCCCCGACGACCCGGTCACACGAAGCAATCTCCGATCTCCGGGGCTTCGTGACCTTCGCGACGAGCAGTGCCCCGGACTCCAGGACGACACAGGTCTTCATTAACTTCGTCGACAACTCCCACCTGGACGACGCGGGATTCGCCCCCTTCGGGCAGGTCGAGGAGGGGATGGACGTCGTCGATCAGCTCTTTTCGGGCTACGGAGACACTCCGGTTCAGCAGAACATCGCGACCCAGGGCAACGCGTACCTGACGAAGGACTTCCCTAACCTCGACCACGTGGAACGAGCCAGCATCGTCTTGCCCGCCATGGGGGGCCTATAACGAGCCATCCCTGAGAGGCCTCATCCCCGTACTCAACCTATCGGATGACCGCTAAACTCCGCTCCCCCGCCCCCAAGGAGACGGCATTTCCATCGCCATCCACGACCGAGTGGTGCGTGGTCTCGGGGCTCTCGATCGGGGGTGGCTCGCCCGTACCGGGAGTGATCTCACTTGTGGCAGCCGCCTGATCCAACAAGGCGGGACCGCTACGGGTCAATTGGGCATGATGAACCCCCGCGAGTCGTCTGTGCCCTGGACCGCGGTCG
This sequence comes from Longimicrobiales bacterium, assembly GCA_965197725.1. Taxonomy (GTDB): domain Bacteria; phylum Gemmatimonadota; class Gemmatimonadetes; order Longimicrobiales; family Gaopeijiaceae; genus UBA1138. The sequence goes on from CBDANQ010000051.1 coordinate 30,464, forward strand.
TTGCCCTGTTCGCGGCAACGGTGATACCCACGTGCACCCGCGGGCTGGTTGCCCAGACGCTGACCGGCACGGGGAGCGAACAGCTCCAGGTCGAAGGCCCCACCCCACCCCGGGCGCCCGAGGTCATCAACCGCGACAGCCTGGGCAACGCCACGGTCCGGGCGATTCGGCTGACTCAGCCATTCCACCTCGATGGCGAACTGGACGAACCTTTCTACGAGGCGACCCCCTCGTTCTCGGATTTCATCCAGAGCGTACCGGATGAGGGAGCGCCCGCGACCGAGCGCACGGAGGCATGGATTTGGTTCGACGACGAAAACGTGTATGTGTCCGCGCGCGTGTGGGACTCCGCGCCCGAGAGCGAGTGGGTGGCGAACGAATTGCGGCGCGACGGCGCTCAGGTCCGGTCGAACGACCACTTCGGCGTGATCTTCGACACCTTTTACGATCGTCGCAACGGGGTGTTTTTCTACACCAATCCCCTCGGTGCGCTGACCGACCTCGCGATCGCGAACGAGCGAGATGCGAACCGCGACTGGAACCCGGTCTGGGACGTGAGAACAGGTCGCTTCGAGGGCGGATGGACAGTGGAGATGCGGATCCCCTTCAAGTCGCTCCGGTACCGACCCGGCCTTCAGCAGGTATGGGGCGTGCAAATGAGACGGAACGTCGCTCGCAAGAACGAGACGAGCCATCTCACGTTCATCCCCAGGTCGGTGGCCAGCGGAGCTATGCGGATCTCGATGGGGGGCACGCTGGTCGGGCTAAGAGGCGCCGCGCACGAGCCGGGTGTTCGAAGTCAAGCCGTATGGCATTTCCGGTCTCGACACCAACCTCACGGCCGATCCCCCAGTCCGGAACCATCTCGACGCTGACGCGGGGGTGGACCTCAAGATCGGCATCACCAACAATCTGACGGCAGATTTCACGCTCAACACCGAGTTCGCACAGGTCGAGGCGGACGAGCAGCAGGTCAACCTCACGCGGTTCAGCCTCTTCTTCCCCGAGAAGAGGGAGTTCTTTCTCGAAGGGCGAGGAATCTTCGGCTTCGCGGAACCCGCCACCGGCGGTGGCCGTCGCCGAGGCCGAGGCCGAGGCACCCCAGCCGCCGGAGTGAGCGCGCCCACGCTTTTCTTCAGCCGGCAAATCGGCTTCCAGGCAGGAGAGCCGGTGCCGATCCTCGGCGGCGGTCGAGTGACCGGGAAGGTGGGGTCCTTCGATGTCGGCGCGATGAGCATCCAAACGGACGACCTCCCAAGCACAGGCGCCGAATCCACGAATTTCTCGGTGCTACGGCTCCGTCGGGACATCCTCCGGAGGAGCAGCATCGGGGTCGTGTTGGAGAACCGATCGGAATCCACGCTCGCGCCGGGATCCAATCAGGTGTACGGAGTGGACGCCACGTTCTCGTTCTTCGACAACGTGAACTTGCTCACGTACTACGCCAAGACGGAAACCGAGGGGCTGACGGGCCCGGACCAGAGCTACCGGGGCCGCTTCAGCTACGGCGGGGACGTATGGGGGCTTCAGGTCGATCATCTTCTGGTAGGAGAGGACTTCAACCCGGAGCTCGGCTTCGTGCCGCGGAAGGGATTCCGACAGAGCTTCCTCTCCGGTCGGTACAGCCCGCGGCCGGCATCCATTGAGTGGATCCGACAGGTGACCCTCCAGGCGCACATCAACTACGTGGAGAACGCCGAGGCGGGGTTCGTCGAGACCCGGGAGCGACAGGGAAGTTTCCGAACCGAATTCGAGAACAGCGACTTGTTCAACGCGGATTTCACCGACAGCTACGAGAACCTGACCGAGCCCTTCTCGATCGCGTCCGGCGTGACGATCCCCGTGGGCCGATACACCTTCCGTGACGTGCACCTGAGGTACGACTTCGGTGTCCAGCGCCCGTACTCGGGGAATCTCTCGGTGCGAAGAGGCAGCTTCTTCGGGGGCAACCGAACCTCGGTTGGGTTTCAGCAGGCCAGGATCGAAATCCTGCCTCAACTCTCCGTCGAGCCGAACGTCTCGTTCAACTGGGTCAACCTGCCCCAGGGCGACTTTACTCAGCATGTCGTCGCGACGCGCGTCAGCTACAGCTTCTCGCCCCGCGTGTTTCTGAGCGGACTTATCCAGTACAGTACCAGTAGCGACAGCTTCAGCTCGAATCTGCGCCTGCGCTGGGAGTACGCCCCCGGCAGCGAGATCTTCGTCGTGTACACGGAAGAGCGCGATACGGACGTGTTCGACCGGTTCTCCGAGCTGTCCAACCGGGGGCTCGTGATCAAGGTGAACCGATTATTCCGCCTCTGACGAAGAGCGCGCGGGAGACACGGTGATCCGCTGCCACGCAGGCGGGGGCGACGCAAGACGTTTCTGAGCGCCCAAGCTGCGGTGGTGCGAACCATTTCCCGAAGCACCCCGAACGAGCGGTTTATCGAGCGTGTGACCCCGATCGGTGCGCTGCGACCAGCTCGACCGCCTCGTCGCGGGCTGGGCGGGGACGACGGTCGCGTCGTGAGGAGCCTGGAGTCCCCGGGGATTAGCTCCCCGGGGTGGCTTCATCTGGTTCTACCGAGCCCCGACAGCGGCTACCGCGAGAAGACAGACATGTCCAGCTCGGGGTTGAACTCGAAGTCGTGCGTGTAGAGCACCTTGGTCAGCATGCCGTCGACGTTGAAGTGCACCCGGCGGCCGACGAAGATGTAGCCGTCGACGGTGCGGATGTCCTCGAAGCGGAGGTGACTGAAGTTCGTCCGGCCCTCCTCGCGGTACGCGAGCTCGACCGGCCACGTCGTGCCGTCCTCGAACCAGTAACGCCACGTGTCGCCGTCGTGGAGCCCGACGCCCTCCCCGAAGGTCACGGATACGAGATGGCGCCCGTCTTCCTGGACGCCCTGGTCGTGCAGGTTCACTCCGGGATCGCGGAGCTTGAACGGAAGGCTGATCCAGTAGTTGACGTCGCCCGAGACGTACTGAACCTGATCGTAGTCCATGTCCCCCCCGGACAGAAACTCGCCGTTCATCGTGGCCCACGCGGTCGTCCCGTCCCAACCCTGGACGATGAAGTCGTTTCCTTCCCAGCGCTCGATGCGCGTGAGCTCACCGGCGTCGGTCCGCGCGATTGTTACATACCGCGGCCGTGTACGTCGGAGACGTCCACTCTCGGTGTCGTAGATCTCGGTCGTCAGTGCGTAGCGCGCGCTCTTGAGCGGCCCATACGCCTCGAGCCCTCCAAGCGCGGCGATCCAGTTGTCGACCAGCGAGTCGGCGTTCGCTTCGTCGAGCTCGGGCGCGGCCGCAGCCGGCGGCGGAGTTGGCAGCGACGTCCAAGCTACGACGGTCAACGCCAGTATGACGAAAACGGTCCGCTTCATCGTGGGCCCCCTGGGATTCGGTACTCAGACTATCAGACTCCAGGGATACGTCTTCTTGCTCCTTCGCGCTACTCCGCATTGTCAGCGGGTCCCGCTCAGGCGCGCGGTGACCTTGTCGGACGAGCGGCCCGACAGCTCGACGCGATCCGCCGGCCGCCGGACATGTGGCGTGGCATCCTCTTGGGAGGGAAGCGCGATCCTCGCGTACGGAGGGTTGGGCGTCGATCTCGACGTCGCGGTCGGCGTCTCGATCCTCCAGCACTGTTGAAGGGCTCGAGAGGGAAGTCGACGTCGAGTATCATGCGCATAGTGGATCGCTCCGGTTCGACGGTTCGTGGGGCGCGCAGAGTAGGGTCCGGCGCCGTCTGCGGCCAGCGAGGCCGACGATGCGACCCATCCCTCTGGTGATTCGCCCCCAGATGAGAACCGATGCAGCGAACGGGCAAGAACGGGTACCTGACGTCCTTGCCAACAGCCTGAAGGTCGCGGCTCCTGAGCCAGGGAGTGGCGTTGTGGCATGCCTTTCCGAATCCCGGCGCCTCGGGATACGTTGCACGGCTGCTTTCATTTGCTCCTTCCCTCTGCTCCACGGCAATGCCCATGAACCAGTGTCCGCGTCCTGCGATTCGTCGCTGGCTCCGAACCCTCTCGTTCACCGTGCCGTTACTCGCCGCTGCTTTCCCCGGGCGCTCGTTCGCCCAGACCTTCCGTACGGACGATCCGGTCATCCGGCGAATATGGGATCTGGGGATGAACGCTTCGCAGACGGAAGAACTGGCGCACCGCTTGATCGACTCCATCGGCCCTCGTCTGGCTGGATCTCCGGAGCTGTTAGCCGCTCAGGACTGGCTGATGTCGACATACCAGTCCTGGGGCGTCGAGGCCCGCAAGGAGGAATACGGGGAGTGGCGCGGATGGCGGCAGGGCACGCTGCACGTCGATCTGGTGGCACCCCGCGTTCAGACGCTGGACGCGGAGATGCTGGCCTGGAGTCCGGCCACGAACGGCCCGGTCGACGGCACGGTGGTTATGCCCCCGATGGGCCTGACCCCGGCGAATCTGCCCGCGTGGCTGGAGAGCGTGCGGGGACGGTTCGTGATGATCTCCGCGCCCGAGCCGATGTGCCGGGCGCCACAGGAGCTAACGGCCAACGCGCGCCCCGAGACCGTCGCTGGCATAGGGACGCAGCGCGCGGAGCTACGGCGGTCCTGGGCTCAGAGAGTGGGCCCTCTCGGGCCCACGCAGGACGATCGCGAGATCCTGCTGGACGAGGCAGGCGCGGCGGGGATCCTCTCCTCACGCTGGTCCAACGGCTGGGGGGTGAACAAGGTGTTTGACACGGCGGCCCGGCGCGCGGTCTCTCTCGACCTCTCCTGCGAGGACTATGGCCTCCTGTATCGCATGGCCATCCGGGGGCAGGAGCCTGTCATCCGCGTCGACGCGGATTCAGAGGAGCTGGGGATGAACCCCCTCTTCAACGTGATCGCCGAGCTCCCAGGCACCGAGCTGCCGGACGAGTATGTGTTGCTCTCCGCGCACCTCGATTCCTGGCACGCAGCGACCGGCGCGACCGACAACGGAACGGGCTCGATCATGATGCTAGAGGCCATGCGGATCCTCAAGGACGCGTATCCGAACCCCCGCCGCACCATCCTGGTTGGCCACTGGGGCCCCGAGGAAGTAGGCCTGACGGGGTCCCGATCGTTCACGGAGGACCACCCGGAGGTGCTCGAAGGGCTCCAGGTGATGTTCAATCAGGACAACGGGACGTGGCGCGTCGAACGCATCGAGGGGCAGGGGTACCTCCATTCGGGCCAGAGCATCGGCCGCTGGATCACGCAGGTGCCGCCCGAGATCAGCGACCACATTACGCTCGAGTTCCCCGGAGCCCAGAACAACTCGGGCAGCGACCACACGTCGTTTGTGTGCCACGGCGTGCCGGCGTTCCGGTTCCAGTCGGCGTATGACGAGTACCGGCAATATACGTGGCATACCAACCGTGACACCTACGACAAGATCGTCTTCGACGACCTGAAGGAGAACGCAACGCTGGCCGCGATGATGACCTACGCCGCGTCGGAGGATTCTGAGCGGGTGTCGAGGGAGGTCAGTGTTCTGCCGCCGAATCCGCGGACCGGTCAGCCCCGTGCGTGGCCCACGTGCCGGCCGGCCCGACGGAGTTCAACGCCGAGCCTGCGACGGTGAAGACGGACGAACGGTAGCGATCGCGGACTACGTACGTCCAGCCTCGGCTTCGCACTCGGGGCTGCCGCCCAAGTTGGAAGCGGCACCAGCCGCGGCGGATTGAGGCGCGCCCGCCGTCGCCCTATCTTCCGGCCCCACGGGAGGGGTGTACCGACCCGGTCACCCCCCGTGAACGTGCTCGAAGCCCTCCGAGGAGGCATTGTTGACTCCAGATTCCGGCACCCCGCTGCGCGTGCTCTTCATCGAGGACGCATTCGACCATGCCCTCCTGGTGAAGGCGTTTCTGTCGGGGGCGGGCGGGTACGAGGTCACCCACTCCCAAGACGGCGACCAAGCAGTCCGGTTGATCCAAGATCAGGAATGGGATCTGGTGGTCACGGACCTGAACCTCCCAGGTACGGACGGCTTCGAGGTCATTCGCGTGGCGCGCGCCAAGGACCCCGATCTCCCGATCCTCGCGACCACGGGCTATACCGAGCAGGTCTACCACGATCGGGCTATGAGCGCGGGCGCCGCGAAGGTGCTCACGAAGCCGCTCGACAGGGACGGATTCCTCGAGGCCGTGAGCGGCCTCCTGGGAGCGGACGTCGAGCCAAGCCCAACGAGCGGCGCGATCTTGGCCGTGGGGGGTCTCGCGGGCGATGTCGAGATGGGGTGTGGCGGCACGCTCATGCAGGCCGCCGCCGAAGGCCACACCGTCGTGGTAGTGCCCTTGTGCCGTGACGAGATGGACCCCGCCGACGCCGCACTGGAGGCCTCCAAGGCCGCATGCCGCGTGCTGGGGATTCATATCGTGGTTGACGAAGCGGCGCTCGACGACACGAAGCGTCGCGTCACCGTCATGCGAAAGGCTGTAGCGGATTTGCGGCCGGGCGTGGTTTACGTCCCGTCGATGGACGACAGCCACCCGGCCCGCATGGACGCGTTCCGGGTCGCAACGGGCGCCACCGCCGATGTGGCGACCGTGCTCGCCTATCAAACCGCGACGACCCGAATGGAGTACCACCCCAAGCACTTCATCGACGTCACCGACCAGATGGCCACCAAGTTGGAGGCACTCTCGCACTTCCAGTCAGCGAGCAGGGGTAGGGTGGACCTGCGCCCGGAGATCGCGCGCGCCTATGCGCACTACTGGGGTCGGCACAGGCGCTTCAGGCAGGTCGAGGCGTTCGAGGTGATCCAGGGGAGTGTCTAGCGCCATGCACCTAGAGTTCGAGCGCGACATCATGGAAGTCCAGGCCCAGATCGACAGACTGCTCGATCTGGCCGACCGAAGGGGCATCGACGTCACCGATGAGGTGGAGCTCCTGAGAGCCAAGCTCAGGGAGCTCAGAGGGCAGACTTACGAAAACCTGCGACCCATCGAGCAGGTTCAGGTCGCTCGTCATCCCCAGCGTCCGTATACGCTCGACTACATCGAACGGATCTTCACGGATTGGCTCGAGCTCCACGGAGACCGTGCGTTTCGTGACGACGAAGCGATCGTGGGCGGTTGGGCCCGGCTGTGCGGGACGTCCGTCATGGTCATCGGCCACCAGAAAGGCCGGGACATGAAGGACAACCTGCGCCGCAACTTCGGAATGCCGCACCCGGAAGGGTACCGGAAGGCGCTCCGTCTCATGAAGCAGGCGGAAAAATTCGGGAGGCCCGTGATCACCCTGATCGACACGCCTGGGGCGTATCCCGGCATTGGCGCCGAAGAGCGTGGACAGGCCGAAGCGATCGCGAGCAATCTGCGCGAGATGGCCCGTCTGCGGAGCCCGCTCATCAGCGTCGTGGTCGGCGAGGGTGGATCGGGCGGGGCTCTGGCGCTCGGGGTCACCGACCGCATCTTGATGCTTGAGCACTCGGTCTACTCGGTCATCTCCCCTGAGGGGTGCGCGTCGATCCTATGGCGTTCCGCCGAGCATCGCGAAAGGGCTGCGACGGCGCTGCGGCTCACGTCCAAGGACCTGGTGGAGTTGGGCATTTGCGACGAGGTCATTGACGAGCCCCTGGGCGGTGCGCATGCCGACTGGGACGTCACCGCCGAACGGGTCGGGGACGCGCTGGAGCGTCACCTGAACCACCTGAGTGCGCTGTCCCCCGAGGCCCTGCTCGAGAGCCGGTGGGCCAAGTACGCGGCCATCGGCGCGTGGTACGAGGCCTAGGAAACCAAGTGCCGGGCTTCGCTGAGATCAGCTTCAAGGGCACGCGCAAGGACTACTACGCGTATCAGGGCCTCGACCTGCGTCCGGGTCAGCACGTGATCGTCGAGGCCGATCGTGGTGAGGACATGGGTGAAGTGTCCGCGGTTGGGGCAATCGCCGAGAGGAAGTGCTCATCGTCGAGCGGCGGCTGCGCCACCCCGGCCCCCGAACGCCGAGTGCTCCGCTTCGCACGCGCGGACGAAGCCTCGCGGGCGCAAACGCTTCGCACGGACGAGGATCGAGTGCGTTCGCAAGCACGAACCCTCGTCGCGAAGCACGAGCTCAAGATGAAGGTCACCGAGGCCGAGTGGCAGTTCGATCGCAACAAGCTGATCATCTACTTCACGGCAGAGAAACGAGTCGACTTCCGGCAGCTCGTGCGCGACCTGGCCCGCACCTTCCGGACGCGCATCGAACTCAAGCAGATCGGCGCGCGCGACGAGGCCGCGCTGCTCGGCGGTGTTGGACGTTGCGGCCGGGAGCTGTGCTCCTCGACCTGGCTACCCGAACTCAAGCCGGTTTCCCTCCAGCTCGCCAAGGACCAGCACCTCTCACTGAATCCCGCGCAGATCAGTGGCTGCTGCGGACGCCTCATGTGCTGCCTGATGTACGAGCACCGTACGTACGTCGAGGCCAGACGGCGGTTCCCCAGGGAGGGACAAAGGATCCGCACCGCGATGGGGCACGAGCGAGTAGCCGCCGTGGACATCTGGAACGACACGGTCTCGCTCAAGAACGACGAGGGCGAGCGGCGCACGATCTCGCTGGACGAACTGAAGGGCGAGGTCAGCCAGCCACCGGGGGAGTCACCTTGACGGAGCCACGGCGGAGGTACATCACCACGCCGATCTATTATGCGTCTGGCGACCCCCACATCGGGCATGGCTACACGACGATCCTCTCAGATATACTCGCGCGCTTCGAGCGGCAGAACGGTACTGACGTCTTGTTCCTCACGGGCACGGACGAGCACGGCCCCAAGATCCAGGACGAAGCCGAACGCCGAGGGATGCAGCCGTTGGAGCTGTGCGACCTCATGGCCGAACGCTTCTCAGCCGCATGGACGACGCTCGGCATCTCTCACGACCGTTTCATCCGGACGACCGAAGCCGAGCACAAGTCGATCGTCACCGCGTTCCTGCAGCGCCTCTGGGACCGCGGCCAGATCTATCAGGCTCCCTATTCCGGATGGTACTGCATCTACGAGGAGCGGTTCTGGACCGATAAGGACCTGGGTCCGGACAATACGTGCCCCGACTGCGGTCGGGCCGTCAATCATCTGGAAGAGACGAACTATTTCTTCAAGATGGGCGAGTACCAAGCGACGCTGATCGCACACATCGAACAGAACCCCGACTGGATCGTGCCGGAGGAGCGGAAGCACGAGGTTTTGGGCTTCCTCCAGAACCCGCTCGGAGACCTCTCGCTCTCGAGACCAAAGTCGCGTGTCAATTGGGGCATCACCCTACCGTTCGACGAAGACCACACGGTATACGTGTGGGTCGACGCGCTGATTAACTACCTCACCGCCTCCGGCGCGATCGATCCGACTCGGCCCGTCGGTGAGCAGGGCTTCGAAGACGTGTCCGGCTCCTGGTGGCCCTGCGACTTGCACCTGGTCGGCAAGGATATCATCACCACGCACGCCGTGTACTGGCCGACGCTTCTGATGGGCGTTGGCCTGCCGCTGCCTGAGCAGATCCTGGCTCACGGTTGGTGGTTGGTCGGTGATACTAAGATGTCGAAGTCGTTCGGGAATGTGATCGACCCGCTCGCGCTGAGCGACGAATTCGGTACCGACGCGGTACGCTGGTACCTCCTCCGAGAGATGCCCACCGGCGCCGACGCCTCATACACGGCCGAGCGCTTCATGACCCGATACGAAGAGCTAGCGAACGTGCTTGGAAACCTCGTGAGTCGAGTTATCTCCATGGTTGGCAAGTATCGCGACGGGGTCGTCCCGGATGCGCGCGGGACGGGGCTCGACGAGCAGATCAAGGCCACGTTCGCGACCGCACGTCACGCGATGGCGCGCTACAAGGTGCACGAGGCGCTCGCGGCCGCGATGGACTTGGCGCGGACAGCCAACGGATACGTCGAAGATCGTCAACCGTGGTCGCAAGCCAAAGACCCAGCGGCAGCTTCGGAGTTGGACGAGACGCTCGCGAGCCTGTGTCGGGTTCTCGCAGCTCTGTGTGCGCTCTTCGAGCCCGTGGCGCCTCATAAGATGGCCGAGCTGTCCGCACGGCTGGGGCTGGGCGCAGTCCCGACGCTGGATGAAGCGCGAGCCGTCTCCCTGGCAGGCCAAACCGTCTCGAAGGGGAGCCCCCTCTTCCCCCGCGTAGACCCTGCTTGACCCTTCGCCCCGGCTTGACGAGGAGCGAACGCGGCCTTCTTTTCCGTGCTGCGGGTGCCCCATTACGTGAATCGCTACAAAGGCGCCGAATGCCCGGTGATCGGTGGACCTTCCTCGTTGTCCGTGGCGAGGACAGCCCGGTCAGGCAGTACTCGTTCTCCTCTCGCTTCCTACGCGGCGCGCTGGGAGGGGTCGCCACCCTCGCGCTACTGCTCGTGGGGTATGCGCTGGCCGTCGGCATCGACGGCTATTCGCGCGTCCGCGCCAGCCGCCTCGAGGCCCGAAACGAAGCGCTTCGCATAGAGTTTGAGCAGTTCCAACGCCGGATCGATCTTCTCGAGGGCACTCTCGACGAGGTCGCGGCTAACGATGCCCGGTTCCGTGGCATCGCCGGACTCGAATCGATCGATCCCGAAGTCCTGCAGGCAGGTGTCGGCGGCCCGGGGCTCGGTTCCCCCGAAAGCTACGCGCTCTGGTCCGTAGACCCGGTCGCCTCGAGGACCGCCTTCGCGGTCTCGTACGATCTCAACGAGCTCGAACGCCGGGCGCGGCTGCTCTCGGCGAGCCTCGCCGAAGCGACGGACTCGGTGCTCGCGCATCGCGACCTGCTCGAGTCGACCCCGTCGATCCTTCCCACCGCGGGTTGGAGGAGTAGCTCGTTCTCGAAGTCCCGCATGCACCCCATCCACAACCGCCCACTTCCGCACCCCGGCATCGACATCTCGGCGATCAAGGGCACGTCGATTTTCGCGGCAGCCAAAGGCCGAGTGGTCCGCTCCGGCTGGGTCGTCGGGTACGGGCTCACCATCGAGATCGATCACGGCTTCGGATACACGACTCTCTATGGTCACGCCGCCAAGATCATCGCCCAGCGAGGCAAACAAGTGAAGCGTGGGGACGTGATCGCGCAGGTAGGAAGCACCGGGATCGCGACCTCCGCGCACCTGCACTATGAGGTGCGCGTGAACGGTGTGGCTCAGAACCCCGAGAACTTCATCCTACCCGAACAGGTAATACGATACTGAGCCGCTCGAGAGGTCCGAAGTTCCCAGGGCGCCCTCGGGCGCCCTTTCTGCTGTCATTAGAGGACTGTTCATGCGGGTTGTTCCGAGCCTACTACTGCTTCTAGCACCTCCCGTCTCCCTACACGCGCAGGCAAGTGACGCGGCCTTTGCCCCGGACACGATCGTGCAGATGCCGGGCGGCCCGCGCGTCGTCCTGCTACGCGCCGAGGCCGGGGGGGGCGCCGCGCTCAGACTCTCCGTACCGTTCATCGAGAGTGCTGCGGAGGCGGGCGCCGGCCGGATGCTGGCCGCGCTGGCGGAGCACCGCATGCTGGGACCGGCCCGCCAGCTTGGCGCCCGCGTCTCCGCCAGCCGGACGCCGTGGGGCCTGGCGTATTCGGTGGAAGGCGCCGAAGTCGATCTCGACTACCTGACGTACTTGCTCCGGCTCGCAACCGCAGAGCCTCGTCCGGAAAGCGGCCTGCTGGAGGCCATCCGGGCTGAGCTCATCGGGGATCTGGAGCGTCAGGCCGAGTCCCCGGGCGATCGCCTGCTCGCGGACCTTCGCGGCGCGGCGGCGCCGGAGCTCACACCGTTGGCGGGATCGCGCGGCTCGGTTCGTCTCCTCAACGAAGCTCGGCTACGGGCGGTATGGCGGAGGACCCATCGTGGTATGTCGATGTCGCTCGTGGCGATGACGTCCGCGAGTCCAGCGGCGCTTCTCGCGATGCTCGAAGCGATCGGTCTCCCAGCAGGCCAAGTGGCGGCTCCGCTGAACGCTCCAGGCCCGCGAGGGGGGAGCATCGATCCGCTTCCTCTGCGAAGCTGGTACGGGGAGGCCCGAGTCGACCACGCGGTGGCGGATCCGCACGCGACGGTCGCCGCGCACCTCATCTCACAAAGCGTCACAGACGTGGGTCCAGGGGTTGAAGTCGGCGTGCGCATCTGGCAGCTCCGTGACAGGACCTTGCTCGTGGTCGCGGGCGCGGCCGGGAGCCGGCGAGCCGCCGCTTCCCTCAGAGAGGCAGTGCAGGCGGCGTTCGGTGACGTTGCGGCTTCGCTCGACGCACGAGAGGTCGAGGACGCAGTCGATCGTGTGGGCCGCGAGTATCGGACTCGCGCTCGCACACCCGGGGGTCTCGTCGAGCAGGTAGGCCGCATGGCCGATAGCACGGGCGGCCCGTCGGACGCGTCGCGGTATCTCGCCAGGTTGGCCCGCGTGACCGCCGCAAGTCTCGCCGCCTACCTCGACGGCCTGGGGATGTCCGTCGTGGTGGAGCTTCTGCCATGAAGACATGTCGCTCGTCCGCCGTAACAGGAGGGTTGCTCGCCGCGTTGATCGGCGCCTGCGTTTCGCCCCTTCCAGGCCAATCCACCGCCTACGCCGCGGTGAGCGTCGACGACGGAAACCGGGCCCCGCTGGTCGTCATTGGCACCCGCCTGCCGATCGGTTCGCGGCACGATGCAGCGGGCCTCGAAGGAACCGCGTGGCTGCTCGGCAAGACCCTGGCCACCCACGCGAACGCGGCGCTGGGTCCGGAGGCTGAGGTCACGGTCGATGTCGGGAGGTCGTCGACGCTGTTCATCCTGTCCGTGCTGCCCGGCGCGTGGCCGGTCGCGTGGGCGACCTTCGAGCAGACTCTCTTCGAAGCGTCGCTCGACTCGGCCGCGTTCGAGCGGGAGCGGTCTACGCTGTCCACACGGGTGCTTTTCCAGAGAGGATCCCCGGCGCTGGATTCCGAACGGAGGACGGTGCAGCTCGTTGCGTCGGCCTCCAGCCCATGGGCCCGGCCCGCGCGCGGCACGCACGAGTCTCTCGAGGCGCTGACGATTCGCGACGCGCAACTTCTCCGCCGTACCGAATACTCGGCCGCATCCTCCGTGGTCGCGGCGGTGGGCCTTGGCGACAACCCGGTCTTGCGTGATCACCCACCCCGGCTCGTGACCTCTCCGCCCGAGGGACCAGCATGGACCGTCGGCACGCTGCTCAATGTCACCCAGGAAGTCACTAGCAGTTGGATCTCGGTTGCGTACCCGGTGGAGGGCCCGCTGCCTCGAACCGCGTTGGAGTTCGTCGCACACCTCATCCGCTGGCGACTGGACCCGCTCCCGGCGGACCCGAGCCGATATGGAATCGAAGTGAGCTTGGTAGACGCGCCCCTCGGTGCGGTGATCGCGGTGGAGGCCGCCGTGACTCCGGAGGCGTCGGAGCGGTTCGAGCAAGAAATCCTGCAGGTCGTGTCCAGCCTGGCGGAGGAGCCACCTGAAGGTGACTTCTTCACATGGGACCGTCGGCGCTTTCGCGCCGCCCGGCTCCTCACCGAGGCAGCTCCCGAGCGCGCCGTGGCCAGGATCACATCGGATCTGATGCGCGACGGCCAGAGCCGCGACGTGGCCGAGGACATTTGGGAGATCACGCCCGAGGCGGTGGCGCGCGCGCTGCGTGCGCTCGGCGATCCGCGAGTCTTGAGGCTGGGTCCGGACCTCGGAGCTCGCAGTTCACGCTGAAGTCAGCCATGCGTACGCTCGAAGCCGGCGACGCCAAGGGGAGGATTGTCTGGGGGTTCTTGTCCCGCGAAAGCTTGATGCATGTTTTCCCGCGCTGTACCTTCGGGCGCTTGTTCCCCGAGTAAACTAGACGGAGTTTGTCTATGAGGCGTAGCGCCCTCCCGTTTGCCATGAGCCTGCTTCTCGCCGCCGCAGCGTGCGGGCCGGCGGAGGTAGTGGTGACGATAGAGATCGATGTCGACGACCCCGACGGGGACGGCACCATCACGCGTGCCCTCTCCGAAGTCGAGGTTCGGCTTGTTCCGTATGATCGCGATGCGGTCTTCGACTCGATGACCGCCGCGTTCGGTACGCCAGAGCCCCCGGTCCCCGAAGATTTGGTCGCGGCCCGTGACGAGGTTCGCATGGCGCAGGAGGCATGGCAGCAGGCGCAGACTCGCTGGAATACGATCAGAGACACACTCCAGAAGCTGAACACCGCCCTTGAGGGGTACAGTCGAGGTGAGGCCCGGTACACCGCCCTTTTCCGCGAGTGGAATGACTTCGACGCGGAGCTCGGCGGCGTTGATCGGCAGATGACCCAATCGTTCGACAGCTTCACTGAGTTGCAACAGGGTACCATACGCGCTTCGGACTCGGTTCGCATCCTCCGGGAAAACTGGGGAGACGAAGCCTTCGCCGGGGTGGGTGAGATCTTCCTCGCCAAGAGCCGGGCGTCCGGCCTCCAGGAAGCGACGGACACCACCGACGCCATGGGTGTCGCGCGCACGCACCTCCAGGTAGCACCCGGCCAATACTGGGTACATGCCCGCTACGAGCTCGCGTACACGGAGCTGTACTGGAACGTCATGATCACAGTCGAGAGAGGCGAGCCCATCCAGGTTCGGCTTAGTGGAGAGAATGCCGACGAGCGCATCAAGCTCTAGAAGGTGGCAGCCCGCTGTACTTGTTCAACAGTCTTCTAGAAGGGTCGCTAGCGGCGAGAAGTCCTTGAGCGTAGCGACGAAAACCAGCGTCTCACCGACGTTCGAGATCGACTCCGACGGCATCGGATGGATCACGTTCGACGATCCTGAGCGCAGCCTGAACGTTCTGGCAGAGCCTGTAATGCGGCGCTTCGCAGAGACGCTCGGCAGTGCCCGGGCGGCCGGTCGAGAGGGCCAGGTCAAGGTGGTCGTGATCCGTAGCGGTAAGTCCGGCTCGTTCATCGCCGGGGCCGACGTTGATCAGATCGCCCAACTCGAGGATCCCTCAGACGCCGAGCAGAAGATCCGGCTGGGTCAGGCGATCTTCATGGACGTCGAGACGCTCCCGGTTCCGACCGTCGCGGCGATCCATGGGGTCTGCTTGGGCGGCGGCGTCGAGGTGGCGCTGGCGTGCACGCATCGCGTTCTGTCCGATTCGAAGAAGACAAAGATCGGGCTGCCCGAGGTCATGCTCGGCATTCTGCCCGCCTGGGGCGGCACGACCCGCCTGCCCCGCCTCGTCGGCCTGCAGGCCGCCCTCGACTTGCTGCTCACAGGAAAGCAGATCGACAGCCGAAAGGCGCGGCGGATCGGCTTCGCCGGAGAGGTGTATCCCGAGCACATCTTCGACAAGATGGTCCGCGACTTCGTGCTGAAGGCACGTCGGCAGCCGCGTACCGGGTCCCGGCGCGAGGCCAAGCTGGTTACGCGCGTCCTCGACGGCACCACGTTGGGGCGCAAGCTCGTGCTACGGACTGCCCGCAAGAAGGTCGTGTCGAGCACGGGTGGGCACTATCCGGCACCGCTACGCATCCTGGACATCCTCGACGAATACCAGACTGGGCCCCTCGAGGCGAGCCTGTCGGCGGAGGCGCGCCTCGCGGCGGAGTTGGTCGTATCTACGGTCAGCAAGAACCTCGTGCACGTCTTTCGCATGCGCGAAGCGGCCCGGAGGGGGACCGGCGTGACGAGTGGCGATGCAGCGCCCAGAGAGGTGAGAAACCTCGGCGTGCTCGGGGCCGGCATCATGGGGGGCGGCATTGCGCAGTTGGCCGCGTACAACGACGTGCGTGTCTACATGAAGGACATCCGCCACCACGCGGTGACCGGAGGTCTCCAGCACGCCCGCGATCTCTTCGACAAGGCGGTCAAGCGGCGCAAGCTCTCGACGCGTGAGGCGCGTCAGCGCATGGAGATGGTCACTGGCGGTCTCGAGTACCACGGTCTTTCCACCGCGGAATTCGTCGTGGAGGCCGTAGTCGAGCGCATGGACGTGAAGCATGCTGTGCTTCGAGAAACCGAGCAGAATGTGGACGAGGCCTGCGTGCTCGCGACGAACACGTCGTCGCTCTCCGTGGATGAGATGGCGGGCGCGCTCGAACGTCCCGAGCGGTTCTGCGGCCTGCACTTCTTCAACCCGGTGCACCGGATGCCACTCGTGGAGGTCATCCGAGGATCCGCGTCGGACGCCGTCACGATCGCGACCGTATACGCCTTCGCGCTCGAGCTCGGCAAGGTCCCGGTCGTGGTCGGTGACGGGCCGGGTTTCCTTGTGAATCGCATCCTGGGCCCCTACCTGAACGAGGCTGGCTTCCTGCTGGGAGACGGGGCGAGCATCCGACAGATCGACGCCCAGGCGAGGCATTTCGGCATGCCGATGGGCCCGCTCCGTCTCATCGACGAAGTGGGCATCGACGTCTCGGCCCACGCGGGCGCCGCTCTTCACAAGGGTCTCGGAGAGCGCCTGGCTCCTTCCCCCGTGCTCGTAGCGCTCGGCAGGACCGAGCGCCTTGGCAGGAAAGGAGGCCGGGGCTTCTACCTGTACGAGAAGGGACGCCAGAAGCAGGTCGACGAATCGGTGTATGCGGAACTCGGAGCGTCGGTGCCCACCGAGCGACGCAAGCTTCGCGATCGGGACATGCGTGCCCGGCTCGTCGTACAGATGATCAATGAAGCCGCGCGGGCGCTCGACCAGGGTATCGTAAGCACCGCGGCAGACCTCGACCTCGCGATGATCATGGGCACGGGCTTTCCACCGTTCCGCGGCGGATTACTTCGTTTCGCCGACTCGCTACACCCGAAAGGTGTGCTCGACCGCGCACGCGAGCTCGAGCAGGCGCATGGAGACCGGTTCGCGCCAGCGGACCTTCTGGTCGAATTGGCGAACAGTGATCGCACGTTCTACGAGGCCTTCAGTACGTGATCGGGGGCATCGTGCCCTGCGCGGGAGCCTCCGCTCGCATGGGCATGCCGAAGGCACTGCTCTCGATCCACGGCAGAACCTTCGTACAAGCCGTCGTCGATGCCTTGAGCGCCGGCGGCTGCGAGCCCGTGTTATCGGTCGTGCCGGATGACCCGGTGATCGCGGAAGCCGCACGCGCCACGGGGGCGCGCGTGCTCACGAACCCACACCCCGGTGAGGGGCCCATCACTTCGATGCGGCTCGCGCTGGCGGAATTGGAAGACTCCGTGGAGGGAGTAATCTACCTCGCTGTCGACCATCCATGCGTTCGTGCCGAGACCGTTGCGACGCTTCTGGACGCTGCGCGATCGACGGACGCGCCGCTCGTGATTCCCACGTACGAGGGCGAGCGAGGCCATCCGAGCTTCTTCCGCGAGAGCCTGTTCGGCGAACTAATTGATCCCACGTTGGACGGCGGGGCACGGACGGTCGTGCACAGACACCTGGACCACGCCGAACTGGTCGCGGTGAACGACCCAGGGATCCGCTTGGACATCGACACACCGGCGGACTACGAGCCAATGCTCGCGGCCGGTGCTCACGCGCAGTGACACTGCACGCCACGGACGCCGCGACGCTGTTGGTCGAGACGGCGGAGGAGGGCGGCAGCGCGGTGGTCGCGGTCCTCGTCGGCGGGACCTCCGACGCCCCAGACGCGGCCCGGGTCGCATGGATCGAGTGCGCGGGCGCTGAGCCCCAGGTCCGCGGCTCGCTAGGCGCCGCTCGGCTCGATGACGCGGCGATATCCCTGATGAAGGAGGTCCTCGCGAAGCCGAGGGGCTCCGACGGGCTGCACGAACTGACGGTCGACGGCGCCGTGCTCGAGCTCTACTTGGAAGTGCGCAGGCCGGTCCAGGAGCTGATCATCGTTGGAGCCGGACACATCGCCCAGCCCCTGTCCCATATGGGCGCGTTGCTCGGTTTCCGAGTCTCGGTATTGGATGACCGGCCCGACTTCGCGACCGGCGAACGATTTCCGGACGCCGAGCGCGTGTTTCAGGCAGACTTCGATGATCCGTTCAGAGACGCCAGGCTGCACGAGCGCTCGCACATCCTGCTGGTCACGCGCGGCCACAAGTACGACTATGCGTGCCTCGTGCGCGCGCTACGCGTGGATCCGCCTCCCGCGTATATCGGTATGATCGGGAGTCGGCGGCGTGTTCGCGCGACGTACGTGCAGCTGCTCGACGAGGGGTTCAACCGTGAACAACTGGATCGAATCCACGCCCCCGTCGGTCTCGACATCGGCGCGGAAACGCCCGAAGAGATCGCAGTGTCGGTTGCGGCTGAACTGGTGAAGGTACGGAGGGGAGGCACGGGAGCCTCGCTCCAGGAGGTGGAGCGGGTAGCAGAGCGCTTCTTCTCTGACGGAGATGAAGAAAAATGACGCACGACGACGACAGGTCGCTGACCGAAGCGCTGCAGACGGCTCGTGAAGCGGGCCGACGGTGCGCGCTCGCCACGATCGTGGGCACGAAGGGCTCCACACCTCGCAAGGTCGGTGCGCGCATGCTCGTCGACCCTGAGACCGGTTTGGTCGGGACCGTCGGCGGCGGCTGTGGTGAGGCAGAAGTGATCGAGGCGGCGCACGAGGTCCTGGAGACGGGTATCCCCCGTCGCGTCAGGGTCGACCTCACGGACGACTTCGTCTCATGGAGTCCCGCGGTGTGTGGCGGCGTCATGGATATTTTTCTCGAGGCGGTGGACGGCCGCGCCTCGAGCAGCCCCTAGCAGCCCCTGGCAGCCCCCGGGTGACGGAGCGTCCCCACGTCCGTATTCATTACCGGCGCCCGCCGGATCGAGAGATCTTCGATCAAACCGTGGTGCTGGAGCGCGACGACGTCATCGTGACCCTTTCGGAAGCGATGGAGTTCGATGCTCCCATGCGCATCGACGGTGACATCGCGCTTGAGACGGGCTCCTCTGTCGTTTGGTTCACCTTCCCCGGTGCGTGGCACGACGTCGGCAGCTTCCACCTCGCCGACGGCAGTTTCACCGGCTTCTACGCGAACGTGCTCACACCGCCGGAGATCGACGGGCGAGTTTGGCACACTACGGATCTGTACCTCGACGTCTGGGTCTCGGCTGACGGGACTGTCCACCTTCTCGACGAGGATGAATTCGACGAAGCAGTGGGACGCGGTCTCGTGGACAAAGACACCGCGCGTCGGGCGCGGGAGGAGGCGGACCGGCTACTGGCTCAGGCGCGAGACGGTTCGTGGCCACCCGCCGTGGTACGTGAGTGGTCGTTGGAGCGGGCGGCTAGGCGTCGATTCGGTACGCCGCACACAGCCGAGCCACATCGACATGAACTCGCTTGAGCACCGCCGGGTCTTCACGCAAGCAGTCGATCAGCCGGTCGTAGCCTTCGAGAGACGCGGACGGGATCTCGATCTCCTCGTGGTGATAGGAGCCCTCGTCGACCAGCACCAGCCGCACCCTCGACGTACCCGCGCGCTTGCTCACGAGCTACCCTCTCTGAATCGCGCCACTTCCGGAACTGATGCGAAGAAGATCAACGTGATGATGATCGCGGAGACCACGCAGTACTGACACCATGCTTCGATGACGAACGCCTCCAGGTACGTCAGGTAGGCGGAGAAGAGGCCGCCCACCAACGAACCCGCCAGCAGGAGTCCACCGATCATGCGCGATTCACGGTGGTTCGGTCGTAGACCCACGAAGGAAAGCGCGAGAAGCACGACGTAGCCCAAAACCCCGATGAAGGAGACGGGGACTGGCCCGAGCGTGGCGTACTGGCTGGACTGCACAGTTGCACAGTCGCCCACACCACACACGATGGGGCCGCCCAGCCCCAGGTTGTGGGCGAAGAGGTAGAGCGACACGAAGAAGCCCCCCAACGCCAGCACCGCCACCACCATGCGGTTCGTGGGCGGCGCGGCCACCGCCGCGCCGCCCACGTTCCGTGCTTCGTCGCCCACGCTTGCTCCGGGCGTGTCAGTCGGCCCCGCCGGGGTCCCCGGAGCCCGCGATCTGGTCCACAGCGGCTTGGATGCCCTGAAAGGTGACAGGAACCTGTAAGGATTGGCCGTTCCCGTACACCATGACCGTCGGTGTCGAACTGACGCGGAGCTCGTACCCGAGACGCATGTTGGCCGAGACTAGGTCGGCGTGGCGGTCGCTCTTTACGCACGCTTCGAAGTCGTCACTGTTCAGGCCCACGTCCTCTCCGAAACTCAGAAACTGTGCCATGGGACTCGTCTGGAGCCGCCACGATGTCTGGTTGCGGAAGAGCGCGTCGTGGTACTCCCAGAACTTGTCCTGATCCTGGGCGCAACGCGCGGAGCGCGCAGCGAGGAACGCGGTCGGGTGAACCGTCGTGAGCGGGAAGTCGTAAAAGATGAACTTAGCCTTCCCGGTCTCGAGCAGCAGCAGCTCGATCTGAGGCTTCACGCTCATCGCGAAACCTCCGCAGCCCGGACACGCGTAGTCACCGAACTCGACGATCGTGATCGGCGCGTCTTCATCACCCATGGTGACGCCCTGAGCCATTTCGGCCAGCAGCGTCATATCGTCCAGCCCCTCGACCTCGATCGGCTCCATCGCCGCCGCGCCGAGCGCCGAGCTGCCGAGGGAATACGCAACGGCGCCGATCCCGACGACCGCGACGACACCCAGGATCACATAGAACTTCGTCATGTCGGAGCCGCCCTGCTCACGGGCCTTTCTCCGTTCTTCGCTTCTAGACACAGCCTACTCCCCTGCGGAGCGCCCGCGCGGTGGCGGGCTTGGTATCATGTGCGGCGAGCCCGCTAGGCGGGCCTCATACGATATGATGCGTTTGCGCCTTCAAGATGTTTCCGCAGCAGAGCGGGATCAAGCGATTGGGGTGACGGTCAGGCTCAGGTAGTCAGCAAGGCGAGTACCTCATCCGTGGCGGAAAGGTCCTCGAGCACGTGGTCCGCGCCCGTTTCCGCGAGCTGACGGAGGCTGAAGTGACCTGTCGCGACCGCGAGTGTACGCGTGCCCTCACGCTTCCCGCAGAAAACGTCCCGAGGGGTGTCGCCGACGACGATCGCATCGCTCGGCTCGATGGTCTCGCGCCAGGCGCGCCGGGCACGCTCGAGCGCGATGGCGGGAAGTTCGTTTCTGTCCTCGTGGTCGGAGCCATAACTTCCGAGTTCGAAGTGGCCCCATAATGCGGCCGACCTGAGCTTGAGCTCGGCGCCCCCCACGATGTTACCGGTGAGCAACCCGACGCCGATGTCCCCCATCTCGCTGAGCGCCGCCAGCAGCTCCGCGACGCCGGGGAGCACGTCCACCGGACGGTCGACCAACTGGACCTCGAGCTTCTCGAGGTAACGACGGAACAGGTCTGGCAGGCACGACTCGACTCGGGCGCGGGCGCAGCCGACGCCAGCCAAGAGCTCCCGCACGATCCGCGGATCGGTCTTGCCCGCGAAGCTCACGCCCTCGACGTCTCCGATCGTCCCGAACGTCTCGAGCATCGCCTCGCAAAACGCATCCTTCGCCGGCCCGCCCGAGATGAGCGTACCATCGATGTCGAAAAGAACGACCCGGCGCATCGCTCAGGCCAAACTGGCCAGTACGCTCGGATCCAAGTTGCCGCCGCTGACCACCACCGCGACCGCCCGGCCCTCTACGTCGATTGCCTTGGAGAGTAGCGCCGCGGTCGTCGCCGCCCCGGAGTACTCGACGACTAGTTTTCGGCGGCTCACGAGCCACGCTGTAGCTTCCCGAATCGCATCGTCGTCGACCGTGATGACATCGTCCATCAAGTCTCGCACATGCTCGTAGGTCAGCTCGCCGGCGATCACGGGAGCCAGGCCGTCCGCAATCGTGTCGATCTCCTCGAGTATCGCGGGATGACCCTCGTCGAGTGCTTTGCGCATCGAAGCAGCTCCGTTGGGCTCCACCCCGATGACCTGGGCGCCCGGTAGCAGCCTCTTCACCGATGCCGCGATCCCGCTCGCGAGTCCTCCTCCCCCGATGGGCGCCAACACCAAATCGACATCGGGCCACTCCCGCGCGATCTCGAGGCCGACCGTTCCCTGTCCGGAAATGATGTGCCGGTGATCGAAGGGTGGGACGATGACCAACCCTCGCTCCTCGGCGATCGCTTGCGCGCGCGCCAGTCGCTCGACGGAGGTCGTGCCCTCGTACTCAATCTCGGCCCCTAGCCGCTCAACGCCGTCTC
This sequence comes from Longimicrobiales bacterium, assembly GCA_965197725.1. Taxonomy (GTDB): domain Bacteria; phylum Gemmatimonadota; class Gemmatimonadetes; order Longimicrobiales; family Gaopeijiaceae; genus UBA1138. Next base: position 52,480 of record CBDANQ010000051.1, read on the forward strand.
GCTTGACCGTGGGCGCGGTCGTGGGCATGACCACGACGACGTGCACGCCCCGAAGCTTGCCCGCGAGCGCCACGGCCTGGGCATGGTTGCCCGAGGAGTACGCGATAATGCCCGACGAGACCTGATCGTCAGAGAGTTGCGACACGAAGTTGTGGGCGCCTCGGATCTTGAACGATCCCGCACGTTGCAGGTTCTCACACTTGAGGCGCACCTGGGCGCCGGTTGCGTCGGAGAGCGCGTCCGCCGGCAGCAGAGGGGTCGACACCGCGACGCCGGCAAGACGCCGCGCCGCGGCCTCGATCTCAGTCAGGCCGACGAGCCCCTCGCCCTGCACCACGTCGCTCACTCCTCGTTCTCGCCGTTCTCGCCGTTCTCCTCGTCCTCAATGACGACACGCGCGACATCGACCACGATATCGCCCTCGTCTAGGTTCACGAGCTTCACGCCCTGTGTCGCCCGGCCGATGAGTGAAATCTCGGCGACCCGCTGTCGGTTCACGACACCGGCTTTCGTGATCACCATGAGCTGCTCGTCCTCTTGGACCGCCATGATCGCTACGACCTGCCCCGTCCTTTGTGACGTCTTGAGGTTGATGACCCCCTTGCCGCCACGCTTGTGCAGGCGGTACGCGTCTACGTTCGTCCTCTTCCCCATGCCGTTCTCGGAGACAACCAGAAGTGTCGAATCGGGACGGACCACGACCATTCCCTTGACCACGTCGTCACCGCGGAGATTGAGCCCGCGCACGCCGGCGGTTGCGCGCCCCATCTGACGCGCGTCGCGCTCGTTGAATCGGATCGCCTTGCCGCCGCGACTCGCGAGAATGATCTCGTCGTCACCCGACGTGATCTGAACGTCGATCAGCTCGTCGCCTTCGCGGATGTTGATCGCGTTGAGGCCCACCGCACGGACGTTCCCGTACGCGGATAGCGCGCTCTTCTTCACCATGCCCAGGCGGGTGGAGAACAGGAGGTTCTTCTCCTCCGAAAACTCCCGCACCGGCACTACGGATGCGATCGCCTCGTCGTCGGCGAGGTCGAGCAGGTTGACGATGGGCTTTCCGCGCGCGGTCCGGCCGCCGACCGGTATCTCCCACACCTTGATCCAGTAGCACTGGCCGCGGCGCGTGAAGATCATGACGTAGTCGTGCGTGGACGCCACGAAGAGGTGTTCAACCCAGTCCTCGTCCTTGGTATCCATGCCGCGCAAGCCTCGGCCGCCACGGCGCTGGGCCCGGTACGTGTCGAGTGCGAGACGCTTCACGTAGCCCTGATGGGAGACCGTGAGGACCATGTCCTCCTCGACGATGAGGTCCTCGACGTCGAACGAGCCGACCGCTTCGGTAATCTCGGTCCGACGGTCGTCGCCGAATTTGCCTGAAACCGTGCGCAGCTCCTCTTTGAGGATCTCCATGCGCCGAGCTTCGGACTCCAAGATCTCGCGCAGGTCCTTGATGACGATGCGTACCTCGCCGAGCTCCTCATCGAGCTTGTCGATCTCAAGCCCGGTGAGCCGCGCGAGTCGCATGTCCAGGATCGCCTTCACCTGCCGCTCCGACAGCTCGAACGCCTCCCGCAACTGCTCGGAGGCCGCCACTATGTCCTTCGAGCCGCGGATGATCTTGATCACCTGGTCGATATGGTCGACCGCGATCTTCAGACCCTCGAGGATGTGCTCGCGCTCGAGCGCCTTGGCGAGGTCGAACTCGCTCCGGCGCATGATGACCTCGTGGCGGTGGTCCAAGAAGTGCCGCAGCATCTCGCGGAGCGGCATGACCTTCGGCTGACCATCGACCAGCGCGAGCATGATCGTCCCGAACGTCGACTGCATCTGCGTGTGCCTATACAGCCGGTTGAGAACCACCTGGGGTACGGCATCCCTCTTCAGCTCGATCACGATGCGCATGCCGTCGCGATCGGACTCGTCCCGCATGTCGCGGATGTCGGGCAGCTTCTTGTCTCGAACCAACTGCGCGATTTGCTCTACGAGCCGCGCCTTGTTGATCATGAACGGGAGCTCGGTGACGACGATCCGTTCGTTGTTCGCGTCGATCGGCTCGATCTCGGCCCGCGCGCGCATGACGATCCTGCCCCGACCCGTGCGATACGCGTCTCGGATGCCCTCTCGCCCGCAAACGAAACCGGCCGTCGGGAAGTCCGGGCCCTGGATGATCCGCTCGAGTTCCTCTTGTGGAAGATCGGGGTCGTCGATCAGCGCGATGGACGCTTCCACGACCTCACGCAGGTTGTGCGGAGGGATGTTGGTCGCCATACCGACCGCGATCCCAGACGAGCCATTTATGAGCAAGTTCGGGATTCGCGCCGGAAGGACGGTAGGCTCGTTCTTGCTGTCGTCGAAATTCGGCTTGTAGTCGACGGTTTCCTTGTCGATGTCGGCGAGGAGCTCCATCGCCAGATGAGTGAGGCGCGCCTCGGTGTACCGGTATGCCGCCGCGGAGTCGCCATCCACCGAACCGAAGTTACCCTGACCGTCGACGAGTGGGTAACGCAAGGAGAAATCCTGAACCATGCGCACCATCGAGTCGTAGACAGACGAGTCACCGTGCGGGTGATACTTACCCAAGACGTCACCGACGACCGTTGCACTCTTCTTGTACGCGCGCCCGGGACTCAGGCCGATCTCGCCCATGGCGTAGAGGATGCGGCGATGAACCGGCTTGAGACCGTCCCTCACATCTGGGAGTGCGCGCTGCACGATCACGCTCATCGAGTAGTCGATGAACGATTCGCGCATCTCGTCCTCGAGCAGGCGTGATAGTACGGTCCCTCCGCCCCCGCCGTCTCCGCCTACGAGCCCGAGCTCGTCACTCATGCGTCCGTCCTTCCTCGGGTTCAATCCGCCGGCTCGAACCGACCCGGGACCGAGTCAGTACCGCACCGAGAGGCCGGTCCATTTGCACGCCGTGCAGCGGCGCCTGGTGAGCCTCCGCCCCATGAACGTCGACAGCATTCGATGCACGCTTTTCCTCTTCAGCCGCTCCGTGTCCTCGCCACACACCGGGCATGTGCCTCCCACAGCGCTCACCCTTCCCTCCGCACGCTCGAGAATCAGGTGCACGAGACCCACGACGAGGCCGACCGCGAGCAGCGACACGCCGACAACGAAGCGGGTGGGGGAAACGAATGACTCGAATCCGTCGACGACCGCCCGAAAGCCAGACGACAGCCGGAGTGCCGTAAGCGAGGCCACCTTCGTCGATAGCTCCAGACCCAGCACCACGAGCCCGGCCGCGAGCATTGGCGTCGTCCGCCGCACTAGCGGTCGGGCCCTATGGTCGCGGGGGGCTCAGAGAGGTAAAGAACGTGGGGCAAGCGCTCGCTCCTGTGAGGCTCTAGGATGTCTCCTGAGGGCGCTCGGGGCGCTTCCTCCCGAGACCGTGAAAAATAACGCTTTTTCCCGCCCGAATCACGCCATTACGACGAAAGATTTCAGCTCTTCCAGCCCGCCCTCGGACAGCAGGCTTCGCAGCTGCTCTCGCGCGCCTTTCTGGCCGACGGCACCCAGGTGCAAAACACCCCGTTCGGCCAGTGCGCGCGCGGTATCCAGGACTGGGACATCGTGTATTATCTGGCCGATTTTCCGCGGGTCCACTTCGGCGAACGCGGAGAGCTTTACGCCTCGTTTCACGAGCTCTTTGGCGAGCGCCTTGCCCACCGGTCCGGCACCCCAGATCAAGGCACCCTCGATAACCCCGGGGAAAGCCTCGAGCAGGTAGTGCACCTTGCAGCGCCGGAAGGCGTCCGGAGAGTATGTGGGATCTGTCCGGGACAGCCGACTCTTCCCCTCACGCCAGCTCAAGAGCTTCTCCGGAACTACGCCCAGCCCCCCTCCAGCGCGCCACAGCCGGAAGACGAGGTCATAGTCCTCGGGCCACCCCCGGTCCCGATACCCTCCGACCGCCGCGACCACCTCAGCGCGCATGAAGAACGTCGGGTGCGCGATCGGGCACTCGACGAAGATCTCACGGGCCACCTCCTCCCGCGTCGTGATCGAGTTTATCCATGCTTCGTACCAGAGCGCTCCTTCGTCGACGTGCTCACGAGGGAAGTACTCTACCCGGCATCCGCAGAGCGAGAGCTTGGGTTCGGACTCCATGCGCTCGTATTGACGAGCGAACCGCGTCCGCGCCGACACGTCGTCGGCGTCCATGCGAACGAGGTATCGTCCCCGCGCAACCCCACGGCCGGCCTCGAGGGCGGCGACGATGCCCTGAGGGGCCTGCTGAATCACGGTCACGCGCGCATCGCGTGAAGCCCATGCCCGCAACTTCTGGTAGGTATCGTCCAGGGAGCCGTCATCGACGGCGACAACCTCGAATTCGATGAAGGACTGCTCTTCGATCGATTCGATCGCCTCGTCGAGATGAGCGGCGCCGTCCCGGACCGGGAGCAGCACGGAGACGAGTGGAGGAGCTGTCATGGGCGACGATTCGGTCCCTTCCAGAGGATGCGGAAGCGACCCACCTCGGCGAACCACCGGAAGCGGGCCTCGAGGCTGTCGAGCAGTGGACCTTCGACCGGTGGCGAGAACAGCCGCCGCCGGTTCAAGACCACGACCTTAAGACCGGTGTCATCTATGAGAGACAGAATCCGGCGGGTCCGGCCTTCCGGGTCTGCACGACGACAACGTACATCATCTTCGACGCTATCGGCGAGACGAGTTGCGTAGCCGCATCTCCGCGGCAGGATGGCGGATCGAGCAACTGAGCTATGTGAACACCCTCCTCTTCCCACCGATCGCGGTGCTGCGCGCGCTGGAACGCCTCATGCCCAAGAGGGCGCCCGACGAAGCGCGGGCATGACCGGTTTCGGACTTCCACCCGGGCCCGTGAATCGGCTCCTCGCGGGTCTCCTCTCCTTCGAGGGCTCGCTCATGCGGTACATCAACCTTCCGATGGGCGTCGGCTTCATCTGCCGGGCACGCCGCGACGGCACGAGCGAAACGGACTCCGTGGTCCCTCCCGCCCAGCGTCGCTGATGGCTCGCGGCACAGAACGAATCGTCGGTGAGCTGCCCCCACATGTCGTCGTGAGCGCGCGGAGACCGAAGTAACCGCTGCGCCTCCCGCTCGCAGAAGTCCCTACCTTTTCAGCACCTCGGCCAAATACCTCCCGGTCGCGCTCTCCGGCACTCTCGCGACAGTCTCAGGCCTTCCCATGGCAACGACCTCACCACCGCTCCCACCAGCGCCAGGGCCCAGGTCGATCACCCAGTCGGCGACCTTGATGACGTCGAGGTTGTGCTCGATGACCAGCACGGTGTTCCCCGCATCGACCAGGCGATAGAGCACGGACAGCAGCTTGTTCACATCCTCACCGGAGAGCCCGGTCGTCGGCTCGTCGAGGATGTACAGCTTTCGCCCCTTCTTACCGGCCGCGCCCGCGAACTCCCGCGCAACCTTCAGCCGCTGCGCTTCTCCCCCGGAGAGCGTGGTCGCGGCCTGGCCCAAGCGAAGGTATCCGAGTCCGACCTGCTGGAGCTGCCAGAGCTTCTTGCCGAGCTTGCGCTCGCGGATGAAGAAACGAATCGCCTCGTCGACGGTGAGCTCGAGCACGTCCGAGATATGCTTGCCACGCACCTTCACGTCGAGGATCTCGCGGCCGTATCGCGTACCTCCGCAGTCCTCGCAGGGCACGCATACGTCAGCCATGAAGACCATCTCGATCTCGACCTTGCCGGCGCCCCTGCAGTGCTCACACCGACCGCCGGTGACGTTGAAGCTGAAGTGGCCCGGACCGTATCCGCGCTGCCTGGCGGTGGGTTGGGCGGCGAAGAGCTTCCGGACCTCATCCCAAGCCTTGATGTACGTCACCGGATTCGAGCGGGGGGTTCTTCCGATGGGAGACTGATCGACGAGCACCACCGCTTCGAGATGGCTGAGTCCCTCCAGCACCTCGTACTCCCCCACGAGCTCGCCGAGGTGCTCCTTCGCCGACGTCTCCCCGCCGAGCTTCCGCTCCGCGGCGCGGAAGAGCACGTCGTGGACGAGCGTGGACTTCCCAGCACCCGAAACTCCCGTGACCACCGTGAGCGTGCCGAGCGGAACGTCCACATCCACGCCACGCAGGTTGTGGAGCCGTGCCCCCCTCAGCGTGAGGCACGCTCCGTCCACCTGGCGGCCCTTCTTGGGTAGCGCGACGGAGGAACGCCCGGACAGATACCGTCCCGTAGCGGTATCCTCGGCCTCCAATCTGTCTGGCGACCCCTCATACACCAATTGCCCGCCCTGATCTCCCGAGGCGGGTCCGAGCTCGACGACGTGGTCCGCTGAAAGAATCGCCTGCGAATCGTGCTCAACCACGACGACTGTGTTGCCCGCCGTACGGAGTTTGTGAAGCAGGCTGAGCAGTGCACCGGTGTCCTTGGGATGGAGCCCGATCGTCGGCTCGTCGAGCACGTACAGCGTGTCCACAAGCGCCGCGCCGAGCGAGTTCGCGAGGTTGATGCGCTGCGTCTCCCCGCCGGACAGCGTGCGCGTCTGCCGGCTGAGCGTGAGGTATCCGAGGCCGACTTCGGTGAGGAACGCGACACGAGAGCGAAGTTCGCGGACAATCGTCTCCGCGATCTGGGCTTCCATCTCGCTGAGCTCGAGCCCCCCGAGCCACGGACCAAACTCCTCGAGCGGCATGTCGGCGACCTGAGAGATCGTGCGCTTTCCGACGCGCACCAGAAGCGCTTCGGGCCGGATGCGGGCACCCCCGCACTCTCGACAATCCTTCGGACTCTGGTACTGCCGCAGGAAGACGCGAATGTACTGCTTGTAGCGCTTGCTCTCCTTCGAGACGAGAAACGGAATCACACCCTTGAAGCCCTTGGTACCATACAGCACGGCCTCCCTGAACTTCTCAGGCAATTCCTCCCAGGGTGAGTAGTAGGAGACGTTCTCATCGAGCGCGAAATCCCTCAACCGGTCACGCACGCGCCGATAACGTGGCTTCGACCAGGGATCGACCGCGCCGTCACCCAGCGAGCGGGCAGGGTTCGGTACCACCAGTTCGGGATCGTAGTCGAGCGTGGCGCCAAAACCCGTGCACAGCTTGCACGTGCCATACGGGCTGTTGAACGAGAACAGCTGCGGGGTCGGATCCATGAACGTGACTTCGGGGTGATCCGGACAGCGAAAGTGCTCGGTGAAGAGAAGCCGGTCTTCCCCTCCCTCGCGCGTGGCGACCACGATCGCATCTCCCTCTCCCTCGACGAAGCAGAGCCCGAGCGAGTCGGCGAGGCGATCCGACGCGCCGCTCGCGACCTTGAGTCGGTCGACGATGACGAGCAGTTCCCGGACCGCGGCGACGTCCACCCCGAGTGTCTCGACATCGGCGGCGTCATCCCCGGAGATATCCAGCGATGCCCCGTCTGCGAGCAGACGCATGAATCCCATCGCGCGCAAGTTCGAGACCATGAGCTCGTGCGTGACCTGCCCACTCCGCGGAAGTGGGAACGTGACCTGGATGCGTGTCCCCTCCGGCAGCTCCAGGACACGGTCGACTGCTTCGCTGACGGTGTCGGGACGGACCTGGCGATCGCACTCGGGGCAGTGCGTCCGCCCAACGCGCGACCAGAGCAGACGTAGGTAGTCGTACACCTCGGTCGCGGTACCTACGGTGGACCGGCTCGACTTGGTCGGGTTCTTTTGCTCGATCGCGACTGCCGGCGAGATGCCCTCCACGGAATCCACATCCGGCTTCTCCATCCGCTCGAGAAACTGCTTGGCGTACGTGGAAAGTGACTCCACATACCGGCGCTGACCCTCGGCGAAGAGCGTGTCCAGCGCGAGCGAGCTCTTACCAGACCCGGACGGACCGGTGATCACCGTGAGCTGCCGCCTGGGGAGGTCTAGGTCGATGCCCTTGAGGTTGTGCTGGCGAGCTCCGCGAATGCGGATGGGATCGTTCATGCCGAACGATATCACCGACGTCCACACCGAACAGGCCTTGACGGCCGCTCGCGCCCCGGACAGCTTTTCCGGACTATGAAGAACATGATCCACGTCGCGCACCATCATCATCACGGGGCCCCACTGGGCTGCGGAGGATTGGTGCGTACCTAGGACGTAGATCCAGGAAGCAACAAGCCACCGCGGCCCGTCTCGGACGGGCTGCGGTTTTTTTTGGAGACGAACCGTGGCTCTACCTCAAACAGATCAACGCATCCGCATCGCGCTGCCGAACAAAGGGCGCCTCTCCGAGCGCGCGCTTCAACTCTTCGAGCAAGCTGGCCTCAAACCCGCGTTCAGGGTGGACCGGGCGCTCGTGGCGTCACTGGGCGATGACTTCCAGGCGATCTTCGTGCGCGCTGCGGATGTGCCGGAGTACCTCGCCGATGGAGCCGCCGACCTCGGAGTGACGGGCCTCGACCTCGTAGAGGAGAGCGGCCGGAACGTCGAGCAAGTGCTCGATCTCGGCTTCGGCCGTTGCCGGCTGGTCGTAGCCGTACGCGACGAGTCGATCGCGACCAGCGCGACGGACTTGCCCGCCGGCACGCGGGTCGCCACGTCGTTCCCGCGCGTGGCGTCTCGGTACTTCGAGGCGCTCGGCATCCCGATCGAGATCGCGCCGGTCTCGGGTTCAACCGAGATCGCCCCACACTTGGGCGTAGCGGACGTCATCGTGGATCTGACCTCCACCGGCTCGACGTTGCGCGTGAACGGGCTCAGGGAGATCGACACGATCCTCGACTCCTCCGCTCACTTGATCGCTCGACAGGGCTCGCTCACCGACCCCTCGAAACGGAGCGCGATCCACGACCTGGCCACGGCGATCGAGTCGGTGCTGCGTGCGCAGGAGAAGCGATACCTGATGGCCAACGTGCCGCGTGCCAAGCTCGACGAAGTGCGTCAGATCATCCCCGGACTTTCGGGCCCCACGATCGTCGAGGTTCTCGACTCGGGATCCTGGGTCGCCGCGCACGCGGTGGTGGACGCCGGAGCGGTCTACCAAACGATCGCACGCCTCAAGGAACTGGGCGCCGAGGGAATCCTGGTCACTCGCATCGAGAGGTTGATGCCGTGAGCGACGCCGTGAGTGACATGGTGCTCTTCGCAGAAGGACCACTCGGCGACCTGGACCCTGCGATACTCGAGCGGCTACTCGAGCGCAGCCCACGGGATGCCTCCGACGTATCGACCACCGTGAGGCGCCTGATCGCCGACGTGCGGGGGCGGGGGGACGCCGCGTTGGTGGAGATGGCGAAGCGCTTCGACGGCGTCGAAGTCACTGGTATCGAGGTGCCCCGGGACCGCTGGGACGAGGCCCTCGGGGTGCTGCCCGTGGAGGTCCGGCAGGCCCTTCTGCGTGCGGCTGGCAACATCCGGAACTTTCATGCAGCCCAAATTCCGAGAGACGTCGTGCTCGATGTCGAAGCGGGTGTGCGCATCACGCGCACGGTGGTCCCACTCGAGAGGGTCGGGGTGTACGCGCCCGGGGGAAGGGCCGCATACCCCAGCTCCGTGCTCATGGGCGTCGTGCCCGCGAGAGCCGCGGGCGTGGGCGAGGTGGTCGTATGCTCCCCTCCGGGGCCCGAGCTTGTCCCACCCATGGAAGTTCTGGCCGCCTGCGCCGTCGCCGGCGCTGACAGGCTGTTCGCGATCGGCGGCGCGGGAGCGATCGCCGCTCTGGCGTTCGGGACCGAAACGGTGTCCGCAGTCGACGCGATCGTCGGCCCGGGGAACCGCTGGGTAAGCGAGGCGAAGCGGCAGGTTGCGGGCCGCGTGGTGATCGACTGCCCGGCAGGCCCCTCCGAAGTGCTCGTGGTGGCGGACGACTCGGCGGACGCGACCTGGGCAGCGCACGAATTGCTGGCCCAAGCCGAACACGACCCGGACGCGGCGTGTGTGCTCGTGACGACCTCCGAGCGCGTGGCTCGAGAGAGTCGTGAAGCACTCGGCCGGCTACTGGCGGACGCTCCGCGAGCGGGGGTCACTCGAGCGGCGCTCGCGAGCGCGGGCGCGATCCTGATCGCGAGCTCAGACGCCGATGCTTTCGACTTCGCGCAGCGGTACGCGCCCGAGCACCTCTCGATCATGACCGCTCCCGGCGCGGAGGACGCCCGCCGAGTCAGCACGGCCGGGACCACCTTCGTGGGGGGTCATGCGTCGGTGGCGTTCGGCGACTACCTCACCGGCGCGAACCATGTGCTGCCCACAGGAGGTCGGGCGCGCAGCTTCTCCGGCCTCTCCGTGCAGCACTTCCTGCGGTCGTACACGATCCAAGAGGTAACCCGGGAGGGAGCGGCGGGGATGGCGGACGACGTCGCGACGCTCGCCACGGCCGAAGGGCTGCCGGCACATGCGGCGGCGGCTCTCGCGAGGTCAGGCGTATGAGCCCGTTCCCTCGCGTGGACTACGGTGGCCTCACTCCGTACGCACCCGACCGGCGCCCGGTCGATGTCGACCTGAGCGACAACACCAATCTCTGGGGCACGCACCCGGCCGCGCTCGCACGTATCCAGGCCACCACCAGCGACGACCTGGCCCGCTACCCAGAGCTCTACGCCGACCGGCTACGCGCAGCAGTGGCGCAGCGATTCGACATACAGGTCGACTGCGTGACCACCGGCGCGGGCTCCGACGACGTTCTGGATTCGGCCTTCCGCGCCGCGTTCGGAAGGGGCGCCACCGTGCGCTACCCGAGTCCGACCTTTTCCATGGTCGAGCCGTTTGCGCGCATGAACGGCATCGGTGCCAGGGCGGTGCCGTGGTCCGAGGCTGCCTGGGACCCTCGGCTGCTCCTGGAAGAAGATCCCGACCTGGTCTACGTGTGCCGCCCCAACAACCCGACGGGAGAGCTGCTTCCCGAAGAGTGGATCGAGCGGCTGCTCTGGTACCGCAGTGACGAGGGACCGTTAATTATTCTCGATGAGGCGTACGCCGACTTCGCGGAAGAGACGATGATTTCCTGGGCGGTGCGGACCCCACGCTTGCTCGTTGCCCGCACCGCCTCCAAGGCGTTCGGCCTCGCGGGCCTTCGCTGCGGCTTCGGCGTCGCCCAACCGGAGACAACGCTGGAGATCGAGAAGTCTCGGGGCCCGTACAAGGTCTCGGGACTCGCCGCGGAAGCGGCCGCCGCCGCGCTGCTCGACGAAGACGGTTGGATGGCCGGCACAGTAGCGGAGTGCCTCGCGAATCGCGCGCGACTCACCGACGCTCTTCGGACCCGTGGTCTCGAGCCACTCGAGTCGCGTACCAACTTCGTCCTGTTCGCCTCACCCAGCGGGTCCGCGTCCGATGACGCGCTGGCGCTGAGGGAGCGAGGCATCGCGGTGCGCCCGTTCGCCGGAATCGAAGCCATCGGCGAGAGTCTGCGCGTGACCGTCGGCCCTTGGCCTCTGATGGAGCGGTTTCTGGACGCGCTCGACGCGACCACGTGGGCCACAGAGCCAAAGGGAGCCGACCCGCCACGAGGAGGAGCCGCATGAAGCTCGCGCTCTTCGACTACGGCGCCGGGAACCTGCACTCTCTGGGCAAGGCACTCGAGGGCTCCGGAGCGAACGTGGTCGTGACTGCGGATTGGGCAGAGGCGCTCTCCTTGGACGGCATCGTGCTTCCGGGCGTCGGGGCCTTCGGGCACGCCGCACGGGCGCTTCCCGCTGATCGAAGCCGGATCCGAGAGGCGCTGGAAGCAGGACTCCCATGCCTGGGCATCTGCCTGGGCATGCAGCTTCTCTTCGACGAGAGCGACGAGTCCGCCGGAGACGGCATCGGGCTCGTTCCCGGGCGAGTGTCGCGCGTGCGCGCCGCGATCGTACCGCAGATGGGGTGGAACGACGTAGAAATCACGTCCGACCCGATCTTCGCCGGCATCCAGGGGCTGGTGAGCTACTACGCGAACTCCTTCGTCTGCGAACCCACCCAGGAGTCCGACGCCATCGCGTGGTCGGAGTACGCGGGTGTTCGCTTCACCGCCGCGGTACGCCGCGCCAACACGTGGGGCCTGCAGTTCCACCCTGAAAAGAGCTCGACGGCGGGCCGCCGGATCGTAACGAACTTCGTCGAGCTGGCTCGGGGCGCCCGATGATCGCCGCACCCGCCGTCGACGTACGCGAAGGACGTTGCGTCCAACTCGTGGGTGGGCGCCCCGAAGCCGAGGCGGTCTCTCTAAGCGATCCGGTAGCGGTCGCTGAGCGTTGGTGGCAATCGGGCTTCGGCACGCTGCACTTGGTCGATCTCGACGCGGCGCTCGGCAACGCGGACAACTTCGCCCTGCTCAAAGAGCTGCTCACGGCGACGAAGGCGGAGACACAGGTCGGGGGAGGAATCCGCGACGACGACCGGGCCGACGCGCTGGTCGCCGCCGGGGCGGACCGCATCATCGTGGGGACCCGCGCGCTCGACGATCCCGCCTGGCTGACCCAGCTCACCCTTCGCCACCCCGCACGCGTGATGGTCGCGCTCGACACCAGGGAGGGGCTCGTGCTGCGAAAGGGATGGCGGGAGACGACCGGCCTCGAGATCGGCGCACTGCTCCGTGAGCTGGCGGATCTGCCGCTCGCGGGGATCCTGTCAACGGATGTGGGCCGCGAGGGGCGGCTGGAAGGCATCGACCGGGCGGTCGCCCGGAGTACCGTGTCGGCCAGCCCTCACCCGATGTGGATATCCGGTGGCATCACCACGGTCGACGAGCTCGCCCACCTCGACGCGCTTGGCGCGGCGGGCGCGGTGCTCGGCATGGCTTTGTATACGAACACACTGGACGTGGACGACGTGGCGCTCCGTTGGGGAAATACGCAAACACGGTAGGGGAAGAATGAGCAAGCTGAAGAGAGCAACGAACGAGACGCGGATCGTGGCGGACGTGCGGGTCGGCTCGGGGAACGCGAGCATCGACGTGGACGACCGCTTCCTAGCGCACATGGTGGAGACGCTGGCGCGTTACTCCGGCCTCGACATCGAGCTCGAAGCCACTGGCGATCTCAAGCACCACCTCGTCGAAGATGTCGCGATCACGCTCGGGCTCGCGCTCGCCGACGAGGTGCCCACCAGCGCGGCCCGCTACGGCTGGTGCCGCATTCCCATGGACGAGGCGCTCGCCGAGGCGGCCATCGATCTGGGTGGGCGCCCCTATTACGTCGGCAAGCTTCCCTCGAAGCTCTACACGCATTTCCTACACTCTTTCGCGAGCAACCTCGGCGCGACGTTGCACGTGCGCGTGCTGCGTGGGCACGACCGGCACCACATGGTCGAGGCCGCGATCAAGGCGACGGGCATGGCGCTCAGGCAGGCACTCGTGGACGGTGGAGTGGTGTTCAGCACCAAAGGGTCGGTACGACTGGAGCGCCTCGACTGATGCTGCGTCCACGAGTGATCGTCTGCCTCGACGTGAAGGACGGCCGTGTAGTGAAGGGCACCCAGTTCAAGAACCTCCGTGACGTCGGCGATCCGGTCGAGCTCGCGGCCCGATACGAGCAGGAAGGGGCTGACGAGATCGTCTTCCTGGACGTGTCGGCCTCTCGCGAAGGCCGCAGCACACTTCTCGACACAGTACGGCGTACCGCGGAAACGCTTTTCATCCCCCTAACGGTCGGCGGCGGCGTGCGCTCGGCGGACGATATCGGCCCGCTCCTGCGTGCGGGAGCGGACAAGATCAGCGTGAACACCGCAGCCGTGCGTGACCCCAGCATCCTCTCCATCGGAGCTGAACGCTTCGGGAGTCAGTGCGTGGTCGCCAGCGTCGACGCGGCTCGCGAAGGCGATGCTTGGCGCTGCTACACACACGGCGGCTCGGAGCCGACCGGTCTGGATGCGATCGAGTGGGCCGCCGCGTGCCGCGAGCGCGGCGCCGGTGAGATCCTGCTCACCTCGATCGATCAAGACGGCGCCCGCTCGGGATACTCGCTCGGGCTCACCCGTGCGGTCGCCGATACCGTTCCGATCCCCGTCATCGCCTCCGGCGGTGCGGGGCGAGCCGAGCACCTCCGTGACGCCTTCGTCGACGGCCACGCTTCGGCAGCGCTCGTGGCCGGCATCCTGCACGATGGCCTGACCACCGTCGACGCTCTGAAGTCGTCGCTGGCCGGCTGGAACGTGGACGTCCGGCTCGCCGAGGCGACGCTGTCCGACTCACCGAGCAGCCCGTGATGGGCACGCGACAGGATAGACCCATGACCGATCGAACCATACGAAACGTCGCCGATCTGGACTCCCTCGATTTCGGCAGGTCGGATGGCCTAGTATCCGTCGTCGCGCAGGACGCCCACACGGGGGAGGCGCTGATACTGGCGTACGCGAACCGTGACGCTCTGGAGGCGTCACTCTCATCAGGCGAGATGCACTTCTGGTCTCGCAGCCGTGACGTGCTTTGGAGGAAAGGCGAGACGAGCGGGAATACGTTGCAGGTGTGCTCGCTTCACGCCGACTGCGACGAAGACTCCGTGCTCGCGCTCGTCGTGCCGAGGGGACCCGCGTGTCACACCGGCGAGGCCACATGCTTCGGAGCGAGTTCCGCGCCCGAAAAGAAGGAGGACGCCCTCACCCGCCTAGCCGCCACGATCGAGGCACGCGCTGCCAACCGCCCGGAGGGCAGCTACACGACCCGCCTGCTCGAAGACCGTAACCTGCGCCTCAAGAAGCTCGGTGAGGAGAGCGCCGAGCTGATCGCGGCACTCGCCACGAGTAGCGTCGAAGAAGCCGTCGAAGAGGCCGCGGACCTCGTATACCACATGCTGGTCGCACTGAGAGCCGAGGGCGCAACGTTGGCGGACGTGGCCGCGGAGTTAGCGCGCCGAGCGAAGTAGCGCGCCGGAAACCCTCTCCCGAGCCTCGGGTACGGACCCGGTCCCTCCCCGCTCCCGGCGCTCAGCACCATGGCCCAAGTCCGATCCTCGTGCTGACGCTCGCGTCGGCGACCCAGGTCTGGGGCGACCGGCGCTACCTCGATCTCTCACTCCTCCAGGCACAGGAGGTCGCCCAGGCAGCCTAGCAGTCCGTGGAAGAAATAGGTTCCCAGCGGATGATGGGTGGGAGAGAAGGCAGACACGCGGGCGGGGGCTGTGTTGTTGTGCAAGAAGCGGGTTTTGGGGTCTGACGAGGCGATATTCGGCCCAAGGAAGGCGAAATAGCGCCGAATACGGCGGAAAAAGCGCGAGACGCGGGTTGTAACCTGAGTTGCGAGCGCAGCTTGTACGGTAGCGAGGCCCTGTAACGCACGGGGGGTTCCAACCCCGAACCGCTTGCGCATGAGAAGGCCGAGGTTGAAGGCCGCCGCGTGGATCAACATCCGTTTTCGAATCTCCTCCTGGCCCCGTATGTGGACGCGACGCAGCCCTCCGGTCACAAGCAAGTGCGCAAACCCCCGCTCCACCTTCTCGCCGCGCTGGCGCAGCAGCCGCATCCCCCGGTTGCCGCGGATCCGGCGGCGGTTGTCGTAGGTCGGCTTCTGCGCGTCCCGGTTGTTCTTCCATTTCCGGCGCCCGCGGTTGGGCTCGCTCACATAGCTGCGCAGCTCCCGCTCCTTCACGCCCGTCATGGTCTTGTTCGAGTGGTAGCCTTTGTCGGCCACCACTTCCTCGGGCTCTACCTGCACTACTTCCAGCTGCCGCTCTGCCTCGTCCAGCGTGTTGGGCAGCGACGCCACATCTCCCCCGTCCATCGTCTGCACCGTCACCGCCACAAGCGCACCGGTCTCCATGTCGACCGCCTGCTCCAACTTGTGCGCCAGGCGCGTCCTGCCGTCCTTCATCTTCGTGATCCGCGCCTCCGGGTCGTGCGGATGCACCCAGTCCTTGTTCGAGCCCTTCTTCGGACGCTTCCGGTCCAGCGTCGTCAGATCCTTGCGCGTCGGCGTCTCGATCCCCGACGCCCGGGCCACCTGCTGCAGCCATTCATCGTAGCCCAACCCGTCGTCGCGCCGCACGATCGTGCGCATCGCCGCATTCGCCTCCAGCGTCGTCGAGTCGACGCCCAGCGTCTTGCCGCTCAGCAACCCCGACCCCTTCAGCAGCTCCAGCACCCGCCCGAACACCGCCGCGTGCGCTTCCACGCTCAGGCGCTTGCGCGTCTTCGACAGGGTCGAATGCTCCGGCGGGTTCTTCGCCCACCCGTATCCCAGAAACTCACGCAACGACAACGAGTCCCCACACCGCCAGGCAATGCCCCGCTCCGAGCCGATCCCTTCCAGGTAGCCCACCATCATCATTCGGAAATACACCCCGGGAGCAATCCCCGGCCGACCCCGATTGTCCGCGTAGAACTCACGGCATGCCTCTTCCGCGAACTCGTCAAACCCGCTTTTCGCCAGAAGCTCGTTCAAGGCCCAGTAGAACGGGTTGTCCAAGGCCCGAATCTCGCTCGCCACCACGAACATCTCGCCCTGCCGAGCCTCGGGCCGCTTGCCTACCGCCATCGCCGTCCTCGCTGCAAAAACCCTCGTGTCCTCCTGATTTAACACAACAGCGATGACCGGACTTTATCCACGGTCTGCTAGTCGAAGGCAAGGAGCTGCCCTCCGCTTTTACACACAGACCGGGACTTGACCATCCCGCTCGGGGCACCCACCGCAGGTGGGTCGCTGGGCCGTGCTGCTCGCTCTCATCTACGAGGTGCTGCCGCGCTCTGCCCCGCTTGTAGTGGCCCATGAGGACGGTGGTTGACTAGGATTAGGACTCAGTCGCCTCCGGCGAGCTGCGCGTATACGCCCGTCACGAACCGCTCAGGGTCTCCCCACTTCGCGTTGTACCGGGCGGTCGGGTCGGCGGCCGCGACCTGGTCGTACGAGAGACCCCGCTCGACCATCTCGGCGACCTGCGCCTTCACGTCCAGGATCATGTCCCGAAACTCGATCACGTCCTGACGCGTCGAAACCATCCCGTGCCCCGGGACGATCTTCGTGTCCGGTCCCGCGAGGCCGATGGCGGTAGCCAGCGCCTCTATGGTGCCGTCGAGCGTGCCGCCGTTCGCGAGGTCGATGTACGGGAAGCCGGTGGTTCTGAAGACATCCCCAGTGTGGAGCACGTCGGGGTCCTTGAAGTAGATGTAGCTGTCACCGTCGGTATGGGCCGGAGCCACCGAAAATACGTCAACCTCCTCTCCGTTCAGGTGAATCGTGATCGCGTCGCTGTACGTGAGGACCGGTAGTGCGTCCTCGGGTGCTGACTCCATCAGGCGGACTCGCACTTCGTCGCGCGCAAGGATCAGGATTCCCATCCTTCCAAGGTTCTCGTTGCCGCCCGTGTGGTCGCCATGCACGTGCGTGTTGACCACGAACCGGATCTCTCCGTTTGATAACCTGCGGATGGCCGCTAGGATCTTGTCTGTGAGGCCCGCGAACTGGTCGTCGATCATGACGACGCCGTCCTCGCCGACTGAAAGGCCGATATTCCCACCCGCACCCGCCAGGTAATAGACACTGCCTGCCACGTGGTGCGCAGTGACCTCCACGTTGCTGAAGTCTCTCTGGGCGTTCGTGTCGGTCGGCAGTACTAAGAAGCCGACGGCGCCGACGGTGGCTAACTGCCCAAGGCGATTCGCCCTTTTCATTGGGAGTCTCCTTCGATCGGTGGGAGGGGACAAGGAACGTAGTGTTGTGCTTCAGGACGTTTCGGACAAGCGGGGCTTGGTTCGAAGTGAGACACGGCCTGGGTATCAGCCGGCCTCCTGAAATCGCTTTCCATGCAGGCGACGCGTGTTGTAGAACTCGATCCACCCGGCCGATGATCTGGCGGGCATTCGTGGGTCGGGCGCAGCGGTCGCCGCGCGCTACTGGGGCCTGTCCGTCGCGGACTACATGGAGCAGTCAGACATCTGGCGGTTGGACCCCAAGGGGAACCTGGTCCCCTGGTTCATCATCGAGAACCGGCTCGGCGTGGCCAACGTGCGCGAGATCGCGCGCGAGCTCAGTGCAAAGAACATCGGCGCCGTCTTGTGGGCCGGGAGCGGCGACCTGGGCGCCTCCTACAACAACGGCCAGGCGGGAGGCTGGGCGCTAGTTGCCGCGGGAGACCCCCCGGCTTTGCCGGGGCGGCCAGCAGAGCTTGACGTTTCCGGGAGTCACGTGAGGAACTCCTTCCCGTGAGCTGCTCGCCGATCTCCTACGCACCAATCTCCTTCCTTCGGGCTGGGTGCCCGACCCCGAGACCTGGACCACAACGCCAACTTCATGAGCGCCGCGCCGGTCCGATTAACGCTCCGCCGGCCACCCCGTGTCGAGCGGAATCGTCGGGTCCGCCGTAATCTGCAGATCCGCGCAATGGTGATACGAGTATCCACCCGGATTGTTAAAAGCGTGCTCGGCCATGAACTGCACTACTTGCAGGACGCACTTCTCGCAGCTGATGTTCGGGAGCCGTACATCCGCCTCAAAGACTTGCATCCGATCGGCCGGCCGCGTGGAATGGACGAACAGGCCGTCAGCGAGCACGGGAATCTGCGGCGGGTCCTGAATGACAGCCGACACAGACCATGGCCCCCTGTCGCTATCCCTCGTAGTGACTTCCGGATCAGGCGGCAACTCGGTGGGCGAGTTCACCGCCAACGCTACCCGGTAGTGCCCCGGGTGGTAAATGGTCTCCTGAATCCTGAGATGCAGCATCTCCCCGCCTACGGCCTGGTTGATGACGTAGCTCGCTTCGCCCCAATCGCTATTGGAACCCCCGCAGGGTCCTGCTTTCTGCGGGTCCCCGCGGTCGCTTTCGATGAGCCAAGAGGTGGGTTCCAAAAGCTTGAAGTGGGGTGCGGCACTCGGAAGCTCGAAGCGGGCGGAGGCAGCCGGCGCGGCTATCGCTAGCGCGGCGACCAGTAAAGGAAACCCAATAGAGGATCTCATCGAAATACTCCTTCGAAGGTGAAAGAGCCGCGGCGCGACGGCTCGCGTAACCCTATCGCTCCGCCGGCAATGGTTCAAGAGCCGCCGACTTCCGACGCCACGGCCTGCTCGACGAAGCCGACGCCCACGGCATGCTCTCCTGGCAAGGCGCCGGTGGGTTCAGCATCGACGCGTCCATCCGCATCCAGGGCAAGGCCGCGCCCGTCGACTGGCAAGCGGGCCCGCTAACGCGAAGGCGCATCTGATCCGGTAGGGTTAGAACCCCCCGGCCAGAACCGACGGGTGGATCAGATGGAGGAGGCGGTAGGCTAGTCCGTCAGGGCGTCATCAGTTCTGGCTTCCACCCCGCCACCCCGCCGGAAACCCCCTCCTGAGCCTCGGGTACGGACCCAGTCCCTCCCCGCTCCCGGCGCTCAGCACCATGGCCCAAGTCGACGCATTCCACGAAGAAGAGGCTCTGGGGAAGGCCTACGACGCGCGCCTTATGAGGCGCCTGGTCCGGTACCTCTCGCCGTACCGATGGCAGGTGGCGCTGGCGATCCTCGTGCTGATGCTCGCCTCGGCCACCCAGGTCGTCGGGCCTTGGCTCACGCAGCTCATTATCGATGAGGCGATTCCCCGAGGGGACAAGGAGTATCTCGCGCTCCTGGCGGTGGGCTTTATGGCGGCGATCCTGCTCGGGGTCGTGCTGCAATACGCGCAAGCGATCATCACGACCTGGCTCGGTCAGTCGGTGATGTACGACCTACGCGCCGAGATTTTCGAGAAGCTGCAGCGCATCGATCTGCGCTACCACGACAAGAATCCGGTCGGCCGTCTCATGACTCGCATGACGAACGATGTTGAGACGCTCAACACCCTGTTCAGCTCGGGCCTGGTCACGGTATTCGGCGACATCTTCATGCTCACGTTCATCGTGATCGCGATGCTGAGGATGAATTGGCAGCTCGCGCTGGTGTCGTTCAGCGTGCTACCCCTCGTCTTCTTCGCGGCCTTTCTCTTTCGAGCCAAAATACGCCGGGCGTACCGGGACATCCGCGTGCGCATCGCGCGCATGAACGCGTTTCTGCACGAGCGCCTCACCGGCGTGAGGGTCGTGCAGCTCTTCAACCGTGAAGAGGCCGACGCGGCCAAGCACGCCACGTTGAACCGCGAGTACCTCGACGCACATCTCCGGTCCATCACCTACTATGCGCTCTTCTTCCCGGTCATCCAGTTCTTCACCGCGCTGGCGCTCGCGTCGATCATCTGGTATGGCGGCCTACGTACATTCGACGGCGTGCTGACGGTCGGTGTCGTAACCGCGTTCCTCCAGTACGCGCGCAGCTTCTTCCGCCCCATCCAGGACCTCTCCGAGAAGTACAATCTGCTTCAGGGCGCGATGGCTTCCTCGGAGCGTGTCTTTCAACTGCTGGACGAGAAGATCGTGATCGCGGACCCCTCCCGACCGATCGCGCTTCCCTCAGAGACGGCCGGCCGCATCGAGTTCCGGGACGTGTGGTTCGCGTACGTGAACGACTCAGAGGGTCAACCGGACTGGGTGCTCAAGGGCGTGAGCTTCACGGTCGAGCCCGGAGAAAAGATCGCCATCGTCGGCCACACGGGCGCCGGCAAGACGACGATCATCAATCTGTTGATGCGTTTCTACCAAGTGAACCGGGGTCAGATCCTGCTGGACGACACACCGATCGACGCAACGCGGCTCGACGATCTGAGGAAGCGCATCGCTTTGGTGTTGCAGGACGTCTTCCTGTTCAGCCAGGACGTTGCATACAATATTCGGCTCGGTTCGCCGCACATCGACGACGCACGCATCCGCGCTGCCGCTGAACGCATCGGGGCAGCACCCTTCATCGCTCGGCTCGAGGACGGTTACGACCAGGCTCTGGGAGAGCGGGGCACGTCGCTCTCGGTGGGCGAGCGGCAGCTCGTCAGCTTCGCGCGGGCGCTTGCATTCGACCCGGAGATCCTGGTGCTCGACGAGGCGACCAGCTCGGTGGACTCGGAGATCGAGGCTCAGATCGAAGCCGCCACGGACGAGCTCCTGCGGGGCCGCACGTCGCTCGTGATCGCGCACCGACTCTCCACGGTGCAGAACGCCGACCGACTCATCGTGCTCCATCAAGGAGAGCTACGCGAAGAGGGCACGCACGAAGAACTGCTCGAGGCCGACGGCTTGTACGCGCGCCTGCACGAATTGCAGTTTGCGGCCGCTATAGGCGCATAGCCTCCGGGGACCACTGCACGAGTGGGCGCGCCGCGTTACGTTAACGAGTTCCTGCGCTGTCGAGCAGCTGGTACCGGCGCGACAGGGGGATGATCTCGTCGGCGACGCGCACCAGTGGCTCCGCGGTGAATCCCCCTTTGGGCTCCAGCGCGTCCTGCGTGTAAGAGCTGCCGGGATTCCAGAGGATCCACTCCTCGACACCGGCGTCGTACGTGGCCTGGATCTGCGCCCTCACTTCCGGCGCGCCGTACTTCGGCTCACCGAGAGAGAAATCCTGGAGCCACGGTCGCGTCGTGCCCGCCCCGTCCACCACGGCGGACCGCCGCAAAGCGTCGCGCAACGCCCCTCTTACGATCTCGTAGGGATGGGCGTTCGGCGAGTCGAAGCCGAAGGAGCCCGGCCAATAGTGGCTCGGGTACACCATGGGTAGCGCGACATCGACGACGTCGATGAACGACTCCCACACCTGACCGATGCCGACGCCCCTAAACGCCGATGTCGTGACGCCGAAGACGTCCGCGGTGACTTCGACGCCGAGATCGGCGAGCCCGTCACGGCTGTACTCGAAAAACGCGCGAATCGCGTCGGGCTTGGATCGGCCAGCAGCGCCCGGATAGGTCGCCCGCTCCCGGTCCGAGATCGGTGCGTCCGGGAAGCGCACATAGTCCCACTGGATCTCGGGGAACCCCAGCAGCGCAACCTCACGCGCGAGCGCCACGTTGTACTCCCAGACCTCTGTTTTGTACGGGTTGAGCCACACGATGCTCTTGCCGTCCACCCACACCCCGCCCGCCGTATCTTGCACCGCGAGTTCGGGCCGGGCCGAGGACAGCAAAGGATCCTTCACCACCACGATGCGCGCGATCGGGTAGATGCCCGCCGCCTCCAGCCGTGCGAGGACCCCGGGCAGATCACGGATCCGGATCTCTTCCGTCGCACCGATCTCGTGCGCGGCCGGGAGCTCGGTATGGTGGCTGACGTACCCTGAGGCGTCCTTGATATCGATCACGAAGGTGTTGATCTCCGTGCGCGCGGCGAGCTCGAGCAGCCCTGCCAAGCGATTTCGGGAGCCAGCCGCCCACGCGTTCACGTATAGCCCACGCACCTTGGCCGGATGAGGGAAGCGCACGCCGTCCGTGGTCACGACCTTGCTCCCCTCGCCATCCCCCAGCGAAGCCGCGGAGTCGCCACTCGCGTCGGCAACCTCGGTCATCTCCACCTGTGCAGCGGTGGGGAGCTCGGGCAGCGTCGAGGCGTCCGCCGAGTCCGGTATCGTCTGCGAAACCGACGGATCCGCCCGCCGCCGGTCGAATGTTGGAGGACCGGCCTCGCACGCCGCACAAAAAGCCGCGCACAGCGCGAGAAGGGTGAACGAGATCCTACGCCGGGGGCTCGGCACCGGGAGGATCAGTATGACTGGAGCGTGGGGTCGACTTCCTCTCTCCACGCCAGCACGCCCCCACGCAAGTTCAGCACCCTCGAGAAGCCCGCCTCCAACAGCAGCTTCACCGCCCACCCACTCCGCTGACCACTTCTGCAGTAGAGCACGATCTCAGCCTCCGGATCGAGCTCGCTCATGCGGTCCACGAACTCACCCGTTGGAATCAGCACCTGGCCATGCTGCGGAAGGTCGGCGATCGCAGGCTCGTAGGGCTCGCGCACGTCGACGAGCACGGGCAGGTCACCCGCGCCGAACCTCTGGTTCAGCTCGGTCGCTGTGATCTCGGGGACGTCGTCTTGGTTCATGCGCTCGGGGATCGTAAGAGCTCGTGGAGGACGGCGGCGGTGCGACTCGCGGCACCCAGATGGTCCTGAATATAGCCGAACGCACACTCCGCGGCGCGGTCGCGCAGGCCGTCGTCGGTGAGCCACGTGAGCAGAGCTTCCCCCAGCGTGTCGCGGCCCTCCACGGATCGAGCCGCGCCTGCGACGATCAGGTCCGCGGCCGCTCGCGAACCGTGGTGCCTCGGCCCGAACAGGACCGGCAGCCGGGCGGCGGCCGGCTCCAGCACCGAATGCAGCCCCGCTCCATGGAAGCCTCCGCCCACGTACGCAATCCGGCCTATGGTGTAGAGGTCGGCGAGTGCGCCCACTCGATCGACGACCACCGCGTCCACGCCGTGTACCGAGCCGGACTCCCGGACGGCGGACAGCGTCGCCGTGGACCATCCGTCCACCGCCAGACTCTGGCAGATCACCCGCACGTGGCCCCAATCGGGCTCGTGGGGTGCGAGGATCAGCCGAAGGCCCGGCACCCGCTGCCGCGCCACCTGGAGCGCCGGGATGAGCACATCCTCGTCCGACCTCCAGGTCGAGCCTGCCACGACGCTCGGGCGAGGGTCGGCGCGGAACGGCGCCAGGCACGGCGCGGCAGGGTCCGTGGCTCGGGCTCGCTCGGCGGCCGAGTCGATCCCAGGGTCTCCGGTTACGAAGAGCGCGTCCTCTCCCACGCCGAGCAACCGCAAACGCGTCGCATCCTCGTCGGCGACCGCGCACGCACTCCGTAAGGCGCGCCAGCTCCGAGCCAGGAGCGCACGTGCCGCCGGATACAACCTGCTCGAGCCCTCCATCACCGTCCCCGCCACCAAGGCGACTTCGATACCCCGGCGCACAGACTCGTCCACCAGGACCGGCCACACCTCTGTCTTCGTGAATACGATCAGTTCAGGGAACATGGCGTCCAGCACCTGCCCGATCGGCCCTGGCAGGTCCCACGGAAGATACCCTGCGACATCCACTGACATTCGGCTCGCGAGCCGAGCCGCCGAGGGTGAAAAAATGCGTGAACGCGATCTGTACGCCGGGGTCACGCTCTCGCAAAGCCTCGATCACGGCGAGAGCTTGCAGGCCCTCGCCCACAGACGGCGCATGGAACCAGACCGTAGGCCGCGCGGGATCTCGCTCCACCTTCCCCCAGTGGGCGAGCTTCGCGTGCGCGGACCTCCGGCCCGCCAGGCCTTGGGCGAGCTTGGAAGACCCGGGGCCCACGAGCGGGCTGGCCGCACGAGCCAAGCTCAGCACCACCTTGTATGTGGCGAGGGTTACGCTCATGCTCGGAGGATAGATCGGCACGAGAAGCATCGGTAGATTAGCGCCCATGAACTTCCAGGTGACCGCGCGTCATGGGGGAAAGTACGAGCGCTACCACACCTTGTATGTGGCGAGGGTTACGCTCATGCTCGGAGGATAGATCGGCACGAGAAGCATCGGTAGATTAGCGCATGAACTTCCAGGTGACCGCGCGTCATGGGGGAAAGTACGAGCGCTACCACACCTACGTCGTGGACGCGCCCGACGCCAAGGCCGCGCTGCAAGCGGCGGCCACCCAGCTCCCCGACGAGATCGCTCCGGGGACCGATCTCATCGAGATCCGCGTGGCGGTCGATCCGGACAAGAGGACTTACGTGGACGAAGCTGGTGGGTAGAAGAAGCCCCGCCGACGTTAACGTATCGATAGAACAACATCCGCTCTACAGACGGCGAACGCCGTAGGAGTCAACCATGAGCCTCATCATCCCCTCCGTATTCCTGATCGTGCTCGGTGCGGTCATCTTCGTGGTCGGCCCCAAAGCTGCCCAACCCGGCGCGGCCGGCTCGGCCAGGCTAGCAGGGATCGGCGCAATGGTCGGCGGCCTGGTCCTGATGCTGAGCGGTGGCGTTACGGTCATCGGGGTGGGTGAAGTCGGTGTGAAGCACTTCCTCGGCAAGATCGACATCGTGCCCCTCGAGCAGGGCGTGCACGTCGTCAATCCGCTCGCAACAATCGAGAAGATGTCGGTGCGTGAGCAGGCGTATCCGCAGGACGGAAGCGTGGAGCGCATCGAAGCCCAGACCAGCGAACAGCTCAACGTCTCGCTCGAAATCTCGATTCTCTTCCGTCTCGACCCAACCACCATTCCCGACCTCTTTCAGAGGCTCGGAACCGAGAACCAGATCAAGAGGAGCATAGTGCTGAACGCCGTGCGCAACGGCGTGCGCGACGCGGTCGCCACGAAGTCGATCAACGCGATCTTCTCGCCGAATCGTCGCGAGGTCGCCACCGACATGAAGCGCGAGATCCAGGCCAAAGCAGGGGACCGAATCGAGGTTCTGGACGTTTTCGTGCGCGACGTGCAGGCGCCACCCACGGTCCGCCAGGCGATCGAGGACAAGCTTGCACGGGAACAGCAGGTCGCCTCTGAGGCGTTCCAGACCGCCATCATCCGGGAGCGAGCGCAGCAGGAGATCGCAGCGGCCAGGGGCGTCGCCGAAGCGCAGACGATCATCACGCAGGGTCTTACGCCGGCGTACCTGACGTACCACTACATCGAGCAGCTTGCCAGCCTGCCCCCTGGCTCGGTCGTGTACGTACCGACCGAGGGCGGCATACCGCTCATGCGGCAGTTGGGTGGCGGGAACTAGGGAATCCGCCCCGCTTCATAGCATGGCGACCGAGAGCCCCGACGGCGTTTCTTCTTCGCCCGATAGGAAACGCCACCGCCGCGGACTCCTCCGTGCGGGCCTGGCCATCGCGCTGCTCGCGCTAGCCGCGAGTTGTTTGGCGTGCTCCCCGGTCTATGTGATCAAGGCGGGCATCGCGGAGATACGGATCCTGCGGGCCCGGCAGGACATCCCGGAGATGCTGAACGATCCGACCGTCGATCCCGTCACGAGGGGAAAGCTCTCCTTCGTGTTCGAGGCCCGGCGCTTCGCGGCGAACGAGCTCGGCGTACAGGTCGGTGATTCGTACACCATGTTCACCCAGCTCGAACGCGACACCCTCGCGTTCGTGGTCTCGGCCGCGCACAAGGACCGACTCGTTCCCAAGACGTGGTGGTTCCCCATCGTGGGCCGTGTGCCGTACAAGGGCTTCTTCTCCCTCGAGGACGCGCAGAAGCAACAGGCGGATCTCGAGGCCGAAGGCTACGACACCTACCTTCGCCCCACCGCGGCCTTCAGTACGCTCGGGTGGTTCAACGACCCGATTCTCTCGACCATGCTCCGCGCCGATGACGTGGAGGTGGTGGAGACCGTGCTGCACGAACTCTCCCATCGGTATCTTTTCGTCTCGGGGCACGTCGGCTTCAACGAGAGCTTCGCGACCTTCGTGGGGCGCACGGGCACGGCTCAGTTCTTTTGCACGCGCGAAGGGGGCGGGCCCGACACGCTCAAGTGTCTGCGTGCTCAAGCTCGTTGGCGCGACTATCAGCGCTTCAGCGTCTTCATCGACGAGATGATGGAAGAGCTGAACGCGATCTACGACGATTCGGGACTCATCTACGAGCAGAAGGTATCACTACGAGGTGGGGTATTCGAGCGATCCCTCACGCGCTTCGATGCCGATGTGGCGCCGACCTTCGAGTCGGTCACGTTCGGCGGTTTCCGCAACACGCCGCTCAACAACGCCACGCTGCTCACGCGGGTGCGCTACTACCACAGGCTGCCCGACTTCGCGGCGCTCCTGGATGCCCGAGGCGGTGATCTTGCGGCGGTGCTGGAGGATCTGAAGAGGAACGCGGGCACGGTGGAGGACCCATTTGAGATGTTGCCGGCCGGCGGCTGACGGGTACGCCTCAGCCGTGGCCTGCCTGCGGGCCTCCCGCAACGGGGGCGCTCAAATCGAGTGCCAGGCAAGGCGGGCGAGCACGACGACCGAGGAGTAGCACAGCTACTTCGCAGGTCGACGCGA
>CBDANQ010000052.1:0-71739 GCA_965197725.1 Longimicrobiales bacterium
CGGCTTCCACGCGGCTCGAGTCAAAATCCTCGATGGAGTACCCTACGTGATCGACATACTGCTTTTCGCCGGGCTGGAGCCCGCCGCGGAGCCAGACCTGCTGCGGTGGATCACCGAATTCACCACCGAACTCGACGACAGCCACTTTGCCGTCGTCGGACACTTTCCTCATCCCCCACAGATCCACGTAATAGTCGCGGACCTTGCCGTAATCGACACTGTTATGAGAAATGTGATTCATGGCGCTCGCTCGGAATGCCTCGAAGGTGGGCCTCGGGGCTGGAAGGTGTCCCCGGCTCAGTTGAAGGTGGTGACTCCGAGGCTTTCGTGATTAACCTGCCATCTTCATTTCGGCAACCGGCTCGCGGTCATCGAGGTGAGCTTTGAGCATCCAGAGTTGGTCGAAGCCGACGATGCGTCGGTAGTTCTTCTCGGTCTCGACGAAGGAGGCAGCGGCCCATCTCAGTGCCATCGCTCCGTTCTTCCAGTTCGTCACCCTATAGGTCTTCTGCCTCACGCCTGCGTGGGTGCTGTCGATCAGGTTCGTGGTGCCGAGGCACTTCCTCAGCCGAGGCGGTAGCCCAAGCCGGTTGATTGTGAACATCTCACCCAGCCCCTCCCTGAGGCTCGCTGCGGCCGACGGCTGATCTCGTTCAAGCCACCGCGCGAGCTGCTCGAGTTTCTGCACGCCGTCCCTCGCATCGAGCTTCCATGCTGCGCGGATCGCGGCCTTCACCTGCGGGTGCTGATCCTTCGGTAGGTGAGCGAGCACGTTTCTGAGCTTGTGATTTCGGCATCTCTGGACCGAGTGGCCCGCGCCGAACACCTGAACAATCGCCTTCCGTAACGCCTTCGAGCCATCGATCACGAACAGGCGTCGACGCTCGGGGTCCAGACCCCGCTCGACCAGATCCTGCAGCAGGGCCGTCGTCACTTCGGTGTTCTCACTCGCTCCCTGCCGCATCCCCAGCACGTGCTTCTTGCCGTCCGTGTCCACGCCCACAGCCGCAAGTACGTGGTGCGCACCGAGTTGGATACCGTCCAGGTAGATCACCAACAGATCCCATGCGTCCAGCCGCCGCTCCATCAGCTCCTTCAGCACGCGCTCCGACGCTTCGATCGTCTCGCGGCTCACCGACGACTTGCTCACCCCCACCGTGTCGGCCATCTCGCCGATCACCTGGCCGTATTTCCGGGTGCTCACACCTGCCATCAGGATCTCCAACATTCGGTCCGCCATGGCGCCCGGCCTGCGCATCGCCTCGTACGCTGGCACCTCGACCTCGCCGCCCTGGCCGCCAGTCCGCTCACGCAGCCGAGGCCGCTGGATACGGACCTTTCGGTCCGACAGGTAGACCTGACCGCCCTGGCGGCCGTACCAGACCGTCGCCCCCCTCCTCGCGTGCCTTGCCCGATTGCTTCGGGCCCGCCACACCTTCGGCGCTCATCTCGAGTACCGCCTCGATCGTCGCTCGGCCCATCACCTGGACGACTTCGTCGATCGCGAGCTCCGTGTGCTCTACGAGCTCGACCATCGGCAGCAGGAACTGGCCTTCTCGCTTCACGAACTCAGCCATCGCACGCCTGTCCGTGTCACTCGCTACTTCGTACGTTCTCTTCATCGTGGTGGCTCCGTTTTTGGGTTTTTAGCGCACCCGATCCTATCGGATCGGGCACCCTCGGAGCCACCACTTTTCTTTTCCCTCTTCAGGGACCTTCAACTACGGCTGGGTCAGCTTCCGGGGCTGCCTCGTAAGCTGGCTTGGAGACCATCTTCTTGCGTGAGATCTTCTATGCTCTGCGCGTTGCCACCCCCGGGGAATACTGCCACCAGTGAGGACGGTTGGAGCCTGTAGCCCTCCGGATCGTCGGTGTGAATCATTTCGGGGCCATCATAGCTGTACGGCAGGCCACGAGCCTTCAATTCGGCTTCCATGGCGTCAAGTCTAAATTTTTCAATCGAGTACGCCATGTGACCTATAGCCGGCTTCGCGTTGGGATCCCCATTCTGGCCCAGATAGATGAGGTTCCATGGAATTCCAAATCTGAGGGCGGTCGTGCTACCGTTGTCGAACACGGCTTCCATCCCGAGGAGATCGATGTACCAGGCGCGGGTCTTCTTTTGATCGGGAACCGAATAAGAAATGTGACCGACGGAGATCGTTTTGGAAGGGGCCGCTGCGCGGATATGATTTCAACCATTTCATCCTCGGAAGCCCCTCCTGAGGGGCCGCAGCACCACCCTCACCCTGCTGAGCACAAGCGCCGACCGATCCAACAACAGAGGCAGCCCCTGCCGTCAGGCCAAGAGCCTGAAGCAACTGCCGCCTGTTTATCTTTCCATTTTCCCAAATTCTGAAACAAATTGGAGATCACGGGTTTCATTTATTTCTCCTCTAGAAATATCGCAATATCCGCCAATTTTGCTTGTGTTCCGCGCACGCCAACTTTTACGCGCCTAGACTTTCCTCACCTGTTATCCTGGGAACTGCCGTTTCGTCCCGCCGTGCTTAGTTGTAAAAGTCGGGCGCGTACTTCTTCTTCTCGTACGACGCTTGGTCGTGGGCGATCCAGATCTGCGCTCTGTAAAACGACAGCAGGTCGGCCAAGCGCTGGTACGATCAAGAAGTCCACGGGCCTGGTGCACTAGACGGCAAAGTCCATTTCCCATGAACCCAGCGACGGCGGCGGCCCTGCACTAGCACCGGCCCCTCTGCCGGGAGAAGGGGGGTAAGCAGTCGGAAACCCCATGAAAAGTGAGCGTTTCTGTAGATCAAGTGGGTAATAATTATAGGGTAATATTCAATAATGCTACATGTCCTAAGGGTACGTAAGTAATTGTTCTACAACCATTTAGTATATGACCACCCAACTACCACATGTAGGCACAAAGGCTACCCCGTAGCTTCCCCGTACTTCCTCGCCTTTCCCTTGTACAACCCCAGTATTCACGCCACTTCTAGCCATCGAACTGCTTGCACCGAGGCTTCGCCGCTGTTCGCTCTGATGGACCCCTCATACCATGCCGCTTTCATCGGCGGACGAACACGAGGTCCTCATCGCTCGACAGCTGCGGCTCGAACGTATAGCCGTCTTCTCCGAACGCCTTCAGGCCGTCCGTATCCTCGACACGTTGTTGGACGATGAAACGAGCCATCCTTCCCCTGGCCTTCTTGCAGACGAAGCCGATGGTCTTCGGCGTGCCGTCCCGCATTTCCTTGAAGTGGCACGTGACGAACGGGCCCGGCCAGCCTCTGAGGCCGGATCGCTTTTATGTATTCGGCGGAGGCAAGTGAGACGACCGTGCGATCCTCATGAGCGGCGGTCACCTCGTTACATGCGTCGGTGAGTCGTGATCCCCAGAATGAGTAAAGGTCCTTTCCCTCGCTGCGTGGACAGCTTAGAGCCCATCTCCAGGCGATACGGCTGAATGAGGTCGAGTGGCCGCAACATACCATACAGGCCAGAAAGAATACCGAGATGTTTCTGGGCGTACGTGAGATCGTCCTTGCTCAGAGTATCCGCATCGAGTCCTACGTAGGTGTCCCCGCGGAACATGAAGACGGCTTGTTTTCCGTTATTCTGAGAGAAGGGTATGGAATACCGCTCATAGCAGGCTTGGTTTAGTTCCGTCAGCGCGTCCGAAAGGTTCATAAGAGCTTTCAGCCGCCTCTTTCCTAGGCTTTTGACGGTAGCCACGAGCTCTTCACTGTTGTCCAACTGCTGGGGAACCGTGAAGTCACCCAACCACGGTTCGTTTTCGGTATCCAGCTTCTTCGCGGGGGAAATCAAAGCGAGCACGTTGTCCTTGTCCCGTTGGGGGCTCCAGTTACGAGATCGGTGACGTCGATCCGACCCAAATTGAAGCTAGTTACGTGGCCGCGTCGCGCCAGCGTCCCACCGCGTCGGTGCCTATGCCGACGGATTCCTCACGTGCAGCGGCACCAGGATGAAGTCTTGGGAGGAGGTGCGGCTGGTGCCGAAACGTCCCCTAACTGCCCGACGCTGTTCAACCCCAACAGTAGGCGAGTCCACCCATCATCATGCCGCATGTGTGATAGACCCCTAAGCCTACGATGGCGTGTCAACGGCCATCGAAAGCTGCACAGGTCTGGCCATCGAAAATTGCACACTTGGCGGAGGTGACGAGCCTCTAGTTCGTCGTTTTCTCCTTTGCTCTTGCTCTCTTTCTCTTCGGGGGTGAAGGGCTCGACTCCGCAGGAGGCGAGTGGAGGATCTTGGAGAGGTCGGTGTGCTTGCGCATCCGGTAGCTGCTGCCGCGGATGTTGACGATGTGTCTACTCTGGATATAGCGTAAACAGCCACCATTATTGATGTTACGGGGTGTACACAGGATTGGCTTACCTCATTCCTTACCCCTTCCCGAACGGGAATCCAATCGACCGCATCGGAGGACTTTGGACCCGAGGACGGGTTCCGGTCGATCACCGTCGTAGGGGGGCGGGCGCGTCTTCGTACCGCCTCGGCCATGTCCGCTTGGGTCCTCCCGCGGTGTTGGGATCGCGCCGGCGCACCCCCAAGTGGTGATACATTCATGGCATTGCGTCAAGCGCCCGAGGGGAGGCGTGTTGGCCCATGTGAACCGCGAAGCGCAAGCGGAGAGTCGTTGAGGTGATCGCGAACGAGTTCATTGCGAAGTGGCACGCGTCGGAGTTGAAGGAGCGCTCGGCGGCGCAGGAGCACTTCATCGACCTGTGCCGGCTGCTCGGGGAACCGACCCCTGCGGAGGCGGACCCCAAGGGGGACCGCTACTGCTTCGAGCGCGGCGCGCTGAAGGACTCCGGCGGCGGGGGCTGGGCGGATGTGTGGAAGCGCCACTGCTTCGCCTGGGAGTACAAGGGGAAGCACGCGAACCTCGACGCCGCGTTCGACCAGTTGCGGTAGTACGCGCTCGCGCTGGAGAACCCGCCGTTGCTGATCGTCTCGGACATGAGACGGTTCCGGATCCGGACGAACTGGACCAACTCGGTCAGCAAGACGCACGAGTTCGCGCTTGACGATCTCGTGGACGGCGCGGTACGCGACAAGCTCAAGTGGGCCATGTCCGACCCTGAGCGGCTGCGGCCGGGCGAGACCCGTCAGACGCTGACGGAACGGGCTGCCAAGCACTTCGCGCGGCTCGCGCAGTCGCTCAGGGACCAAGGCCACGGCCCCGAGGACGTGGCGCACTTCGTGAACCGCCTCGTGTTCTGCATGTTCGCCGAGGACGTGGGCCTGCTCCCCAACGACATGTTCACCCGCATGCTGAGGCGGGCGCGCCGGGAGCCGGAGAAGTTCGCGGACTTGGCGCGGAAGCTGTTCGGCGCGATGTCCACGGGGGGCGAGGTCGGGTTCGAGGACGTGGATTGGTTCAACGGCGGGCTGTTCGAGGACGATGCCGCCCTCCCCATGGACAAGGGGCAGATCGAGACGACGCTGGCGGCCTCCGGACTGGACTGGTCCAGCATCGATCCCTCGATCCTGGGCACGCTGTTCGAGCGGGGCCTTGACCCCGACAAGCGTTCGCAACTCGGGGCGCACTACACGGACCGGGACAAGATCATGCGGATCATCGATCCGGTGATCGTTCGCCCCCTGCTGGCCGAGTGGAAGACCGCGAAAGCTGGGATTGCCAAGAGGATCAAGCGCGCGAACTCCGCGAAGTCAAAGGGTGCGGAGACGCGGAACCGCAGGCAGGCGGAGAACGCGCTCGGCACGTTTCTGGAACGGCTGCGCAACTTCACCGTGCTCGACCCGGCCTGCGGCTCGGGCAACTTCCTCTACCTCGCGCTCCACGCTCTCCACGACATGGAGCACCAAGTCCAGTTGGAGGCCGAGGCGCTGGGTCTCCAGCGCGGCTTCCCTTCGGTCGGCCCCGCCAACGTGAAGGGGATCGAGTTGAACGCCTACGCGGCGGAACTGGCGCGGGTGTCGGTGTGGATCGGCGAGATCCAGTGGATGCGGAGGAACGGGTTTCCGGGCGCGCGGGAGCCGATCCTCGACCCATTGGAAACGATCGAGTGCCGCGACGCGATACTGACGGCCGACGGCGGGGAACCGGAGTGGCCCGAGGCGGATGTGGTCATCGGCAACCCGCCCTTCCTTGGCGGCAAGCTCCTCATCTCGAACCTCGGCGAGGAATACGTATCGACCCTGTTCCGGGTGTACGAGCGCCGGGTGCCCCGCGAGGCCGATCTGGTCTGCTACTGGTTCGTGAAGGCCGGTGAACGCTTGGGCGGCAAGACCTCGAAGCGGGTCGGCTTGGTCGCGACCAACTCGATCAGGGGCGGCGCGAACCGCCGGGCGCTCGAACGGGCAGCGCACGGTCGGCCGATCGTCGACGCGTGGAGCGACGAGCCGTGGGTGATCGACGGTGCCGCCGTCCGCGTCTCGCTGGTGTGCTTCTCGGAGGCGGACGGCGAACTCGCGCCGGACCGCCGCCTCGACGGCGAGACCGTTGACGAGATCTACACGGACCTCACGGCCCGACGAGGAGGCGCAGGCATCGACCTGACCAAGGCGAGGCGGCTCGCCCGGAACGCGGGCGTGGCCTTCATGGGCGACACCAAGGGCGGGCCGTTCGACGTTCCCGGAGACTTGGCGCGCGAGTGGCTGCGGGAGCCCGCGAACCCCAACGGCCGCCCCAACTCGGACGTGCTCAAGCCGTGGATGAATGGCATGGCCGTTACCCGGCGGCCCGCCGACAAATGGATCGTCGATTTCGGGTGGGAGATGGAGGAGGGAGACGCCACCCTGTACGAGTCTCCGTTCCAGCACATTCGCGAACACGTCCACCCGATGCGGCAGAGAAACCGGATCGAAGAACACCGTCTCCGGTGGTGGCGGCATCTTCGACCGAGGCAGGAACTTCGAGAGGCGCTTGGCGGCCTGTCCCGCTACATCGCCACGCCGCGCGTGTCCAAACACCGCCTCTTCGTCTGGTTCGACATCCGGATCTGCCCCGACAGCGCCCTGATCGCCATCGCCCGCGAGGACGACGCCACGTTCGGCATCCTGCACAGCCGGTTCCACGAGGCTTGGTCGCTACGCATGGGCACTTGGCTTGGCAAGGGCAACGATCCGCGCTACACGCCCACGACCACCTTCGAGACCTTCCCCTTCCCGGATGGACTCTCGCCCGACATCCCCGCCAGCGATTACAAGGCCGCTCCACGCGCCCGGGCCATTGCCTCGGCGGCTCGGCGGCTCGTCGAACTCCGAGACCGCTGGCTCAACCCGCCCGAGTGGGTCGAATGGGTCGCGGAACCCGTCCGAGGCTATCCCCCGCGCCCGATCCCGCGCGACAAGAAGGCGGCGACCGCGCTCAAGAAGCGGACGCTGACCAACCTCTACAACGCGCGACCGCAATGGCTCGCCGATGCGCATGCCCAACTCGACGCCGCCGTGGCCGCCGCCTACGGCTGGTCCGGCGACATCACCGACGACGTGGCGCTACGCGAACTGCTCGCACGGAACCGGCGCTGATCTCGCCATCGAGAGCCAGCCGCCGGGGGCGGTCCAACGCGGAGGGCGACGTGTGCCGTCCGCCCCACGAACCGAGCCCCAAGCTCGGAATAGAAGGGGGGTTCGAAGGGGGGAGCGGAGCCACCCCTCGCCAGCCCCGTGTACCCACACGGGGTATGCTGGCTTAGCCACCTAAGAGTGGCTCAAGCCAGCCCTGCGGACGCCTCCGCAACGCCTGTCCGGGCACCGCCCGGAACAACGCCCGCCGAGCCGTCGCGGGCAAGCTCCTCCGCCTCTCGGTCGTCAGCCTCACGGACGGGGAGGGCGACGGGGGACCCGTCAACTCCTTGGCGATGGCCGCGCCCTTTGCCGCGCCGCCGCTTTCCGCCCTACCCGTACCCCTCGGGGACCGGCGATCGTCGATCCTCGGCCATCCTACGGCCCGTAGGATAACCCGAAATGCCCCTGAGCCGCCCCGAAACGGCCTCTGAGCCCGTCGCGGAGGCGGAGGCACGTAAAGGTCAGGTCTCGGTGCCCGCTCTCCGGCCCGCGCGATACTCCGCCCAGTCATCCATGAGCCGACGACGCCGCTCGAACAGGTCCGTGCGCCGGTACGCGGCCTCCACCTTGTTCTGGACGACGTGCGCCAGCGCCGCCTCGACCACCTCGCGGGGATGGTCCGTTTCCTCGGCGGCCCAATCCCGGAACGAAGACCGGAAGCCGTGCGGGACGGCCGCGATCTCCTGCTGCTGGAGCAGTTGGCGCAGCTGCCGGTCGGCGAGCGGCTGGCCGCCCTTCCGCGTGAAGACCAACGAACCGGACCTATCGTCCCGCTTCCGCGTCCCTTCGAGAAGCTCCAACGCCCGGCGGCACAACGGCACGCGGTGCTCCCGCTTCGCCTTCATGCGCGCTTCTGGAACCGTCCACACTCCCTCCGCCAAGTCGATCTCCGACCACTCGGCCCAACGGACCTCGCCCCATCTCGCCGCCGTCAGCACCAGGAACTCGAACGCCAGCTTGGAAACCGGCATCGCATGCGAGGCCCACACCTTGTCCAGCGCCGACGCCACCTCGCGATGCGGCAAGGCTCGCATGTGCCGCACCATCGTCTCCTGCGACCCGAGGAACGACGCCACGCGGTCGGCGGGGTTGTCGGTCCGGAACTCCATCGCCACGGCCCACTCCAGTACCGTGCGGATGCGCTGGCGCAGCACGCGGGCCGTGGGTGCCCTCGTGTGCCAGATCGGACCGAGGATCTCGAGCATGTCGCCGCTCGTCACCTCCGTGATGAGCGTCCGACCGATGCGCGGGAATGCGTAGCGCCTCAGGCTCGCCATCCAGTCATGGGCCTGCCTCGGGTTGCGCCAACCGGACCGCTTCTGCTCCACGACGCGCTCGGCGGCTTCGGCAAACGTCGGCATCCCTTGGGCGCGGCGCTTCTCGGCGAGCGGATCGCCGCCCTCGCGGGCCAGCTTGCGGTTCGCCCGCGCCTTCTCCCGTGCTTCGGCGAGCGAGACCAGAGCCACGCCTCCGAGTCCGAAGTCCCGCCGCCGTCCGCGGATGACGAGCCGCTGGACCCAGCTTCGGGCTCCGCTCGGCTGGACGAAGAGGTAGAGCCCGTTGCCGTCGCAATATCTGCCCGGCGGTGCGGAGGGCACGAACGCGGCCGAGAGCCGCTTGTGCGGATGGCGGCCCTTGGGCTTGGTCTTGCGGCGCGGAGCGGGTGCGTGGCTTACTTCATTCATTCCATCATAATATGGAGGATGCCACGGGATTTCAAGGGACCGTGCCGGGAACGGAAGACAGGTTATGATAGGCATAACCCTATGTTATACAACGATATTAGAGACTATAGGGGATGTCCTTGGACGCTGGTGGACTTCTAGTGTATGTTGACGATATGGCAGTGATGCAGCAGGCGATCGATGAGCGCAGCGGCCATGACCTCGTCGCCCAAGATCTGGCCCCACTCCTCGAAGCCTTTATTGGAGGTCAGCACAGTGGATGCGCGCTCATAGCGCCGGTTGATGAGTTGGAAGAAGAGCATTGCGCCGGTCTGGCTGACCGGCAGGTAGCCGATCTCGTCGATGACCAGGAGCGAAGGATAGGTGAGGATCTTGAGGCGGCGTCCCAGCTGGCCGGTGGTCTTGGCTTCTTCGAGCGAGGTGATGAGGTCGGCCAGAGCGCCGTAGTAGACTCTGCGCCCGCTCTGAGCCGCGGCAATGGCGAGGCTGATCGCGAGATGCGTCTTGCCGACGCCCGGAGGGCCGAGGAAGATCACGTTCTCCTTACGCTCCAAGAAGCCGAGCTCGTGGAGCGAGTCGATCTGCTCGCGCTTGATCGAGGGCTGGAAGCTGAAGTCGAAGTCGTCGAGGGTCTTGATGCCCGGTAGCCGGCTCGAGCGCATCGCAGCCTGAAGGCGGCGGTTGTTGCGCAGCGTGATCTGGGCACCGAGGAGTTGCTCGATGGCCTCCGAGGCCGTCACGCCTCCGCCATCGACCCCGGTGAGGACGTCGTCGATGGCCTCCAGCGCACCGGGCATCTTGAGATCGGCGAGCTGGGCTCGGATCCGGTCACGGCGAGAGCGAGCGGCAGCCTTCATCGGTCCCCTCCCGCGATCTGGGCATAGGCCGTGAGGGGACGTCGCTCGACGTGGATGGCCGGCAAGGACGTCGTGCCGGGTGAGGAGCGATCCGGAGGCAGGACGAGGGGGTGATACGGGCGAGTCGCCAAGGGCTCGAGGAGCAGTCGTTCACGCTCGAAGCGATCGAGGGGCCGCTCCTTCAGCGTTCCGTGGCTGCGCACATTGGCTTCCGTCTCAAGCCAATGAAGGGCCTGCGCGTTGAGATCGTCGTCCGACGTGAAGGTGCGCCCGTAGAAGAAGCTCTCCCTGAGGTAGCGGATCGGCCGCTCCACCTTGCCCTTGGTCTGAGCCCGATAGGGTCGGCACGCTCGGATCCTGAAGTTCCAGTGGTAGGCGTAGCGCATGAACTCCGGGTTCTCGACGAGGGCACCATCGTCGTATCGACCGTCCTCGATGACGACCGCCTTCATTTGGTCGAACAGAAGCTCTGAGGGCACGCCGCCGAAGTAGGAAAACGAAGACTCCAGGCCATGCATCAGGGCCTTCATGGTCTGCCGGGTGTAGAACTGAACCCACAGCAGCCTCGAGTAGCCCAGCACGACGATTAGTGCGTAACGCTTGCCCCACGGTAGCCGGAAGTGGGCGAAGTCCACCTGGCCCTGACGCCCAGGCGCCGTCTCGAAGCGCACGACCGGCTCCTCTGGGGGTCGAGGCCGGACCTTGCGTACATAGCGCTTCACTTGGTTGTAACTGCCCGGGTAGCCAGCGGCCCGGACCTCCTTGAAGAGCCGTACAGCCGTGAGCTTCGGGTACTCCTTGAGACGCGTGTCGATCAACGGCTTGTACGGATCCAGCTTCGACGGCATCAGACATCTCGGACCGTACCCGACACGCTCTTCGTCCAACTCCCGGTCCAGTTGACCGGTCTCTATCCAGTGGTACACGGTACGGCGACTGACCCCCAGATCCCGGGCGATCACCGCCTTGTTCATCCCCTGCTCGAGGTAATGACGGAGCAGCACGCGCTTCTCCCTTCCGATCATTGCACCTCCACGTTCTCGGTGGAGGCGCCAAGTGAGTGGATCGGCCGGAAGATCGCTCGGGGTGGTGCCTACATCCCCACTCTCCCGCCCGCTAGGTCAAAGCGCCAAGTGTGCAATTTTCGATGGCCACATGTGTGCAATATTGGAAGGCCGCTAACACATTCTGCCGGTACTGTGTAGAGAACGTACTGGAGCTTGACTGCCCCAATTGCGGAGGCGGATTCGTGCCTCGGCCCATTCGACCGGCGACGCTGCTCTCCAAGTTTTCGGCCTCGACGAGGCGCGTGTTGCGGGAAGACGGCTGCGAGACGTCAGAAGTCGTGGCGTAGCTCGCAAGGTCGACTTCAAGTCGCGGAAGGACCTGGTGGCTCGCGGTTTACTGACCTGCGCCGCATCTTGAGCGCATGGACGCCATCACCAACGCAGCCCTGGGACCTCCCATGCCCACACTACATCACCTCACCGCCGGCCTTATTCTCCTCGCCGCCGCATCCTCCGCCGAGGCACAGATCCCGAGTCAGGAGCCGGATTCCGCCGGGGTCTACGAGTCCGCTCGGCACAACTTCCAGGTCGTCACCGTGGTGGAGGGTCTGGAGTACCCATGGTCGATGGCGTGGCTGCCGACTGGTGAGATGCTCGTCGTGGAGCGGCCGGGCCGCCTCCGCATCGTTCGCGATGGGGTGCTAGACCCGAATCCCGTCAGCGGATTCCCAGCCGTGTATCGTCAGCGCGGACAGGGCGGCTTCATGGACGTTGTCCTACACCCCGACTTCGCGCAGAACCGGCTAGTCTACCTGACCTATGGGAAGCCGGACGAAGACGACTCGATGGGCACCACCACCGTGGTGCGAGGCCGTTTCGAGGATGACCGCGTCGTCGGCGTCGAGGAGATCTTCGAATCCGTTGCCTGGCATGGAAACAACAACCACTTCTCGGGGCGCATGACCTTCGACCACGAGGGATACCTGTACGTGGCGGTCGGCGACCGCTTGGCACCGCCGGACCTGCTCGCGGACCACCCAGCCCAGGATCTCACCAACCACATGGGCACGATCGTGCGCCTGCACGACGACGGGCGTGTGCCGTCGGACAACCCGTTCATCGGCCATGCCACAGCCCTTCCGGAGATTTGGAGCTATGGCCACCGCAACATGCAGGGACTCGCGACCGATCCCATCTCGGGCGTGGTCTGGGTCGAACGAGCACGGTCCCCGAGGTGGTGATGAGCTGAATCTGATCCTGCCTGGCCGCAACTACGGCTGGCCGGTCGTCTCCCACGGCATCAACTATGACGGCTCGGTATTCACACTCGAGGAGCACGTACCATGGATGGAAGCCCCGCGCTTCGTGTGGACCCCATCGATCGGGACCTCGGGCATGACGATCTACTCTGGCGATCGCTTCCCCTGGTGGCGGGGCAGCGCCCTGGTCGCGGGCATGAGGGGGGAGCGGCTCGTTCGCGTCTCTCTCATCGGCCGAGACGCGGTGAGCGAAGAGACGCTCCTCCACCGACAGCTCGGCCGCATACGGGACGTGCGTGAGGGGCCCGACGGACTGATCTACCTAGCGCTCGAAGATGCGGACGGAGGCCTGACTCCGATCGTTCGGCTGGAGCCGGTCGACGGAGAGGTTGCGCCGCCGCGTCGCTGACCATTCGGAGCGGGGGAAGGAGTCCCCGAGAGCGTGGCTCCGCCTAACACCATTAAGAAGGACAGGGTCAAGAGGATGCAGTGATCCTGAGAGCGGCGGGCAAAGCACGTCGCCTTTTTGTAGTGGGTTCAGAGGCGCAGATCATCCGAGGCGCGTGCGCAGCAGGTCACGGCCCGATGGGAATCGCTGGATGTCTCCGACGAACGAGACGAGCGCCGTCGCGGTGAGGACGCCGATACCGGGCACGGTCATGAGAAGCTTGGCATCAGGCAGCTGCTTGGTCAGGTGCTCGAGCGAACGCTGCAGACTCTTGGCCTTCTCACGCAGCATCTCGATCTCGTCTAGAACATCTTGGAGTGCGTGGCGCAGGTAGGCCGGGACCACCTCATCGTCGAGCGCTCGGCGTGCATGCGGGATCACCTGCTTTGCCCCAACCGGGATCGTGACCCCGAACTCGCGCAGGTGCCCGCGCACGGCGTTCACCCGTGCGGTGCGGGTTTCCAAGTAGCCTGAGCGCAGACGATGAAGCGCAGCGATTGCCTGCTGGTCGACCGATTTGACGGGGACCGGATCGATCGCATCGTTACGGGCCGCCTCGAGCAGTGCCTTGGCGTCCTCACGATCGGTCTTGTTCCCGTCCCGGTAGCGACTCACGTCACCGGGCGGAAGCAGCGAGACTCGATGTCCCATCGCCTCGAAACAGACGATGCCGCTCATGCACATGGCCCGGCTGGTGCGACACCGCCACCTCGAACACCGACTTTGCGAGATCCACCGCAACTTGCGTAGTCTTCATCTCGGACTTCCTCCTCCATGTGTGGCCTTCGGGGCCGTTTCTTGTGTGCGGGGGGGTGGCCCAGCAGAATCACAATCCGGTAGGCGGCTCCTCGCGAGCGACCGGATCCGAAGGAGGACCTGCATGAGCTCAGACGAGAGACCCAGCATCGAGCCGATGCCCGACGGGCCCTACCTGGTGAAGAACCTGCAGCACTTCTCCAACCGGAAG
Organism: Longimicrobiales bacterium; assembly: GCA_965197725.1. GTDB lineage: Bacteria > Gemmatimonadota > Gemmatimonadetes > Longimicrobiales > Gaopeijiaceae > UBA1138. The sequence goes on from CBDANQ010000052.1 coordinate 13,748, forward strand.
GGAGCCATCGAAACCCGTGCCACCCTGGCGCTGTGTCGCTGCGGCGGATCAGCCAACAAGCCGTTCTGCGATAGGACGCATGCAAGGATTGGATTCTCCTCTGTCAAACTCGAGGACCGTGTACCGAACAAGCGAGAAGACTACGAGGCTGAAAGGATCACCATTCACGACGACCGCGGTATTTGCGCTCATGCTGGGCGTTGCACCGATGGACTCTCCTCGGTGTTCCGCTCGAAGCAGGAGCCCTGGATCGATCCGCAAGGGGCACCCCCGGAGGAGATCATCGAGACGATCCGGAAATGCCCGTCGGGGGCGCTCAGCTACACGGTCGATGGCGTAGAGCACCGCGACCGGGAGGGCCCTGCGGCGATCTTCGTCTCCCCGAACGGCCCCTATGTGGTCACGGGTGGACCGCAGCTGCTCGACACGCCGTGCGGAGAAGGTGCTTCAACGGAGCATTTCACACTGTGCCGCTGCGGTGGATCGAAGAACAAGCCGTTCTGTGACGGCTCGCACGGGTATAACAACTTCAATGACGACAAGAACTGAGCCAACGATTCGGGAAGGAGCCGCGACAGGGTCAAGAGGATGCAGTGATCCGGGGAGCGGCGGGCGAACGTTGCGGGAACCGAGTTCGACGCTGTGTCGACCGTGTACTTCACATGCTTCGAGACAACGAGTCGCGTCGCGCCGTGCTCGGAACTTGTGCATCGGCGACCCCTCAGTCCTGAAACGGCCGTACCAACGGTGGCGGCCTAGGTCGATTGACTCCATTCGAGTCGTGCCGCAGACGCGGTGGCCCCGGGTGGCACGGGTTTCGGCATGAAGGTCTTGCGCACCGCGGTGAGGTTCGCCAAGTGGATGGGTTACCTCAGCTTGGCGTGCGGTGTGCTCTACTCGTTCGGCGGTCTCGTTGTCGATCTGCTCACGATCGGCCTGAACTGGGGCACGGTGTTGGCGTTCGGGGCGCTCGTCGGAATGCCAGTCATCTTTGCTACGTTCGGCTTCCTCCTCTGCGCGCTCATCGGCCTCATCGCCCAGGGCGTCGGCGCCGTGCTCGACCGGATGGGGGGGGGGGAGGCACCTGAGAAGCGGAAGGTAGGAGCTCCTACCCTTGCCAGGATGAACAGGAAACAACATGGGTAACACCCAGTGAAGGGACATGGGTGACAGTCGTGGAGGCTAAGAAGGTGAGTTGAACGTCCTCCCGCCGATGGAGTCAGAAGCGTACGCTGCGGAGGATGGTGTGCCCATTCCAGGCAATAGGAACGCTGGAGCGTTTCACTAGCGGGCGTTCATTATGACCGGCATGCCGAATCTCCATGTGCTCCAAAGATCAGCGTTCTCGATGAGCTCAACTATGAAGTGAGCGACATTTGCACGGGCGATAGGGCGGCCCGTGAAGATACCTGTGGTCGGGGACGGTTCTAGGTCATAGGGAGAGATCTCAGCGTTGATCAACAAGTCTGGACGAACACTGCACCACTCCACGTGCTTACTTGAAGCTGTCCCAACCGTAGTTGAAGGTCCCTGATAGGGGAGAAAGAAAAGTGGTGGCTCCGGGGGTCCCGGGCCGATAGGCTCGGGTAGGCAAAAACCCCAACACGGAGCCACCACGATGAAGAGAACGTACGAGGTAAGGGATCGGGCGGACAAGCGAGCGATCAGGGAGTTCCTGAAGCGGGAGGGGCAGTTTCTGCTTCCGATGCTTGAGCTCGTGGAGCAGACGGAGGTCGCGATCGACGAAGTCATCCAGGTGATGGGACGAGCGACGATCGAAGCGGTGCTGGAGATGAGCGCCGAGGGTGTGGCAGGCGTGAAGCAGGCAGGTCGGTCACGAGCGGAAGACGACACGGTGTGGTATGGCCGGCAGGGTGGTGTGGTTTACCTGTTGGACCGGAAGGTGCGTGTGGAGCGGCCACGGCTCAGGCGCCGGGGCGCCGGGGAGGGTGGCGAGGTCGAGGTGCCGGCGTACGCAGCGATGCGGAGACCGGGCGCCGTGGCGGATCGGATGCTCGAGGTCCTGATGGCGGGGGTGAGCACGCGAAAGTACGGCCGTGTGATCGGTGAGATGGCCGACACGGTCGGGGTGAGCAAGTCGGCGGTGAGCCGTGAGACGGTCGAGGCCTCGGAGCGCGTGCTGAAGGAGCTGATGGAGCGCCGGCTGGATGCGTGGGACCTCCTGGTGATCTACCTGGACGGGATCCAGATGGGCTCGCACCACGTGCTTGCTGCGGTAGGCGTGGACTCAGACGGAAAGAAGCACGTGCTGGGCGTGAGGGAAGGAGCGAGTGAGAACGCCGAGGTGACCAGCGCGCTCCTAGAGGATCTGGTCGAGCGCGGCCTGGACCCGGGCAGGCGGCGGCTGTTCGTGATCGATGGCTCGAAAGCGCTCAGGAAGGCGATCGAGAAGGTGTTCGGCCAACGTCACCCCATCCAGCGCTGCCGCAACCACAAGCTCCGCAACGTGCTGGGTCATCTGCCGAAGGATCAGCATCCTCAGGTGAAGGCGGCGTTCCGGGCGGCGATGAAGCTGGACGCGAAGCAGGGCGAGCAGAAGCTCGAGCAGCTCGCCCGATGGCTCGAGCGCGACCACCCCTCGGCCGCAGCCAGCCTGCGCGAAGGCCTCAGCGAGATGTTCACCATAAACCGGCTCGGCCTCCCACCGCGGCTGAGGAAGTGCCTGGGCTCGACCAACCTGATCGACAGCACCCACTCGGGCGTAAGACGGAAGACCCGCAGGGTGACTAACTGGAAGAACGGAGCGATGGCCTTGCGCTGGGCTGCGGCCTCGTTCGTGGAAACCGAGAAGAGCTACCGGAGGATCATCGGCTACGACCAGCTCTGGATGCTCAGGGCCCACCTCGACGACCATGAACCGGTTGCCGAAATGAGAAAGACAGGCTAACCAAGAGACTCTCCGGCGCCACCACCTTCAACTGTCAGCGGGACACCATCGCTTACTTCCCTTGCCCACGCTCTGATGGAGATGCTCTGCCGCAGTTTCGTTATCGCGATGCGGAGGCACGGTGTGACGCAAGACGGCCAGGAGCCACTGCTCAAACCAGGCTCTCTTCTCTTCGAGGTCGGGATTCCGGACCCCCACCGTGTTCATGAGAATGAACTTGGTGGGTCTGGTGGGTCGGTTCTCTTCAATGGCGTTGCACAGGCGCCGAGCCGCGTCCGTGCACAGTCTTCGCGGCTCTCCGAACAGCCCCTTTAGGTCCATGACATGTCCCAAGCAGGAGACCACGGCATCACAATCCCTTACATGTTCTGCCATCTCCTCATCGGTCAAGTCGAGCACACTCGCTTCAATGACGGTGGAGTTTGGGTGATCCAGAACCTCGGCAGGGAGTTTGCGAGGCGAGCGCACGACGGCGCGAACCGTGTGACCCTTGCTCAGCAACTGCGCGACTAGGGCCCGCCCCGTCATGCCTGTCGCTCCAACCACTAGTATCGTCATGGGCGTGCTCATCCGTTGGCCGGTGTTTCAGGAGCTGCTCTCGGGTTCGGCCTTTCTCTCACGCGGCCCGTCGCGTAATCGTTTGGGAGGCGAAGGTAACACGGACAAGGTGGCGAGCGGCAAGCGACCGGAGTACCACCTTGTATGACGACGAATAGGTAGTTTCGTTGGGTACACAGGGTCGGTAGCCCGTCCCGCCTAGGGTCCTAGAGACCGATTGTTAGCGTGGGCGCCGTCCCTTCTAGATCGTGATGAGTCCGAACAGTTGTTGGGGCCGAGGGAGCCCGGATCTGCAAGATAGGACGATGCACGATCATCCTCCCGAGTCTGGAGAGAGGGATGTCTGAGGCCGAGGCGTACGTAGGGATCGATGTCTCAAAGGCGGAGCTCGAGGTGGCGGTAGAAGACGAGGGGTGGACGGTCTCGAACGACGAATCTGGGATCGAAATGCTTGTTGAGCAGCTGTGCGAGCGTCCGGTTGAGCTAGTCGTTCTGGAAGCGACCGGCGGGTACGAGATGCCGGCGGCGGCGGCACTCGCCGAAGCGGGGATCCCGGTGGTGGTAGCGAACCCGCGGCAGGTGCGCGACTTCGCGCGGGCAACGGGCCAGCTCGCCAAGACGGACCGGATCGACGCGAGGGTATTGGCGCTGTTCGGCGAGCGGGTGCGGCCAGAGGTGCGGGTGCTGCCGGACGAGGACACCCAGCAGTTAACGGCCCTTCTGGCCCGTCGTCGTCAACTGCTCGAGATGATGGTCGCGGAGAAGAACCGGCTGAAGATGGCGTCCACCACGGTGGCGAAGGACATCGGCGAGCACATCGAGTGGCTCAAGCGCAAGCTGAAGTCCGTGGACTCGGAACTCGAGCGTCGCATCAAGGCGAGCCCGGTGTGGCGCGCGAAGGAGGATCTGCTGCGGAGCGTACCGGGGATCGGTCCGGTCGTCTCACGCACGCTGATCGGAGAGCTCCCCGAGCTCGGGCAGCTGAACCGGCAACAGATCGCTGCGCTTGCCGGCGTCGCCCCTCTGAACCGGGACTCGGGTACGTTGAGAGGTAAGCGAATGGTCTGGGGAGGCCGTCGTTCCGTACGCGTGGCGTTGTACATGGCGGCCCTGACCGCTAGTCAGCGTAATCCCGCGATCCGCGTCTTCTACCAGCGGCTCACAGAACGTGGCAAGCCTCCGAAAGTCGCCCTCACCGCCTGCATGCGTAAGTTGCTTGTGATCGCCAACGCTATGGTTCGAGACGGCGTATCCTGGGACCCCACCCACGCTTCAGAGCTTGAGTTCGCACACAGTTGCTAACAAGAGCTTGAAGCTATCCGGATAAGCTGCTGGGTCCGGAGCAGGTGTCTTGCAACACCCGCGCCGGGGCGGGAATATGGGTCCGGCAGCTTAAGCCCAAATTCGTTAGGAAGCTCCCGCTCCCGGGCGGAGGTGCGATTGCACTTTGGGGCTGCGACTGTGCCAGAGGCTGACTTCAGACTCGTCAGCCAGGCTATTGAGCGCGTCGGACCAGGCGGCCAGATCTCGCCGTCCCTTTGGCGAGAGGTCGTAGTAGCCGGTCTTAACGCGATCGAACCACCCGTAGTGATTGTCTCGCAGGATCGGTCCGGCTCGTGAGACTCCGGTGCGCTCACGGAGAGCGCTGACCTTGAGGACGCCCGCATCGGTCAGTTCCCGGGCGCACCGAAGAGCGTCCTGCCGATACGCGGTGAGTCGTTGGCGGGAGGATGAGCCCCCAGCCTCCGGATCCCCGACTCGCTCCGCGAACTCTTTGAGCAAGCGTCCGCGGCGTCGAGCGTTAGGCTTGGGGCGATACGGCGCGGGATCCAACACCGGCACGACGTTCCCGCGCCCAGAGACCGTGAGGAGGCCCACGCCGAGGCGGCGAAGGAGGCTCTTCACGTGCTTCCTCCGCGAACGCCATGAGGCGCTGTGACCTTTCCCGATGCGGAACGCTACGTAGACAGCGTGAGAGACGGTGAGCCGGTCGACGGCTTGAAGGACGAGCGCGAGGTTCAGTCGCTCTTTGAGCTCGACTACGACCGGGTCTTCGTCGCCTCGCACCGCCACGATGTCGCATGGCCCGATCTCTCCCTTCACGATATAGCCCTGAGCCTCCAGGAACCGCTTGATCGGGCCGTAGAGATCGGCCTCAGGCATTGAATGCCACCGCGCTGCGCCTCCTCTGGCTTCCCCACCGCGCGGAGCTGCCCGCACGATCAACGCCTGATTATACCGTGGTGGGGAGAGTGCAGGCCAGGCTGGTGTGGTGCGCCAAACGCGGCCATCTAACACTTATCAGGCCCCCGGAGTCAAGAGCGCGCATGTCCCCCGGCGCGTCGCGGAGCGGCGCGTAATGAAGTGAGCGTCGGTCGTCGAGTCCTCTGACTTGGTTTCCGTCAACAGGTGCGAGCACTTCCGAGCTCTGCACCAAACACTTATCAGGCCCCCGGAGTCAAGAGCGCGCATGTCCCCCGGCGCGTCGCGGAGCGGCGCGTAATGAAGTGAGCGTCGGTCGTCGAGTCCTCTGACTTGGTTTCCGTCAACAGGTGCGAGCACTTCCGAGCTCTGCACCAAACACTTATCGAGGTTCAACCGCCGGGTGCCCTTCGAGGCGAGCTCGAAGGAGCGGCGGAGCAGGAGCCTGCTGTGGGCTCCTACGACCTAGAAATTCATCTGTGCCCTCGTGCCGTCCGACTCCATTCAAGGTGAGCAGGCTCGGGCCGTGAGGCGCCGGACCAGTTAGCTCCGGGCTCGGGTGAGGGGCAGAGTCCTGAGTTAGACCGACTTCGATGTGTGGGGAGCGGGAGGAGGCGTCCAATCAAGCGAGGCGGCTGTCAGGCATCCGGTGCCCGCTCGAGTTAGAAATCGGGGCTCGCGACCTCCCCTCCCCGTCAGGTGCGTGTATAGAAGCGTTCGGTGTGGAATGCCTCCCCGTTCTTGAGCATGAAGTAGGTGGCGCGACCGATGCGAGCCGCGAGGATGCTGAGCGCCTTGCCCTTGCCGTGGCGGCGCGCGAGCCTCTTGAGATGGCCCTGGCCGCGGACGTTGTCGCGTAGGAAGAGGACGGCAGCCTCGCTGAACGCCCACTTGAGGTGTGCGTTACCGATCTTGGCTCCTCCGCTGCCGACCCGCTTGCCTGCACTGCGGTGCTCGGGCTTGGCGAGTCGACAGTAGGAGCTGAAGCGCTGCACTGTGCTGAAGCGAGCGATGTCGTGGATCTCATAGAGCAGCGTGAGCGCCAGGATCCGACCGATGCCGGGGATGGTTCGGAGCCGCTCCAGCGTGTCGGAGTCGTGGACACGGGCTTCTTCTTCGACCGTACGCTCGAGTTCTCGGATCACGGGGTCGTAGCGATCGGCCAGGGCGAGGTCCGCCTCAATGGTCCTCTGGATCATGGGATCGTCGAACGCCTGGGCCAGTCCCTCTCGGTTCTTCTTGTAGAGGAGCTGACCCGGGGGCCGAGGCAGGTTGTACTGATGAAAGGTGTTGCGGACGTGGGCGAGGAGCTCGCCGCGCTTGCGCACGAAGTAGAGTCGGCGCCGGAGCACATCGCGCGTGGCTCGCATCTGGGGAGGATAGACGTAGGCCACCGGGAACGCACCACCACGCAGCAAGACCGCCGTCTTGTGCGAGTCGATGTGGTCGTTCTTGGCCTTGGCCCCGTGGATCGCCTTCATGTAGAGCGCATGGCCGAGCACGAAGTGGATCTGCTCACGAGCACATAGATCGGCGAGCCAGTACCAGCAGAAGATGCACTCGCTGCCCACCACGAGGTCCAAACGGTAGGGCTCGAGGGCGCGAAGCAGTGCCTCGCGCTCACAGCGTAGCCTCTTGTGCAGTCGTATCTTGCCCTGGCCGTCCAGAACGCAGAGGTAGAGCGTGCGAGCGTGAAGGTCGATGCCACAGTAGTATCGATGCTGGCCGGTGTAGAAGCGCATGGTTCCCCTCCTGGGTTGGATGGATCGAGCGTCGCGCTCTGATCATTCCGTCCTCTCTGTGAGAGGTCCAGGAGGGGGCCTGCATGAGTATCAAGGGCTTGAACCTGTCCGGGTAAGCTGCGCGGGTCCGAAGCGCACGAACGTGCGCTTCGGGTAGACATCGTGCTCCGGGAGGTTAAGCCCAAAGACGTTAGAAAGCCCTAGATTTTCCCAGAAGTGGGCTGGGTTCTGGACCGAATCCATTCGGTGAGATGGGGTTCGTCGAGGCCGCTTGACGCGAGCGCCAACATCGTCTCAATCACTTCGTCCCGGGGCGCCACGAAGTCGAGTCCGTTGAGGCCGAGAAAGATCACGGCTGCGAGAAACGCAGTTAGCTTGTTTCCGTCTCGGAACGGGTGACTCGAGCAGATCCCGAAAGCGTAGTCCGCGGCCAGTCGCGCCAGGTCGACGTCGTTCTCGTAGCTCCACCGCTGCCTCGCACGGGCGAGCGCAGACTCGAGCGCGTTGTCGTCGCGGACGCCGATCAGCCCTCCATGCTCTCGTATCTGATCGAGGTGCACCGCTTCGACCACGAGTCGCGGAACCCAGCGCGGTTCCGCCACCGTCACTTCGCTAGTTCCCTCAGGGCACTCTGGTACCGCTTCTGTGCCTCCGCTCCAATGGCAAGTCCTTCCTCAACGTCCGCATCATAGGAAGTTAGCAGAATCCCGTGGGCAGTCTCAACCGCCAAGACCTCGTCGCCGGCCTCAAGATGAAACCGCTCCGCGAAGTCTCTTGGCAGAGTTGCCCCGACTGAGCCGCCCATCTTTCGAAGTGTGACAGACCTAACCATTTGGGCCCCCTAGTAGCACCGTAATGCTACCAGAACCGAGGCTTTATAACAAGCGGTCGTATCGCTCAGCTAGTGCCGATTTCAGTCGCTTGAATTGTTCGGTCATGGCCGTCCAAGATGGGCGCTACTCCGCAGCCGCCGCCTCCTTCTCGTCCCCAACGCTCCGGGCGACCTGCGCGAGGTCACGCACCTCTCCCGGCAGCCGGTCGTCCCCGAGTGCGCCCATCCACGCGGGATACCCTAAGGGGATCCTGCTCACTTCGTCGAGTTGGGTCACCTCGTTGTCGCTGAGTGTCACCTCCACAGATCCGAGGTTGTCCTCCAGCTGATCCATCCGCTTTGCCCCTATGATCACGCTCGTCACGGCTTGCTTGTGGAGCAGCCAGGCAAGCGCGATCTGGGCTACCGACGCGTCGTGGGCCTCCGCAATGGGCCGCATGGCGTCCACGATGTCGAAGCCCTGTTCCTTATTGACCGGGGGGAAGTCAAACGTGGCTCGTCGCGTGCCGTCCGGGCTCTCACCACGCGTGAATTTTCCGGAAAGGAATCCTCCGGCGAGCGGACTCCAAACCAGGAGGCCGAGCCCCTGGTTCTGGATGAGCGGAATGGTCTGCTGCTCCAGCTCTCGTCCGACGAGCGAGTAATAGGACTGCGTGCACTTGAACGCCTCGAGGCTCCGCTGCCCCGAAATTCCCAGCGCCTGCATCAGCTCCCACGCCTCCATGTTGGAGCACCCGATGTAGAGGACCTTTCCAGCCCGGACGAGATCGGTCAGCGCGACGAGCGTCTCTTCAATGTCGGTTTCAGGATCGGTGCGATGGATCTGATAGAGGTCGATGTAGTCGGTGCCGAGACGTTTCAGGCTCGCTTCAGCGGCCTGAATGATATGCAGCCGCGAGAGCCCGACCTCATTCGCGCCTGGCCCTATGCGGCCACGCACCTTGGTCCCTATCACCACGTCCTGACGCCTGCCCTTCAACGCCCGACCGAGAATCTCTTCGGACTCACCGGATGAGTAGATATCGGCCGTGTCGAAGAAGTTCACCCCCTCGTCGAGCGAGCGATGCACGAGCGCGTCGGCGTCTTTCTGACCGAGAGCGCCGATCATCTCCCACTGGCTGCCGAAGGTCATGGCACCGAGGCAGAGCTCCGATACGAAGACACCGGTGTTGGCGAGGGGGCGGTATTTCATGGGATCACGTCTCCGAAACCGCGGATGTGGGGTCGGGCAGGCACGCGGCGGGGCTAAGTATATCGGGTGCCGCGGCTGTGGTCTATGAATGCAAGCGGCGTGGGTGCATGGCTCCAAGTTGAAGACAGATTCTCGATCCCCCGGGTCGGGATCACGCCACTCGGTAGCTGTCCGGCATCCCAAGCAGAGCCATCGTTTTGAGGATCTTGCTGGCCAGCTGTTCCTTTGCTTCTCGGTTCCTTTGCTTCTCGGCCTGCTTCCGCGCATTCTTCTCCGCGGCGGCAGGCCCCGGATTCGATCCATAGCGAGGCCGAAGCCTACGCCCAACGACGTCACAATATCGGAGGAGCTGTCATGGTCCAGAGCCGCAGAGAATTCGTCAAGAGTACGGGCTTGGTCGGTATTGGAGCGCTGGCCGGCGTCCCCTCAGGTGTCCGCTCACGCGCCCCGACCCGTGACCGTCAGGAGGTACAGATGGTCCAAACCCCTGTGCTCAACATCGCATACGAAGACAGCGGCGACAGCGAGGGCTTCCCGATCATCCTCCTTCACGGCTTCCCTTACGATGTTCGAGCTTGGGATGAAGTGGTGCCGCCCCTGGTCGACGCCGGATACCGTGTGCTGGTTCCGTACCTGCGGGGCTACGGGCCCACGCGGTTCCGCGATCCCTCGGCGCCGCGTGTAGCACAGCAAGCCGCTATCGGCCAGGATGTGATCGACCTTGCCGACGCGCTGGGATTGGACCAGTTCGCAACCGCCGGCTTCGACTGGGGGAACCGTGCCGCGTGCATCACATCAATCCTTCACCCAGAACGGGTGCGCGCCCAGGTCGCCGTCGGCGGGTATTCAGTGCAGAACACCGTGACTGCGTCGCGCCCTGCCTCGGCCGAAAACGAGGCACGGCTCTGGTATCAGTGGTACTTCAACACCGAGCGTGGGCGGGCGGGGCTCGAGGCGAATCGACGCGGGATCTGCAGGTACTTGTGGGAAACGTGGTCGCCCGGTTGGCGGTTCAGCGACGAGACGTTCGAGCGCACGGCAGTGTCGTTCGACAGCCCAGAGTTCGTCGACGTGGTGATCCACTCCTACCGACACCGTCACCGGAACGCTCCGGGTGAGGAGCGCTTCATGGGGGTGGAGCGACTGCTGGCAGAGCAGCGACCCATTCAAGTCCCTGCAATTGTACTGCGTGGGGCAGCCAGAGGGATCGGCCGAACAGTGCCGGACCCCTCGGCGGATCGCGCGCGGTTCACCTCTCTGGTAGCGCGCCGCATCATCGACGGTGCGGGACACGATCTGCCGGCGCAAACGCCGGACGCGGTGTCGTCCGCACTGCTAGAGCTCTTGGCGTAGGTCCCGAACGGACCCGTGGCGACTCGACGCGACTTCCTGTCCGGCTCTCTGGGCGCATACCCGTCGCCCCCCCAAGGGGGGCTTGCGTCAGAACCAGCGTCGGAGCCACCATTTTTCGAACGCGACCTTGCCCCAATGCCACAGGCGGCTGGGTCGGACGATCCTGACACGGGGTTCGGGGTCGCTATAGAACCTTCCGGCGGCGAAGCCCGCCCGGCCGTCCCCGGTCTCGATCCAGCAGTAGCCTTTGCCGTCGAACCTGGCTTGGCGCCCCCGGCCCCTGATTTCGTACGCGATCTGACGTGCGACCACCTCGGCCTCGTTGTGGGCAAACACGCCCGCCTTCGGCAGTGACTTGCCGCTGGGTAGCCTGATCGCCGTGACGTCACCGATGGCGAACACCGCTCCGTGCTCCGTGCGGAGCGTCTCCGGGTCGACGTGGATCCAGCCCGACACGCCCAAGAGGCCAGACGATCGCACGACCTCAGGCGCCTGGTGGGGCGGAACCGCGATCAGGAGATCGACCCGTTCGGCGTGCCCGTCGGCCGTGACGATCTCCCGCGTCTCTGGACGCATCTTCTCGAACGTGAAGAGGCGGTGAAAGTGAATGCCGCGGTCACGGAGCATCTCCGCGATGGCCTCGCCCAGCGCCGCCTCGGCGACCGGCATGGGCTGATGCTCAGGCGTGTACAGGTGGATCTCCGAGCGGTCCCGTACGCCTCTGTCTCGGAGAAACGACTCCACAAGGAGCGCGGCTTCGTATGGAGCCGCTGGGCACTTGAACGGCATCGACGTAACCAGGACGCCCACTTTCCCGCCCGTGAAGGTGTCAAGCGCTTTCTGGATGTCTAGGCAACCCTCGACACTGTAGAGATCGTGGGCCATCTCGGAGAAGCCCTCGATCGACTCCGGGATGGTCTGGGCGCCGAGCGCGACGATCAGATAATCGAAGTCGAGCCCGCTTTCGCGCGTCCGCACGCGTCTGCGCTCGAGGTCGATTTCCAACACCTCGTCGCGCAGGAACTCGATTCCTTTTCGGGTCAGTCGCTCCAGCGGCCGCCGGATCTGATCCTCTCGACGGTCTCCGACCATGAGCCAGAGCAGGGAAGACTGGAACAGGTGGTCCGGAGAACGGTCTAGGACGACGATGCGGTGATCCGCTCCCAGTCGCTTTCGCAGTTTGTGTGCGGCAACGACGCCACCGGCGCCGCCCCCCAGGACGACGATGCTCGCGGTGTCGGGTGTTATCCCGGCCCTGGGTGTCGGCTGCGTGGATTCGGGGGCTGCCGGCGCAGCCTCGGTTTCCGCGTCGAAAAGTTGGGCGATCGCGACCGAAAAACCGGTCTCGTCGAACTCGTTCTCGGAAAAGAGCACGTCGCCATCCGACCCTACGAGAATGCTCCACGGCACCCAGCCGCTCGTGAGCCGCTGGAAGAGTACACCATCCTCGTCGGGAACGACCGGGAAGGTCAGGTCATACTCCTCCTTCCACTTCTTGCACGAGTCTGCGGTCTCGAAGGCGCCCACGTAGACGACCTCGAGGCCCTTTGGCCCGAACCGCTCGAAGACGCGGCGCACGACAGGAGCCTCCTGCCGGCATCCCTGTCATTGACGCTTCCAGAAGACGATGAGCGCGCCGTGACCTCCGGCGACGGGCAGGCCCAGATCCTCCAGCATTAGCGTGGAGCCGGCCGGGACACTCTTCCCGGACTCGTCGAGAACCTTCATCGGTTGCCTCATTCCGTCGGGTGATTCCGCGGACGATAAACCTACCGAAACATGCTCGAGAGCCCACGTTCCGACCGTCGGGAGATTTCCGACACCAGGGAAGGGAGAATCCCGCCTTCCTCTGTTCTCACGGCGGTGATCGTGACTTACGGAGGCCATCCAATCAGCGGTGGTCAGGCACTAGGTGGTCAGACACTAGGTTAGGTATAGGGTAGGTAGCTGTAGGGATTCCTCAGGTCACGACTTATGAGACTCGGGCGCAGAACACTCTCTTCCCTTGAGATGGGGCCAGTGAGACCTGCGAGAGTCGGCTCATTCCTATTGTCCCTGCTGCTCTTGGGGCTTACGAGCTGCGGCGGTTCGGACGGTCCGGGAGGGACAGCGCCGGACACCCCGCGAGCCACGACCCTCAGCATCTCGCAGACTTCCGTCACACTGTCTTTTCTGGGCGCCACCGTCACGCTCAACGCGGCGATCCACGACCAGAACAGTCAGCCTTTCAGCGGCACCATCAGCTGGTCGACTGACAACCCCGCGGTCGTCACGGTCGACGCCGCGGGGTTGCTGACCGCGGTCAAAAACGGAACCGCGACCGTGAGCGCCACCTCGGGTAGCCTGTCCGGCACGGTGGCCGTCACTGTGCAGGCCCAAAGCACGCTCGAGCTCGGAATGCCCATCAGTGGCATCGGGGCCGCCAAGGACGCCGAGCTGTTGTTCGCCTTCGAGCTCACCGAGGAAGACGGCTCGATCGAGTTCGCGCTCGACGGGGATCCTATTCAGAACGCGGACATCTATGTGCAGCACGGTTTCCCACCCCAACCGCCGCTAGGGTTGGACTACGTGGATGAACCTTCCCTCGGGACGTGTAAGGGGATTACGCCGGACAGCAGCGAGTCGTGTCTCATCAACGCCGCTTTGCCCGGTACCTACCACATTCTGATCCACGCCTTCACGGCATTCTCGGGCGCCACGCTGAGCGTGACTACGGGTCTCGAGGTGCTTGCGTACAGCATCGAGCTCGAGTTCCTAACCACCCCGACGAACGCGCAGAACGAGGCCTTCCAAGCCGCGGCCACGCACTGGGAGAGCATTATCCCCTTCGACATTACCGACATCCCGTTCGAGAACGAGCCCATCGACGCCGACGCTTGTGTTCCAGGGCAACCCGCGATCAGTGACGTCGTAGACGACATCAGGATCTACGTCGACCTCGACTCGATCGACGGACCAGGGGAGGTTTTTGGGAGGGCATCCTTCTGTGTCTTCCGCGTCGGGACGGGGCTACCTGTGGTCGGCTTCATGCTGTTCGACACCGCCGACCTGAGCCAACTCGAACCGACTAGTCAGCTCACGCGCGTGATCCTTCACGAGATGGGTCATGTGTTGGGCATCGGAACGTCTTGGCTGCTCGCCGAGCTGCTGCGTGACCCGTCCACCGAGAATCCCGGTGCGGACACACACTTTGCGGGCCCCCTCGCGATTGCCGCGTTCGACGCCGCCGGAGGCACTGGCTACACCGGAGGCGAAAAGGTCCCGGTCGAGAACGACGGCGTCGAGGGAAGAGCGGACGGCCATTGGAGGGAATCCGTGTTCCGTAACGAGCTCATGACGCCCACCCTGAGCTCCGGCCTTGAAAAACTGAGCGCGATCTCGATCCAATCGCTCGCCGACGTGGGCTACCGCGTCGACGTATCTCAGGCCGATCCGTACGAAATTCCCGGCATCAGTGCGGCGTACGCGCGACGGCAGGGGCCGGTGATCGATCTGGGCAACGACATCTGGATTGGTCCAATGATGGGGGTGGATGCGCAGGGACGCGTCATTCGTCGCTGATCCTCGGAGGGAAGCAGCAGGCGACGCATCACTCGGGATTGCTCACCGTAGGACACCGATCAGGTTGCTGAAATCGTCCGTCCAAAGGACCGGGGTGGCGTGGGTAGGATCGGTCACGTTGGCGCCGTGCGGGGCCCGCGTCCCATATAGGCCGCCAGCCACATCCACGCGTTTGTGATGCCTCCGCTGTCCTCGGGCGGGGCCTGGTCCAAGCGCAGGGCCTGTAGGCCCGCGGCATCTGCTAGACCACGCACGACGCGCTCCAGGTCGACGTGGCGGTTGGTGATCTGGAATACGAGCACCCCGCCTGGGGCCAATGCACGCCGATACAGTTCGAGCGACTCGAGCGTGAGCAGGTGCACCGGAACGGCATCTCCGGAGAACGCGTCGATGACCAGGAGGTCGTACCGGGGCCCGCCGGTAGCTTCGGCCAGCTCTTGCTCGAGCATGATGCGGCCATCTCCGAGCACGATCTCGACATCTGCCTCCGCGTCGCGGAGGAACGTGAAGTGCTCGCGCGCGATACGCTCGGCGGCCGGGTTGATCTCGTAGAACCGGAAGGTGTCGTCTCGTCGGCTCCACGCTGCGAGCGTGCCCACCCCCAGACCGATCACTCCAACGCTCAGCGCTCCCCCGGAGCGACGACGGGGATGGCTGCGAATGGCCTGTGCCGCGCCGCTTCCCGACGTGAAGTAGGCCGTCGGCCGCGCGGCGCGCTCGGCGTCCAGATATTGCGCGCCGTGGAAGATGCGGCCGTGTCGCAGAACCCGCATTTCCGATAGGATCCCGGCGGGCCGCTCCTGCACGCGGAGCACGCCGTAGAAGTTGCGCTCGGTCGCGATCGTCCCCTCCATCGTGCGCAGTGTAGGGAGCACGAAGCCGGCGGCAGCCACGCCCCCCACCACCAACAACGAGCCCCCGGCCACAGAGGCCGCGCGCCCGCGCAACACCGAGTCCGGATCTCTCCGCATCGCGACGAGCAGCAGCGCGTAGGCGAGCAGCACGAAGCCGGGGAACTCGTAGAAGTCCGTGAGCAGGGTGGGCGCCACGATCGCGACTGCCAGGCCACCGAGTGCCCCACCGGCTGCCATGGTGAGGTAGAACACAGTGAGGTGTCGGGCGTGGGGGGCGGTGCGGGCCAATTCCCCGTGGCAGACCATGCACCCAGCGACCAGAACTCCGCATCCAAGCGGGATCTGAATGAGGACCGGGAGCGCGAAGCCGCCCGCCCAGAGCAAGGCGGTCGCCCCCAAGCCCAGCACCAGGAACGCGCCCCAGGTGCTCTGCCGGTACGCCCCCCGGAACGCCAGGATGAACGTTGTCAGGTAGAGAGCGAGAGGGACCACCCAAAGCAACGGGACCGATGCGACGTCCATGGTGATCATGTTCGTGATCGCCATGAGCAGTCCGGTCCCGCAAGCGGCGAGGGCAGTCCAGAAGACTAGCTCGCTCCGGGAGGGAGCTGACGTCGATTGCCCAGACGCGGCGCGCGTCGTTGAGCTCTCGCTTGCGGTGAGCTCGGCGTCCACTGACACGTCCCCCGGTGCCCAGGCGATGCGCCAAACCAGTCCTGCGAGCCCTAGCGCGAAGCCTCCGTAGGCCCACGACCAGCCGACCCCCTGGAATCGCACAGCCATCAGCGGCTCGACCACCGTCGGGTACGCCAGGAGCGCGAGTAGCGAGCCAGCGTTGGACACTGCGTAGAGGCGGTAGGGGGAACGGTGCGCCGCCGCTCGACCGAACCAGTCGTGCAGCAAGGGGGTGGTCCCGGCGAGCAAAAGATACGGCGCTCCGACCGAGGAGGTGAGCAGGCCGAGCAGCCGCCACGTCGGTGCTTGGGGGCCACTGGGCTTCCAGGCTTCGGCTGGCGTGACCGGAAGCATCAGGAGCGAGAGTCCCACGAGCAACATGTGTAGCGCCGCTTGCCGCCGCACTCCGAGACGTCGTCCGACGTGTGCGTACGCGTATCCACAGAAGAGCAGCGTCTGGTAGAAGAGCAGGCTCGTGGTCCACACCGACGCCGCCCCCCCGAACCACGGGAGGACGGCACGGGCCATGAGCGGCTGCACCATGAACAGCAGGAGCGCGCTCAGGAATGTGAGGACTACGTAACTCCGCATGGGCACGCAGAATAGGAGTGCGAGCGGTCAGTCGCTACGTAACGCCTAAACGGAGTCCACCGGCGCCGAGGATCAACGCGGCCTACTCGGCGCAGCCGGCAGTAATAGAAAATGGCAAAAAATAAGGGAAAGCTTGCGTCGTGATTGGTCAACATTTCTAGTACTGGTCAGGGCTACGACTTCCGGTCTTTTATGGTCCATGGCTCTTAACTTGCTGAGACATGACAAGCATGCAGAGGTACCCAACAACACGATCACACGACAGCCGCCACATCCGTACGTTGATTCTGTCATGAGTGGCGCCCCTGGGGCCGCTGGGCGCTCTAGAACCGCTGAGGCCCCTGTGCCCCCCCTGCAGATCGCCATCCTCGGCAGTGGCCGTATGGGTCGGGAGGTCGAAGCAGCGGCCCGTGAGCGCTCGATCGAGGTCACGGCGTGCCTCGGGCGAAATGCGCTCGGAGACCGTGACCGAGTAGGGGCCGTGCTGCGGGACGCTGACGTCGCGATCGAATTCACGGTGCCGGACGGTGCGGTCTCCAACATCGATCTCTGTCTCGAGGCGGAATGTCCGGCGGTCGTGGGCACAACCGGATGGTACGAGCACTTGGAGGACGTGAGCGCGCGGGTGATGCGCCGGGGCGGAGCTTTGCTCTGGGCGCCGAACTTCTCCTTGGGAGTGGCCCTCATGAAGGCACTCTGCGCGCGAGCGGGGGAGTTCCTGGGCGGTATGGACGGCTTCGACGTCCATCTCACGGAGACGCACCATGTCGCGAAGAAGGACGCGCCCTCGGGGACGGCCCTCGTCTTGCACGACATACTCGGTGGCGCGGTGGGGCGGGAGGTCGAAGTCACGTCGATCCGGACCGGTCACGTGCCGGGGCGACACGAGGTGTGGATCGATGGGCCGCACGAGCAAGTCATCCTGACCCACGAGGCTCGAAGCCGGCGCGTCTTCGCCGACGGGGCCTTGAGCGCTGCCGCGTGGCTGCGAGGACGCGAGGGAGTGTTTACGATGGATGATGTCATCAGTCTGGAGGAGCCATGAGTGAGAAGTCGCTTTGCGGATGTGGAACCGCCCTGGTGACGCCATTCGAGGCGGATGGGAGCCTCGATGAGGCGGCCTTGCGGGCGCTGGTTGAGTGGCAGATCGAGGAAGGGATCCACTTTCTCGTGCCCTGCGGGTCCACGGGCGAAGCCGCGACCCTGTCTCTCGACGAGCACCTCCGCGTTGTCGAGATCACAGCTGAGCAGGTGGACGGGCGTGTCCCGGTTGTTGGCGGTGCGGGAAGCAACGACACGGCGGAGTGCATCCAGCTGTGTCGAGCGGTCGCGGCGCGCGGCGCTACTCATCTTCTCGTGGTCTCGCCTATGTACAACCGGCCTCCGCAGCGAGGGCTCATCGGTCACTTCGAGGCCGTTGCCGACGCGGTGGACGTGCCGGTCATCCTCTACAACGTGCCCGCCCGGACGGCGTGCAACATGGAAGCGGCAACTACTCTTGCGTTGGCTGAGCACCCGAGGGTGATAGGTATCAAGGAGGCTTCCGGAAATCTGGCTCAGATCACCGAAGTGCTATTGAAGCGCCCCGACGGCTTCTCGGTGCTGTCCGGTGACGACGCAATGACGTTCTCCGTCATGGCGCTTGGAGGAGAGGGCGTGGTGTCCGTCGTGAGCAACGCCGTTCCTCGGGCGATGTCGGACCTGGTGACCGCGATGGGGCAGGGTGATCTAGGACGTGCCCGGCGCCTCCAGGCGGCGCTTCACCAGCTGATGCTGGCCATCTTCGTCGAGACCAATCCGATCCCCATCAAAGCGGTGCTTGCCGAGCTCGGCCGCATCGGTGAGACGGTTCGCTTACCGCTGACGCCACTGGCGGACACCCATCGAGTTGCCCTAACAGCCGCCTTGAGAGCCGCCGTCGAGAGCGCGGAAGCGTCTGCCGCTCCGTGACGACGGATCTTCAGGCACTCGAGGCGCAGGTGGACGCCTTCTATGCGGCGAGTCCCGACGAAGCATCGTCCCATCGGCCCCGCGGCGCCGTGGACGCCATCGAGACGCTGATCCGCCTTCTGGAGGGCGGGCAGGTTCGAGCCGCGACACGAACTGACGACGGCACGTGGGTTGCCGTACCGTGGGTGAAGCGGGGGATTCTCCTCGCCTTCCGATTCGGAAGGGTGGTCGCCACGACAGGCTCGGAGGGAGGGTGTGTACCGGATGGCATCGGTGCCGCGTTCTTCGACAAGGACACCCTGCCTCTGCGGCGGTTCATGGCCGAGGATCGTGTGCGCGTCGTCCCCGGCGGGTCCGCCGTGCGGAGGGGCGCGTACCTGGCACAAGGCGTTGTGTGCATGCCGCCCATGTACGTTAACGTTGGGGCCCACGTCGGCGCCGGAACGATGATCGACTCCCACGCGCTGGTCGGTTCGTGCGCTCAGGTCGGTGCGGGCGTGCACATCAGCGCTGCCGCACAGATCGGTGGCGTGCTCGAACCGGTCAATGCGGCCCCGGTCGTCGTGGAGGACGACGTCGTGGTCGGCGGAAATGCCGGCGTGTATGAGGGCACGATCGTGCGCCGACGGGCCGTGCTCGGCGCAGGTGTTGTGCTGACACGAGGCACACCGGTTTTCGACCTCGTCCGCGAAGAGGTGCATAGGGCCGACACGGACCGCCCGCTCGAGATTCCAGAGGGGGCGGTCGTGGTTGGCGGAGCACGCGCCGTTCGCTCGAGCTGGGCCGTGGAACAGGGCTTGTCGATCTATACGCCGGTGATCGTGAAGTACCGGGACCAGAAGACGGATCTGGCGACGGCTCTCGAGGAGTTCCTCAGGTAGGGCGGTCCTCTCCTCATCGGCAGATGTCGGGACCGCTGAGTCGTGCTATCCTGGATGGCGACTTGCGAGGCTAACACAGCGTACGGCCCAGACCCACATCAGATGACCCCGCCCCAACAGCCCGGCCGACTGGTGGCCACCTACCGGCTTCGGTGTCCCACGTACGACGCTGCGACCCAGACGGCGCTGGCCATCGCGCGGGAGCAGACGCTCGAGGTGCCGCCCGGCGTGGTGGGCAGCGTGCTCGAAGAACGGCTGCTCGGCCAGGTGGACGACATCGTAGTGCTCCCTGTGGGCGGCTTCGACGCGACAATCTCCTACTCGCTCGAGGTCACGGGGACCGAGCTGTTGCAGGTCGTCAACGTAGCTTACGGCAACGTGTCGCTGATGAACGACGTGCGTCTCGTCGACTTGATCCTGCCGGCCGAAGTGCTGGAGGTGTTGCCCGGACCACGCTACGGCATCGAGGGCCTGCGCGAGATGGTGGGGGCAGAGGGCGGCCGGCCTCTGGTCAGCGCCGCCATCAAGCCGATGGGGCGGACCTGTCAGGAGCTTGCGGACCTCGCCGCGACGTTCGCGCGCGCCGGGGTGGACGCCATCAAGGATGACCACGGACTGGTGGATCAGAGCTCGGCGCCGTTCCTCGACAGGGTGAGGGCAGTCGGCACCGCGGTGGCCGCGGCGAACGCCGACACGGGGGGACGCACCGCGTATTTTCCGAACGTCACCGGGCCCGTGGACGGACTCAAGGAGCGGCTCGACCACGCGCTTTCCGTGGGATGTTCGGGCGTCATGGTGTGCCCGAGCTTGATGGGTCTCGACGTCATGCGCACCATAGCCAGCGGCCCACGTCGGCTCGCCATCATGGCCCACCCGACGCATGGCCAGAGCGCTCCGGGCAGGGGCGAGGGAATCGCTCCCGACGTGCTCTATGGCACCGTGTATCGCGTGGCCGGCGCAGACATCGTCGTGTACGTGAACGCGGGCGGCCGCTTCGCATGGCCTGTCGAGGAGTGCGAGGCCATCAACGCGCGACTGCGTGCCCCGCTCGGTCGCCATCGCGCGGCGGCGCCAGCTCCCGCGGGCGGGGTCGACGACGCCGACGCCGGCTCGTGGTTCGAGCGGTACGGGCCGGATACCATGCTCCTCATCGGCGGAAGTCTGCTGGGCCAGGACGACCTCTTCGGAGCCACGCGCCGCCTGGTGGAAGCTGCGCTCGCCGCGACGCCGTCCGGTGCGCAATCATGAGCGGGTCTCGGGTGATCCATGCCACGCATGCTGGGTGGGCGGGCGTCGAAGCGAAGCGCTACAAGGATGGGGCTGGCCCGTTTCTCCGCGTGGTTCGCCACACGCTCCTGGGCGGCAAGACCGCCGAGCCCAACCTGGCCTTCGAGGTGAGGTACTTCGAGGTCGCGCCCGGCGGCTACTCTTCTCTCGAGCGACACGCTCATGCGCACGCCGTCATGGTGGTGAAGGGGCGCGGCACGGTGCGGCTCGGAGATCGCATCGAGGAGGTGCGTCCTTTGGACGTGGTCTACGTGGCACCCCACGAGGTGCACCGATTCGAAGCACACGAAACAGACTGTCTCGGGTTCGTGTGCGTGGTCGACCGCGAACGAGATCGCCCTGAGCCGGTGCACGAGGGACCGGTGGAAGCGTGAAGGTCGGCGGCGTTCCGTACCGCACGATCTTTCTGGACAAGGACGGGTGGGGTGTCCGCGTGATCGACCAGACGGTGCTTCCACACCGGTTCCAGGTCCTCCGGCTGGGGTCGGCGGACGACGTGGTGCGGGCGATCCGGACCATGGTCGTCCGCGGCGCGCCGCTCATCGGTGCAGCCGCGGCGTATGGAGTCGCACTGGCCATGCGAGCCGACCCGTCCGATGCCTCGCTCGAGGACGCCGTTGAACGGCTCGCAGCGACGCGGCCCACAGCGGTCAACCTCCGGTGGGCGTTGCATCGTGTGGGCAAGGTCGTCCGGCAACTATCCCCCGAGGGGCGTGCGGATGCGGCGTACCGATCCGCTGCATCACTGTGCGATGAGGATGTCGAGTTGAACCGGGCCATCGGCGGCCACGGTCTCGCAGTACTCCGTGAGCTCGGGGCCGGCGCGACGGGACGCCGCCTGAACATCCTCACCCACTGCAATGCCGGCTGGCTCGCCACGGTCGATTGGGGAACCGCCACGGCTCCCATGTACCGGGCCCATGACGACAGGCTGGAAGTCCACGTGTGGGTCGACGAGACGAGGCCCCGCCTCCAGGGCGCGGCGCTCACCGCATGGGAGCTCGGGCAGCACGGTGTCCCGCATACGCTGATCCCCGACAGCGCCGCCGCGCACCTCATGCGCAAGGGTGAGGTCGACGTCGTGATCGTCGGTACGGACCGAACCACCGCTTCCGGAGACGTGACGAACAAGATCGGTACGTATCCTCTGGCTCTCGCGGCAGCGGACAACGGCGTGCCCTTCTACGTTGCGGTTCCGTCGCCGAGCCTCGACTGGCAGACCCAGGACGCCTCGCTCATCCACATCGAGCAGCGCGACGCGGCGGAGGTGATCAGCGTGCGTGGCGTGGGGGCGGACGATGTGGTTGGTGCCGTGCGGATCGCGCCGGAGCAGACCCGAGCCGCGAACTACGGTTTCGACGTCACGCCCCGGCACTTGGTGACGGGGCTGATTACCGAGCGGGGCGTGTGCACCGCCAGCCGTGAAGGACTGAGGCATCTCTTCTCGGAGGGTGCCGGCCGGCACCCAGGCAGGTAGCGGAGCCGTGGACATCGTGCCATGGCCCCGGCTGACGCCTCTGGAGATCGGCCAACATCTGCGTGCTCGCCCTATCGCTGTTTTCCGAAGATGACCCGTTTGTAGTTGGAGGTGGTGGCTCCGAGGCTTTCGTGATTAACCTGCCATCTTCATTTCGGCAACCGGCTCGCGGTCGTCGAGGTGAGCTTTGAGCATCCAGAGTTGATCGAAGCCGACGATGCGTCGGTAGTTCTTCTCGGTCTCGACGAAGGAGGCTGCGGCCCATCTCAGTGCCATCGCTCCGTTCTTCCAGTTCGTCACCCTATAGGTCTTCTGCCTCACGCCTGCGTGGGTGCTGTCGATGACGTTCGTGGTGCCGAGGCACTTCCTCAGCCGAGGCGGTAGCCCAAGCCGGTTGATCGTGAACATCTCACCCAGCCCCTCCCTGAGGCTCGCTGCGGCCGACGGCTGATCTCGTTCAAGCCACCGCGCGAGCTGCTCGAGTTTCTGCACGCCGTCCCTCGCGTCGAGCTTCCAGGCCGCGCGGATCGCGGCCTTCACCTGCGGGTGCTGATCCTTCGGTAGGTGAGCGAGCACATTTCTGAGCTTGTGGTTTCGGCATCTCTGGACCGAGTGGCCTACGCCGAACACCTGAGTGATCGCCTTCCGTAACGCCTTCGAGCCATCGATCACGAACAGGCGTCGACGCTCGGGGTTCAGACCCCGCTCGACCAGATCCTGGAGCAGGGCCGTCGTCACCTCGGTGTTCTCACTCGCTCCCTGCCGCATCCCCAGCACATGCTTCTTGCCGTCCGTGTCCACGCCCACAGCCGCAAGTACGTGGTGCGCACCGAGTTGGATACCGTCCAGGTAGATCACCAACAGATCCCATGCGTCCAGCCGCCGCTCCATCAGCCCCTTCAGCACCCGTTCCGACGCTTCGATCGTCTCGCGGCTCACCGCCGACTTGCTCACGCCCACCGTGTCGGCCATCGCGCCGATCACCTGGCCGTACTTCCGCGTGCTCACGCCCGCCATCAAGATCTCCAGCATCCGGTCCGCCATGGCGCCCGGCCTCCGCATCGCCGCATACGCTGGTACCTCGACCTCGTCGCCACAGCCCTCGGATCGCTGACGCAGTCGAGGCCGCTCGACACGGACCTTGCGGTCCGACAGGTAGACCTGACCCCTCTGGCGGCCGTACCAGACCGTCGCTCCCTCCTCGCGTGCCTTGCCCGATTGCTTCGGGCCCGCCACTCCTTCGGCGCTCATCCCTAGAACAGCCTCGATCGTCGCGCGGCCCATCACTTGGATGACTTCGTCGATCGCGAGCTCGGTGCGTTCCACCAGCTCGACCATCGGCAGTAGGAACTGGCCCTCCCGCTTCACGAACTCGGCGATCCCGCGCCTGTCGATCCCCTCCGCTACTTCGTACGTTCTCTTCATCGTGGTGGCTCCGTTTTTGGGTTTTTAGCGCACCCGATCCTATCGGATCGGGCACCCTCGGGGCCACCACTTTTCTCTTCCCTCTTCAGGGACCTTCAACTACGGCTGGGTCAGCTTCTGTTTTCCCTATCATATCCCGCTAAAACACGCGCATCCAGCCACGCAATGCACACTCGATCATACACGTGTCGTCTACCTTCACACGAGTCGTTGACGATCCGTACCGTTTTCTTGACGCATCTGTGCTATCTCGCACTGCCCATCAGCCGTCCACGGCCGCCGGTCGAGGACGCAGTGGACGACGGATACAGGCACCACCCCATCAAAAACGGCTCTATTAGGGCGTCCTACCGGTAGAGCGACCGATCGAGGAGCCCTCGGCCCGCGCATTCATGCCCCCCTCGGACCTGAAATAGAGCGCCTCAGTGGTACGGCAGCGCTGTCGAGGAGCCGCTTAGCCGTTCATCATGAGTCTGGCTTGCCGTCAAGGCGCTGCCGCCGAGGCGGTCTCTCAGGGTCCTCCTGGTGGGATTCAGGGCGTGAAGGCCGTCATGACTTGTCGGGAAGCCGTGGCCGATTGCGCTATGTGCATGAAATGGTTGATCGTCAGGGGGTCCTTGATGTATGCTATTGGTGCGTATGGGGTCTAGCGCATCATGGTATGTTTTTATGTGTGACGGTTCCTGGTGTGATCTTGACGCCTACTAGACGGCACGAACCGGGGAGATCGAGAAGAGGAAATATTGGCCCGGGAAGTGGAGAGAACGGGGCCGCAAGGAGGGTCGCCCAGTGCGTTACGAGTTGCGGGTTTTGGGGGGTGTGGCCTTGAAGGATGCGTCGGGAGAGGACGCCGGCGTGCCTCGCGGCAAGCCCATGGCAATGGTATCGTACCTCGCGATGAACCCGGACGGGGCGGAGCGGGACTGTCTCGCGCGGCTCCTGTGGTCAGGGGGGGATGCCTCCAAGGGGCGGCATTCCGTCCGCCAGGCGCTCTCGCGTGTTCGGCAGGCCCTGGGTTCCGAGGCGCTCATAGGCTCAGACCCGATCCGCCTCGTGCCGGGGCTGATCACGGTGGACGTGAAGGTGCTCCGCAGGACCGTATCCTCCGGGGAGATCGATCGCGCGTTGCTGGTGTGGGGCGGCGAGCCTTTCGCCGGGCTGTCGATCTCCGAAGAAAGTGGGTGGACGGCGTGGGTTGACCAGGTCAGGGCGGAGACGCGCGCCTTGTTGGCTGCGGGGCTCGAGGACGCCGCTGCCGCTGCCGTGAGTCGAGGTTCCCCTGAGGACGCCATCCGGTATCTGGGCAAGGCCACTGAGACCCTGCCGGGACGGGCGGAGGCATGGGCTCGCCTCGTCGAGGTGCAGACGGACTTCGGGCGCCTCAGAGACGCGCGAACGACCCTGGCGGCGGCATGGTCCGCTCTCGAGGCGGACACCTACGAAGCCCGTCTTGGCGATCTCGAGCGGCGCGTTTCCCTAGCAGTCCGTGGAAGAAATAGGTTCCCAGCGGATGATGGGTGGGAGAGAAGGCAGACACGCGGGGGCTGTGTTGTTGTGCAAGAAGCGGGTTTTGGGGTCTGACGAGGCGATATTCGGCCCAAGGAAGGCGAAATAGCGCCGAATACGGCGGAAAAAGCGCGAGACGCGGGTTGTAACCTGAGTTGCGAGCGCAGCTTGTACGGTAGCGAGGCCCTGTAACGCACGGGGGGTTCCAACCCCGAACCGCTTGCGCATGAGAAGGCCGAGGTTGAAGGCCGCCGCGTGGATCAACATCCGTTTTCGAATCTCCTCCTGGCCCCGTATGTGGACGCGACGCAGCCCTCCGGTCACAAGCAAGTGCGCAAACCCCCGCTCCACCTTCTCGCCGCGCTGGCGCAGCAGCCGCATCCCCCGGTTGCCGCGGATCCGGCGGCGGTTGTCGTAGGTCGGCGTCTGCGCGTCCCGGTTGTTCTTCCATTTCCGGCGCCCGCGGTTGGGCTCGCTCACATAGCTGCGCAGCTCCCGCTCCTTCACGCCCGTCATGGTCTTGTTCGAGTGGTAGCCTTTGTCGGCCACCACTTCCTCGGGCTCTACCTGCACTACTTCCAGCTGCCGCTCTGCCTCGTCCAGCGTGTTGGGCAGCGACGCCACATCTCCCCCGTCCATCGTCTGCACCGTCACCGCCACAAGCGCACCGGTCTCCATGTCGACCGCCTGCTCCAACTTGTGCGCCAGGCGCGTCCTGCCGTCCTTCATCTTCGTGATCCGCGCCTCCGGGTCGTGCGGATGCACCCAGTCCTTGTTCGAGCCCTTCTTCGGACGCTTCCGGTCCAGCGTCGTCAGATCCTTGCGCGTCGGCGTCTCGATCCCCGACGCCCGGGCCACCTGCTCCAGCCATTCATCGTAGCCCAACCCGTCGTCGCGCCGCACGATCGTGCGCATCGCCGCATTCGCCTCCAGCGTCGTCGAGTCGACGCCCAGCGTCTTGCCGCTCAGCAACCCCGACCCCTTCAGCAGCTCCAGCACCCGCCCGAACACCGCCGCGTGCGCTTCCACGCTCAGGCGCTTGCGCGTCTTCGACAGGGTCGAATGCTCCGGCGGGTTCTTCGCCCACCCGTATCCCAGAAACTCACGCAACGACAACGAGTCCCCACACCGCCAGGCAATGCCCCGCTCCGAGCCGATCCCTTCCAGGTAGCCCACCATCATCATTCGGAAATACACCCCGGGAGCAATCCCCGGCCGACCCCGATTGTCCGCGTAGAACTCACGGCATGCCTCTTCCGCGAACTCGTCAAACCCGCTTTTCGCCAGAAGCTCGTTCAAGGCCCAGTAGAACGGGTTGTCCAAGGCCCGAATCTCGCTCGCCACCACGAACATCTCGCCCTGCCGAGCCTCGGGCCGCTTGCCTACCGCCATCGCCGTCCTCGCTGCAAAAACCCTCGTGTCCTCCTGATTTAACACAACAGCGATGACCGGACTTTATCCACGGTCTGCTAGGGGGCGACCCATCGAGGGCCCAGTCGGAGAACGATGTGCTGGGGCGCGAAGCGGACGTGGCGGCCGTTGCCGAGGCGTGGCGGACCTCCTTGGAGGGTTGCACGTCCGTTGTCGTGTTCCGCGCGGGTGCAGGCGGTGGGAAGACCCGGATGATGCGGGAGGCGGAGGCTCCTCTAGTGACACCGGGCGCCCACGTGATCCATATCGAGTGTCGCTCCCAGGAGGGCGGGGCGGCCGAGCCGTGGCGCACGGTTCGCGAGATCATTCGGCAGTTGTCCACGCTTCCCGGGGCCGACGACGCTATGATCGGCTCGGCAGACCGCCTGTCCGAGCTCGCGGAGCTACCCATAGGGGAGCTCATTCATCCGTTCTTGGACTTCTTAGCGAGCGTGTGTGACACCACTCCAGTCCTGCTCACGTTGGATGACGTGGAGTGGATCGACCTGGACAGTTGGGACTTGCTCAAGCGGCTCATCCGTCTGCGACCGGCCAGTGCGATCCTGATCGTCGCCTCGCTCACCGCCGAGGGAGGTCCCGAAGGTGGTCCCGCCGGTGACATCGCCGTCTGGTGGGACAGGGGCTGGGTGACCATGCGGAGCTTGCGTCCGCTTTCAGCCGCCGAAGTCGAGGCGGCGGTGCGGTTGCGCGGCTGGCGTGGCGACGGTTTCGTGAGGTCTCTCCGGGACGTTCTGCACATGCGATCTCAGGGCAGCCCGGCCGGAGTTTTCGGACTGCTCGACAGCATGGCGGTCGCAGGCGTCCGTCCACCTCCACCCGGGTACCCGGCATCCCAGATGCCCGAGCTGCCGCACCTGGACGAGCTGCCATTTTCGGACGGGCTGCTTCGGTTCCACAGAGGGCGCCTTGCCCAACTCGAATCCGGCGCTCCCGAGATCCTCTCTCTCTCCTCGGGACAATGGACACGGCCCAGTTGGAGACACTCTCCTACGCTGCCAATTCCGAACCCGAGACTATTCGCCGCGTACTCTCCGAACTCGAAGGCGTGCGCTTCGTTGTCTCCAGTAGCGACGGCTACCGGCTCGCGCATCCGGACTATGCCAAGCTCGGCTCGAAGAGCAGCCCTTCGCCCTGGCCGACTGAGCCCACTTCAAGTGGAGGAGATGCACGCCCGATACGTTCGACACCATCGGCGCCAGCGGCGCCTTCAACACCATCGGCGCCATCAACACCATCGGCGCCATCAACACCATCGGCGCCATCAACACCATCGGCGCCATCAACACCATCGGCGCCATCGACACCGTCGGTGCCAGCGACACCGACGGTGCCAGCGGCGCCTTCAACACCATCGGCACCATCAACACCGTCGGCGCCATCGACACCTTCATCAGCATGGGCGCCATCTCCGCCGGCTGCACCGAGACGCCTCAGCGATTCTTCGCGCCGCGTGGGCGGCTCGCTCGGATCCGCCGGTGGAGGTGGCGCGAGCGCGACTACGAGCCCCTCACGTCCTATTCTTGTACGCTCACCCGGGCTGGGCAGTCTTGATTCCGACGACCGTCTCCCCACACACGAACGCTCGATCTTCCCGCCCGGCTGGCGCCCGCAGCCGCCTGCGTACATCGCGGCAGCTCTGGTGATCGGCATCATCTGGATCATCTGGCTCGTGCTTACTCGAGGCTGAGCGTCTCCATCGGTGCTGCGCCCGATGCGTGCGGTCAACGCATGCAGTACGTGACGTTTGCCAGCCGGATGACCAGGTGATTCCTGCCGGTCAGCGTATCGGGCTGATGATCTTTTCGAGCGATCGCGAGTTCACTCTCTGGCCGCAGCCCGGTACGGAGCTCACGGTCGATCTGGAAAGTACGACGATCGAGTTGCCGGTGGTCGGCGGGTCGGCGGCCTTCGGGCGCGCGGTGAAGACGCCATTAGGTGACGCGGCGCCTCCAAGCGCCAGCATGGTCTCTACGCCGCGCCACGCGCCCATTGTGATAAGTGCGCACTGCGTAGGTGTGCACTGCTATGTGTTGCGCTGCGGAAGATTGACCGACCGCCTACGTTTCGGCGGATGAAGAGTGGAGTCAGGTATTGGTTGACCCCCCAGCGCGCGGCGCTGACGCTCGGAGTGGTTGCCGCGGAGCTCGTGCTCGTGCACGTGCTCGCGATGCAGGCGTACTTCAACCCAGCGCTCGGCTTGGACGAGCGCTTCGGACTGCACTACTGGCAGCTCGCCATCTTCGATCTCGACGAGGAAGAGAGTTTCGGGACTTGGTTCAGTTCTGGGATCCTGTTCCTCGCCGGCGTCCTGCTCCTGAACCAGGCGAAGGCTCTGCGCCCCAGCGGGGACAGCGAGCACAGGTGGTGGTTCGTGCTAGGCCTCGCGTTCGTCTTTCTGTCCATGGACGAGGTCGTGGGCATGCACGAGCTCATGAACACGCTCATGGAGGACACTCCGTGGACGGTTGTGGGCTTCCCCGTTCTCGCGTTCGTCGGCCTGTTGTACGTGCCGTTCCTCTGGCGTTACCGGGGGCGGACGGCGCTGCTCTTCGTCGTGGCCGGCCTGATCTATGGAGGTGGCGCGGTGGGGGTCGAGCACTTCACCGACGCTGAAGTGAACTCGCTCCACTACAACATGTGGACGGCGCTCGAAGAGGGCATGGAGATGTACGGCGTGATCGTGCTGATCTACGCCATCCTCGACTTCACGCAGGGGAACTCTTGCCCGGGCGGTCACGGTCGAATTTGGGCCGGACGGTCGCTGAACGCACGTCCGGCAACTCCCGGCTCGCGGCAGGGGCCGGCGGATCTAGCTGAGTCTCCGGACAATCTGTCTGGACACTATGGCCGAATCGGCCAACTTGTCCTGCAGTCACCATGCCTGCGTTTCTCGGCGTACATCTCTGTAACTCACTTCTGTATAGTGAGTTAGAGCATCCAGGCGAGTTTGGCATTGGCCTTGCCTTATGTAGGGGCCAACGAGGATGCAGACGGGTCGCGGGTCCTCCTCGGCTACGGCCGGAAGACCAGCGGAATCGAAGCGCACCCCCCCCATGGCGGGGTCCCGCACCCTGAAAGCCCCCCCGTGCGGTGGTGCCACGCCCCCCCCTTTGGAGGGTGGCTCCGCCGGGCCCCGTGGATCCGTCCGCGGGGTCTTTTTTTTTGTCCGACCCATTGCGGGTGACCCGGGCGGAGGAGAGAGTGGAGCATGTCCCAGCCCGACGAGCCCCCCATCTCGGTTGTGGTCGCCGACGACGCAGAAGACCAGCGAGTGCTCATCGAGCGATTCCTCCGGCACGCGGAGGGCGCGCGCCATGTCGTGACCAGCGTGGCCGACGGCCGGAGCGCGCTCACGGCGGTCCGCGAGCAGGTCTTCGACGTCGCGCTTCTCGACCTGAGCATGCCCGGCCTCGACGGTCTCGAGGTCCTGGAGGCCGTGGCCGGTGACCCCAGCCGACCGCAGGTGGTCTTCGTGTCAGGGCGAGGCACGGTTGAGACGGCGACCCGAGCGATGAAACTCGGCGCTTTCGATTTCCTCGAGAAGCCGGTCGATCCAGACCGACTGATCACGGTGATATGGAAGGCGGCGCGCGCGCAACGGGTCCTTTCGAGGACGGAGCGGTTGGAGGCGGTCGTCACCCGCGACGCCGGGGGCGTGCGCATCGTGACGGAAGACCAGCATGTGAAGGACCTGCTCCAATTGTTGGAGCGGATCGCGCCCTCCGACGTCTCGGTGCTCATCGTCGGGGAGTCGGGAACGGGGAAGGAGCTGATTGCGCGCGAACTTCACCGGCTGTCGCGACGGCACGCCGAGCCACTCGTCGCGCTCAACTGCGCGGCGGTTGCCGAGTCGCTCGCTGAGTCCGAGCTGTTCGGACACGAGAAGGGAGCCTTCACCGGTGCGGTCTCGAGGAAGGTGGGCCTGATCGAGCTCAGCCACGGTGGCACCCTCTTCCTGGACGAGGTCGGGGACCTCGAATTGTCCCTCCAGGCGAAGCTGCTGAGAGCCCTCGAGTCCAAGATGTTCCGGCGTGTCGGAGGGGTGAAGGAACTGCCTACGAACTTTCGGCTGGTGTCGGCTACGAACCGTCCTCTGCAAAGTCTGGTCGATGAAGGGGCGTTCCGAGGCGACCTCTTTTACCGGATCAACGCGATCGTGCTCGAGCTGCCTCCGCTCAGAGATCGCCCTGGCGACGTCTCGGTGCTCGCGCGTCACTTCCTCACCGAGCTCAGGCCCAGCAATGCCGAGGACTGGACGATCGCCGCTGAAGCGGCGGCCCTGTTGGAGAACTATCCGTGGCCCGGCAACGCTCGAGAGCTCCGCAACGTTATTGAGAGGGCCGCGCTATTGTGTCACAGCACGACAATCCGGGCGGCCGATCTGGGCTCCTCACTCTCGGACCCCGAAGCCGGGTCGGGCGAGGAGGCTCCTGCGGCCGCGCAACTGCCGTCGTTGAACCTCGCGCGCCTCGAAGCGGTGGCGATCGAGCGGGCGCTCGAGCGAACTGGGTGGCATCAAGGCCGCGCCTCCGAGCTACTCGGCGTTTCCGATCGCACACTGCATCGGAAGATCAAAGGACTCGGGTTGCGTCGCCCGGAATAGGGAACGAGCCTCGACATCGCGATCATGATCGAGGACGTGATGCCCGTCACCGAGGCCGGGTACGAGCGCCTCTCCGCGAGTGCACCTCGTACGGTCGAGGAGATTGAACGAATCATGAGAGGCAGGTGAGGGTTGACTCGAACGTCCGGGCCTGCCAGGATCAGCGTTCAGGGAACTCGAATCTTCGGAACTTGATGACCACGACCGTTACGCATTCGCACGTCGCCCGATTTATGGGCCTCTCCACTTCGCCGGAGAGGTGTGTGCGCACGTGTAGACCGTGACGTAGCCACCGCGCATCCGAGGCTTCGGCCCGGGGCCCTCTCCCACTCGTGGGAGCGGGCCCTTTCTTTTTCCCCATTCGTTTTTTCGACATTTTTCACCAAATGGAGCAGTGAAATGGACACCAAGAGCATGGAGCGATCCGGGCTCATTGTGCAGGCCGGTCCCGAACCGCTGATGTCCCTACGCAAGCAGATCGATCGAGTCGACAACTACCTCGTCACAGCGTTGGCCGCTCGACTTCGTCTCGCGGAGGACGTAGGCACACTCAAGAGGAACACGGGCATGCTGCCGCTCGACCCGAGGCGCGAGGCTGAAGTGGTGCGAAAGGCATGCGACGTCGCACGCGCCGAGGGAATTCCCGAGGAGGGGGTACGCCGGATCTTCTGGGGCGTCATCGATTATTGCCGGGAAGGCGTTATCAGGCGTCGTGCGTCCACCGATGACCGAACCGACGCACGTCCCGAGCCGGCTGGCCCTCCCGTTGCTTAGCTCCAAGCGAGTGGGCTTCCAGGGTGAGCTCGGCGCCTTCAGTGAGGAGGCCGTTGACAAACTGGTGGCCGGGGCCGATCCGGTTCCGTGTCAGAGTTTCGACGCCGTCGTGCGCTCGCTCGAGCAGGGCACGGTCGAGGCCGGTGTGTTGCCCGTAGAGAACACCCTGGCAGGCACGGTGGCAGCCGCATACGACGCCTTGGCGGGTGGGGCTACCCGCGTGGTTTCCGAAGTCGCGATACCGATTCGGCACTGCCTGCTCGGTGTTCCGGGCGCTTCGCTCCAGTCCGTGAAGGAAGTGCGCTCCCACCCCGTAGCGCTCTCCCAGTGTCGAGGCTTCTTCGCCTCACACCCGGACATCCTGGAGCAGGCCGTGTACGACACGGCGGGCGCGGCCAAGGCGGTCGCCAGCGAAGGGGTGCCGACCGTGGCGGCGATCGCCTCGCGCGGTGCGGGCGTACGCTACGGCCTCGACATCCTACGGGCGGAGCTTCAGGACCGCGACGACAACCAGACGCGCTTCTTTCTCCTGATCTCCGAAGGCGCGGGGAACGCCTCGATCGGCGAACGGTCGCTTGTCGACCAGGCCCCTGATCGCGTGCCGCTCAAGACCGCCTGGGTCGCTGAAGTCCCCAACCGCCCCGGTTCTCTACACGCGCTCCTGGGTGTCTTCGTGGACCGCGGCCTGGACCTCACACACGTTGCGTCCCGACCCGCAGAGTCGCCCTGGACATATCGTTTCATTCTCGAGTTCACCCACGCAGATCCTGCGGATGCGGGCCATGCGTCAGAGGACGCGCGGCAGCTTGGGGCAGTGGTCCGCGAGCTCGGTACGTTCCCCGCGTGGCAGCCGGATGGGGCAATTAGTCCTTGACTACCGTCAGCGATGTCGGTAACAATGCCGAGACTGGGTTCAGTCGACCGGTGGCCTGCAAACAGGAGTGCCGGACTACTTTTCGGTGATCAGATGATCGACATTCTGGTGTTCAGCCTCCTTTTACTCGGCTCGCTCCGACTTATCGGGCTCTTTGATGAGCTTGCTGAGAGGGCGCCAGCCGTTCGCACGGGATAGTCAGAACCGAAAACGAACCGAGCGGCGGCGGGCCCTCTCCACTCAGGGGAGGGCCCGCCGCTTTTTCGCACCTCAACGGAATTGACAGATGGCACGCATCACGGTGTTCGACACGACGCTACGAGACGGGGAGCAGTCACCCGGCTCGACTTTGACCGCTGCGGAAAAGCTGAGGATGGCCCACGAGATCGCAGACTTGGGTGTGGACGTGATCGAGGCTGGGTTCGCGGCGAGTTCTCCAGAGGACGCCGCATCGATCCGCGCGATCGCCGCAGAGGTGCCGGGCGTGGTGATAGCCGCGCTCGCGCGCACCACGCGCGGCGACATCGAGGCGGCGGCCGAGGTGCTCGAACGGGCACAGCAGGCGCGCATCCACACCTTCATCGCGACGTCGGACATCCACCTGGATCGCAAGCTTGGGATCTCGCGCGCAGAGTGCATCGAGCGTGCCGGGGAGGCTGTCACCTACGCCCGAACGTTCATGGACGACGTGGAGTTCAGCACCGAGGATGCCACACGGACGGACATCGACTTCCTGTGCGAGGTCATCGAGGTGGCCGTGTCGGCGGGCGCTACGACCCTCAACATCCCCGACACGGTGGGCTACGCGTTGCCATCGGAGCTGGCGCGCATATTCGGCGCCCTGCTCGAGCGCGTACCCGGGCTCGAGGATCGTGTCTTGAGTGCGCACTGCCACGACGACCTGGGCCTGGCGGTCGCGAATTCACTCGCGGCAGTCGGCGCCGGAGCCCGCCAGGTGGAGTGCACCGTGAACGGTATCGGTGAGCGTGCGGGCAATGCTGCGCTGGAAGAGATCGTGATGGCCCTACGCGTGCGCGCGGATGGGCTCGGTCACGAAACGGCTGTGAAGACGGAGAGGCTCTACCGAACCAGCCGGCTGCTCGCCTACCTGACCGGCATCGAACCACAACCGAACAAGGCGATCGTGGGTCGCAACGCGTTCGCGCACGAGGCGGGGATTCATCAGCATGGCATGCTGAACGATCCCAGGACGTATGAGATCATGACCCCGGAGCTGGTGGGTGCTCCCGGTACCGAACTCGTGCTCGGAAAACACTCCGGCCGGCACGGAATCGAAGCGCGCTACGAAGCGCTCGGGTACACCCTCACACGGGAAGACCTGGAACGGGTCACGGAGGACTTGAAGGCGCTGGCGGAGCGTAAGAAGACCATTCTCGACGAGGATCTGATCTCGGTCCTGCATCACGGCGTGATGGAGGACGTCAAGGAGGCATTCCGGCTCACGTCGCTCGAAGTGCACTGTGGCGGCGACGTGTCGCGGGCGAGTGTCGTCATCGAAACCGACAACGATGTTCGCTTTGAGTCGAGCGGCTCCGGTGACGGCCCCATCATGGCGGCATTTGCGGCGATGGAATCGGTGCTCGACTTCCGAGTCGTCCTGGACGATCTGACCGTCCGCTCCACGACACCCGGGCGGGACGCGGTGGGAGAGGTCTCGATTCATGCGCGGGTCGACGCGCACTCGTTCACCGGGCGCGGTGCCCATACCGACGTTGTGCGCGCGGCTGCCCAGGCATACTTGCACGCTGTCAACAAGGCAGCTGCCGCGCGCGTTCTGGAGGAAGCGCACCTGGAGAGTACCGCGAACCAATGGGGCGTTTAGTGGACTGCCGTAGCTCGCTTGCGGTCCGATAGTGGCGCACGTCGACGTAGTTGCGCTGCCAGGCGACGGTATCGGACCGGAGGTCACGGAAGCCGTCATGCGGGTGCTGGCGAGCGTCGCCTCCGCGTACGGCCATGAGCTCACCGTGCGGCCCCACGATGTTGGC
The DNA here is from genome assembly GCA_965197725.1 of Longimicrobiales bacterium. GTDB lineage: Bacteria > Gemmatimonadota > Gemmatimonadetes > Longimicrobiales > Gaopeijiaceae > UBA1138. The sequence goes on from CBDANQ010000052.1 coordinate 48,433, forward strand.
TGGGCGGCGTACGAGCGGCACGGGACGCCGCTACCGGATGATACGCTTCGGGCGTGCGTGCGGGGGCCCGCGGTTTTCCTCGGCGCAGTCGGCGATCCCCAGGCTGATGGACTGCCGCCCGAGAAGCGGCCGGAGGCAGCGCTGCTTCGCTTGCGCCGCGAGCTCGGCTGCTTCGCGAACCTGAGACCTGCCAAGATCGATGAGCCACTGGTCGAGATGTCGGCGCTCAGGCCGGAGGTCGCGACGGGCACGGACCTGGTGATCCTGCGCGAGCTCACGGGGGGCATCTACTACGGCACGCCTCGAGGTGCCGAGGCCGGTTCCGATAGGACCGTGAACACGATGGTGTACACGGAGCTCGAAGTCGAGAGGATCGCACGAATCGCGTTCGAGACGGCGCGACGCCGGCGGGGTCGACTCACTTCGATCGACAAAGCCAACGTGCTCGAGGTGTCCCAGTTGTGGCGTGCCGTGGTCGAACGGGTCGCGAGTGACTATCCCGACGTTGCCCTCGACCACATGTTCGTTGATCGGGCGGCGATGGAGCTGGTCACCGCACCCACACAATTCGACGTGGTGCTCACCAGCAACCTCTTCGGCGACATCCTGAGCGACGAAGCCGCGGCGGTGTGCGGCTCACTCGGGTTGCTCGCGTCCGCGAGCGTGGGTGGAGAGGTAGGGCTGTACGAGCCAGTTCACGGCTCGGCTCCCGACATCGCTGGTCAGGGCAGCGCCAATCCGATCGGTGGCATCCGCTCCGCTGCGCTGATGCTCTCCCACGCGTTCGATCTTCAGGACGAGGCCGCGGCTCTGGAGGATGCGGTGACGATCGTGCTGGCTGGAGGCCTCAGAACACGCGACCTCGTCGCCGCCGAGGGCGACAGTGTGGCGACGACCCTCGACTTCGCCGATGCCGTCGCCGAGGTCGTTGCGGGTCGCGGGGCATGGGTCGGCGCCGGGGATGCGGAGGGCACGTCATGAGGAACGCTGGGACTGAAAGGTTCCCTCGCACGCTGCTCGACAAGGTCTGGGCGGGCAACCTGGTGCACACCGGTGAGGGAGAGCCGGATCTCCTGTACGTGCACTTGCACCTCGTTCACGAGGTCACTTCGCCCCAGGCCTTCGAGGGCCTCGCCGCGGCGGGACGCTCGGTGCGTCGGCCCGATCTGACGATCGCGACCGTCGATCACAACGTACCCACGACGGACCGCGCTCTTCCGGTGCTCGATCTCGTCGCCAGCCGGCAGATGGACACGCTGCGTCAAAACGCCGACCGCTTCGCAATACGGCTGCTGGACATGGACGATCCCCGGCAGGGCATCGTGCACGTCATCGGGCCGGAGCTCGGACTCACCCGACCGGGCATGGTCATCGTCTGTGGCGACAGTCATACCTCGACTCATGGCGCGTTCGGGGCGCTGTCGTTCGGCATCGGAACGTCGGAGGTGGAGCACGTGCTCGCTACGCAGTGCATTCCGCAGCGTCGGCCCCGCTCCATGGAGGTTCGACTGGAGGGGGTGCGCCCAGACGGCGTGACCGCCAAAGACCTCATCCTCGCCATCATCGGGCGGGTTGGCGTGTCCGGCGCGGCGGGCCACGTGATCGAGTACACCGGTCCGGTCATTGCCGCGCTCTCGATGGAGGAGCGTATGACCGTCTGCAACATGTCGATCGAGGCGGGCGCGCGTGCCGGTCTGATCGCCCCGGACGACACGACGTGGCAGTACCTGAGAGGCCGCGAAATGGGCCCGCGCGACGACGAGCTCGAGGCGCTCATCCCCGAGTGGTGCGCGCTCGCTACCGATGAGGGAGCTACATTCGATCGCTCCGTGGTGCTCGACGTGAGCGGTTTCGAGCCGCAGGTAACGTGGGGCACGAATCCTGGCATGGTTGTGCCGATCTCCGGATCGGTCCCGGACCCCGAGCTGATCGAAGATGCGGACGCGCGGGAAGGGGCGTGCCGAGCGCTTGCCTACATGGACCTCGAGGCCGGAACGCCGATGGAAGCGATCAGCATCGACCGGGTCTTCATCGGATCTTGCACGAACGGCCGCGTCGAGGATCTGCGAGAGGCCGCTGCGATTCTTTCGGGGCGCCGCGTGCATGAGAGCGTGCACGCGATGGTCGTCCCCGGATCTGGCGCGGTGAAGCGACAGGCCGAGGCGGAGGGACTCGACCAGGTCTTCAGAGAGGCGGGGTTCGAGTGGCGTGAGGCCGGCTGCTCGATGTGCTTGGGCATGAATCCGGATACGCTGGATCCAGGGCAGCGCTGCGCCTCGACATCGAACCGCAACTTCGAGGGCCGTCAGGGCAGGGGCGGTCGCACGCACCTCGTCGGCCCAGCGATGGCGGCGGCCGCCGCCATCGCTGGCCACCTCACCGACCCCCGGAACTGGATCGCTTGATGGAGCCATTCCGCACCCATACCGGAATCGTCGCACCGCTCGACCGCGCCGACATCGATACCGACCAGATCATTCCGAAACAATTCCTGAAACGGATCGAAAGGGACGGGTACGGCCAGTTCCTCTTCAACGACTGGCGTTATTCCGAAAATGGGTCACCCCGTCCCGAGTTCGCCCTGAATCGTCCAGAGTACGCGGGGGCGTCGATTCTCGTAACGCGCCCAAACTTCGGGTGTGGATCCTCGCGCGAGCATGCCGCTTGGGCGCTGCGGGACTACGGCTTCCGGGCGGTACTCGCGCCGAGTTTTGCCGACATCTTCCGCGAGAATGCGGACCAAAACGGCATCGCCGCGATCACGCTCGGCGCTGACGCAATCGACGTGATCCTGGCGAGAGCAGCGGAGCACGCACCGTACGAGCTCACCGTGAATCTGGAGGCTCGTTCGGTGGCCGACGGAAACGACCTGACCGCCGCGTTCGAGATCGACGACTTCCGGCGCATGTGCCTCATGGAAGGACTGGACCGAATCGGCCTTACGCTTCGATACGAGGACGACATCAGCGCATACGAGAGCGCGATGGTGAGAGCCTTGCCGCCGAACAGCCGTAAAAGCGATCGTACGGCTCCGAATCAACCATGAACCGCGTTCCAAGACTGACCATGAGACGTTCCTTCGTACTTCTGCTTGCGGCACTGGCGCTGACCGCGGGATCCCTCCTCGCGCAGCGAGATTCCCACATGGCGAAGGCGCTGCGGGTGCTCTCTTCAACGCCTCTCATCGACGGCCACAACGACTTGCCCTGGGCGATCCGGGGGAGCGCAGTCGCCCCGCACGATGTCGAGGCCGACGCACACGACCTGCGCGCGCGCACGCCCTTCCACACGGACATCGAGCGGTTGTGGGCGGGTAGGGTCGGCGGGCAGTTCTGGTCGGTCTACATTCCCTTCGCCTCCACCGAGGAAGGCGCCGCGAAGGTACAGCTCGAGCAGATCGACATCGCGCTCCAGGTCATCGACAAGTACCCCGACGTGTTCGAGCTCGCTCTGGACGCGTCCGACGTACAGCGCATCTTCGCGTCGGGCAAGATCGCCTCGATGCTGGGCATGGAAGGCGGCCACGCGATCGAGAATTCACTCGGCGCGCTCCGGGCGTTCTACACGCTGGGGGTGCGCTACATGACGCTCACCCACAATGGCACGCTGGATTGGGCCGACGCCGCCAACGGCGAGCAGATGCACGGTGGACTCACCGACTTTGGTCGGGAAGTCGTGCGCGAGATGAACCGCATGGGCATGCTCGTCGATCTCTCCCATACGGCGCCGACTACGATGAACGACGCGCTCGATGTGGCGAGGGCCCCTGTCATCTGGTCGCACGCGTCGGCCCGCGGTGTTTGGGACCACCCGCGCAACGTGCCTGATCAAGTTCTGCGCCGGCTGCCCGACAACGGGGGAGCCGTGATGGTGACCTTCGTGCCGTCGTTCGTGTCCGAGGGCGATGAGGCGACGATCGCCGAAGTGGCGGACCACATCGACCACATCGCCAACCTTGCGGGCGTGGACCACGTGGGCATCGGATCCGACTTCGATGGGATCAGCTTCACACCGGTTGGGCTCGAGGACGTCTCCACGTTCCCCGCGCTCTTCGCCGAGCTGTCGCGTCGCGGCTGGAGCGAAGAAGACCTCGCCAAACTGGCTGGTGACAACCTGCTTCGTGTGATGAACGAGGCCGAGACGGTTGCGCGGCTTATGCAACGGGAGCGCGCGCCGTCGATGGCGACGATCGAGCAGTTGGACGGGGGCGTGAATGAGGACGGGGCTTCCGGTGGCCGCGGTGAGTAGCCTTCCGCGCCCCGAGGTCGCGCACCGCCGAGAAAAGCGGCGCATGAATGCGAGCGATCACGTTCAGTTGATGGACACTACGCTGCGGGACGGCGAACAGACCCGCGACGTCTCGTTCTCCACCTCGGAAAAGGTCAGTATCGCCAGGGCTTTGCTCCGCTCCCTGCGGGTCGATCGGATCGAGGTTGCCTCGGCCGCCGTCTCCGCGGGTGAAAAAGAAGCTGTCACCCGGATCGCAGAGTGGGCGGCTTCCGAGGGCTGCCTGGGGCGGGTCGAGATCCTTGGGTTCGTAGACGAACGTCGCAGTGCGGACTGGATCGTATCCGCCGGCGGGCGTGTGATGAACCTGCTCACCAAGGGCAGCGATCGTCACTGCCGTATGCAGTTGCGGCGAACCCTCGAACAGCATCTAGAAGACATTCGTCACACCGTAGAGTACGCGTGCGAGCGGGGGCTCAAAGTCAACGTGTACCTGGAGGACTGGTCGAACGGGTACCGGGACAGTCGCGACTACGTGTACAGACTCGTGGAGGGACTGCAGGGAATGGGAGTCGCGCATCTCATGCTGCCCGACACGCTGGGCGTGATGACTCCGCATGAAGTCCAGGCGAGCTGTTCGGACATGATCGCGAGGTTTCCCGAACAGACGTTCGACTTTCATCCGCACGACGACTACGGGCTGGCCACCGCCAACGCCATGAGGGCGGTCGAGGCCGGCATACGCACCGTTCACTGCACGGTCAACTGCCTTGGGGAGCGGGCGGGGAACGTGTCTCTGGCCGAAGTGGCGGTGACGCTGCGCGACAAGATGGGAATGACCCTGTCGATCGACGAGACCAAAATTCTCGCGCTGAGCCGGATGGTAGAGAACTTCTCGGGCAAGCGGGTGGCCGACAACGCGCCCGTCATCGGCGCCGACGTGTTCACCCAGACCAGCGGCATCCACGCCGACGGCGATCACAAGGGCGATCTGTATTACACGCCCTTGAGCCCGGAGCGTTTCGACCGCAAGCGCAGCTACGCACTCGGCAAGATGAGCGGCAAGGCGTCCCTGAAGAAGAACCTGGAGGCGCTGGGCCTCAGCCTCTCGCCCAACGACCAGGCGGAAGTGCTGAAACGGATCGTGAGCCTCGGGGACTCCAAACGCACCATCACCGTGGAGGACCTGCCGTTCATCATCGCCGACGTGTTGGAGCGCAAGGACTTCCGCCACATCGAGCTGCTGAGGTGCTCCATCACCAGTGAGCTGGACCACGCGTCGACAGTGGAAATTCGGGTCAATGTGAACGGTGAGGTCCACGAAGCGATTGGGTCGGGAAACGGCGGATTCGACGCCTTCGTCGACGCGATCCGCAAAGTGTTGCCCACCGGATTCGAGTTCCCGGACCTGGTGGACTACGAGCTGCGCATCCCCAAGGGAGGCAGCACCAGCGCGCTGACCGAGGTGTTCATCACCTGGCGGGACGGCCCGCGCACGGTGAGAACGCGCGGCATCAGCGCCGATCAGGTGCTAGCCGGTGTCGGTGCGACCCTGCGCATGCTGAACATGAAGCTGCACCAGGCGGCGGAGCCGTCCGAGCTAAACGCTCACCGGCCTACCTAGCACATTGAGGAAGCTGCGAATCTAGGCCGGGTGGGCGGGTCAGGACGGGGCAGTGACCAGATTACGGTCGACGTGCCGAGGCGCTAAAGCAGACGCGGATCGCCGAGCAACTGTCGTATTCCGACCACTGATCCCAGTCATTCTCTACGGCTTCGCGTGGGCGTTGCCACCCGTTACGGGATGTACCTCGATCTCCGGTGGCAGACCGACACGGGTTGGACAACGGAGCAGGTCACCGGTGGGGTGGGAATGGGCGCGGGCGCGCTAGGCACCTTCTGTCAGCCATTCGATCGCTTGTGCGCGGTTGCGGAAGGGTCGACTTGGAATCCCAGTCGAGGTGGCGAAAGCCCCCCCGGTGTCCATGAGACCGTATGCGACGTCGGACGGCGTCAGAACCGCCACGCGGGTCATGATCTCCTGTCGCTCGCCGAAGAACTCGCCGGTTCGTCTGAGGTCGTCCGGGGACTTCTTTTCGACGCCGGCGGCACCGCTCATGTCTAGCAAGACGGCCACCGGGCTCGGTACGTCGTCGGAGGCGAGCGCCCGCTCACCGACGCGACTCAATTCGCCGGGGGTGTAGTCGCCGTCGACAGTCACGACGAGCACTCCGGCCCCAATACGCGTGAAGACCGGCATGGTTATCTCGCTCCCGACGATGGTGTGGTCATCTCCCCAGTCGCCCAATTGGCTATAGTCCAGTATCCCTCATCGCCCACCTGGAACGACTCAAGCCCGAATCCACGATGCTCCTGAAACGCTTCTACGACGACAAGCTCGCGCAGGCGTCCTACATGATCGGTTGTCAGGTGACGGGGGAAGCTATCGTGATCGATCCCCATCGTGATACCGACATGTACCTGCGAGCCGCGCAAGACGAGGGCCTTGAGATCTCGTATGTCTCCGAGACCCATATCCATGCCGACTACCTGTCGGGGTCGCGTCAGCTCGCGAAGCGGACGAGTGCCGAGCTCGTGCTCTCCGGAGACGGTGACGCGACATGGCAGTACGGCTTCGCGGAGGAAGACGGCGCGCGCGTCGTGCACGATGGTGATCGCATCACGCTCGGCAACGTCACGATCGAGGTCCTGCACACGCCCGGGCACACACCGGAACACATCTCGTTCATGGTCACCGACGGTGTTGCGTCGAGCGAGCCGATGGGTCTGCTGACCGGTGACTTCATCTTCGTGGGCGACGTTGGCCGCCCCGATTTGCTCGAGACAGCCGCGGGTTTTGCCGGCACCACGGAGGCCAGTGCACGCGTGTTGTACGAGTCGTTGCAGCGGTTCAGCGAGCTGCCGGCGTACTTGCAGATCTTCCCGGGACACGGTGCTGGCTCCGCATGTGGCAAGGCGCTCGGCTCGGTGCCGTCGACCACGCTGGGATACGAGCGACTCGCGAACTGGGCGTTTCAGTGCGAGACCGAGGACGACCTCGTTGCCGAAGTGCTCCAGGGCCAGCCGGAGCCGCCGGTCTACTTCGCCGAGATGAAGCGCAGGAACCGGGAGGGTCCTGCGCTGCTCGATGAGCTCCCGGTCCCGCGGCGCATCGCCGCCGACGTGCTCGCGTCTTTGGTCGAGGACGGCGAGGTCGTGCTCGACGTACGCCCTCGGGCCCATTTCGCGGCCGGCCACGTTCCCGGCACGATCAATGTGCCGCTCACGGACTCGTTTCCCACCTCATGCGGCTGGCTGCTGCCGTACGACCGACCAATCTACTTAGTCGCCGACGGCGAGGAACAGGCTCGTGAGGCTGCGCGCGATCTGGCCTTCATCGGCATCGACGCCTGCGAAGGGTACTTCAACGAAGCTGCCCTGGTCGGCTGGGGCACCGAGCACGGCGGACTGGAGACGACCGTGGTCATCGACTGGGCGGACGCGGACCAGGCCGTGCTCGAAGAGAATGCGTTCCTGCTGGACGTGCGCAACGTCACGGAGTGGAACGATGGGCATGTCCCGTCCGCACACCATCTCCACCTCGGGTATCTGCGTGATCGCAGAGACGAGATCCCCCCTGACCGGCCGGTATTGCTCTATTGCAGCACCGGAAACCGATCGGGGATCGCAGCCAGTGTGTTGCAGGCCGAGGGCTTCAAGGACGTGCGAAATATCGACGGCGGGATGCTCGATCGGATTCGCAGAGGATTGCCCACCGCTCCCTCGCTTTCGAAGCGGGAGATGCCATAGATTGGGACGTCCCCGCCACATCGCAACATGAGCCCCAGGTCGGAATGTCCGATTCGGACGAGAAAGCAGAGCTAGACGGGCTCGCGCGCTCGATCGACGCACTTTTCTCCGGTGGTGACCCCGAGCCGGTGGAATACCTACCTGCGGCGGCCGGCGTCGATGACCCGGCGGTCGATGTTCCCGGGGTTGATGTTCCCGGGGTTGATGCCGATCCCGACACGTTGGCTTCCGCGCTCGACAGGTTCCTGGCGACGCCCCAGCTCGAACGCGACCGCCAGGCGAGCGAGATCCGGGAGTTGGTCACTGCACTTCGCGAGGCGAACGCACTCGATCCACTCGCGAACGCCGTGGAGCGCCTCGTGCTCGAGGCAGGCGACGACGAGGAGAGCCTCACTCTTGCCCAGCTCATGGTCACCCCCCGTGTCGCGAGCCGCTTCGCAGTGCTGCTGGGCTCGGAACGCAACGAAGGACGGCGTGCTCAACTCACGCGAGTGTGTAAAGCGATCGGGCTCGAAATGGCGATCGCCATCTCCGATGCGCTCTCCGACACCACCGATCGTTTTGCCCGCCGGACGCTCATGGAAGCCATGATCGCCATGGGCACCACCGGGATGGTCGTGATCGAACAGATGATCGAAGACAGTCGCTGGTTCGTTGTGCGAAACGGCCTTGCGATCCTGGGCGAGGTCGGCGGTGACCGCGCCGTCGAGCTCGTCACCAGTTCGCTGGCCCACACAGATGCCAGGGTACGCAAGGAGGCGCTGCTCGCGCTCGCCAAGGTCGGGGGAGAGGACGCCGGCATGCTCGTGTACGGCATGCTCGAAGACCCGGATCCGGAAGCGCGCCTGGCAGCCGCGATGGCGGCGGGCGCGCTCAAGGTGGAACGGGCGCTCAAGCCGCTTTTGCGCCTACTGGCGGACGAAGATGACGCCGACCTGACGATCGGAGTCCTGCGCGCGTTGGGTCAGCTCGGTGACCCCGGGGCGGTGAGCTTGATCGAGAAGCGTGCAGTCGGCTCGTTCTTCTCGCGGCCGCCCACCGACGTGCGCATCGTCGCGTATCGTGCGCTTTTTAGCATCGGAACGCCGCACGCGCGCGAGCTGGTCGACCAGGCGGCCGACGACAAGGACCTCGAGGTGAAGGGCGCCGTGCGGGACATGCTGGGCGAGCGGTAGCGACGCTCTGCGCCGTACGCGGGTTCCCGCGCCGCTACACCATGCCGAAGATCCGACCCAGCGCGGCGAAGAGGAGCGGGATCTCGCGGATCGTCTGAATCGGAGAAGGAAACGGATCCTGCGCGGAGTGCCCGAATAGCCGTGTAACCGTCGCGTAGGATTCCGCTTGGGGGTGCAACGCCTCTCGGAGCCGGTAGCCTTCTGAGAACGGGATGAGATGGTCGAATCGCCCATGAAGGACGTGGACCGGGCACGCGACCCCGGACAGCGCCTCGCTGGGGTCCATTTGCGGCTGCACGCGCTTTCCGCCCTCTGAGAGTAGCGCCGCGAGCTTGGCGCCCTCCTCGACGTCGGGCTCCCTGTCCGAGGGTGGCGCGATCAGATCGAAGAGCTCGCGACGATCGGGCGCGAGTCCCTTACCCATCTGGACCTTGGCCCGGTCGTACTGTGGGCTCCATGCCGGGGCTCCGGTATCACCAGCGAGGGTGGCGAGTCGCCGGAGTGTGTCGGCCACGTCAACCGCTCCCTCGTAGCCGGCGGAGTCCGTGAGGTAGTTCGAGGCCACGATCCAACGGCCGTACGGGTCAGGTCGAAGAGAGATCGTGTCGCCGTTGTGCTCGTGTTGGCCGGTCATCATGAAGTGAATCGTCCGCCCGAGGTCACAGTATCCTCCGAAGCTCACCGCGCCCGCGACGTCGGCACGGAGCGCGGGGTCTCCCGCCGCCGCCACCGTGTGGGGCGCACTAAACGAGAATCCGACCAGCCCGAATGGACCCTCATGCACATCTGGAGTTGTCTGGAGAGAATCGATTGCGCTCCGGATGGTATGAGTGGTCAAATGTGGTGCCAGGTCGAGCTGTCGCCATTCGGGTACTTCTGGAATGATCACGGCGGCGCCCGTCGAGGCGACCGCGCGCGCGAACCGAACCAACTGGGCGTGCGCCCGGCCAGCCCGTGTGATCCCATGCATGACGACCCACCCGGGCAGCGGTGAGACCGAAGTCCGCGGTCGCAGAAGGGTCGCCGGAACGGTGGTGCCGTCTCGGTCCAGCATGACCTCGTCCTGCAACAGGTCATCGCGGCGTGTCAGCCAGGTCCGAGCGTACCGGAGCGTTCGGGGAAACGAGAGTGCCATGGCGAAAGCTACCCGCGAGCCGACTCGCATGGCCAGCAGGCGGACGACGTAGACGGACGGGAGGGATGACGTATGCGCGCCGCGATGGTCTCATTCCGAATGGAGGGGGTGGAGTCGTTGGCGCTCCAGCGTCACCTTTCGCGCACCGACCCGGTCCGGACGCGAGTGATCGGGGAGTACGTCGCAATGGCATTCCAGCGAGGGGATAGGTCAAGGTGGAGACCCCGAAGGACGAGATGCACGAGTACCGACCCCCGTACGGCGCTGCCGCGATCGCGGGCGCATGTATTCTCATCCTGTATGTGATCACTCTGGCGCCCTCGACTACCTTCTGGGACACCAGCGAGTACATCGCCACGGCCCACATCCTGGGAATCCCTCACCCACCGGGGAATCCGCTCTTCGTCGTGCTAGCCAGGACCTGGAGCCTGCTCTTGGCGCCTCTCGGGCTTCCCGTCGCCGTACGCATCAACCTGTTCGCTGCGGTGACCAGCGCGGGGGCTTCCGGCTTCCTGTTTCTGGTCGCGCACCGCGTGCTCTCCAGCTTCTTCGACGCACGACGGTTCGCGCTTGCGGGCGCCGCTGCCGCGGCGCTCATCGGCGCCACCGCGTTCACCGTTTGGGGCCAGTCTACTGTGAACGAGAAGGTGTACACGATCAGCCTGCTCGTCATCGCGGCCGTGAGCTGGCTCGCGGTGCGCTGGCGGGATCAGAAAGACGTCGCCGGCGGCGAGCGTTACCTGCTGCTAGCGATCTTCGTGATGGCGCTCGGTTCGACGAGCCACCTCATGTCGGTGCTACCGGCACCGGCGCTCGCGATCTTCATTCTGATGACCGCGCCGAGCGTCCTGCTCCGCAAGGGGTTCTTGGCGCGTGTGGTACCGCTCCTGCTTCTCGGATTGTCGTTCAATTTTGTGCTTCCGGTGCGGGCCGCGCTCGATCCGGTGATCAACGAAGGCGCTCCGACATGTGAGTCGGTGGCTGGCGCGGCTCAAGCGATTTATACGCTCGGAAGGTCGGGCTGTCAGATGTTGGCGGACAACCTGACTCGCAAGCAGTACCAGACGCCTCCCGTCACCCAGCGGAAGGCTCCCTTCCGATCCCAAATGGCGATGTACTTGGAGTACTTCGACTGGCAGTGGGCGCGGGGCGTCGACGCCTCGGAGCTTCCCGGAACGGCGAGGGTCCCGTTTACCCTGCTCTTCGGCGCGTTGGGAGCGCTGGGTCTGTACGCTGCCTGGAAGGCGGACCGGGCCATCTTTGCCTACCTACTCGTGCTTTTGGCGACCCTGTCAATCGGGCTCGTCATCAACCTGAACTTCAAGTACGGATACTCGCTGTCACCGGAGATCACCGACTCGTTACAGCACGAGGTGCGCGAACGGGACTACTTCTATGTCGGCAGCTTCCTGCTGTGGGGATCGTTGGCGGGCATGGGCCTGGCTTGGGTCTGGCATACGATCGCGGGCATGGCAGGTGGCGTTCGCAGGTACGCTGCCGCGGCGCCGGTTCTGCTCGTCGCGGTGATCCCACTCATCATGAATTGGAGCTGGGCGTCCCGAGCCGGGGACTACGCTGCCCGCGACTGGGCGTTCGACCTGTTGATGAGCGTCGAACCCTACGGTGTGCTCTTCACCAATGGAGACAACGACACGTTTCCGCTTTGGTACGTGCAAGAGGTCGAGGGCATCCGTAAAGACGTGACAGTCATCGTCGGTCAATACTTGATGACTACGTGGTACCCGAAGCAGTTGCAGGCGCTGACCCGCCCCGACCGTCAGCGGATCTTCGATGTGGACATCGTTCCGGGGCTCTTCGCGGATCCCGGCGTGCCGTCGGAGTCCATCGTCGACCTTTCGGGCGAACAGATGGATCGGGTCGCCGCGGCGCGTCTGCAAGAGGACCTGGCGATTCCCTTCCCTGGAATCGTGGTGCGTTATCCCGCCGATATGATCCTCGACCGCGGACACCAGCTCGCGCTCTCGATCATTCACGACTCGATCGACGAGCGTCCGATCTACTTCGCATCGGCTGGAGGGATGATGGGCGAGTTGGGTCTCGAGCGGTGGGGCGTGCGTCACGGTCTTGTAGTGAAGCTCGAGATGCGGTCCCTCGACGCGCAGACCCCCGCCAACTGGGTACAGGGCAGCGCCGACTACGGTAGCACCTGGTTCGACCTCGACCGTTCGCTCGAGCTGTATGAGAACGTCTACGAATACCGGGGCATCCGGGACCGGGCCATTTGGCAGGACCGCTCCACGCTGAATATTCCCTGGCAGTACTTCGCGATGACGCTCCAGTTGGCAGACGCCGCAAGAGTGGCGGGACGGGACGCGGAGTTGGTGCGGCGTCTGGAGGAGGACTCACTCAACTTCCAGATCGTGGCGCAGGGGGGAGTGCGGGGGACGCCGGTCCAGTAGCCACGGGCTGCTAGCGTGAGGGGGGAACTCCGGTCTGACGCACGGGTGCAACCCACTATGAGTCGTCCCGAGCTGTCCCGCGGCGAGCTGCATCGCTATGCCAGGCACATCGCGTTGCCCGAGGTCAGCCTCGAAGGGCAGCGACAACTCAAGGCCGGGCGCGTGCTTTGTGTGGGTGCAGGGGGGTTGGGGTCACCGCTGGCACTATACTTGGCCGCCGCGGGGGTCGGCACGATCGGTATCGTCGACTTCGACGAGGTGGACACGAGCAACCTCCAGCGCCAGATCTTACACGGCACCGGAGACGTTGGAAGGCACAAGTTGGACAGCGCCGCCGATCGGCTCCACGACGTCAACCCGCACGTCGACGTCGTCGGCCACTCCGAGCGTCTCACCTCAGAGAATGCACTCGAGATCCTGAAGGGGTACGACGTCGTCGTCGACGGTACGGACAACTTCCCGACCCGCTACCTCGTCAACGACGCCTGCGTGCTTCTGGGCACTCCCAACGTCTACGGGTCCGTCTTCCGCTGGGAGGGGCAAGTCTCGGTGTTCGCCACGGAGGGTGGGCCCTGCTATCGCTGCCTGTTTCGCGAGCCGCCGCCACCGGGGCTCGTGCCCAACTGCGCCGAGGGTGGCGTCCTGGGGGTGCTCCCGGGGATCATCGGGTCGATGCAGGCTCTGGAGACGATCAAACTCCTGCTCGGTGAAGGCGTGGGTCTTGCAGGTCGCCTGCTGATCTTCGACGCCCTCGAAATGACCTGGCGTGAGATTGCGCTTCGGCGCAATCCGGATTGTCCGGTGTGCGGCGATGTGCCCACACAGACCGGTCTGATCGACTACGAGCTGTTTTGCGGAGTCACGCGTGTCGCCGAGCGCGCGGGTGATTCGGCGCAGGGCTTCGACGAGCTCGACGCCGCGTCGGTCGCCGCGCTCTTGGATTCTGACAGCCCTCCGTACCTGATCGACGTCCGAGAGCCGTGGGAGTGGGCGGTGAGCAGCCTTGCCGAGCGAGGGGCGCGGCTGATCCCACTCGCGGAATTGGGCGATCGCTTGGGCGAGGTACCCGAGCAGACCCCATTGGTGGTGTACTGCCGGAGCGGCCAGCGAAGCCAGAGCGCGGCGCGGCAGCTGGTCGCGGCCGGCTACGGTCCCGTGACCAACCTCTCGGGGGGGCTTCTCTCCTGGGCGGAGTCGGTCGAGCCCGGCCTACCGGTCGTCTAGCCACCCTCGCGTGCACCGGCACCGCTAGGTGATTCTTGCCGGCCCAACCTCGCCGACGCACACTTGAGCAGTAACTGAACACACGTTCCCAGGACGACTCAATGCGACGTATCGCGCTTCTCGCGGTTGCTTCCCTCGCGCTACCCGCCGCCGTGACCGCCCAGGCTCGCCTCATGGTGGGTGGAGGAATCAGCAGTCCGAGCGGCGATTTCGCCGCCGACGTGGACACGGGCAGGCATGGCCGGGTCGGGCTTCAGGTTGGCGTGCCGGCGTTCCCGGTCTCCGTCAGGGCCGAAGGTGAAGTCCACAGCTTCTCCGAGGCGACCGGCGGTGATAGGGCCAATTTGATCAACGGCACCATCAGCGCGGTGCTCTCTTTGGGCGGAATAGGGCTCTCGCCCTACGTCATCGCCGGTGTGGGCAGCTACCGGTTCAAAGCAAGCGCGCCAGAAGCGGTTACGAACCGAGGCATCCATGGCGGCTTCGGCGCGAGCATCGGCGGGCTGGGACTTGGGGGGTTCGCGGAGGTCCGGCTGGTGAACATCGACGGAGACGGCGACGATAACGGAGACGGCGGCGATAGCCGGTATATCGCCGGCACCCTCGGGTTTCGTTTTTAGGGAAGCGTCTTCTGCTTTTGATAATGCCTCGCTGCCTTGGCGCGGTTTCCACACGTGGCCATCGAGCACCACCGCCGCCGCCCGTTCTTGCTGGTATCGAGGAACCAGAGCCCGCATCGGTCCGACCGGCATTGTCGGATACGTCGGCGATCGACCTCTGCGAGAAGCGTCGCGGCTACGAGCGCGATCGGTGAGAGTACGGCGAGGGGGGCAGGGGCCGTGTCTCGCTCGATCAACGCCAGCCGTTCCCCGGATTGAACCAGCTGCGCGGCGAAGCGACTCGCCTCTAGAACACGGTTGAGCGCGTACAGGCTGCGTGGAGGCACCGGCTCGCCGCGGACCTGCGCCTCGACGGCGGCGCGTATCGCATCTCGAAGTCGGTGCGCCTCATCGAACAAGAGTCGCGCGGCAGGTGGGGATACTTCGACGTCCATCCCGTAGGCGTCCAGGCCGACACGGCCGAGCCACTCGCGCAGCTGCTCCGGGGTCGAAATGAGATCGGTCCTTCGGCTTCTCACGTACTTCCGGGTGTTCAAGAAGTCGAGGGCGACATTATGTGAGTCCACGTTCCACCGATCGGTTTTGCCTCTCTACTAACCGGTCATATAAGTAAAACAAGGTTAAATATCCAAACTAACCTTTTATTATTAGTTAGTAGGTTATAGTCCCGAGGAGCGCCAGCTTCGCCGGGCTCTGCGGCGACCGCACCGTAGGTCGTGACCCGGCTCGCCGGACTGTCGTCGGGACGGGCCGTTCGAGCTTGTCGGGGGGGGGGCTCTAAAGGTGGGACACGTCCGTGTGCGGCTCGAAGATGACCGCGTGGATGTCGGTATCTCCGATGTTCTCGACGGTGTGCGTCCACGCCTCGTGGTGCATGACATGCCCATCAGGAATGTCGGCCTCCATCGAGTCGTCACCTTCGTAAATGCGTACCTTGCCACCCTTGATGAAGTACACCGTCTCATTCGGATGGGAATGCTGGGTGTCCTTGTGGCCGGCCGGTAGCGTCATCTCCACGACCCGAAGCGTCTCATTGTCGAAGAGCTCCTTGTAGTAGTCGGCGGATACGTCGCAGGGGTCGATGTAGGCCATGGGGTTCTCCGTTCATTTCAGGTGATCGGGACAGCCGATTCCTTCGGGGACACCAGAGTAGGGAGCCGGCCGCTGAATCTCAACCGTCGCCACTTGACCGCTTGTCAGGCGTGACTACCCTTCGGCGCATGAGCGCTCTTGTCGAAGAACTCCGCTGGCGTGGGCTGTTGCAGGACATGAGCGAAGGCGCGGCCGGGCATTTGGCCGAGGCGCCGAGACGTGGTTACATCGGCTTCGATCCAACGGCGCCCAGCCTTCACGTGGGCAACCTGCTCGTGGTCATGGATCTCGTGCACCTGCAGCGGCACGGACACACGCCGATCGCCCTGGTCGGCGGCGGCACTGGGCTCATCGGCGATCCATCCGGTCGCCATACCGAGCGCCAGCTGCTCACCAAGGAACAGGCCGCCGAGAACGCCGAGGGCATCCGTGGCCAGCTGGAGCACTTTCTCGACTTCGCGGCCAAGCCGAACGCTGCGGTCATGCGCAACAACCTCGACTGGCTCAGTGAGCTTGCGCTCGTCGACTTCTTGAGGGACATCGGCAAGCACTTTTCGGTGAACCAGCTGATGGCGAAGGAGTCGGTGAGGCGGAGACTCGAGGATCCGGACGTGGGACTCTCGTACACCGAGTTCAGCTATATCCTCATGCAGTCCTACGACTTCCTGGAGCTGTACCGTCGGGACGCGTGCACGGTGCAATTCGGGGGCAGCGACCAGTGGGGCAACATCACGGCGGGCACTGACCTGATCCGTCGTGTCGACGGCGGGAAGGCGTTCGGCGTAGTTTCACCCCTCGTCACCAGTGCCTCCGGTCGGAAGTTCGGAAAGACCGAGTCAGGCACCGTTTGGCTCGACCCGGAACTCACGTCCCCGTACGCGTTCTATCAATTCTGGTTGAACACCGACGACGCCGACGCAGTGAAGTACCTCAAGTACTTCTCGCTGCTCTCTCGCGAGGAGATTGCCGAGCGTGAGGCGGCTACCGAAGCGGAACCGTACAAGCGGGCCGCTCAGAGGGCACTCGGAGGGGACGTGACGCGCCGAGTCCATGGTGAGACCGGCTTCGCGAAGGCGTTGCAGGCGACGGATGCGCTCTTCGGTGGGGACCTCTCCGGCCTGAGCGCCGGCGACATCGCGGACGTGTTCGGCGACGTCCCGTCCTCGGAAATCGGCAAGGAGGAGCTCGCCGCCGACGGCAAGCCGATCGTGGATCTTCTCGAGGAGTCCGGCATCTCGACTTCAAAGGGCGACGCGCGCCGCTCGATCGAGGGGGGCGGTATCTACGTCAACAACCGTCGCGTGGAGAGCGTTGACTACCGAGTAACCACCGAAGACGCGATCGACGGGCGGTTCCTCGTGCTCCGAAAGGGGAAGAAGAACTACCAACTGGTGGCGGTCAGCGGGGACGCTCGATGGCGTCGCTCATGAAGTTATCGGTGCGCTGCCCGACGGCTACAACTTCCTGACTCCCGACGGGACCCGCAGAGCCACACCTATTTGGCGATCCTGAGAGCCTCGGTCTTCTTCGTGCTGCTCATCGCGTGCGCGAACATCACCAACCTGCTGCTTTGCTCGCAGCCAGGACCGAACGCGTGAGATCGCCGAGCGGACCGCTCTCGGCGCCGGCCGCCTGCGGATCCTGGGGCGATTGGGCCGGCAGAGTACGCTGAGGGCCCGTGTCCGGCGGCGTGATCGGACTTTCGCTTACCGCTGTAGGCATCCGGATCATCGGCTGTGATCTCGAACGTGGTACGAGGGTTCGCGTCGAGCCGGTCGCGCCGTTGACGCTGGCGACTGAGGAGCTAGCGCCCTCCGGCGGGCTCCAGCCGGTACACGGCGGTCGGCGCACGGCTGCGATCGTCGATCGCTATGTAGATGTAGCCCTCCGGTCCCTGACGTACGTCCCGAATGCGGCCGAAACCCTGGAGTAGCGTTTCTTCGGCGACCACTTCCTGCCCGTCGAGCGTCAGCCTGGCGAGCTGCATGCCTGCCAGACCGCCGACGAACAAGTTGCCGTTCCAGGCAGGGAAGGGCTGGCCGGAGTAGATCATGAGCCCGGATGTCGCGATCGATGGCACCCAGAAATGCACGGGGTGCTCCATCGACTCTCGCATCGTGCCCACGTGGATCGTGGAACCGCTACGGTAGTTCACGCCATACCCGATCACCGGCCAGCCATAGTTGCGACCGGGCCGGATGAGGTTGAGCTCGTCGCCACCTTGCGGGCCGTGCTCGTCGGCCCACAGGTCGCCGGTCTCGGGATGGATTGCGAGGCCCTGCGGGTTCCTGTGCCCGTAGCTCCACGTCTCGGGCCGCACCCCGTCCTCCCCGATGAACGGGTTGTCGGCCGGAATGCGACCGTCGTCATGCAGTCGAATGATGACGCCAATGTGGTTCGAGCGGTCCTGGGCGGGGTGTGCCTCAAGGTCGCCACGCGACGGAGCCTGGCGATCGCCGGTCGAGATGAAGACGTAGCCGTCGGCGAACGCGATCCGAGAGCCGTAGTGCCCGTTTCTGCCGCGGGCGACCGCGTCGAAGAGCTCTTCGACGTTCGTCAGAGCATCGTTCTCGAACGTGCCCCGGATCAGCGCCGTCGTGGACTGATCGTCGGCCTGCGGTTTGGAATAAGTGATGTAGAGCCAGTGGTTGTTCGCGAAGTCCGGGTGGGGCTGAACATCCAGCAGTCCACCCTGACCACGGGCGTGAACCTCGGGAATACCGGGGACCGGATCCGGCAACAGTTCACCGTCGCGCACGATGCGCAGACGCCCCGGGCGCTCGGTGACCAGCATGTCGCCGTTGGGCAGCCAGGCCATCGACCAGGGCGTCACGAGCCCCTGGACGACGGGGACCAGCCGAAAGTCGTGCAGTGCCGACCGGTGGACTTGTGCATCTGCCGGCGCGACGAAGAGCAGGCAAGAGCCGAGGGCGACGAGCGCGAAGCGAATCCTTACCATCTAAGCCCACCTCGGTACGGAAGGTCGAAGGTCCTGAGAGCATGCCCCGGGACTGAGTGACGTTGGGCTTTGGGATTTACGGAAGGAGTCGGAATCCGTCAACGGGGCGCTACCTTTCTTCTGGGACGCTAATGAGAAGGAGTCTTGCGGGCCGACACCAGAGCGAAGGACAAGCCGAAGGAGAAGAACCCCGCCGTGACTGATACCGTACCGCCGGAGCGCATCGAGTCGGAGCGGCTCATCATGCGATGCTGGCACCCTCACGACGCACCGCTTTTCAAGGCCGCGCTCGACTCCAGCCTGCCGGAGCTTCAGCGGTGGATTCCATGGGCGATGAACGAGCCCTCGGAGCTCGATGTGCTCGAGGACCGGCTGAGCGGCTACCGTGACGACTTCTTCGCTGGGCGCAGCGCGCTCTTCGCCTTGATGGATCCCGACGAGACCGAAGTGCTCGGCGGCGCCGGACTGTATCGCCGCGTGGGTCCCGGTGCGTTGGAGATCGGGTACTGGGTGCGCTCGGATCAGGCGAGCCAGGGTCTCGCGACCGAGGCCGCTCACGCGATGACCGACGTGGCATTCATGCTCTCCGGAATCGAGCGCATCGAGATCCACTGCGACCCTCTGAACGCGCCGAGCCTCGCGGTCCCCAGGAGGCTCGGGTACGAGCAGGGGGAGACGTTGGTGGACCATGCGGTCGGCCCGAGGGGTGAGTCGCGGGACACGATGATCTGGCGACTCACAACGGAGGGGTACGGAGCGACTCGCTAAGGCGCGTCGAGGGGAGCTCCGGTCACGGGCCCCACAAGGATCACTACTTGGCTGTCCTAGAAGACGACCTGCCAGCCGATGACGACGCCCCAATCGAGTCCGAATTGTGGACCCTCGTACTCGTGAGAGATCGGGAAGATCGCTCCTACCGAGAGCCTATGCCCCTCGAATCGCGAGCCTTCGGGCAAGTAGAAGTTCACGCCGATCGGCAAGTCGATCCGCTCGCCCTCGAGGAAAAAGCCGTCGTTGCCGGGGTCGTGATCCGGATCGAGATTGGGGTCGCCTCCCTCGATACCGCCCCAGTTCTGCCACTTGAGCCGAGCTGAGAGCGACATGTACTCGTTGAACATGTACGCAGCCCATGCGGACGCGTGGAACGAGTTGCCGAGCGAGTAGTCGCGGTCGTTGGTTCCTACGGGAATCATGCCGTTGATCTGCCCACCAACCGAAGCCACCTCATTTTGCGTCTGCACGGTCAGGCCCGGAAGCAGCGCGAACGTGCCGGCGCCCGGACGCATGTCGTAGGGCATGCCCTCGATGTTCGGCGTGCTGAACGGTGTTTCCGCAAAGATTGCGGTTGATCCGGTCGGTACCCTTGTGCCCATCTGGAAGTGCGCTTTGTACGCACCCAGGT
Organism: Longimicrobiales bacterium; assembly: GCA_965197725.1. Taxonomy (GTDB): domain Bacteria; phylum Gemmatimonadota; class Gemmatimonadetes; order Longimicrobiales; family Gaopeijiaceae; genus UBA1138. Next base: position 68,497 of record CBDANQ010000052.1, read on the forward strand.
CCAGGAAGTTGTACAGGCCAGACACGGTCACGTCGCCCAGATTCTGGGACTCGGTCACGTAGAACACGCCTCCGGTCGTCAGCTGTTCTCGCTGGCGGGAGGAATAATCGATGCCCGCGATGAAGGTCACTTCTTCGGTTGCGCCGTACGAGACGGAGAAGTTGTGCGTCTGATTGGCCAGGGTGAGCGGCGCTTGGTCGTAGAAGTCGAGGGTCGTGTCGAGGGGGAGTGAGTCGTTAGCGAGCCATACGCCCTTGGAGTTGAGCTACGTGAAGCGGTAGCTGAACTCGATAGCACCGCTCTCGAGGGTTCGCGCGCGCCTCATGCCGATAGGGGCGTGGCCGTCCGGACGCTTCGAGGTCCAGATGTGTTCTTCCTGAGCGGCCAGCGGCGAGGAGACTGTGAGTAGCGTCGCCACGATCAGGATCTTGCGAACCATGGGATGTTCCTCCGACACGGTATTGGGACCGATACCCGGTCCCTCGGGCTCTGCCGTAGAAAATGCTCCGACCAGCACGCAAAAAACAAGTGTTTACGCCAGGGACCTCTCTACGACAGGAAAAATCGGTTGTTCCTGGCGACTTCGACGCCCCTGAATCATTCACGATTCCGCTTCCAGCGCCATAGCCGTGTCGTCCTGATCACCGCCGCGCCGCGACAAGCTCCGGCAGCAGCGCCTCGGGCACACCGAAAGCGTCAACGAGGAGCCGTGTATGCGGCCCAATGGGAGCTCACGCGTTCGCCCAATCCTTTGCGGGCCTTGATTCCCACATCCGCCGAGTGCAACGTCCCGGCCTTCCGAACCGGACACACATCCACACTATGTACACCACGCGCGACCGGGACGAAGCACGATGGCTGAAATGTTGGTCGGCGTCGTCATGGGCTCGAAGTCCGACTGGGACACCATGGCGCATACGGTCACGACACTCGAGGCTCTGAATATCCCCTTTGAGGTGCGGGTCATATCCGCACACCGCACGCCGGATCTTGCGGCCGACTGGGCGGCCACGGCCGAGGAGCGCGGCTTGGAGGTGATCATCGCTGCTGCCGGGGGGGCGGGCGCACTTGGCCGGAGTGCTCGCCTCCAAGACGACGCTGCCGGTCCTCGGCGTCCCCCATGAAGGGCTGGTCGCTGGACGGACTCGACTCACTGCTGTCCACAGTCCAGATGCCCCGTGGTGTGCCCGTTGCCACGCTCGCCATCGGCAAGGTCGGCGCGGTGAACGCCGCTCTGCTCGCCGGTCAGATCTTGGGGCTCGGGCACGCTGACATACGGGAGCGGGTGAAGGCGGACCGCGAGGAGCGCCGCCAGCAGGTGCTGGCCGACGGAGATCCGCGGGAGTAGTTCGACAGGTGGCCGATTCGCGCCCGCTATCTTTGTATCACGAGCCGCTACAACAATGCGTCCTCCAGGAGTTCCGGGTTGTAGCCGACGACGAGGCGCTTCCCGATCCGGACGGCGGGTGCCCTCAGCGTACCGGACCGCCCGAGCAGGAGCTCGAGCAAGTCCTCGTCGGAGGGACGATCCCGCGCGAGATCCAAGAAAATGCTCTTCCTGCCCTTTGCCACGTACAGCTCGGTGATTCCTTCGAGCGCGGACAAAGCTTCCGCGCCCCCCAACGGCTCCCTGGACGCGCTCTGGACCGCGCCGTCCTCGATATGGTGCTGCTCAAGAAACTCTTGAGTGCGCTTGCAGCTGGTTCAGCCAGGCCGGTGGTACCGCCAGTCGAGTTTCGTCGTCATGTGGACGTTGGGATTCCACTGCTTCAGATTTTCGATCTCCGCGCAGAAGGCACGCGGTTGTGCGGCCACGCTAACTGGCGCCGTTGGGGAGCACCCCGCGGCTGGTGTCACCGAATCAGCGCACCCACAAGAACGCGCTGTCCGCACTGAAGGCGGAGAACACCCCGAGCGCCCCGTAATGTTGATGGTGTCCCGCTGACAGTTGAAGGTGGTGGCGCCGGAGAGTCTCCTTGTTAGCCTGTCTTTCTCATTTCGGCAACCGGTTCATGGTCGTCCGAGGTGGGCCCTGAGCATCCAGAGCTGGTCGTAGCCGATGATCCTCCGGTAGCTCTTCTCGGTTTCCACGAACGAGGCCGCAGCCCAGCGCAAGGCCATCGCTTCCCTTCTTCCAGTTTAGTCACCCTGCGGGTCTTCCGTCTTACGCCCGAGTGGGTGCTGTCGATCAGGTTGGTCGAGCCCAGGCACTTCCTCAGCCGCGGTGGGAGGCCGAGCCGGTTTATGGTGAACATCTCGCTGAGGCCTTCGCGCAGGCTGGCTGCGGCCGAGGGGTGGTCGCGCTCGAGCCATCGGGCGAGCTGCTCGAGCTTCTGCTCGCCCTGCTTCGCGTCCAGCTTCATCGCCGCCCGGAACGCCGCCTTCACCTGAGGATGCTGATCCTTCGGCAGATGACCCAGCACGTTGCGGAGCTTGTGGTTGCGGCAGCGCTGGATGGGGGTGGACGTTTGGCCGAAACACCTTCTCGATCGCCTTCCTGAGCGCTTTCGAGCCATCGATCACGAACAGCCGAGGCCTCGACCGTCTCACGGCTCACCGCCGACTTGCTCACCCCGACCGTGTCGGCCATCTCACCGATCACACGGCCGTACTTCCGCGTGCTCACCCCCGCCATCAGGACCTCGAGCATCCGATCCGCCACGGCGCCCGGTCTCCGCATCGCTGCGTACGCCGGCACCTCGACCTCGCCACCCTCCCCGGCGCCCCGGCGCCTGAGCCGTGGCCGCTCCACACGCACCTTCCGGTCCGACAGGTAAACCACACCACCCTGCCGGCCATACCACACCGTGTCGTCTTCCGCTCGTGACCGACCTGCCTGCTTCACGCCTGCCACACCCTCGGCGCTCATCTCCAGCACCGCTTCGATCGTCGCTCGTCCCATCACCTGGATGACTTCGTCGATCGCGACCTCCGTCTGCTCCACGAGCTCAAGCATCGGAAGCAGAAACTGCCCCTCCCGCTTCAGGAACTCCCTGATCGCGCGCTTGTCCGCCCGATCCCTTACCTCGTACGTTCTCTTCATCGTGGTGGCTCCGTGTTGGGGTTTTTGCCTACCCGAGCCTATCGGCCCGGGACCCCCGGAGCCACCACTTTTTCTTTCTCCCCTATCAGGGACCTTCAACTACGGTTGGGACAGCTTCGTAATGTTGGACGGCGGCTCGTTGAGATCGCGCGAGTCCTGCTCGAGGCCCTCGTAGAGGTCCGCGTACTCGTCGTTCACTC
>CBDANQ010000053.1:0-83288 GCA_965197725.1 Longimicrobiales bacterium
GACAGCTTGTCCTCCGCGCGGGTGATGCCCACGTAGAAGAGGCGTCGCTCCTCCTCGATCGCATCGGCCTCGTCATAGGCTCGGCTGAGCGGGAAGAGTCCCTCCTCCAGCCCCGCGATGAACACCACGGGAAACTCCAGACCCTTCGCGTTGTGCAGGGTCATAAGCGTCGCAGTCGCCGCTTCGGGGTCGAGGCGATCGAGGTCCGCTACCAGGGCCACTTGCTGCAGGAACAGGTCGAGTTCGGTGAAGGCGTCGAGCTCGTCGTCGTCCATACCCTTCATGAGCGTGGCGTCGAAGTCGAGCGCTCCGGCGATGAGCTCCGAGACGTTTCGCGCTCGATCCTCTCCGTCGCTTCCCTCGTCGTACAGATGGCGTACGAGGTCGAGGTCTTCGACGAGCGCCTCGAGTAGTTCCCCGATCGCCGCCTGCATCGCGCGTAGGCTGAAGCGCTGGATGAGGTCCGCGAAGCGCATGAGCCCATTGGCGCCCGCGGCCCTTAGGTCGGGGATCTCGTCCGCCTGCGCCGCGGCCTCCAGGAGCGTGAGCCCTTTCTCGGCGCCCCAGCGTACCAGATGCTCCTGCGTCGTCAGCCCGACACCCCGACGCGGGTAGTTCACGACCCGACCGAAGGCCGTAGCGTCTTTCGGGTTCGAGATCAGTCGCAGATAGGCGAGTACGTCCTGGATCTCCCGGCGCTCGTAGAAGCGCACACCGCCCACGACCTGGTAGGGTACCGCCTTCTCGCCGGAAGGCGTCTTCGAGCGCTCTGGCTTGCGCGTTGGTGCGGTACAGCACGGCGCAGCCGCTGTAGGAGAGCCCCGGCGTTTCGCGGATACACGCCTCGATCTCAGCGACGATCCAGCGGGCTTCGTCGTTCTCGTCGAACGTCTCGACGAGGGTGATTTTCTCCCCACCGGTGCGACGCGTCCGGAGCGTCTTCTCCGGACGGTTCACGTTCTCGACGATGACCGCGTTGGCGGCGTCGAGGATGCGCTCGCTCGAGCGGTAGTTGACCTCGAGCGCGACCACGAGTGCGCGGGGAAACGCGATCTCGAAGTCCAGGATGTTCCTGATGTCCGCGCCGCGCCACGCGTAGATCGATTGATCCGGGTCGCCGACGACCATGAGGTTCTCGTGACCCTGGGCGAGCAATTCCACGAAACGGAACTGCGCCCGGTTGGTGTCCTGATACTCGTCCACGAGGATGAACGAAAAACGTTCCCGGTACCGGTCCAGCAACTCCGGATAGTCCTCGAAGAGCTCGACCGGCTTCATGAGCAGGTCGTCGAAGTCGAACGCGTTCTGGTCCTTGAGGGCCTGCTGGTACTCGGTGAAGACACGTCCCACGTTGCGAACGAACTGATCGAAGGAACCCTCCGTGTCCTTCGCGAAGGTGTCGCCGTCGATGAGCTGGTTCTTGGCCTTGCTGATCTCGGCGCGAATCGCCTTGGGACTCCACCGTTTGGGGTCGAGCCCTACCGATTCTTGAACGCTCTTCACGAGCCGAAGCGAGTGGTCGGAATCGAAGATGCTGAAGGCGCGGTCCCAGCCCAAGCGATCCGCGTGGCGGCGTAGCAGGCGCGCGCCTACCGAGTGGAAGGTGCCCACCCACATGCCCGACGGCTCGGTGCCGAGCAGCCGCGTAATCCTCTCCCGCATCTCGCCGGCGGCCTTGTTCGTGAATGTGACCGCCAAGATCCGGTCCGGCGGCACGCCGTGCTCGCTGATCAAGTGGCTTACGCGCGCCGTCAGAACCCGCGTCTTCCCCGAGCCCGCACCCGCGAGCACGAGCAGCGGGCCCTGGAAGTGCGACGTAGCCGTTAGCTGCTCTGGGTTGAGTCCGTCGAGATGCGCTGGAACCTGCGGATCAGGCATCAGCGGATGGCAGTCGGATCTGGAACGTGGTGCCCCCGAATCCTTCGAGCAGCTCAATGCGTCCCCGGTGCACGCCCTCGACGATGCGACGGGAGAGCGCGAGCCCGACCCCCCATCCACCCGACTTCGTCGTCACGCCCGGCTCGAAGAGCCTGTCCCGAATCTCGGGATCGACGCCCGGACCGGTGTCCCGGATGCGAAGCGAGATCCACTTGCCACCGATTTCGCGGGCATAGATGGTGATCTTGCCACCCCGACCGGCGAGCGCATCGAGGGCGTTCTTCACCACGTTCTCCAGTGCCCAGATCAGCAACACCTCGTTGCCCTGCACTCTCGGCAGACCCGGGGCGATGTCGACGACCAGTTCTACACCCTTGCGGCTCAGCCTTGGGATTCGGACCGCGAGGTACTGCTCCAGATCGCTCACCACCTGGCGGACCGAGAGAGATTCCAGTACGGGTTCCCGCCCGATGAGCTCGAAGCGGTAGCTGATCCGCTCGAGCCGCTCCAGGTCTTCGCCGATCGAGCCGGCGATCTCGCCATCGCGTAGTCCGCCAGGGCGCTCGCCGACTGGAAGGCTGAGCACTTCGAGCCATCCCGCCAACGAAGAGAGCGGCGTGCCCAACTGGTGTGCGAGCTCGCGGGCCATCGATGTCCAGGCTTTCTCACTCTCGGCTCGACGTTGGTAGCGGATTGCGACGAACCCGATGATCGCCGTGAGGAGGAGGCCTCCGACTTCCAGCCACGGGATCCACCTGAGCCCCCGTCTTTCCGGCGTATTGCCGAAGTGGAGGTGCTGGAGGTCGGTGTCTCCCACCGGCACATGTTCGACGTCGAGCCTGCGAATGTATGCCTGGACGGCCGCCTGTCCTTCGCGTGTCTCGAGATCCGCCTCGAACCCAAGGTTCTCGGCGGCGAACACCGTATCTCTAGGACCGGTCAGCACGAGCGGGACACCGGACTCGAGAATGATGCCCTGAAGGTTGAACAGTGCCTCCACGGTCGCTGACTGGTCCATTGTGGTGATGCCCGATTGCACTTCGTGGTAGATCTGGCTCAAGCGCTCCGTGTTCTCCTCCAGCGTCCTCGCAATGAACTGCGTATACAGCAGGAACACACCGAGCTGCACGAGGAAAACCGTGGCCAGAGCGACGGGCCACTTGATCTTCATCACCGGACGAGGAACCCCATGCCAGACGTCAGGTCGACGGTGTGAGCCGGTGCGAGCCCACGTAGGGGTGCAGTACCTCTGGCAGGGTCACGCTCCCATCCGCCTGCTGGTACGTCTCGAGCAGCGCAGCCATCACGCGAGGAAGCGCGAGCGCTGAGCCGTTCAAGGTGTGCACGAACTCGGGCTTCTCCGCCTGGGTACGCCGGAAGCGGATGTTCGCCCGGCGCGCCTGATAGTCCGAGAACGTCGTGCAGCTCGAAACCTCGAGCCACTTGTCCACTCCCGGAGCCCACACCTCGAGGTCGTAGGTGAGAGCGCCGCTCTGCCCCAAGTCACCCGAGGCGAGTAATACGCGCCGGTAGTGCAGCCCGAGTCGCTCGAGCAACACCTCGGCTTCTCGCGTCAGCTCCTCAAGCGCGTCGCGACTCCGCTCGGGCAGCTCGTAGCGGACGAGCTCGACTTTGTCGAATTGGTGCACTCGGAGCAGGCCACGTGTGTCCTTGCCGGCAGCCCCCGCCTCGCGCCTGAAGCACGGTGAGTACGCCGTATACCGGAGTGGAAGATCATCGGCGGTGAGCAGCTCGTCCCGATGCAGGTTCGTGACCGGCACCTCAGCCGTCGGGACGAGCCAGAGTTCGTCCCGCTCGGTCTCATACGACTCCTCAGCGAACTTGGGAAGCTGGCCCGTGCCTGTCATTGTGTCGCTAGTCACCAGATACGGTACCCGTACCTCGGTATACGCGTGCTCATCGGTATGCACGTCGAGGAAGAAGTTGATCAGCCCACGCTGCAACCGCGCACCACCTGCCAGCAGAACGGGGAAGCCGGAACCGCTGACCTTCGCACCGCGCGCGAGATCGAGTATCCCCAGCGCCTCACCCAACTCCCAGTGCGGGCGTGGCTCGAAGTCGAACGTCGCGGGTGAACCATGACAGGCCCGGACGAGGTTGTGGTCCTCATCGCCCTCGGGGACCTCCTCGAATGGGGTATTCGGGATGCCCAGCAGCAGCGCCTCGATTTCCTCGTCGGCCGTCGCGACGCTCGCGTCCAACTCGCTGATCTGATCCCCCACCTCGCGCATCTCGAGGATGAGCGCCTCGGCGTCTCCTCCCTCTCGCTTGAGCTCGCCGACACGCTTCGAGACCTCGTTGCGCCGCGCCTTCAAGTCGTTCACGACACCGAGCGCTTCGCGGCGCGTCACGTCGAGCTCCAGAACGCGGTCCACCAGGTCCGGGAGGCTCGCGTCTCTCTTCGCCAGCGCGTCTTTCACGGCCTCCGTCTCGTGGCGGAGGCGGCGGATGTCGAGCATCAGTCCGGCGGAATGAGCCGGAGGCTGTTACAGACCGGGCTCGCGTCGAACATGAATCTCAGCGTACCGCCCTCCACGTCGATCACGAGCGGCACGAGCTTCGCGTAGTACGAGCAGGCCGTGCCAAAGATGCCGGGACTCCGCGACGTCTTCACCACGTACACTGTCTCCATCTCCACCGGGACCGCTGCGAACTTCGAGTACACGGCGGTATCCTCCGGAGCGTCCAACACGTCATCGAACGAGAGTCCCGGCAGCGCCGTCAGGCTAGCCTTGGAGCTGATGCCGAGCGCCCCCGGTGGCAGGAAAACGAGCTGACCGCCTCGCGTATCGACCGCGACGTCCCAAGTGCCGGTGGCCCTTGCGGCCTCCACCCTCACTTTCACGCGATTGTGGAAGTTGTACGCCGCCTCGAGATTCAGCTCAGGACGCGCCAGGGAGTAGAGCAAGACGGTGTCCGGAGAAGCCGCCCATGGGAAATCGAACGGGTCGTCCCCGCAAGCGGCGAGTCCTACGGAGAGCGCGACGAGCGCAGCGAGAAGCGCGGACCCGACGCCACGGAGATTCACGCTTCTTACCAGGCGGAGCGTTGTCACGAGGTCAGTCCTTGTTCACACGGCGGCCGAGGCCGAAGAGAGAGCGAAAGGTGCCGGAATCGAGATGGGGGTGTCAACCCCGAAAAGGCCTGCAATTCCTTGACTTTACCCCATGTGCCGGGTAGGTTCCCCGCCCGTCGGCCCCGGCCTCCCGGCCCTTTCCGCGGCTGGGCGTCCGGCGGCCCTGCGATCGAGGAGCAACCGTGCCCGACCAGCAAGCCCATCACAGAGGTGGGTGCATCCTCGTGGTCGACGATGAGCCTCACATTCGACGGCTCCTCAACACCATCCTCAGCAACGACGGATTCGACGTGGTCGAAGCCACGGACGGCGCAGCGGGCATGGAGGCGGTCAAGTCGGATGCCGAGTACGACTTCATCCTGCTCGACTTCATGATGCCCGGCGCGACTGGACTCGAGGTCCTCGCTAGGATCAGGGCCAGTGACCATCGAGCGAAGACCCCGGTGATCATCTTGACGGCAAAAGGCCAGGACACAGATAGAACGGCGGCGCTCGCTGGCGGCGCGAACGACTTCCTCACCAAACCCTTCAGCCCCAAGAAACTCGTTGCCCGAATCCACGAGATCCTCGACGCGAACTGACGACGGGCTGTGGGTCGTCGCTTTGGCCGGTGGAATCGGGTCTCGCTTCTGGCCAGTGAGCACCCGCGAGAGACCCAAACAACTGCTCCCGCTGGCGAGCGAGCGGCCGCTCATCGTAGACACCGTCGAGCGAGCGAGGGCGCTCGTGCCCGACGACCGTCTGCGCATTCTAGCGGGACGACACCTTGCTGAACCGTTCCGCTCGGCGCTCAAGGACCTGTCCGACACGGCCTACTGGATCGAACCGGAGGCGCGAGGCACGTGTCCCGTACTCGCCTGGGCTTCCTGGGAGATTCACCGGCGCGATCCCGAGGCGGTCATGGTCAGCCTTCACGCTGACCACCGCGTCGACTCCCTGCCTGCGTTTCAGAGAACCATCCAGGCGGCCGCTGAGATCGCCCGAAGAGAAGACGTTCTGGTCTGCGTCGGGGCCGTTCCGGACCGGGTCGAGACGGGATTCGGACACTTGGAGCGGGGGGAAACGCTCGAAACGAGGGGCGAGATCACGGCACACCGGGTGAAGGCCTTCCACGAGAAGCCGGACGCCGAGACGGCACAGCAGTACGTGAGGGATGGTCATCTGTGGAACACCGGCATCTTCGTCTGGAAAGTGTCGACCTTCCTTTACGAGTTGGCCGAGCACGCCCCGGAAGTCTCCACGTGCCTGGCTCTTCTGGAGGAGGGCGTCGACGCGTTCTTCGGGGCGGTACCCGTGTGCGTCGTCGATACCGCCGTCATGGAGCGCTCGGAGCGCGTGGCGACGGTCGAGGCGCTCTTCTCATGGGACGACGTCGGGAGTTGGGAAGCTCTTTCACGCTCACGGCCTTCGGACTCCGAGGGCAACGTGCTGATCGGCGACGCGGTCACGGTGGATGGGAACGGGAACATCGCTTTCGCGGATCAGGGCAAGGTCGTGCTCTTCGGCGTCGATGACCTCGTCGTCGTTCGTGCGGCTGATGCCACGCTGGTGATGCCCAGGGGGCGCGCGGCGCACCTCAAGACGCTACTGACGGCGCTGAAGGGAAGCGAGGAATGAGCGAGGCGAGGCTCTACCTCTTCGACGACAGCCGCGCACGGCGCTGGGCGCCGTTCTCGTTGACGCGCCCCGTGGGCGAGCTGCTCTTCGGTTGCAGCACCCTGAGGACCCGTGTGGAGCACGTGCTCGGAATCGAGTGCCACGGTCACGTCTCCAGGAGAGCGTTAGTCGGCTTCGACGAAACGGGTGCGACGCCGGGCGTGTCCCTCAACCAAATAGCCCGTGATCGCTCGGTCGTCTTGTTCTCCAGCCGAGCGGTACCTGACTTCCAGGATGTCGAAGTGCCGAGCGAGCGGGCGCGCATCACGGTCGGCGGCGCGCCCGCCGGATGGGTCGTGCCACCCGGGTCCGAGCTCCCCTCCGAGCTCTGGATTCGCGATCCCGGCCATGACCCGGGAGACGCTCCCGAATTGGAGCTCGACGGCATCGTGCTCGAACGTCCCTGGGATCTCGTCGCACGGAACGGAGCGCGGGTCCGCGCGGACGCAGCGACGATGCCGGGCCATGGCATCGTTCCGGCCGACGTGGTCGTCGTAGGCGAGGGGACCGTGTCGCTCGCCGAGGACGCGGAGATCGAGCCCGGAGTTACGCTCGACACGCGACAGGGACCCATCCGCCTGGATCGTGGCGTGCGCGTCGAGGGACCCGCCCGCCTGGTGGGTCCACTATATGTAGGTCCCCAAACCATGGTGGCGGGTGGAGCGATCTCGGCATCGTCGATCGGGCCCAACTGCCGAGTTCGCGGAGAGGTCTCCGACTCCGTCCTCGTCGCTTATGTGAACAAGGCTCACGAGGGGTATCTCGGCCATGCGCTCGTCGGCCGATGGGTCAACCTCGGGGCGCTCACCACGAACTCTGACCTCAAGAACAACTACGGGACCGTTACCGTGTGGACCCCCGACGGGGACGTCGATACCGACCAGATCAAGATCGGCTGCTTCCTAGGCGATCACGTAAAGACCGGAATCGGAACCCTTTTGAACACGGGGACGGTCGTGGGCTCCGGGAGCAACATCTTCGGAGGCGCGATGCCGCCCGCGGCGGTGCCTCCCTTCAGCTGGGGTTCGGGTTCGAATCTGACCGAGTACCGCCTGGACAAGTTCCTCGAGACTGCGGAGCGGGTGATGGCCGGGCGCAACGTTACGCTCACCCCCGGTGTGCGGGGCGTGCTCGAAGCCGCCTGGGACGCGACCGCTGGTCGCCGGTCGCAGTGACAAGGGCTAACAGCGGGTCATGAGGGTCGCGGTCTTGGGCAGCGGCAGTGCTGGCAACGCGACCTTCGTGTGGGCCGGCAACACCCGTGTGATGGTCGACGCAGGCTTCAGCGGGAAGGATCTCGCGCGCCGGCTCGAAACTCTCAGCCACGGCCCCGACAAGATCGACGCCATCATCGTGACGCACGCCCACGGCGACCACACTCGCGGCATGGGGGTCTTTGCTCGCCGGCATGGCACACCGCTGTATATGACCGAACGCACCCGGGTGGCTTGCGCGAAGCTGCTCCGGGGCGAAGAGACGATCGTCGAGTATCGGCCCGGACGGGCGTTCAACATCGGAGATATTCGCGTGGAGCCGTTCCTGACGGTGCACGACGCAGCCGACCCGGTCGGCGTCGCGCTCGTCGACGAATGCACGGGCCTTCGCCTCGGGGTCGCCACCGACCTGGGACGGCCCACCGCTCAGGTCCGGCATGCGCTGTCCTCGTGTGACCTTCTGATTCTGGAGGCGAACCATGACGAGGTTCTCCTGCATACCAGCGCCTATCCGGCCTCGGTACGGCGCCGCATCGCGTCGAGCCACGGACACCTCTCCAATCAGGCAGCGGCACGCTTCGTGATCGACCTGCTGCATCCGCGGCTAGCCGGCGTCGTCCTGGCCCACTTGTCCAAGCAGTGCAACCGACCGGCCCTCGCGCACAGCGTGGTCGGAGAGGCACTCGAACAGGCAGGCTGGTCAGGACATCTGGAGATCGCGCTTCAAGATCGGCCGACGGCCCTCCTCGACGTGGAAGAGCTTCGGTACAGAGCCGGTCCGGCCCAGCTCAGCTTCCTTTAGCTTAGCTGTACCCAAGCCCGGAGCCATCCACCAACGCCACATGGGTCCCTCGCGACACGGCCGCCTTGACAGAGCGAGCCCACGTGTTCATCGTTCCTTCCTCATGAGTCAACGTACGTCAATCCTGAACGAGTCGTCACCGATGCCTGCAAGCTGTTGTGGTCAGACCTGTGGTTGTCCGAGCCGAAAGGGGCGTCGGAAGGTGGACTGACAGGCATCTGTCATACGGATCCGCCCAAAGGCGCCCCCCAGGTTGGGTGGCGCCTTTTTCTTTTTGCGACTGGGATCCAAGAAGAGACGCTGACCGGAGGGGTCGGGGGTCTGTCTCGATGGCTGGGGCCTGGGCAAGACCGAAACCTGAACAAAGAACGGAGCGATGCAGGACGCGCCAAGATGGCTTCGCATGGAGGTGGGGGTGACCGCGCTTGTGATCCGAGGACACAACTCTGCCGGAACATGGTTCGCACTCTTTTCGGGCCGATGTTGTTGCGCGTGTAGCTGACGCGATCCAGCCCACAGAGGTGAGCGGCCCAACCATCCATCAATAGGCGCAGACGACGCGAGCGGATGACCGCGACCCTCACCCGGTCGCGGTTTTTTGTGCCTCGCGGAAGGAATCAGATCAGATCGACATCAGAGAAGACCACACGGGGAGCAACGTGAGACCCCTCAGGCGGGGGCTCGAGCTGATGATGAATCTCACATGGGAAAGAGGAGAAGAGCGGTGAGCAGGGAAGGCCAAGTCCGAAAGCTGAGCCAGATGAGTCGAGGGACTGCGGCCGGACCCGGTAATCCGGGGAGGCCCAGTGCCGCCACGCTGAACGGCCTGAATCACCGACTAGGACAAGCGGACGTGAACGAGATCCTCCGTTGGGCAATCGACACCTTCGAGGAGGGGAAGTTGGCGATCACGACGTCCTTCGGCCCGGCGGGTATTGTGATTCTACATCATCTTCAATCCGTTGCGCCCGACCTCCCCGTCGTATTCATCGACACGCTTCATCACTTCCCGGAGACCCTGGAACTCGTCGAGCGAATCCGGCAGCGCATGGACCTCAATCTGCAGATCTATAGACCGGCTGTGAGCCGGGCCATGTTCGAAACGCTCTACGGTCGCGATCTGCACCGCTCGGACGTGGATCGTTACCAGCGTCTGACGAAGCAGGAGCCCGCTCTGCGAGCCGCCCGCCCTCTCGAAGCGTGGATCACTGGACGGCGTCGTGAGCAGGCGTCGACGCGGGCGGCACTGCCGATCCTGGAGGCCGGAGAACGACTGATCAAGATCAACCCACTGGCTACCTGGAGTCTCGACCAGGTCTGGGCATATCTCATCCTCCACGAGCTCCCCTACAACCCGCTTCACGACCAAGGCTACGCCAGTATCGGCGACGAGCCCTTGACGTCCCGCGTCAGCCCTGGCGAGCCGGAGCGAGCCGGACGCTGGCGGGGATCGGAACGCCTGGAGTGTGGAATGCACGAGGTATGAAGACACAGTCCCGGACATACTCCCGCGCCGCCGAGTTAGCGCTTTCTATCCGGTCTACCTGGACCTACGGAAACGACAGAGTCTGGTGATCGGCGGTTGACGTCCACCACCGCGGTGCCTGCGGCGGCGGGGTCGTGCTCATGGGGCTCAGAGCTCTCGGAAGAATCTGCCAGAGGCTCCAGAGGGAAGGCGCCTCTGCAGAGACACCCTAGCTCGCCACGCCCGCGAACTGGCAGCAGGGCGACGACGTGATCATTTGTCCCTCGGTCTCCGACGAGGTGGCGAAGGAGAGGCCGGGGGCGGAGAGGCTACGCGGGAAACTAGATTCCCAGAAGGCGCAAGAAGTCGTTCGAGAGGGCCCAGAGCATGATGCCGACGACGACTAGAAAGCCGACGTTGCTCCATCGTAGCTTCTGCTCGAGCGAAAGCCCTCGCCCGCCGCGGACCGCTTCGATTCCCAGGAAGACCAGATGGCCACCGTCCAGAACGGGGATCGGGAGTAGGTTCAGAACTGCCAGATTAATGCTGAACAGTGCCATGAAGCGGAGGAACGTGTTCATGCCTGCGGCCGCCGCCTGGCCGGACGCCTCACCGATCGTGACGATGCTGCCCATCGAGCGCGGCGAGATGCCACCGGTGACGAGATCTCTGAGGAAGCCGAGAATCATTCGGGTGACGGCGACGGTCTCCCCGTAGCCGAACACGAAGGCGTCCCCGAAGGAGACGGAACGGTAGACCACGTCACCAACTGGCCGGTAAATCCCCGCCTTCCCCAAAAGTGCTACGGAGCCGTCCAGGCCCCGCCCTTCCGCAGACTCGAGCGTGACCGGACGCATGATCTCCTGCTCGTCGCGCACGATCCCGAGTTCGACACGCTCGTCGGGTCGAGCTTCGATCAGCCGCACAAACTCGTACCAGTGCTCGACCGGGGTACCCGACACCGAGACGATCCGGTCCCCGGCCTCGAGCCCCGCCATGTCCGCGGGTGAACCCGGCTCCACTGCGCCGACGCCGGCCTCGAACCAACTCCCCACTGAACCGACGAGATCGCGCCGGTCGGACTCCTCCCCAGGGATGCGGATCTCGATGAGCATGCGAGGCTCGGCCAGCTCGATCTCGATCGGGCCGGGGTCGGACCGGTAGAGGCCACGCCGCACGTCGCCCCAGCCGTGGACCTCGGAATCCCCGATTCGTACGAAGCGACTTCCAGCCGGGATTCCCGCGAGATCTCCCGTCCCCGCCGGCAGGGTGCCAGCGCTGACGTGGCCTACGCGCGTCGTGCTCAGCTCGGCCATGCCCCACTTCGCGGCAACGAAAGTGTACACGCCGAATGCGAAGAACATGTTCATGATCACGCCCGCGGAGATCACGAACGCTCTCGCCCAAATCGGCTGCGCGTCGAAGTCACTCGGACCCGGCTCACGGTGCGCCTCGCTTCCACCCTCGAGCCGCTCCATCGCCTCGTCGTCCATGCCGCCCATCTTCACGTACCCGCCCAGCGGGATCGCGCTCACTACGTATTCGGTCTCACCCCGCTTCACCCCGAAGATCTTGGGGCCCAGCCCGATCGAAAACCGTTGCACCGCCACTCCCACCGCCTTCGCTGCGGCAAAGTGGCCCAGCTCGTGCACGAAGATCAGCACACCGAGCACGATGACTGTTGCCAATAAAGTCATGAAGTCGTTCCCATTCTTGCCTCACCGAGCCGATGAGCCACCTCGGTGGCCACCGCCCGTGCCGTCCCATCGACGGCTAGCACATCCTCTACACTCGTTGGTTGCCCCGCCCCGACTCCTGCGATGGCTTCGCTCACCACATCCGCCATCTCTGGGAACCGAATCCTTCCTTCCAAGAACGCCTGAACCGCGATCTCGTTCCCGGCGTTGTACGCGGCTGGCGCCGCCCCCCCTTTCACCCCTGCTTCAACGCCGAGGCCAAAGAGCGGAAACGCCGCCTGGTCTATGTCCTCGAACGTCAGCGGCGACGACCGCACCGGGTCGTACGTCCGTAACACCTCATCTTTCACTCTCTCAGGATAACTCAGTGCATACAGTATCGGCAGTTCCATGGTCGGAAACCCGAGCTGCGAGAGCACTGAGCCGTCCACGAACTCCACGAAGGAGTGGATGATCGACTGAGGGTGCACAACCGCATCGATTTGGTCATACCCGAGACCGTAGAGGTAGTGCGCCTCGATGACCTCAAGCGCTTTGTTTGCGAGCGTGGCCGAATCGATCGTGATCTTCGCCCCCATGTTCCACGTGGGGTGCCGCAACGCATCTTCAGGCCGTACGTGCCAGAGATCCTCCCGGTTCCGCCCTCGTAGCGGACCACCGGACGCCGTGAGCACAAGACGCCGGACCGACTCGGGTCTACTGCCTTCGAGGCACTGCAGGATGGCGCTATGCTCCGAGTCGATCGGCACGATCTGAGAGCCCGCGGTCTCTGCCGCTTGCAAGACGAGCGCGCCGCCCGCGACCACAGATTCCTTGTTCGCGAGGGCGAGGCGGTGTCCTGCCTCCAGCGCCCTCAGCGTGGGCTCTAGTCCGGCGGCGCCCACCAGCGCGTTCAGGACCACGTCGACGTCGGGGTCAGCAGCCGCGGAGAGCAGCGCCTGACGGCCCGACTGCCACCGAGTCGGACCGGAGCTCGTTGGGAGCAGGACCGATTCGTCCGCTAGCACGGCCCGCCGGGGACAAAACTTCTCCACCTGTGCCCACAGTTCCTCCACCCGGCGGTGCGCCGCCAGGGTGACGAGCTGGAACCGGTCGGGATGCCGCGCGACGACCTGCAAGGCGCTCTTCCCGATCGATCCGGTGGATCCAAGGATCGCGACCCGGGTCACCGTGTGCTCCCTAGCAGAACTAGTATCGCGTACGCCATCGGAAGCGTGATGATGAGGGCGTCGAGCCGGTCGAGTACGCCCCCGTGCCCCGGGAAGATCGCGCCCGAATTCTTTACTCCGGCCTCCCGTTTCAGCAGCGACTCAGCGAAGTCTCCGACCTGGGCTCCCACTCCTAGTGCGGCGCCCACAACAGCCGCTACTGCCACACTTCTGATCGGCACCCCGGGCAAATATGGTGCAGCCACGAGATGCCATAACCCTGCTCCGGCCGCCGCGCCGATCAGGCCCGCCACCGATCCGAGCCAACTCTTCTTGGGGCTGATCGATGGCAGAATCTTGGTTCGACCCCAGGCGGTCCCAGCGAAGAACGCGACTGAGTCCCCGATCCAGGTGCTCGTCAGGGGTAGTGCCACTACTAGCAAACCGATCCCCGCCTTCGGAATCACCTCTCCCCACGCATCGATCGTTGGCAGCTCGCGCAGCATGGGTACGAACGCCAGCGATAAACCGACATAGAGCATACCGAAGAGCGTGAGGGCGATGGACGAGAGGGGCTGGCGGTCCGCTCCCCGCACGATCGCCGCGAGCAACGCGAAGAACGCGACCGCTACCACGACCGTCAGGGCCCAAGGGGCAAAGGCCGTGAAGCTGGGGTATGCCGCGGCGAGGAGTACGAGCCCGGCCGCGGCGGCGGCGCCGAGCCAACGGAACGGGCGCGTGCCTTTTTGCTCGGCCAAGCGGTACGTCTCCATCGCTCCAAGTCCGGCGAGTATCGCGACGGGTACAGCCAACACCCAGCCGCCCATGTAAAGCAGCCCAAGAACTACCGGGACTCCGACGATCGCAACGGCCCACCGCCGCCCGAGCTCGTTCCCTGAGTTCACGTCGCTTCTACGCGACCGAACCGGCGTTCACGCCGCTGGTACTCCAGCACCGCCTCGAAAAGGCTCTCGCGATCAAAGTCGGGCCAGAGGACGTGGGATATGTGGAGCTCCGTATACGCCAGCTGCCAGAGCATGAAGTTGCTCAGTCGGTACTCTCCCGACGTGCGGATGAGCAAGTCGGGGTCCGGCAGTCCAGCCGTGAAGAGCGTGGAACTCAACGCCTCGTCGTCAATCTCCTCCGGCAACAGCTCACCCCGCGCGACGCGTCCGGTCAGAATGCGTGCCGAGCGGATGATCTCCTCCCTGCCCCCGTAGGAGATCATCAGGTTGAGGCGGAGCTCGGTGCCCCCCAAAGTGCCGCGGACGATCGTGTCCACCGCGCGCCGGGTTCGATCGTCGATCCGATCCAGATCCCCCAACACGTGCACCTCGACGCCCTGCTTCTTGAGCTCGTCCCGCTCCCTGCGGGCGTACAGCTGCAGCAGCGACATCAGCGCGGACACTTCCTGCTGCGGCCGATTCCAATTCTCGGTCGAAAACGCAAAGAGCGTGAGGGCCTCGATGCCTGCCTCGAGGGCACCTTCGATCGTTTCGCGCACCGACTTCATGCCTTCCCGATGCCCGAGGTGCCGCGGCAAGGACCGCTGGCGAGCCCAGCGCCCGTTCCCGTCCATGATAACGGCGCCGTGCCGCGGCACGTCCCCGCTCAAACGAATGCGATCGAGGCGGTGCGAGGACACTTAGACGGCCGACTAGTAGATGGCCGACTAGATGGCCATCACCTCTTCTGCTTTGTGCTTCATCAGCTCGTCGATCTTGTCGCCGTACTGGTGTGTCAGCTTTTCGAGCGCGTCCTCGCGTCGACGTCCCTCGTCCTCACCGAGCTCGTGTTCCTTCACGAGCTCGTGGATCTCCTCCCGCACGATGCGACGGGAGTGCCGTAACGAGACACGCCCCTCCTCCGCCATCTTGTGCAGGAGCTTCACGTATTCCTTCCGACGCTCTTCGTTGAGCGGCGGAATCGGAATCCGGATGATGTTGCCGTCGTTGGCCGGATTGAGCCCCAGATCCGCCGCCATGATCGCCCGCTCGATGTCTGCGAGCAGGGTCTTGTCGAACGGCTGCACTACGAGCAGACTCGGCTCGGGAGTGTTCACGGTGGCGAGTTGATTGATGGGCATCTTCGAGCCGTAGGCGTCGACCCGTACGCTCTCGAGGAGCGCCGGCGTAGCCTTCCCCGTGCGTACGGTTGCGAACTCACGTCGGAGAGCGTCGAGCGCCGCCTCCATGCGCTTCCTTGCATCCTCGACGGTCGGCATCACAACCTCCGGAAACTGTGAACGAGCGTTGATCTGCTAGGATACAAGGGTTCCCACGTGCTCACCACGGATCGCACCCGCGACTGCGCCGCGGTTCTCGAGGTTGAGCACGATGATCGGGAGGCCGTTCTCCTTGCAAAGCGACACGGCCGCCGCATCCATCACGGCGAGTTCGCGGCTCACTATCTCTTGGAACGTGATGTTCGGGATGAACTCGGCGTTGGGGTTCTTCACCGGGTCGGCAGCATACACGCCCTGCACCTTCGTGGCCTTGATGACCACGTCGGATCCCATCTCGATCGCCCGCAGCACTGCGGCGGTATCGGTGGAGAAGTACGGGTTCCCAGTGCCTCCAGCGAACAGTACGACGCGGTCCTTCTCCATGTGCCGCAATGCCCGCCGCCGGATATACGGCTCTGCGATCTCCTCCATCCGGATCGCGGTCATGACCCGAGTCTCCACGCCTTTGTGCTCCAGGAGGTCCTGAACCGCCAGCGCGTTGATGATGGTGGAAAGCATGCCCATGTAGTCCGCCTGAACACGGTCCATCCCTTCCTTGGACGCCATCGCTCCGCGCACGATGTTGCCGCCTCCGATCACGACGCCCAGCGTCACGCCCATCTCCACGATGGATCGGATTTCGTCTGTGAGCTGGTCGACGACGGAGGGATCGATCCCGAAGCCACCATCTCCGGCGAGCGCCTCACCGGACAGCTTGAGAAGCACTCGCTTGTATCGAAGCTGTGGAGCCGCGTCGCTCATCGCTTCCGCCTTCTCGCTATCGGTTCTCGCCAACCTTCATGCGGCAGAAGCGCGCCACCTCGATCTTCTCACCCGTGCGGGCGGAAACCTCTGTGATCAGCTCCTCGATCGTCTTATCGGAGTCCTTCACGAAGGGCTGCGCCATGAGCGTGCTCTGCTTGAAGAACTTGTTCAACTTACCCTCGACGATCCTGTCGGCGATGCTATCGGGTTTGCCCTCCTGCTTCACCTGCTCGAGGTACACCGCGTGCTCGCGCTCGATGACCTCAGCCGGAATGTCGTCAGAAGAAACCGCCAACGGCACCATCGACGCAACATGCAGCGCGAGATCCTTCGCGAGGGCCTTGAAGTCGTCCGTGTTGGCGACGAAGTCGGTCTCACAGTTGAGCTCGACGATGACCGCGGTCCGGCTGTCGAAGTGAACGTAGCTGCCGATGGTCCCCTCGTTGGCCGACTTCTCGGATCGCTTCGCCGCCTTGGCGGCCCCCTTGGCCCGCAGCAGATCAACCGCCTTATCAAGGTCGCCATCCATCTCCGCTAGCGCCCTCTTGCAGTCCATCATCCCCGCGCCGGTCATGTCGCGGAGCTTCTTCACATCCTTCGCGCTGACCATCGTCTTATCGCTCATCGTGCCATTTTCATCATTCAGGGCTGAAAAAAGAGGCGGAGCGGACCGGGACTTCCGGTGCCTCTGCCGCCTCTCACCGGTCCTGCGGATGCCAGAACCCGGCCGGGAATGCCACCGGCCGCGAGGCTGGACTATCCCTCGGCCTCCGCAGACTCCTCGGTCTGCTCGTCCCCCACCGTCTTCGCATCCGCATCGGGCTCCTCGGCAGGCGCTTGGGTCGCGCCGTCCTCCGACGCTGCTTCCTCTGCCGCGGCTTCCGGAGGATGCTCTACCGCTGCTTCCTCTGCTGCGGCCTCCTGGGCCTCGTCCACGTCCGTTTCGGGCACCCTCTCGTCCTGCGAGGAATCGGCCTCATCGGCGCCCCCCTCTCCGTCCTTCAGCTGTGCGATCGCCTCGGGGCGCGGACGCCGCTTGCGACGTGGACGTCTGCGCTGCGGGGCCTGACCTTCAGTCGTCTCTCCCGTTTCGGTCGAGTACACCGTCGCCGCCAAATCATCGATCCGGCGGCGTTCCTCGTCCGGAACCTCCTTGCGCGCGACCTCGATCGTATCAGCGATCGCCTTGGCGATCAGGCTGACCGAGCGGATGGCGTCGTCGTTGCCCGGGATCGGGTAGTCGACGAGGTCGGGATCGGCATTCGTATCGGTGATCGCAATGATCGGAATACCGAGCTTGGCAGCCTCACGAACCGCGATCATCTCTCGCTTGGCGTCGACGATGAAGATCGCGCCAGGCAAGCGGCTCATGTCCTTCACGCCCACAAGGTACTTGTCGAGTTTGATGCGCTCTCGATCCAGAACGAGCCGCTCTTTCTTCGTGTAGAACTCGAAAGCGTTCTCTTCCTGGCCTCGCTCGAGCTCCTTGAGCCGGCGAATCTGTTTCCGGATCGTCTGGAAGTTGGTGAGCATGCCGCCGAGCCAGCGTTCGGTCACATAGAACGCCCCGCAACGCTCGCCTTCCTGCTGGACGATGGACCGAAGCTGTTTCTTCGTGCACACGAAGAGGACTCGGTCCCCGCGCAGCACGACCTCGCGAATGGACTGCTGCGCGATCCTGAGCCGATCGAGCGTCTTGCGCAGGTCGATGATATGGATGCCGTTGCGCTCGGTGAAGATGAAGGGCTTCATCTTCGGGTTCCAACGGCGCGTCTGGTGACCGAAGTGTACTCCGGCCTCCAGGAGTTGGTTGAGGCCTACCTCAGACATTTCGCCATCTCTTTTTATGGGGCCGATTGATTACGCCCCGATCAGGATGTCAGGGCATTGGCACGCCCTGAGTACTTCAGCGCTTCGAGAACTGGAAGCGCTTTCGGGCTTTCGGCTGGCCGGGCTTCTTGCGCTCCACCTGACGCGCGTCCCGGGTGAGCATGCCCTTCTCACGGAGGACCGGGCGCAGCTCCTCGTCGTGTTGCACGATCGCACGCGCCAGCCCCATGCGCACCGCGTCGGACTGCCCCGTGAGGCCGCCCCCGTGGACGCGGATGGTAACGTCGAACTGCCCCTCGAGATCCGCGATCTTGAACGGCTCTTGCACGCGGATCTGGTGCGTTGGACGGGGGAAGTAGTCGGCCATCTCACGACCGTTGACCTGCCATTCGCCGGCGCCCGGGCGCAGAATCACCCGCGCGACGGACCTCTTGCGGCGTCCCACCGTCTGAATCTGGTTCTTGACTTCGCCTGCCATATCGCTCGGATCCCTCTTCAGATGTCCAGGGGCTCGGGCCGCTGGCCCTGATGGGGATGATCCGCGCCCGCGTAAACCTTCAGTTTCTTTCTTATCGTCCGACCGAGAGCGTTCTTCGGCAGCATGCCTTTGACCGCGAGCTCGATCACCCGCTCCGGGCGCGTCTCGATCATGCGGCGGAAGGGAATGTGCTTTTCGCCACCCATATAACCCGAGTGGCGGAAGTACGTCTTCTGATCGGACTTATTCCCGGTGAGCACCACCTTCTCGGCGTTGACGACCACCACGTTGTCACCCACGTCCAGGTGAGGGGTGTACATCGGCTTATGTTTGCCTCGAAGAATCACGGCGATCTGGGTGGCGAGTCGTCCGAGCGGCCTGTCGGTCGCGTCGACGACCCACCAGTGGTGCGTGATTTCTCCAGCTTTTGGCGTATACGTTCTCATGCCCACTATCGACAAAAGGGCGATTTCAAAACAGAGCCATAAATGATATCTGGGAGCCAGATGGGTGTCAACGGGCGTTTGGCCTTGTAGGACGGGCCTTTCAGAGGGGTCGCAGGGTGACCAGCCCGCACGTACATGAAGGTCTCGAGGAACCTTGCCCGCGAGGCATGGCGCAGCCGAACCAACGCCTTTTCCTTGATCTGCCGCACCCGCTCGCGGGTGATGCCGAGGATGGTTCCGATTTGCTCGAGTGTCATCGGCTCTTGATCGTCCAGCCCGAAGTACAGCCGCAGGATCTTCGCTTCGCGTTCCTTGAGCGTACCCAGCGCTTCCTCGACGGTATTCTTGAGCGCGGCGGAGTACGCCTCGTCCTCGGGACCGGGCGAGTACTGGTCGGGGAGATAGTCGAGCAGACGACTGTCTTCCCCAGGCGTCATCGGGGCGTCCAGCGACAGGTGTGACTGCGAGATCGCGAGCGTCCGCTCGACCTCTTCCTGCGTGATGTCGAGGTCTTCGGCGATTTCCTCGACGGTGGGTTCCCTGCCGAACTCCTGGAGCAGCGTCGAGCTCCGGCGGCCAATACGGTGAAGGGCCCCGGCACGATTGAGGGGCACGCGTACGATCCGGCTCTGCTCGGCCAGCGCCTGGAGGATCGCCTGCCTACTCCACCAGACAGCGTAGCTGATGAACTTGATGCCCTTGGTTTCGTCGAACTTATGGGCGGCCCTGATCAGCCCCAGGTTTCCCTCGTTGATCAGGTCGGAGAGAGGGACGCCTTGGTTCTGGTACTTCTTGGCGACCGACACGACGAAGCGAAGGTTGGAACGCACGAGCTTGTTGAGGGCTTCCTCCTCGCCGACCCGGATCAGCTTGGCGAGTCGTGCTTCCTCTGCTCTGTCGATCAGCGGATAGCGGCTAATCTCTTTCAGGTACTGATCCAGCGAGCCTTCCTTGAAGGAACCGCGTCGGGCGGGGAAGGTCATTTGCTGGGCGGTGAGAGGTCTCTGAAGGAGCGGGCGGCCTCGACGGACCGGAGCAAGCCAGCCGACGAGGGAGTAGAATCGGACGCGGTCGAGTCTCGCGCAACCTGGCCCCGGCAGCTTTCTAGCGTACGGCAGCTCCGATGCGTCTCCAGCGGATCTCCCGCAGCCAGCTCGCGCGCTCACCCCCTCGCGGGTCAAAGGAGTAGTAGACCAACCAGGGCCTGCCTCGGATCGCATCCTCGTGGACAAAGCCCCAGTACCGAGAGTCCTCACTGTTATCCCGGTTGTCACCGAGCATGAAGTAGCGTTCCCGTGGCACGACGAGGGGACCCCAGTTGTCCCGGGTCGGCTGATAATCCCACACCGGTGCGGCGACCAGGTGGTTGGATTGCCACCGCATGTCCGGGTGCTCCGCGTCGCCGCGCCGATCCACATGCTGGGCATACGGCTCGTACAGTGGGGCGCCGTTCAGGTAGAGACGCTTGTCCCGCATCTCCAGCGTATCCATCGGAAGCCCTACCAGCCGCTTCACATAGTTCCGATCGGGCTCGTTTGGCGGGTTGAAGACGACCACGTCCCCGCGGCGGGGCTGGGAGATAGCGGGCAGTCGGAGGTCCGTGCCCGGAACCCGTGCCCCGTAGACGGCCTTGTTCACCAGCAAGAAATCTCCGACGAGCAACGTGTTTTCCATCGAGGAGGTCGGAATCTTGAAGGCCTCGACGCCGAAGGACCGGATGACGAGGAAAAGCACGAACGCCACCAAGAGCGACCTGCCCCAGTCCCGGATGTCGGCGATGACTCCCCGGTCTCCCCCCGAGCCTCGCACATCGCCCTCGCTTCTTGCTAAGATGTCACAAAGGCGCGCGCCGGCGCCGAATACCCCGTCCGCCCCCTGGAGCTCACCGTACTCCTCGAGCGCTGGTGGGTGTCCGAACATACACAGCCTGGTCGACCTCGTTCCGCAGAGACACTGCGCCGATCAGGGGATCGCATGTACTCTTAGGGAAGCGCAACCCAGAGACCATACATGCCCATTCTAGCTCTGCTACGGTCCGGCCGAAGCTGTCCCAACCGTAGTTGAAGGTCCCTGATAGGGGAGAAAGAAAAGTGGTGGCTCCGGGGGTCCCGGGCCGATAGGCTCGGGTAGGCAAAAACCCCAACACGGAGCCACCACGATGAAGAGAACGTACGAGGTAAGGGATCGGGCGGACAAGCGCGCGATCAGGGAGTTCCTGAAGCGGGAGGGGCAGTTTCTGCTTCCGATGCTTGAGCTCGTGGAGCAGACGGAGGTCGCGATCGACGAAGTCATCCAGGTGATGGGACGAGCGACGATCGAAGCGGTGCTGGAGATGAGCGCCGAGGGTGTGGCAGGCGTGAAGCAGGCAGGTCGGTCACGAGCGGAAGACGACACGGTGTGGTATGGCCGGCAGGGTGGTGTGGTTTACCTGTCGGACCGGAAGGTGCGTGTGGAGCGGCCACGGCTCAGGCGCCGGGGCGCCGGGGAGGGTGGCGAGGTCGAGGTGCCGGCGTACGCAGCGATGCGGAGACCGGGCGCCGTGGCGGATCGGATGCTCGAGGTCCTGATGGCGGGGGTGAGCACGCGAAAGTACGGCCGTGTGATCGGTGAGATGGCCGACACGGTCGGGGTGAGCAAGTCGGCGGTGAGCCGTGAGACGGTCGAGGCCTCGGAGCGCGTGCTGAAGGAGCTGATGGAGCGCCGGCTGGATGCGTGGGACCTCCTGGTGATCTACCTGGACGGGATCCAGATGGGCTCGCACCACGTGCTTGCTGCGGTAGGCGTGGACTCAGACGGAAAGAAGCACGTGCTGGGCGTGAGGGAAGGAGCGAGTGAGAACGCCGAGGTGACCAGCGCGCTCCTAGAGGATCTGGTCGAGCGCGGCCTGGACCCGGGCAGGCGGCGGCTGTTCGTGATCGATGGCTCGAAAGCGCTCAGGAAGGCGATCGAGAAGGTGTTCGGCCAACGTCACCCCATCCAGCGCTGCCGCAACCACAAGCTCCGCAACGTGCTGGGTCATCTGCCGAAGGATCAGCATCCTCAGGTGAAGGCGGCGTTCCGGGCGGCGATGAAGCTGGACGCGAAGCAGGGCGAGCAGAAGCTCGAGCAGCTCGCCCGATGGCTCGAGCGCGACCACCCCTCGGCCGCAGCCAGCCTGCGCGAAGGCCTCAGCGAGATGTTCACCATAAACCGGCTCGGCCTCCCACCGCGGCTGAGGAAGTGCCTGGGCTCGACCAACCTGATCGACAGCACCCACTCGGGCGTAAGACGGAAGACCCGCAGGGTGACTAACTGGAAGAACGGAGCGATGGCCTTGCGCTGGGCTGCGGCCTCGTTCGTGGAAACCGAGAAGAGCTACCGGAGGATCATCGGCTACGACCAGCTCTGGATGCTCAGGGCCCACCTCGACGACCATGAACCGGTTGCCGAAATGAGAAAGACAGGCTAACCAAGAGACTCTCCGGCGCCACCACCTTCAACTGTCAGCGGGACACCATCGTCCGGCCGGGGCCCGAGCCCCCTTGCGCTCCTCGCGACCCTGCTCGTGCTCTCCGGAGTCTTCGCGCTGATGCGTGGTCGCATTTCGACGACGCACAACCTCGACGAGACTTCTCAACCGTGCGATGAGGCCTACGACCCCTTGTGTACCTCCGAGCTGGACGGGGGGGCCGCGAGACAAGGACTCACCGCGCGGCCTGAGGGGACGGCCGGACCCGTGCTATCCGCCGAGACCGCATGCCTCAACGTCGGGTACTTGTGTTCGGAGCTGGAGTCCAGGGGCATGGTGCAGATTCAGCGGTGGAAGGACTTCCAGGGCACGATCGTCGTGCACATTCCGCGACCTGACTTCTTGCCATCCGGCGACGCCCGACGGCTTCAAGCCGGGGCCGCCGCAGGGGTCCGGCAGTGGAGCGGTCAGCCCTTCCCGATCACCGTGGACGAGCGCGGAAACCGCGAGGCACACTTCGAGGTGCAGTGGCGCAGTTCACTCGACGGCCGTCAGATCGGAGTGGCGCGCACCCAGTGGTCCTCGCAGCGGGGCTTGGAGGTCGTCAAGCTCGAGCTCGCCACCCAGAACCCCTTCGCACGGAGCGGGACGCTCGAAGCCCGTCAAGTGCGACTTACCGCGGCGCACGAGATGGGCCACGCCCTGGGCATTCTCATGCACAGTGACAACGCGCGCGACGTGATGTACGCGACCAATACCGCGACCTCGCTGAGCGCACGCGACTACCGCACCATGGAAGCGTTGTACGCGCTGGCGGACGGCACCACGATCATTCGCTGAGCTAGTGCCCCTGTCCCAGAAGCTCGCCGGCATTCGGGAACCGATGCATCCACGCTGGCTGCGTTGCTCCTCGACCCATGCCTTCGGCGTGGGCGCCCCATAGCCCTGCTATTCCTCGTCGTCGCGCCTTGGGGCACCGCTCGCCGAAAGGCGAGTGGTCGCGGCGCCTCGACACCCTCGGTGCGCGCCGAACTTCTGGGACAGGACACTAGCATCGTGGCTTCTACGCGATTGGGGGCATCAGCGCTCGCCGCCGAAACTCAGGATGCCCTTCACGTACATCGCCCACCCGGGCGCCACGAAGCCGAAGACCTCCTCGAAGTCCTGGTCGAGCACGTTCTCCACCCGAAGCTCCAGCACGAACCCGGGACCGCCGGCCCCGGCAGTGACAACCTCGACAGATCCGCCCAAAGCGAGGTTGCTGTATCGAGCCAGTTGTACGGGCAAGGCCGGAAACTGTGTGAAGTCCCGGTCGGCTCGCGTTCCGACGACGGAGACATCGGCAAACAGTTGTGCGCGGCTGCCCGCAGCGGCGGCCACACGCGCGTTGAAGGTGTGCTTGGGCCGCCTCAGCAGCGATTCCCCCCCGACGAAGGTTGCGCCGGGGCCCTCGTCGAATCCGGAGTTGGTGACCTCGGTGTCGAGTCGGGTCCACGAAGCAGAGCCACGGAACGAACCGACTACGCCGTCGACCTCGACCTCCAGGCCGCGGCTGCTGGCGGCCGCCACATTGAAGAAGTTCGGATCGGTCGGAGCCGCCGTTGCGAACGTGAACTGGATCAAGTCTTCGAACGATTGCTCGAACCAGGTTGCGCGAAAGCGAGCGTCGCCCCCAAAGAGGACCTGATCGATCCCGAGCTCCCACGAGCGAGAGCGCTCCGGCTCGAGATTCTCGTTCCCCCTCGCGAAGCCAGTCGCAAAGTTCTCGAAGAATGTGGGCTCCTTGAGTGACGTGCCGGCGGAGGCGCGGAGTCGAGTACCGATTCGCTCCGACGCCAGCCACGAGGCGCCTATCTGCCACGTGCCGAACGTGCCGAACCTCTCATTGTCTTCGAGCCGCTGGCCGAGGTTCACCGCGATGCGGCTCCGCTCACCGGTCACATGTACGTAGTACGCCTTGTTCAGGCGGGCGTGCTCGCTCCGGCCGGAAGAGGTACCAAACTGGCTCTGGGACTGGTTGAAGGAGCGTTGGCGCTCCTCCTCGAGCTCCCACCCTCCGGTTGCGACGAAGTCCCCTAGGCGTGCGTTGGCGCGCAGGTCGACGGTCCCGCGACGCACGTGGTCGAGACTCGAGAAACCAAAGAAGCCCAGCGAGTCGGCCGCGTGGTCGGGCGCGTCGTCCGAACCGCCGTCAGTATCTACGATGCCAACGCGTGCCTGCACATCGACCATAGACGACAGAGCTCGACTCACCGAGGCGCTGAGGAGCGTCTCGTCGGCATACGTGAACGCGTTCCGATCCACTACGATGCCGGAGCCGTCCGTGGGAAAGTGGTATTCGCGGTCGCCGATACGAAACGAGATGTCGGCGCGCGTGCGATCGTCCGGCAGGAAGCTCGCCCGACCGCTCACCACCTTATTGTCGTGTCGGTTGTTGAACGCCAGGATTCCGTCGGTCCTGGAGCGCGACAGCGAGATGCTGTATCCGGCCCGCTCCGTGCCACCGGCTGCTCTGGCGGACCAGTCACGCCGGCCAAAGGAGCCGAGGCGGGTCACCAGAGTTCCTGTCATGGGTCCGCGCCCCGTCGAAGTAATGACGTGGATGACCCCGGCCACCGCGTCCGACCCGTGTAGCGCGCTGGAAGGACCCCGCACGATCTCGATCCTCTCCACGTTCCAGAGCGTGAGCGCCGCAAAGTCGAACGCGCCTCCCGGCTGGTTCACCTGGACACCGTCGACCAATACCAGGACGTAGTCACTCTCCCCTCCCCGTAGGAAGACCGAGGTCGCAGCGCCGAACGAGCCACTTTGCACGACCGCCAGCCCGGACACGGTTCGCAGCGCGTCCTCAACGGTGGCGAGGCCCCGGGACCGCAGCTCTCCACCCTCGAGTACGGTGACGTTGGAAGAGATCGCGTCGGCGACTCGGGCTGTGGGGCTGGTCGTGACGACCAGGCCTTCGAGCGAGAATGCGCGGTCCTGCGCGACGAGCGGGAACGGGCTCAAGAGAGCAGCGAGTGCCAGGACGGCCGGAGTTCTGCGGGCCATAACCCCCCCACGGAGATGTTCGGCTGGTACGGGTGGTCCAGGTCTCCTGGCTCGAGGCCGACTGCCCGCCTTCCCAGGGATCAACCCCAGTGGCTCCGGTGAACAGCCGTTCCGACTACGTCAGACCTCTCACAGTGGCGGGGCCGCGCCGGAATCTCACCGGCTTCCGATATGGCCCACCCGTATGATCGATTGTGGGAGAATATATATCGATCCGATGCCTCGGGGCAAAGGGCGGCTCTGGCCTTGCGCTGATTATACGCTAGCCGTCCCGCACGAGGCCGTATCGCTCGATCTTCTTGTAGAGATTCGAGCGTGGCATCTCAATCCGGCGCGCGGTTTCGGCAACATTCCATTCGTTCTCACGCAGCTTCTGAACGATGTACGCGCGCTCGGCGCTCTCCTTGAACTCCACGAACGTCTCGAGTCCGAGGATCTCCCCGGCCATGCTTGGAGAGCCACCCCTCCCAGACGCGAGCAGGTCGACGTCTTCGGGCCCCACCTCGTGAGATCCAGAGAGTATGAGCAGGCGTTCGACCGTATTGCGAAGCTCCCGCACGTTTCCAGGCCACGGAAGCGCCTGTAGCCGTTCGATCGCGGACGCCGAAAAGTGCTTCGGGACCACGCCTCGCCCGTTCGCCATCTGCTCGCAGAAGTGACCTATCAGCATCGGGACGTCGTCGCGCCGCTCGCGCAGAGCGGGTACCTGAATCGGGACTACGTTCAACCTGTAAAAGAGATCCTCGCGGAAAGCTCCGACTTCGATCTGCTGCTCGAGATCCTTGTTCGTCGCGGAGATGACGCGAACATCCACCTCGATCGACTTGGAGCCACCTACGCGGGTGAGGACTCCCTGCTCGAGCACCCGGAGGACTTTCGCCTGAGCCTCGAGCGACATGTCTCCGATCTCGTCCAGAAAGAGTGTCCCGCCATGCGCCTGTTCGAACTTCCCCTCCCGGTCGGCGACGGCCCCAGTGAACGATCCCTTAATGTGCCCGAAGAGAGCCGACTCGATCAGTTCTGATGGGATCGCCGCACAGTTGACCTCCACGAATGACTTGTCTGATCGCGACGAGAGCCGGTGAATCGCTCGAGCGACCAACTCTTTGCCGGTTCCATTCTCCCCGGTGATCAGAACGCGAGCTTCGGTCGGGGCGACCTTTTCCACGCGGTCGAGCACCTGCCGTACCTGATAGGACGTGCCGACGATCTCGTATCGGCTCTCGACCTGACTCTGGAGGTCCGCGATGCTGTCGGTGAGCCCCTTGAGCTCGAGCGCCCGACGTAGGGTGACCAACAGGCGATCGGTGTCGAGCGGCTTCTCGAGGAAGTCGTACGCGCCATTCCGGGTTGCCTCGATAGCCGTCTCGATCGTTCCGTGACCCGAAATCATCACGACCAACGCCCCCGGACATTCGGTGCGGAGGCGTGCCAACACGTCCAGGCCGTCCATGCCGGGCATCTTCACGTCCAGGAAGATCACATCCGGGTGAAAGGACTCTGCCGTGAGAAGCGCATCGGGCCCATCCCCGGCCACACGAACGTCATGGCCCTCGTACTCGAAGACTTGAGCGAGCGCCTCCCGGATCCCCTTCTCGTCATCGACTACCACCAGCCTTGCCATCTACCGCGTCCCCTCACGCTCGTCATCGGTCGCAGGAGCCACGTCGGCGAGCATCACCAAGCTGTCTCTCTGTACGAACACCGAGCGCAGGCCATCGGGCAGCGGGACCTCGAGCGCGTCGTCCGGTAGGCTCGCGGGCCGCGACGGTCCGAATGCCTTGAGCACCTCGGCTACCAGCCGAGCCGGAATGGGAATCCTCGCGGCCTGTAGCCGGTCGACGAGCAGCGCCACATGACGCTGGTCTAGGGGCACGAGCGAGCCGCGGATCTCTATCAGGATCGTGTCCGGAAGCAAGCCGATGATCTGATCGAGCCGGGGCAAGTCCGGGAAGGCCTCGACGGCGACCCTGGCTGACAGGTGCACACGTCCCTTGTCCAGCTCGATCGTAGGCGCGGTGATCCCGCGAGGCACGATTCCGGGTAGCGAATGCCTCACCACGGCGGACAACTCGGTGCCCCCGAGCATGAGCCGGTCACCGGCCTCTCCGGCTCGGAACCGCTCGAAGAGGTCCATTGTCCGCTCGGCGAGCTCGGGCGTTGGCTGTGCGTCCGGAACCGCCGGGGCCGTGGGATCGATACCCAACGCCCGCTCGATACCCGGAAAGACCGCCGGACCCCACAGAAAACCGGCGTACGCCACGAGGATCAGGACGACAGCGGAGAGGATCTTCTTCATGCGCGAGCCCGGAACCCCTTAGGTGGCGAGTTTCGCGCTGGACAGTACGCTATAGCGCGCGCCGTCCTTAGACAGGTTGCTGCGAAGGAGATCGATCGTCCGCACCTTCACCTCAGCCGAGAACTCCATATCGGCAACGAGCTGATCGAGCCTCCGGAACGCGCCGGCCCCTCCGCGGTCGTCCGCCCTCCCCAAGGTGA
The DNA here is from genome assembly GCA_965197725.1 of Longimicrobiales bacterium. Lineage (GTDB taxonomy): Bacteria > Gemmatimonadota > Gemmatimonadetes > Longimicrobiales > Gaopeijiaceae > UBA1138. The sequence goes on from CBDANQ010000053.1 coordinate 27,696, forward strand.
TATGGGGGTGAAACGCCCGCGTTTCAGGCTCGAAGCCGCAGTCGCTCATCGCCCACTCGAGGTCCTGCTTGAGACACCGCAGTGAGGCGGTCGCGCCTAGGCCCAGCCAGAGCATGCGAGGCCGCCGAATGGTCGGGAACGCCCCGAATCCGCCGAATTCGGCCGAAAAACTCGCCGTGGTGCTCGCGACCTTCACCATTGCGGCCTCGATCGGCGGAACGTCCTCGGGCCGGACTTCTCCGAGGAATTTGAGTGTGACGTGATAGTTCTCGAGATCCACCCACCGAACCGGCAGCTCTTCTTCCCGCAGGACGCGGGCAGCACGATGGATTCGCTCGCGCTGCTTTTTCGGGAACGTGAGACCAATAAACAGCCGCATCCTGTGTGGATTCCTAGTGTGAACTATGAAGTCCTGAGTTACACATGACACCCCACTCACGGTCCAGTCGATCCGCTCTACGCCGTCGATCGAGTAGCGAGGTGTGACCCACAAGCCGTTGCTCACTTCGGCCCATCCACCAGCAGCCTTTGAGTCGGATATGCGAACTCGATGTCCGGCGACTCGGCGACGACTTCCAGAATCCGCTCCCAGAGTGCCTCCGCGGTCCCCCGGCGCTGCCGCGGGCGGCAGAGGTAGCGGATCGTGAGCAAGACCCCTGACTCCGCTACGGATGTGTATACCATCGGTGTCAGCGTCCGGTAGTGGATCAGGAGTCGCCTGTCGGCATCGGCACGGGGGCTCCGAGCCTCCGCCACCACCTCTTCGGTAAACTCGGTCACCAGCGCCGAAAGCAGCTCCTTGGCTCGCTTCCAATCGCTCTCGAATGTCACGCGAACCGGCAGTTCGTTCCATAGGTAAGTAAAGCCGGCGGAGTAGTTGGCCAGCGGCTCGGTGAACACCAGCGCGTTGGGTACGTGGATCACGCGCCCCGTGCTCTGGTCCGCCTCCACCCAGTTGCCGATCTCCATGATCGCGAATTGGAAGATCCCACGATCGACCACATCGCCAGCGTGCGGCCCGATCTGAATGCGATCACCGAGGTCGAAGGGCCGCCGCGCCAGAATGAAGACCCACCCAGCGAAGTCCGCCACGAGATCCTTGAGCGCGATCGCAAGGCCCGCCGAGAGCAGTCCGAAGAATGTGCCGAGAGAGCGGATGGCGGTGGACCAGACCAGGACCAGCGCCAGCAGACCCAGCGCCAACGCTACGTACCGGGAGATCTTGGTCCACCGGTACTGGACACCTGTGTCCACGACGCGCCTGCGCACCACCACGAGCAGTGCCCGGCGCACGGACAAGATGCTCAGGACGACGAGAATCGAGACGAGGATCTGGACCTGCGTCCCCGTCGCGAGGCCTCCAAGCCCGTCAGCGAATGCGGCTATCGAGTTGTCGTCCTGTTGGATCATGCCCGCTACGCGGGCGAAGGCGTGTATTCCTAGGCTCATGGGTTGTTCTCTCCCGGGCGCGTCCCCGCTTCCGTCGTGATCAAGACGACCGCACCGAGGATGATGGCCGCTGCCCCGAGCGAACGGAAGGTCAGCGGTTCATTTCCCAGATCACGCATACAGCCACGAAAGCCACACCACCCGATCACTCCCGCACGTGATCCAAGTATCGGTATTGGAGGGCCTTGGCCGCATCGCGTTAGCGGATCTCCTCCGCGCCGTCCAGGTCGGCGGTCGTGCGAGCCACCTTCAAGATCCGGTGGTAGGAGCGCGCTGACAGACCCACGCGATCGACTGCGCGTTGAAGGAGGCGTAGCACACCTCGACTCGGCCGGCACCACCGACGCAACTCCATGGGAAGCGCTACGGCCCCGAGATCCGTGCGTTCGCGGGATCGTCGTCCCTACCCTCAGGTGACTCCCTGCCAGACCGCCTCCGCTTCATCCGGTGGACGTCGGGGCTAACGCAGGACGATCTCGCAAGGCACCCAGGAGTGAATCGATGCACAGTGTCGGCTTGGAGGCCGGTCGTGACTCGCCGAATCGTGCGAACCGTCATGCGATCGAGGTAACAATGACGTTCGCTCTCGGAGAGGACGGTTGGGGGGTCTGTAGAACAAGCGAGAACCTGCTAGGGCGGCCCGAGGGTGAGAGAGCCTCTGTCGCTTGAGTCTCAGACCAAAACCGGTGCACTGCTCGAACCAGCGACAGTGACCGACGTGCGCGGAGCCGACCTCCGCGTACATTGAGAACCTCCGCAGGTGACGCGGGCTTCGCTATCGCTGGGAGCGGAAGTTTTCTTCTTCGAAAGGAGGAAGCATGCGACACTCGATCCTCGGTTCGCTCCTATCCGCCCTGGCCGCAGCAGTCGTGCTCACGACCGCGAGCGGCGCGGAGCAGACCGCGGCCCTCCCTGAGTGCGACGCCGGCAACGGCAGCATCCAGCTTCCAGATGGGTTCTGCGCTGTCGTCGTCGCGGACGGCCTCGGCACGGCGCGGCACCTGGACGTGGCCCCGAACGGCGACATCTTCGTGGCGATCCGTAACCAGCCGAACGCCCCCGGCGGAATCATCGCCCTGCGCGACACCGACGGAGACGGCCGCGCCGACGTTGAGGAGCGATTCGGCGCCGACGGCGGAACGAGCATACAGCTGCGCGGCGACTATCTATACTTCGGTCGCGACAACGCGATCGTCCGCCACCCGATGACGCTCGGCGAGCTCGTCCCGCACGGGCCTGCCGAGGTGATCGTGACGCTACCGGATCAGCAGTCCCATGCGTCCAAGGGCTTCGCCTTCGACGGTGGGGGCGGGATGTACGTGAACGTCGGCGCGCCCGCGAACGCATGTCAGTCGAAGGATCGCGTGCCTGGAGTCCCTGGCATGGACCCGTGCCCGTTGCTCGAGAATCACGGGGGCGTATGGAAGTTCGACGCGGATCGCCTGGGTCAAACCCAGGCGTCGGGCACTCGCTACGCGACCGGCATGCGGCAGAACTTCGCCATGGCCTGGCATCCGTTCGCGGCCGGGCTCTACCTGGCTCAGCACGGACGCGATCAGCTGAACACGCTGTGGGAGGGCTTCACGGAGGAGCAGAACGCCGAGCTACCGTCAGAGGAGTTCCTGAGGGTGGAAGACGGCTCCAACTTCGGTTGGCCGTACTGCTACCACGACTGGCAGCAGGGCAAGCGGGTGCTGTCGCCGGAGTACAGTGGCGATGGAATGGAGGTCGGCCGCTGCGGCGAGTTCGATCTCCCCTTGATTGGCTTCCCGGGCCACTGGGCGCCCAATGCATTGATGTTCTACACGGGCGAGCAATTTCCGGAGAGATACCGGGGAGGTGCGTTCATCGTGTTCCACGGTTCGTGGAACCGGGCGCCATTGCCCCAGGGCGGGTATAAGGTCGTGTTCGTGCCGTTCGAAGGCAACGCGCCGGCCACGGGCGACTACGAGATCTTCGCGGACGGCTTCGCCGGGGAGGCGCCCTTGATGAACCGCAACGACGCGGCCTACCGGCCCTCGGGCATTGCCGAGGGACCGGACGGCAGCGTCTACATCTCGAACGACAAGACCGGCCGAATCTGGAGAGTGATGTACCCTGGCGCCTGAGCGTTCGGCGACTAAGCCCGCATCAAAGGATAGGACGGCCAACCCGATGTCCGGTGCGATCACCCGCCTGAATTCAGCCCTTGAAGGCCGCTACCGCATCGAGCGTGCGCTAGGCGAGTGTGGCATGGCTACAGTCTCTACCTGGCCGACGACCTCAGGCATGAGCGGAAGGTCGCGCTGAAGGTCCTCAAGCCCGAACTCCTAGGTACGTCGGATACTCACCTACTGTGGGCATACGCGAACGCTGGGCAGAGTGACCGTGCCGTTCAGCTGTTCGCGGGTGGCGAGCGCCGAAGAGTACCCACAACGTCCCAGGAGTGCCACAACTTTCCAAAAGCGTGCTGGGTATGAGAAATAAATAACGTAAGAAAATCGAAGTTCAATACCGTCGGAGCGTGGAGAGGTGGCAAACGGCGAAAAACGGATCGATCTCAGGAACGCACTGCTGAACCCTGCGCTTGCATTCCATGGTCCCGAGGATGTGCTTAAACGGGACGAGTTGACTCGCGAACAGAAGATCGAAGTCTTGCGTCGGTGGAAACTCGACGAGCTACAACTTCAAGTCGCGGACGAAGAGAACATGCGAAGCGAGCAATCCTCGGATATTTTCGACCGCGTGTTGCAAGCGCTCCATGCGCTGAACGCGAGTCCCAATCTCGAAGATCCACCGTCCACGAAGCACGGCGGCATTTGACTGCAACTGTCGCCGCCAGGCAGCTGAGACCAGGAGAAAGCGCACAGTGCTGGACACGTTCGGCCGGCCTCTTAAGAGCCTCCGGGTCTCACTGATCGACAAATGCAACCTGCGTTGCCAGTACTGTATGCCCGAGGAGGAGTATGTCTGGTTACCCCGCGACGACATCCTCACCGTCGAAGAGATCGGCGATCTCGTCGATGTCTTCAGCGAGCTTGGGGTGGACAAGGTGCGGCTCACAGGAGGCGAGCCGCTGCTCCGCCGCGAAGTTGTGGATGTGGTGGAGCGCGTAACGGCAAACCCGGATGTTCGTGACCTGAGCATGACCACCAATGGTGTGTTGCTGGCGAAGCAGGCGGAGTCGCTCCGGAGCGCGGGCCTGGACCGGGTCAGCGTGAGCCTCGATACGCTACGGCCGCAGCGGTTCGAGCAGCTCACGCGCCGCGCCCGTCTCCCCGAGGTGCTCGAAGGGATCGATGCCGCCGCGGAGGGCGGGTTGAAACCCCTCAAGATCAATACCGTGGTCATGCGCGGGTACAACGACGACGAGCTCACTGACTTGATCGACTTCGCTAGAGATCGGGGCGCAGAAGTCCGTTTCATCGAATACATGGACGTGGGCGGTGCAACGCGGTGGACGATGGACATGGTCGTTTCAAGTAGGGAGATACTGAGCCGGCTGGCGAGGCACTATGGACCGATCGAGCCGCTTCGCAACGATGGCTCGGCCCCGGCGAGCCGCTATGCGCTGCCCGACGGGACGACATTCGGCATCATCGCCTCGACAACCGAACCATTCTGCCGTGCCTGCGACCGGAGCCGGCTCACTGCCGATGGGATGTGGTTCCTGTGTCTGTACGGAGCCCACGGGATCGACCTTCGGCGGCCTCTGCGAGAGGGAGCCTCCCAAGACCATATGAGGTCGCTGATCGTGCGCGGTTGGACAAATCGTGCCGATCGTGGGGCCGAGGATCGGAAGGCGTTGGGCTTGCGAGGCCCTCTCTATCAGATCAAGGCTCTACGTAAAGATCCGCACCGGGAGATGCACACGCGGGGTGGTTGATGGTGCACCTGTGGGCAGTGCTTGCCCCCCGGTTGAGCGGCGGCCGGTTGCCTGTTCCAGGGAGTGTCCGGCGGAGGTGCGAGGATCGCGCTGCGGCCGACAGGGGCAATGGCGAGATCTAGGTGGGAAGCCTGCGGACCGGCCAGAGATGCCCTACGCGGCGAAAACGCCGTCTGACGCGCCAGCGTAGACATTTCACCGATCCGATGGAGTTAGCGTTCACCTCGCCTCGTCAAGCGAGGCGGAGAAGAAGCCGAGCTCACAGCGCATCGCGTAACGGTAGGCCAGAGAGACCCTGTGCGTGCCCTCGGCTAGCCGGTCGAGCAGCGACTCGAGCTCGGCTGCCAGCGCCTCGAACTCCTCGCTCGAGTAGGTCTCGATCCACTCCCGATAGGGGTTCTGGGAGTGATCCTCCCGGGCCAACTCGTGTCCTAAGTATGCATAGAGGCGCATGCAGGGGGTCATCGCCGCCATAATCTCACCGACCTCGGCCGTCCACGCGGTCCGGAGCAAGAAGTCGGTATAGGCGCGGGTGGCCGGGTGGGGTCGGACCTTCTCCAAATCGATCGCAAAACTCTGAGCGTAGCCCTCGTGGAGTTTCAGCTCCTCCAGTACGCCGCGCATGAGCCCGTGGAGCCTCTGTGCGACCCCCCGTCTCTCCACTGCTCGAACCGCGCCCAGGGCGTAGGCGCTGAAAAAGGCCTTCAGGAAGAAAGCGTCCTGAGCCAGATAGTGCTTGAAGACCTCGAGATCCAAGCTACCGTCCCCCAAGCCGCGGACGAACGGATGGGCCAAACATTCTTCGGCTAGTGCCTGGTTGGCCTGCCATAAGGTCCTGTGGAGCGGTTCGGCGACCATGATCGGTTCAGCCTTCCCAAGTCATGCGCCAAAAATCCCGCTCATGGCGCATCACCTCGTTGAACATCGCTTGCTGACGGGGATGGGGATGCTCGTCCACGAGCCTTGACAGGACGCGCACGTAGGCTTGGAAGTCCTCATGGGTCCACCGAGCGATAAACTCGGTGTATGGCCCCCGGACCTCGAGACGACCCCACGCGACCGTGTAGGCCACCTCGACGCCGTAGAAGAGTGCCAGCAGCACCTGGAACGGCTCAGAGTAGCCCGCTGCGATCAGAAAGTCGACGTAGCGCTGGCACGTTGGGTGGAGCTCGGCGCCCAAATTGAGGGACCTGGCCTGGGCATGCGCCTCGAACCAGTCGAGCTCGTCGTCGAGGGCCGAGAGGCCCGCGATCAAGGCGCTCTGTCCCGGCCTGGGCGTCTTCGAGACCGTCAGCGACAAAAAGGCGGCAAAGCCTCTCACGAACAGGTAGTCCTGCACGAGCCAGCGGCTGAACGCATCCTCGGGCAGCGAGCCGTCGCCGACCGCATCCAGGAACTCCGCGCGTGTACCGAGCTCCCAGAGTTCCCCAGCGCCCAAGGCAAGACGCGATTCCTTAAACTCTTTCACCTACGGCCTCCCTCGGGATAGACAAGAGTTGGCGACCCGGTGCCCTCCAGACAGAGAGTCTATCCCAAGCACCTTCGCCTGCCCATTGTAAGTTCTGGAAGCTACATTGCTGAGAAGAAGAATCATTCTTGAGTAGCGTCCCCGCTGTTGAAGCATCCGAAATGACCGCTGACCACTGACACTCATTGGTTCTATCGGGCGGTTCTGAGGTCGCCTCGGACCGCGGGACCCGCAGGCAACAGCTAACCGGGGGTCCCCCTACGTCGGACGCTTACTCAAATCTGACGATCGAAGCGGGTCATCGTGCACCGCCATGAGGCATCCTCGGCAATGAACGTGCTCCTCATCTCCTGCTATGAGCTCGGCCATCAGCCGTTCGGGGTGGCGTCCGCTGGCGCACACCTACTCGCTGGAGACCGCCATCAAGTAGAATGCCTCGATCTCGCCGTGGAGGTTCTCGACGAGGCCAAGGTCCGGCGAGCCGACTTTGTGGGGATCTCGACTCCCATGCACACCGCGATCCGACTCGGCGTCAAAGTCGGTGAGCTGGTCCGGGGGTTGAATCCGCAGTGCCACATCTGCTACTTCGGGCTCTACGCTTCTCTTAACGAGGACTACCTTCTCGACGGCGTAGCCGACAGCGTGATCGGCGGTGAATTTGAGACGCCGCTCACTCAGCACGTCGACCGCTTGGCGGAAAATGGACCGCCCGTCCCCGGAGGCGTCTCCCTCGCGGAGCTGCGCGGTCCGCCGAACCTGTCTCGACAGCAGTTTCTCCCACCGGCGCGACATCTACTACCTCCCCTGGAGAAGTATGCCCGCCTCAGGACCTCCGGGGGAGAGCTCCGGCTTGTGGGACACGTCGAAGCGAGCCGCGGTTGTGCTCACCGGTGCCGCCACTGCCCGATCCCCGCCGTCTATGAGGGGAGGCTTCGAATAGTTCAGCGGGAAGTCGTGCTCGCCGATATCGACAACCTTGTGCACATCGGTGCGCAGCACATCAACTTTGGTGACCCTGATTTCCTGAACGGTGTGAAGCACTCACTCGGGATTGTTCGGGAGATGCGTAACCGCCACCCCGACCTGAGCTTCGACTTCACGGCCAAGATCGAGCACCTGATCCAGCATCGTGACGCGGTCATGGAGCTCGCAGCGCTGGGGTGCGTCTTCGTTCTGTCCGCCGTGGAGAGTGTGGACGACCGTATTCTCCGGTATCTCGACAAGGGTCACACCCGCGATGACGTGGTTGCTGCCCTGGAGATTACCCGAGCCGCCGAAGTAGCGCTTCGCCCCTCGCTGCTGCCTTTCACACCTTGGACGACGCTGTCGGGGTATTTGGGGCTGCTCGAGTTCGTGCAGGACCACGATCTGGTGTATCAGCTGGACCCGGTACAGTACTCCATCAGGCTCCTTCTGCCTCCAGGCTCATGGCTCCTTGACATTCCGGAGATCCAACCCCACGTGGGGAGCCTGGTTCAGGAGGATTTCGTGTACACGTGGCGGCATCCGGATCCCCGTGTGGACATGCTACAACGGCAGGTCGCGCGAGTCGCTGAAGAAGCGGCCGGCTCCGGTGAAGACCCGGCGACGACCTTCAACCGGATCAAGGAGCTTGCCCTTTCGACTATTCTCGGCCAGCCGACCGTAGCCCGGCTCCGATACCGCCGTCGAAGTGGTAGGCCGCCGCATCTCACTGAAGCGTGGTTCTGCTGAGCTGAGCCGACCGAGAGTCAGTTCGGCTCTGTGGCGAGGGGATTGGAAAGCTAGACGATGCCAAGGACGGGACGGTGCACAGCCCGCGGCGGGCCCCGGCACCCTCTCGCCGAGTACACATCCTTGTAGAGACGATCGCCCCCATTGTGGAGACTCGCAGGGACCCGGGAGGGCTGTTGGACAAAGAGATCCAAGAAGCGGTCAACGAACAGATCCGCGCCGAGCTGTACTCTGCGTACACGTACTTGGGCATGTCGGCCCACTTCGCGGAGCAGAGCTTCGATGGGTTCGCGCATTGGATGCGCCACCAGGCCCAGGAAGAGGTGCAACACGCGATGCGGCTCTACGGCTACCTCCTGGAGCGAGGTGGCCACGTCAACCTGCGGGCCGTGGAAGCGCCGCCGACGAAGCTGGGCAAGCCGCTGGAGGTCTTCGAGGCCGCCCTAGCAGACCGTGGATAAAGTCCGGTCATCGCTGTTGTGTTAAATCAGGAGGACACGAGGGTTTTTGCAGCGAGGACGGCGATGGCGGTAGGCAAGCGGCCCGAGGCTCGGCAGGGCGAGATGTTCGTGGTGGCGAGCGAGATTCGGGCCTTGGACAACCCGTTCTACTGGGCCTTGAACGAGCTTCTGGCGAAAAGCGGGTTTGACGAGTTCGCGGAAGAGGCATGCCGTGAGTTCTACGCGGACAATCGGGGTCGCCCGGGGATTGCTCCCGGGGTGTATTTCCGAATGATGATGGTGGGCTACCTGGAAGGGATCGGCTCGGAGCGGGGCATTGCCTGGCGGTGTGGGGACTCGTTGTCGTTGCGTGAGTTTCTGGGATACGGGTGGGCGAAGAACCCGCCGGAGCATTCGACCCTGTCGAAGACGCGCAAGCGCCTGAGCGTGGAAGCGCACGCGGCGGTGTTCGGGCGGGTGCTGGAGCTGCTGAAGGGGTCGGGGTTGCTGAGCGGCAAGACGCTGGGCGTCGACTCGACGACGCTGGAGGCGAATGCGGCGATGCGCACGATCGTGCGGCGCGACGACGGGTTGGGCTACGATGAATGGCTGGAGCAGGTGGCCCGGGCGTCGGGGATCGAGACGCCGACGCGCAAGGATCTGACGACGCTGGACCGGAAGCGTCCGAAGAAGGGCTCGAACAAGGACTGGGTGCATCCGCACGACCCGGAGGCGCGGATCACGAAGATGAAGGACGGCAGGACGCGCCTGGCGCACAAGTTGGAGCAGGCGGTCGACATGGAGACCGGTGCGCTTGTGGCGGTGACGGTGCAGACGATGGACGGGGGAGATGTGGCGTCGCTGCCCAACACGCTGGACGAGGCAGAGCGGCAGCTGGAAGTAGTGCAGGTAGAGCCCGAGGAAGTGGTGGCCGACAAAGGCTACCACTCGAACAAGACCATGACGGGCGTGAAGGAGCGGGAGCTGCGCAGCTATGTGAGCGAGCCCAACCGCGGGCGCCGGAAATGGAAGAACAACCGGGACGCGCAGAAGCCGACCTACGACAACCGCCGCCGGATCCGCGGCAACCGGGGGATGCGGCTGCTGCGCCAGCGCGGCGAGAAGGTGGAGCGGGGGTTTGCGCACTTGCTTGTGACCGGAGGGCTGCGTCGCGTCCACATACGGGGCCAGGAGGAGATTCGAAAACGGATGTTGATCCACGCGGCGGCCTTCAACCTCGGCCTTCTCATGCGCAAGCGGTTCGGGGTTGGAACCCCCCGTGCGTTACAGGGCCTCGCTACCGTACAAGCTGCGCTCGTAACTCAGGTTACAACCCGCGTCTCGCGCTTTTTCCGCCGTATTCGGCGCTATTTCGCCTGCCTTGGGCCGAATATCGCCTCGTCAGACCCCAAAACCCGCTTCTTGCACAACAACACAGCCCCCGCGTGTCTGCCTTCTCTCCCACCCATCATCCGCTGGGAACCTATTTCTTCCACGGACTGCTAGACAGGGAAGAGGGACCCAGAGACGGCGCTAGCGGTCGTACAACACGGATCGTGACTCCCCGAATCGACCTAAAGCCTCTTCAAAGACAGCCTGCGAGACACATTCGAGACACAGTGCCGAAAAACGACATAGCGCCGCAGGGCTCGAAAGCCTTGCGGCGCTTTCTCTCCCACTACTGGGGCGGGTGGGTTCGAACCACCAACCTCCTGGTTAACAGCCAGGCGCTCTGCCGATTGAGCTACACCCCAATTTGGTCACTTCGTCGCATAACTGCGCGTTATGCTCACACAGCCGCCTTCAGCTACACGCAGTTCTGTGCAATGTCTTGTGCAAGAACGATCTGGTCTCATCCCTGCCTCTCTCTCAGCTCACCGCCGCCGAGAACGACGTGTAGGATAGTCTCAGCATCGGATTGTTGGTAGACCTTCCTGAGCGTAAGCGAACCCTTCCAGCCTCCCGCCGCAGCCACATCGGTATCAGATAAGTGCTTCCTTAAATCCGTGGCCCATTTGCGACGGTACGCAAGCCAGAGGCTCCCCCTTGAGCGGCTCCGAAAATCGTTCGTCCTGCTGCGGGTTCTCACCAACATCGCCTATTGACCCGGTCCTTCTTAATGGTGTTAGGAAGCCGGTCCAAACTGCGCCCGCGCCCATTCCACCGTCCTATCGGCTCCTTCATCGGGATCTGTTGCGCCAACACCGAACTCGGCGCGGAACCGCGAATCGTCCACTTCGAACGGCGCCTCCCACTGGTGGAGCATCTCACCTACCTCGCGGACAATGGGGACGAAGAGACCGATAGCCCTGAGGACGATCGTTGGCATGCCGCGAAGGGCGATGTCCATTCCAAGGACTCTGGCAAACCGGTCGACTAGCGTACGGCTAGTTTCCGCGGGAGCGCAGGGCAGCATCCATGGACGACCCACAACTTCGTCCGGACCTACCCCAAGCTGCTTGAGGCCTTCCACGACATCGGGGATAAAATGGTAGGTGTGCGGATTTTCTGGGTTGGGAAGGAACTCCGCTGGTTTGCCCGCTAGAGCAGCAGCCCAGAATCGGTCAGCGAAGTGGGTTCCCACCCCCCTTGGACCGTAGAAATCGGACGCCCGCCCTGCCACTGCCCTGACGTCCCCACGGTGATGGGCTGCAAAGAGAGCCTCAGCAAGACGACCTCTGATTTCGCCCTTTCGACTCCGAGGATTGACGGGAGTATCCTCATTGATTGGGCCACCGTCTCCCACGCCCATCATGTAGAGGTTCTCCAGAACAACCAGGCGTGCCCCGACCGAGCCCGCGGCCGCGATGAGATTCTCGAGGTACTTCGGTAACACCTCTTCCCAAACGCGCGTGCTGTAGGCTGGGTTCAGGCAGTGGTACACAACCTGCGCGTCGGAAACACACGCCTTGCAGAACGCAGGATCAGTCGCATCGCCGAGGGCTGGCTCCGCCCCGTCAGGGATTCCGGTGGAGCTCCGCTTCGCGACACGCACCTTTGCCCCAGACCGGAGAAGGGACTCAGCTAGGTGAGAGCCAACCTGACCTGCGCCGAACACGACATGGACGCCTTCGGTCTCCATTTGCCTTCCGATTTTCAGGCTTTCTAACGTGTCGCGATTCTGCTGCGCGCCTAAGATTTAGTAAGACGGCATGATCACTAGTGGATCTGAACATCATTGACGTACCGCCCGTTGCTAAAATCAGTGAAGTAGCGCTCCACTAGGGGATGTTGAATGGGGAGGCCACTGTGATCTGGTTCGAGGTTTCGTTCGGCTACATACGTTTGATTTTGGGCTCCGTGTGGCAATACCCGATACCAAGGACGGTGCTTGGGTGGTCTCGAACGGGCCACGGCTTCGTACCATTCCTCGGTTCCTCGAAAGTGCGGATCGACCTCGACGATTACACCTCGGTAATCAAACAGTTTGTGCTGCACCACGTCACCGACTGAAAAACGGGCACTCGGCATCCGTATCATTGATTCATGTCCAATCCCAAGAACATGCCCTCTACCCACTTGCGATTCTGCTGCCCACCCAAAGTGGCTCCTCTTCGCGCAACCCGAAACTGTTACCCATCAGGGTTTTCTACCGGGTCAGTTGGGCACTCGGGCCCGCACCGTGTTACGGCATCAACCCCACGATCTCAGCGAATTCATCCGGATCCCAGGCGCGCATGGTGGTGCTCCTCACGTTTCCCTGTGCACCGGTAGCTAGCCCGAACGCGGTCGCGGCCTTTTCGTCCTCGGCCTCCCAGATCGCGATGAGGTCGTAGGGGCCCGCGGTGTAGTAAACGGCAAGCACCCTCATGCCCATTCCGTCGGCCGCTTCGATCGCAGCCTTGAGCCGGCTGGGAGATTCCTTCACAGCCCGGATGCCCTGGTCCGTGAAATTGTACAGTGTTGCGTACTTGGCCATCTGTCCGACCTCCTCTTGAGGGGTGTTTGTCGTAGACGATGGGGATTCCTCCTTTCTGCCTCAAGACTTGAGGTGTCCTTCAACCACGGCGGGGCCAGCTTCCAGCGCCAACTTCAGTGGCGCAGCATTAGCCCGATGGCACTGCCGCCCCCCGAGGGAGCGATCGTGAGGTTGACGCCGGTGACCTCGTGCAGCTTTGGCACGCCCCATCCGACCAACGAGCCAATGATCGCACCGCTGATGATGTCGGTCGGGTAGTGCTTACCCCCGTGGTAGCGCATGTAACCAGTGGTTGTGGCGAGGGTCAGGGAGCCCGCCCACATCCACGTCGTCGCGGACGAGCCAGGACGGAGCTTCGCATAGACTGAGCTGAGGAACACCGCCGCGGCGAAGGCGTTCGCGGTATGGCCGGACGGGAATGCGCGGCGAGCCTTGACCTCCAACCGCGCCTCGTCGGGGATGTCTGGATCGGCGTTGTAGACGAACGGCCTGGCCCGGTTCGTCACACCCTTCAGCAGCTCGACCAGACCGTTGCCAACCAGGAATACCTCGCCGTACATGGCCGCCACGGTCCAGGACTGTCGCGACCCCGGCGTGGCGATCGCCAGGCCGAGTGGCGCAGCCATCAGGGTCAGGACGAGCGTGTTGCTCACGGCGGCGGCTGTGGTGGACCACTGCGTGGTAGCGGAGCCGTCGAAGCCGTTGATATCCGCTGGGTCGAGCAGCGAGATCTCCTCCACGGTGAGGGGATCTTGCCCGCGACGGACGGCAGCGGCACCGGAGACGAGGACGACACCTCCGGCGGTGAGGCCGCCATCAAGCCACAGGTCGAGTTCGCCGGGGGAGCTTTCATGTTCCTGTGAGGCGGTGCACGGGGTGGCGAATCCCAGCAGAATAGAGCCGACGATCACCACGCGTTCCACGAAGACGCTAAGCGCGGGGATCTGAGCCTTCAATTGGGCACCCCTCTATCTACGCGGTAGCCGCCTTCCAGGGCGGCGTTCCGGCGGATGATGGCTTCGAACATGGCGGACAAGATGCTGGACAGCTGCCTTGTATGACGACGAATAGGTAGTTTCGTTGGGTACACAGGGTCGGTAGCCCGTCCCGCCTAGGGTCCTAGAGACCGATTGTTAGCGTGGGCGCCGTCCCTTCTAGATCGTGATGAGTCCGAACAGTTGTTGGGGCCGAGGGAGCCCGGATCTGCAAGGTAGGACGATGCACGATCATCCTCCCGAGTCTGGAGAGAGGGATGTCTGAGGCCGAGGCGTACGTAGGGATCGATGTCTCAAAGGCAGAGCTCGAGGTGGCGGTAGAAGACGAGGGGTGGACGGTCTCGAACGACGAATCTGGGATCGAAATGCTTGTTGAGCAGCTGTGCGAGCGTCCGGTTGAGCTAGTCGTTCTGGAAGCGACCGGCGGGTACGAGATGCCGGCGGCGGCGGCACTCGCCGAAGCGGGGATCCCGGTGGTGGTAGCGAACCCGCGGCAGGTGCGCGACTTCGCGCGGGCAACGGGCCAGCTCGCCAAGACGGACCGGATCGACGCGAGGGTATTGGCGCTGTTCGGCGAGCGGGTGCGGCCAGAGGTGCGGGTGCTGCCGGACGAGGACACCCAGCAGTTAACGGCCCTTCTGGCCCGTCGTCGTCAACTGCTCGAGATGATGGTCGCGGAGAAGAACCGGCTGAAGATGGCGTCCACCACGGTGGCGAAGGACATCGGCGAGCACATCGAGTGGCTCAAGCGCAAGCTGAAGTCCGTGGACTCGGAACTCGAGCGTCGCATCAAGGCGAGCCCGGTGTGGCGCGCGAAGGAGGATCTGCTGCGGAGCGTACCGGGGATCGGTCCGGTCGTCTCACGCACGCTGATCGGAGAGCTCCCCGAGCTCGGGCAGCTGAACCGGCAACAGATCGCTGTGCTTGCCGGCGTCGCCCCTCTGAACCGGGACTCGGGTACGTTGAGAGGTAAGCGAATGGTCTGGGGAGGCCGTCGTTCCGTACGCGTGGCGTTGTACATGGCGGCCCTGACCGCTAGTCAGCGTAATCCCGCGATCCGCGTCTTCTACCAGCGGCTCACAGAACGTGGCAAGCCTCCGAAAGTCGCCCTCACCGCCTGCATGCGTAAGTTGCTTGTGATCGCCAACGCTATGGTTCGAGACGGCGTATCCTGGGACCCCACCCACGCTTCAGAGCTTGAGTTCGCACACAGTTGCTGACAAGCCCTGAAGGCTGAAGAAGGCTGCTTTACCGCGTAGGCGGCTTCCCGCCTCGCATGGTCTCAGTGGCGGGTCTCGATATCGAGCGTGCCGCCAGATCCCGCCATGGTGCCGAAACGGAACATCGCGTCGCTGAGGCTGAGGTAGGTTACGCTGGCGATGTCGGTGAGCTGCATGCCTCTCAGGCCCGAGGTGTCGCCTCGCGGAGATCCGTCGAAGAAGACGGTGACAACCGTCACTTCGGAGACGCTCGTCAGACCCCTGGGCCGCAGCCACCGGGGTCGCAGCGATTGTATCGCATTGAACAGATCGGTCTCATTGGTCGCGACGAGCTCATCGTACGTGAGCACGTTTTCCGAGCCGCCGGCGCGGCTCGAGCCGCTCAAGGCACAAGCGACCAAGAGAGTCGCCACCGTTAGCGCGACCGGTAATCGGAGTCTCTTCATCGCCTGAGATCCAGCTCAGAGAAGAACCATGAACACTTGGTTCCAACAATATACTTCAGCCTCAGCCATACCGCTGTGGTGACGTATGGAGGCGTCAGTCACCGTACCTGCCAGATGCCGAGCCAAGCATAACATCCATAAGGAGTCTCTAGTGGGCCCATGGGGGGCGACGGCGGGTTTGAGGAGGCGCGGAGCGCGTAATAAGCAAAAGAAGGTGCACGCTAGTAGTTTGGTCGTTCCACATATCGGGCGAGCGGACAAGCGACGTGACTCGTAGCTTGTGAGGCCCCATGCCGGAGAGTGCCATGAAGAGTGCCATGAGCAGACAACAACTCGCGTTTGCCGCCGGGATCGCTGCCGCTCTGGCAGGCGCACCTCTGTGCGCCCAGGACGACTACGAGACCGCACGGATCGCCGACGGCGTGTACCAGTTCAGGTGGATCGGCCACAACGGGATGTTCGTCACCACCGACGAAGGCGTAGTCGTCTTCGACCCGATCAACGTCGACGCTGCGAGGGTATTCGCATCGGAGATTCAGCGAATCGCGCCCGGCTCTCCCTTGGTGAGCATCGTGTACAGTCACAGTGATGCAGACCATGCGACCGGCGCTAATGCCCTCATGACCGCCATGGGTCAGGAAGGCGTCCCCATCATCGCGCACGAGAACGCCGTCGCTCCGATCCGGGCGCGCGGGAGCGCTGATCAGCCCGTGCCGAATGTGACGTTCTCCGACAAGCTGCGGTTCGAGATCGGCGGCCGCTGGATCGAGCTCTACTATCTAGGGCCGAGCCACACGGACAACATGGCCGTGCCGTTCTTTCCCGACGTGGGCGTGGCGTTCGCCGTCGACTTCGTCTCCCTCGACGCGATGGGGTATCGAGAGCTGCCGGGGTGGCAATTCCCAGAGTTCTTCGATGCGGTCTCCGGATTACTTGACATCCCGTTCGAGACGATGGTCTTCGGGCACGGACCACCGGGCGACCGGGCGGCGATCCAGCGACAGATCGCCTACTACGACGACCTCACCGCCGCCGTGCGGACAGCGGTCGCGGATGGCCTCACGGAAGACCAGGCCGCCCGGAGAATCCGTCTCGATCAGTACGCCGACTGGGATCGCTACGAAGACTATTTCCCGATGAACGTGCGAGCGGTGTATCGGTGGGTCGCAGGCGCGGGCCGGTAGCGGCCGGTCATGCCCGCCCAGCGCCCTCAAGATCTCGTATTCACGCTGTATGGTGAGTACCTCCTGCACCGCGACGAGCCGATTTGGGTCGGCAGTCTCATCTCGCTGCTTCAGCCCTTCGGCCTAGCGGAGGCCGCGGTCCGCACGGCCCTCTCACGCATGGCGGAAATAAGGAGTCTCTAACCCCCCTTGGGGGGCGATGGGGTGGGTTTGAAGTGACGCGGAGAGGGTGAAGGTGGGATGCTGTGCTCACCGCCGATGAGGCTTCTCAGCCTTCCTGATCGATCCGATACTCCCAAAATCGGCTCTTCCCATGCCGGCTTAACAGCCAGGCGCTCTGCCGATTGAGCTACACCCCATCTGTTCTGTGACAGTATCGGCTCGCACGCTGTCGGGTCTGGACCGTCACGCTACGCTTCGAGCGCCTTCAATGCGGCGACCGTCAAACGTACGTGCTCCGCGGAATCCTGCAAAGCCGCCGTTTCGTCAGCATCGAGCTCCACTTCCAGAATACGCTGGAGGCCGCTTTCACCGAGCATGCAAGGCACTCCCAGGTACATATCGTTCATGCCATACTCGCCCTGGAGCCAAGCCGCACAAGGCAGTATACGCTTCTTGTCCTTGACGATCGCCTCGGCCATTTGCACGGCGGCGGCCGCCGGCGCGTAGTACGCACTCCCCGTTTTGAGGAACGCGACGATCTCGCCGCCGCCCTTCCGCGTCCTCTCGACCAGCGCGTCGATGCGGTCCTGAGCGAGCAGCTGGGTGAGCGGAATTCCACTCACCGACGTATAGCTCGCGAGCGGCACCATCGTGTCGCCATGGCCTCCCAGCACGAGCGCCTGGATATCTTCGATGCTGACGTCGAGCTCGAGCGCGATGAAGGAGCGGTAGCGCGCCGTGTCGAGCACGCCGGCCATTCCAATCACCCGCTCCCGGGGGAATCCGGTTGTCTCGAGCACGACCTGTGCCATCACGTCCAGCGGGTTGGTCACGACAATGACGATCGAGTCCGGCGCAACGCGCCTGATCTGCTCGGACACGGAGCGGATGACCCCGGCATTGATCTTCAGAAGATCGTCCCGGCTCATGCCAGGCTTGCGCGCGATACCGGCCGTCACGATGAAGATGTCGGAGCCCACAGCCTCCTCGTACCCGTTCGTGCCGGTCACGCGGGTGTCACATCCCTGGATGGGCGCGCTCTCCCACTGGTCCAGCGCCTTGCCCTGCGGAATCCCCTCGACGATGTCGACGAGGATCACCTCGCGGGCGAGTTCCTGTTGGGCGAGCAGCTGCGAGCAAGTCGCGCCGACGTGCCCGGCGCCAACGACTGTGATCTTCTTCGCACTCATGGGGCGACCTGGCTCCACGGGGGTTTCCTTCAGAAATCGAACGACCGTGATCCTCGGCCGCGCGTGGAGTATAACGACCTGCTTGCCGCGGTCTACCCGCCGGTTTGAGACAGCGCGACGAGCCCACCGGACCCCACGTCACTGCCCTGGATGAGGTAGTGCCGCTCCGGCTTGATGCGGAGCGTTTCCTCGATGAGCGGCCGCAAGTCTTCCCCTGCGCGCAAAGGGTCGCGCAGGTTGGTTTCGATGTCCCCGAAGAGGCACGGGCGGAGCTGCCCGGAGGCCGTCAGCCGCATGCGATTGCACCGGTCACAGTAGTTGTGACTCATCGGGGTGATGACCCCGACGGTGCCCGGAGCGCCGGGGAACCGATAGTAGGTGGCGGGCCCGTTTCCGAACGGACCGTCGACGGCCTCCAGCTCTTCGATCGCGCGGACCCGGCGCAGCGCTTCGGCGCATGATACGAAGCTGTTCGCGCTCAAGTCTAGGTTGGCCCCGGTGGGCATGAGTTCTATGAAACGCACGTGCCAGGGGCGCTCGCGCGTGATGCGCGCGAAGTCTTCGATCTCGTCGTCGTTCTGTCCGCGGATGAGCACGACGTTGATCTTCAGAGGCGTGAAACCGACCTGCTCGGCGGCATCAAGCCCTTCCATGATCTTCGAGTATGAGCCGGGCCGGCGTGAGATCGCGTCCACGCGATCCGCCTGCAGGGAGTCCAGCGAGATGTTGAGGCGCTGGACTCCCGCCTGCTTCAGCGCTTCAGCGTTCTCGGCGAGCATCACGGCGTTGGTGGACAGGGAGAGATCCTCGATCTCCGGCACCGCGGCGATCATGTGCACGAGATCGGGAAGGTCACGGCGGACCAGCGGCTCGCCTCCGGTGAGGCGGACGCGCTCGAGCCCCATTCCGGCCATAGTGCGAACGACGCGCACGATCTCCTCGTACGAGAGAATCTCCTCGCGCTTGAGCCAGGGCAGCCCCTCGAGCGGCATGCAGTACACGCAGCGCAGATTACATTTGTCAGTGACTGAGACGCGTAGGTAGCGTACGGTCCGCCCGAATTGATCGATCACGCGTCACCCTCTTTCCCAACGGCCGCGGCCTCAGCGGCCGGCGCGGTGCCCGGCGGCTCGGTGCCTTCAACCCACTCGGAGACCCCGTCGACGTAATGCTCCTTCTTCCAGACGGGAAGACGCTCCTTGAGCTGCTCGATCACGTACCGTGACGCCTCGTACGCCTCTGCGCGGTGCGGACTAGAGACGGCGATCGCCACGCTGACCTCACCGATCGCCAACTCTCCGAAGCGATGCGCGACCGCGACGCGGTCCGTGCCCAAGCGCTCAGCAGCCTCTTCAGCGATCGTCCTCAGGACCTCGCCGGCCATCTCCTGGTAGGCGTCGTAGCGCATGCCCGAGACCGGTCGCTCGTCGGCGTGATCACGGACGACGCCCAGGAAGAGCAGCGTCGCGCCGTCTCGGTCGGACCCGACCCGAGCCAGGACTTCGGCCGGGTCGATCGCTTCGGAGGCCACGCGCGCAAAGATCATGGTCAGCCGCCCGCGACCGGCGGTATGAACGCGACCTCGTCTCCTGCGCCAAGGGGCTCGTTCAGCATCGCGTAGGTGCGATTGACAGCCACCGCAGGCTGCGCCGGCAAGATGTCGAACGGAGAGCCACGGCCCCTCAACTCTGCCACGAGGTCCGCAACCGTAGCGCCTTGCGCGAGCTCCACCGTCAACTCGGAGAGCCCGAGCCGATCACGGTAGGCAGCAAAAAAGAGCGTACGGACAGGAACGGACATGAATCCCTCAGAAGAGAGTGGCGCGCTGAGCCGACTGAGCTTGGGAGATCCCGCGGGCTACGTCAACGTTCCCGTGAGAAACCCCCGAGCAGTGGCAGCTCGGACCCGTTGGGTCGACCCAACGCGCGTCCGCCCCCGAACGCCCCGGGGCTACCGCCCGGTCGCACATCGCCGCCACCGCGGCCGCGGCCGCCGCCCCGGCCGTCCCTGCGTCCTGGCTGACCCCGGAGGCGCCGGATACGCTGACCGAGTTGCTCTCGAAGATTCACGAGCCGCAAGACCTGTACGGGCGTGAGAACCTGGAGCAGTGCCTCGTGCTCCGCCTGGAATAGCGCGGCTTCTTGGATCCGCAGCGCGGACATGCGCTCCAGCAACTCCGCCGCCTCGGCTTGGTCCTGCCCACCTTCGAGCATCAGAGCCTCGACGCGGCGTCTCAGAGCCTGCTCCTGACGCCCCACCTGCCGGCGCTGCTCCTCGAATCCCCGGACTGTCTCGTCGAGGCGGGCCTCCTCCTCCTCGCTGAGGCCGAGCTGCTCCCGGATCATCTCGGCCATGCGCGCGCGTACGCGCCGTTCCAGCTCCATCCTCTCTGGCCCCTGCCCTCTGCGCCCCATCGGCGGCCGTCGCTGCGCCTCCACGGGCACAACGACGAGGAGCGAAAGCAACACAGAAAGCACGAACCCCGACTTGGCCAGCCGCGACGTCCTCATGCCGAACCCCCCGCTCCACCCACGTCCAATTCATCCAGAAACCGCAGAAGCGCCTCGTCGCTCAGAGCATCGAGTACCGGAGCCCCTGCGATGAGGCCGTCGTCACTGAGCCACAGGTCTCCGTCTTCGAGCTCGTACGCGTAGCCCGGAATCGCCGACTCGGGTTGTTCAGGCCGGTCGGAAGAGATGCCGATGCCGAGGGCGAGAGCCGCCACGGCGGCCGCGGTGATACCCCACCAGGGACGGCTGACAGATGTGCGGTCGTAGCGCACGGCGTCGCGGACCCGATTCGCGAGCCCGTCCGGCGCGTCGACACGAGACTCGAAGACAAGGCATGCGAGCCCTACTTCGGCCCTGCACTCATCGCAGGCCTTCAGGTGCGACCCCACCGATGTGCCATCGAGCTTGGCGAGTCGCCCACTCACGTATTCGGGAATCCACTCCCGCACCGTTTCGCACTTCACATTGCTCATTGCATCAACTCCCTGAGCCGTCGGATCCCATGAAAGTAGTTGACCCTGGCAGCACCCTCGCTGGATCCGATGATCTCGCCGATCTCCTTGAAGCTCAGCCCCTCTTCTATCCTAAGTGAAACGGAGAGCTTCTGCTTCTCTGGTAACGTCTCCATCATCCTTCGTGCCCGCGCGGCCTCCTGCGCATCGACCGCTTCGGTGTCCGGTGCTTTCTGCTCCGCTCGCACCTGCCCCGCATCCTCTAGCGCCGTCTCTCTCCGGCGTCCTCTTCGGCGCAACGCGCCTCGTGCCTCATTACCCGCGATGGTGAGGACCCAGGTTCGAAAGGACGCATCGCCCCGGAACCCTCCGAGCGCTCGAAACGCCTTGATGAACGCGTCCTGCACCGCGTCCTGCGCCGCATCGTCGTCCTGCAGCATAGAGAACGCCACGCGGTACGCAGCCGCGTGATGTCGCTCCACCAAACCGCTGAGAGCCTCGTCGTCACCGGCGCGCCCCCTTTCGACCAATTCCTCGTCGGAAAGAATCGCGTCAGACTGTTCGTCGTCCCTCACCGAACGTCAGACGCGCGCACGCCCAGAAACGTTAAATGAGGATCCAGCGAATCGACCGAGGCACGGTCCGGCCATGAATCAGCCGGAAACTTCGTCCAGCCTTGCGACGCGGCTACGGAGATGCTTCGAGGGTTTGAAGACGGGCACGGACCGCGACGGCACTTCGACCGGATCCCCGGTTCGGGGGTTGCGAGCCACTCGCGTCTTCCGCTTGCGCACCTTGAATGTGCCGAAGCCCCGGATCTCGATGTTGTCGCCGTTCGCGAGCGCAAGCTTCACGGCGTTCAACAACCCATCCACGACGAGTGCGCAGTCCTTCTTGGTGATCCCGGGGCCGATCGCTTCGGCCACCTGCTCAACCAGGTCCGCCTTCGTCATGCTTCCTCCAGAAGAGCGTCTTTCCAGGGGCTTCTGAATCCAACTGTCTCGCTAGGGGCCAGGCACGGTAACGACGGCCTCGTGCGGCCGCAAGGTGACCGGAATCGTTGTGACAGATGGACTTAGGTGCGTGGTCCGACTCAGGCGGAGGGTGCTCGTCGCTCTTCCATGAGCTCGATGAACCGATCGAAGAGATAACGACTGTCGTGGGGCCCCGGGGCGGCCTCCGGATGGTACTGCACCGAGAGCACAGGATATTCGCGGTGCTCGACGCCCTCGACCGTGAGATCGTACAGGTTGAGGTGCGTGAGCCGCAGGTCGGGGGCCCCCGGAATCGCATCGCCTTCCCCGCTGCCCACCGCGAAACCGTGATTCTGAGAAGTGATCTCCACCTTCTGGCTGTCGAGGTTCTTCACGGGATGGTTCCCACCGTGGTGTCCGAACGGGAGTTTGAACGTGCTCGCTCCAAAAGCGCGGCATATCAGCTGATGCCCCAGACAGATTCCGAAGACCGGGACATCTGCCTTGGCGAGCCCGAGGATCGCGGCCCCCACCTGCTCAACCGCCGCAGGGTCTCCGGGTCCGTTCGAGACGAACATGCCGTCCGGCGGATCGTCGAGGATCTTCTCCACTGATGTGTCCGCGGGAATGACAGTGACCCGACACCCCCGTTCGGCAAGCAGCTTGGGGGAGTGGGCCTTCACACCGAAATCGGACGCGAGCACGTGGAAGCGCTCTTCCCCGATGGCGGGGACCGAGTACGGCTGCTCTGTCGAGATTCCACAGGCGAGGTCGAGGCCCTCCATGAGCGGATGCGCCCGCACTTTTTCCATCACCTTCTCTTCGGACATCCCCACCGGGGCGATCGCCCCGCGCATCGCGCCCTTCGAACGGATGTGTCGCGTGAGCGCACGAGTGTCGAGATCGGCGATCCCCGTGATGCCGTTCTGCTTCAGATAGGCGTCGAGGCCGCCTTCGGAGCGCCAGTTGGAGTGGAGCCGCGACGCTTCACGAACGATAAAGCCCGCAACCTGAGGGACTGGGGATTCCCGGTCATCGGAGTTGACGCCGTAGTTGCCGATGAGCGGGTAGGTCATCGTGACCAACTGGCCAGTGTACGACGGGTCGGTCAGGACCTCCTGATACCCGGTCATGCAGGTGTTGAAGACGACCTCACCCAAGGCGAGGTCCGACGCGCCCACGAGATCGCCGTCGAAGCGGCGACCGTCTTCCAGGAGTAGGTAGGCTGTGCTTTCCAGGGGTCCCTCACTGTGCTGACCAGCGGGTCGTCGGCCAAAAGCTACCCACGGGGTCAACCGGGTCAACCCGGACTCCCGAGCGCGCCCGGTCACACTTAGGTTGAGCGGCCAGTTACCCGTCGGAGCACGCAATGAGCACCGAAGTCGTCTACATCCACGCCGATGAATCCTGCCTGGGGAATCAGTTCCAGAAGCGGGCCAACCCCGGTGGAGCCGGTGGCCTCCTGGAGGTCTGGAAGAACGGCGAATGGGAGCGGCGGGACTATTGGATCTCGGAGCCCGACACGACCAACAACCGCATGGCGCTGCGAAGCGCTCTCGAGGGGCTTAGCGTGCTCAGACGTCGCTGCACCGTGCACTTCGTCTCGGACAGCCAGTATCTGGTGAAAGGGATCTCCGAGTGGATGCCGAACTGGAAGCGGCGCGGTTGGAAGAGGAAGGCCGGCAAGATCGAGAACCTGGAGCTCTGGAAACAGCTGGACACCCTGCTCCAGCGCCACGACATGCGTCCCCGCTGGGTAAAGGGCCACGCCGGACACCCCGAAAACGAGTACGCGAACGAACTCGCGACGATCGCCGCCAAGGATCGGTCGAACTCCGGCGGCCTGATAGACTCCGGCTTCCAGGAGTGGCTCGACGCTCTACGCGAGAAGGGGAAGTACCTCGAGTACATGGAATTCCAGGCGCCGGCGGAGCGGTTCTCGCGGAAGTAGCTCAAGGCGGGCGAGCGAGGCATACTCATGTACGCCGCAGCCGAGCGAGACCGCGGTCCCAACGCAGAGATGTGCCAAAGCTCGCAGCCAGAAAAGCGAAAGGGCCCGAACCGTAGTCGCCTACGATCGGGCCCTCTCTACTCGGGGGTCTTCCGGCCGCGTCACGCTGCGCCTTCAAGTCCCCACTGCGCTGTCGGATCCTGGCCTCGCTTGGGTCCGCCCTCGTGCAGGCGGCCAGGCCTCTCTCCATTCACCCCCGTATTGTCGCGCGGTCCGCGACCGAGAGCACCCCTTCGCTTTCGGGGCTTCTAGTGAGGGTCAGCGAACTCCCCCACCAGGCTCCCCAGAAATCCCAAGTTCCGGTTCGCCTCGCCACCGCTGCGCCGTCGCGCCCGGCAACTCACTCTTCAGATTTATCTGAGGGATGACCAACGCCATCGTCTTTCGATGAGCCGCATCTGAATCGCGAAGGATCAATACCGGTTCGCGGGCACGATGGCAAGGGTTCGGCGGAGAAACACTTGTGGTTCTATATACGACGACCTAAACCCATGTTACTTAACATGTTATATGCTGCGCCAAATGTTTTTTCGAGGTTTGTTCGGGCTGTACTGTAAACATATGGATTAGGGAACATTCGTCCGAAACAAACGGGTTCTTGCCTATCCGGAACTTGAAATTCACGTAAGAAAAGTCGGTCGCGAGAGCGATCAGAAGGGGCGATCTTTGTTGTCTATGCTACACGAATATCGCATGAAAAGACGTCGGCGAAGCGCTCGACGAGGGATTCCGACGCTTCCGAGACGCTCACTGGCCGACCTAGCTCGCGCTGGAGCGATGTCACGTCCCCATCCGAGATGCCACAGGGCACGATCGTGCCGAAATAGTCGAGGTCAGTCGACACGTTGAGCGCTACGCCATGAGACGTGATCCACCCCGAAGAGACTCTGACACCGATCGCGGCGAGCTTGCCCATCTCGGTCCACACACCGGTGAGACCTTCGCTTCGCTCGGCGTGGACGTCGAATGACGCCGCCACTCCGATCAACACGGTCTCCAGGTCTCTCAGGTAGCGGTGCAAGTCCTCGCGGTCTGGCTGGAGGTCCAGAATCGGGTATGCGACGAGCTGGCCGGGTCCGTGATAGGTGACGTCACCGCCCCGTCCCGACTTGAAGAGCTCGATGCCCAGGCGATCCCGCTCGACCTGGTCCGCAAGGACATGAGCCGCATCAGAGCTCGAACCGAGCGTAACGACGTGCGGGTGTTCCAGAAGTAGAAGCGTGTCGGGGATGTCGGCGGCCCGCCGCTTGGTCACCAACTCGGCCTGTAGCTCGAGTCCTTCAGCATACGGGACGACTCCCAGTTCTCGGAGCTCCAGGGTCCTACGCAGTTTGCTCATGCTCGGCGATCATGCGTCCTCAGGGAAGCTCTCGAGCATCTCCTTGAGGGCGGAGAGGAAGCGCGCGGAGTCCGCGCCGTCCACGATGCGATGATCGTACGCCAGTGAGAAGAGTGACCGCTTCCGGATCGCAATTACATCGGCCCCTGTCTCCGAGTCCGAGACCACCACGACACGTTTTTCGATTGCGCCCGTGCCAAGGATGGCCGATGTCCCCTTCGGGATGATCGGGAGTCCCACCAGTGTACCCAGCACCCCGGGGTTGGTCATGGTGAACGTCGCACCCTGAATCTCGGCCGGCATGAGCTTTCGCTCGCGCGCTCGAGTCGCCACGTCGACGATCTTGTTGCCGATCCCGAGGAGCCCCAGGTGGTCGGCGTCGTGCAGCACCGGAACGATCAAGCCCGGGTTGAGGTCGACCGCCATCCCTAGGTTCACGTTGCCTCGGGAGATCACGTTGTTTCCCGAGACCGCGGAGTTGACCATCGGAAACTCACGCAGCACGCGAGATACCGCCCAGGCCACGAAGGCCGTGTAGCTGACGCGCGCGCCCTGTGCGACCCAGCCCGCCTTGTTCTCGGACCGGATACGGTCGACCGCCGAGAAATCGACTTCGATGAACGAGTGAACGTGCGGCGCAATCCGCTTGGCCAGGACCATGTGCGCGGCGGTGAGACGACGGATCTTGTCCATCGGCTCTACCTGGTCGGCCGGGCGGACCGTGTATTCGGGATGCTGAACTTCGCCGTAGAACGCGGTCCACAGATCGGAAGGAGCCGCTGCGGCAGCAGGAGCCGAGGCTGAAACGGCCGGCAGCGCGGCGGCGGCAGAAGCCGCGGGAGCGGGAGCCGCAGGAGCAGCGGGCTGGGCCGGAACCACCCCGGCACTCGATTCGATGAAGCTCAGGATGTCCCGCTTCGTCACGCGACCGGCATGCCCGGTCCCCGGTACACTCGCGATATCGACACCCTGTTCGTCCGCGATCTTCCTGACGACTGGGGTAGAGCGTGTACGCAACCGGTACTCGGCGCTCTCCTCGCCACCCGGCGGAGCCGCACCAGAGGTAGCGGTCGGCGGTGCTCGTGCGGGTGCTTCCGCAGCGGGCGCCGTCGCTGCTGGTGCGTTCGCGGCGGGCGTCGTCGCTGCTGGCGCAGCCACCGCAGCCTGTGCCGTGGCGGCCGGCGCGGCGCCGTTGGAATCGATGAACGCCACGACCGTGCCGACCTCGACGGTCTCGCCCTCTTCGACCGTGATCTCCACCAACGTCCCCGACGCGGGCGCCGGGATCTCCGCGTCGACCTTGTCGGTCGAAATCTCCAGGATGGGCTCATCGCGCTCGACGGCATCCCCGAGCTGCTTGAGCCACTTCGAGACGGTGCCCTCAACAATCGACTCCCCCATCGGGGGCATCGGGACTTCGATGCGAGCCACGCTCGATCACTCCGCTCTGTCGGATCTGGGTAGCGACGCGTCGCTTACCCTCGGCGATGCCCTTCGGTCCTTTGTGCTTCTTCGAAAATCAATAGGCGGCGAGATAGCGTGCCGCCTTTATTACATCGTCCGTTTGAGGGAGGTAGTAGTCCTCCAGCGAGCCCGAATACGGGACGGGCGCATCGATGGCCGTCACCCGCAGAATCGGGCCCTCTAGCCACTCGAACGCCCTCTCACTGACCCGGATTGCGATCTCGCTTGCGATGCTTCCGGTCCGTGTGTCCTCGTGCACGACGAGCAGCCTGCCCGTTCGCTTCACGCTTTCAACGATCGCGTCTTCGTCGAGCGGGAGCAGCGTCCGCAGGTCGATGACCTCGACGCTGACCCCGTCGCCCTCGAGGGTCCGCGCGGCCTCAACCGATTTGTGAACCATCGCTCCGTAGGTGACGATCGTGAGGTCCTCGCCCTCCACCCTCCAGTACCGTGCGGGCCTCACCGAGCGGGACGATGTAGTCCTTCACCGGAAGATCTCGCGCACGCAGGAGCCGCAGCCCCGGAGAAAGGTTGTCAGCCACGGCTCATCGAGTCAGGCGCTCGGAAGGGGTCAGTTCCCCGAGTTGCCTGGATCTGGGGCGTCCGTGTTTCCCGTGCCCTGCGCGGGCTGATCCCCGAGGCCGGGCAGAACCGGTGCGGGCGCGGTCACTGGAGCCTGGACCTGGATGACGGACGAAGGCTGCCGGGCACGCGAGGACATGATGGAAAGAACCAGCGCCAGCACCATGAAGATGGTGCCGGAAGTCCACGTGGCACGCGTCAGCACCGTGGTGGCCTGGCGGCCGCCGAGGATGCCTTCGGTCATGGCGGCTCCCCCGCCTACGGCCGCGAGCCCTCCACCTTTCCCGGACTGGAGAAGGATGATGACCGTCATGAATATACCGTCCAATACTAGGACGGCGAGCAAGAATCCGTACATCTCTGCTGTGAATCCCTTCTGCTGTGAATCCCTTCAAAGTGAGGCGTTAAACGTCGATGAGGTCCAAGTGGGTGTCAACGCCCCTTCTCGCCCCCTGCCGCGGCGATCTCGGCGAAGGAATGGGGATCCAGGCTGGCGCCGCCGACCAACACGCCGTCTACGTTCGCGGCACCGAGCAGGTCGGCGGCGTTGGCCGGCTTTACAGAGCCTCCGTACAGGATTGGCGTGCGCACGGCGGCCGCGAGGCCCAGAGTAGCCTCGAGCCGAGTGCGAAGCGTCCCGTGGGCATTTGCCGCGTCGTCCGGGGTCGCGGTTTCCCCGGTGCCGATGGCCCAGACCGGTTCGTACGCGATCAAGAACCGTCGGAGGTCACCCTCGAGCGCCTCCAGCGCCTCCAGCGCCGCATCCAACTGCGCGAGGATGACCTCATCGACCCGACCGTCCTGTCGCTCCGCGAGGGTCTCTCCCACGCAAACCACCGGCACCAGGCCATGCCGACAGCCGGCCGTGATCTTCAAGGCCACCTCTTCGTTGGTCTCGCCGAAGACGTGCCGTCGCTCCGAGTGGCCGACGAGCACATGGCTGGCTCCGGCTTCGGCCGCCATGGCGGCGGAGGTCTCACCGGTGAACGCGCCCCCATCCTGCCAATGGATGTTCTGTGCGCCCAGCTGAATCCTGGGATCGCGCTCGAGGCACGCCGCGGCGACCCCCAAGGAGACCACGGGAGGGAAGATCAGCAGCTCGTTCTTCCCCGCGCGTTCCTCCAGGGTGAGCCCGGCAAAAAAGGCCCGGGTCTCGGCGGCACCCATGTGCATCTTCCAGTTGCCCGCGATCACAGCCATCCGGCCTACTCCCTATCGCTCAGTGACTCGACCGCGGGCAGCGCCACCCCCGCCAGCAGCGCGAGCGAGGCGCCGCCGCCCGTTGATACGTGGCTCAGTCGCTCGACGACACCGGCCTGCTCTGCCGCCGCCGCCGAGTGCCCCCCTCCCAGGACGCCGAGCGCTCCCCCGTCACACGCATCGGCTACGGCGCGCACCACCTCCACCGTGCCTCCGGCGAACGCGGGGATCTCGGATACCCCCATGGGTCCGTTCCAGACGACCGTGCGGGCGCTGGAGACGATGCTCCGGTAGATGCCGCACGTCTCGGGACCGATGTCAACGATTCGGTCCGTGTCAACGACGTCGGTCCGAGCCACCACTCGCTTCGGCGCGTCGTGGGAGATCTCGTCCGCCACCACGCAGTCGATGGGTAGCGCGAGTTTGTCCCCCGCGGCCTGGATCAACTCGGCCGCCATGTCGATGCGATCCTCTTCGACGAGTGATTCGCCTGTAGCCAACTCCATCGCCCGAAAGAACGTGTTCGCCATCGCTCCCCCGATGAGTAGCCGATCCACACGCGGCAAGAGCGCCTCAACCACGTCGATCTTCCCCGAGATCTTCGCTCCGCCCAAGATCGCGACGAAGGGTCGCTCAGGACTCTCGAGCGCATCCCGTAGGCACTCGAGCTCACGCGCCATCAGGAGCCCAGCGACCGCTTCGCCCCCCCGTTCTCTTACCGCCCCCGCCAGACCCGCTGTCGAGGCATGTTTCCGATGAGCGGTCCCGAAAGCGTCGTTCACGAACAGGTCGGTCAGTCCCGCCCAGGTGGCCGAGAGCTCCGGTTTGTTCGCGGTCTCACCCGGGTGGAAGCGGGTGTTCTCGAGCAAGGCGATTTCTCCGTCATCGAGTGCGAATACGGCATTCTCTCCGCCTCGGCCAACGGCGTCCCGTACGAAGGCCACAGGTGTCCCGAGCCGACCGCCCAGGTACTCGGCTACGGGTGCGAGCGAGAAGTCCGGATTCGGGCGTCCCTTCGGCCGACCCATGTGAGACAGGGCGACCGTGCGAGCGCCGGACTCGCGGAGCACCGTGAGCGTCGGCAGCGAAGCCTCGATGCGCTGGGCGTCCAAGACCCGGCCGGACTGCACACGCACGTTGAGATCCGTGCGGACCAGAACCGTGCGACCGCGCAGGGTCGCTCGGTCGATGTCGGCGAGGGTCTTCTTCAGTGGGCTCAGTCCCAGTCCTGATCCGGGTCCTCGCGCCGATCCAGGTCGCGTTGAGCGACGATGCCGGCACCAACCTCCGGAACGTCAACGATGATCCGTAGTGTGGGCCTACCCCGGTCGACGTCATTCAGCGCGACCGTGAGGAGCTCGCTCGTGAGGCCGCCCGCGGCTGGGAACCGATCCCAGGTCGGTCGGACTAGCGGAGCCACGGCTTCTTGCACTCGCGCGCCTAAGCCTCGACCGG
Source organism: Longimicrobiales bacterium (assembly GCA_965197725.1). Taxonomy (GTDB): domain Bacteria; phylum Gemmatimonadota; class Gemmatimonadetes; order Longimicrobiales; family Gaopeijiaceae; genus UBA1138. Next base: position 57,734 of record CBDANQ010000053.1, read on the forward strand.
CGCCGGGAGGCGCTCCCCGACGTAGCGCACGAGGTCCACGACGCGATTCGAGTACCCCCACTCGTTGTCGTACCAGGAGAGGACTTTCACCATCCGGCCCGCCATGACCGAGGTGGAGAGCGCGTCGACGATCGAGCTGAACGGGCTCCCCCGGTAGTCGATCGACACGAGCGGCTCGTCTGAAACGTCCAGGATGCCTTCCAGGGCACCACCAGCGGCGTCCCGAAAGGCCGCGTTGACCTCTTCCGCGGTAGTGTCCTTGTCCACCTCGACCACGACGTCGACGATGGACACGTCCGCGGTCGGCACGCGAAGAGCCATGCCGTCGATGCGACCCGCGACAGTCGGCAATACGAGCCCGGTCGCCTTCGCCGCGCCGGTGGTGGTCGGGATCATCGAGACGCCAGCAGCACGAGCGCGCCTGAGGTCGCTGTGCGGCAGGTCCAGGATACTCTGGTCGTTCGTATACGCGTGGATAGTCGTCATCAGTCCGTGACGGAATCCGAAGCTCTCTGTGAGGACCTTCACCACCGGCGCGAGACAGTTGGTCGTGCAGCTCGCGTTGGAGATTACATCGTGACTCTCGGGATCGTACTGATCGTGGTTCACGCCAAGCACGATGGTGACGTCCTCGTTCTTCCCGGGCGCGGAGATGATCACCTTCTTCGCGCCCGCCGTGAGATGCTTGGCCGCGCCATCACGGTCCCGGAAGTGGCCCGTCGACTCGATTACGATGTCGATCCCGAGGTCCGCCCATGGGAGCCGGGCGGGGTCGCGCTCGCTGAAAACCCTGACCTCGTCACCGTCGACGACCACGCTGCCCTCGGCGACCTCGACGGTGCCCGGGTAGTGCCCGTGCACGGAGTCGTACCTGAGCAGGTGAGCGAGCGTCGCGGCGTCGGTGAGATCGTTCACGGCGACGAAGTCGATGTCGGCGCCGCCGGCCTGCTTCGCACTGCGAAGAACGTTGCGGCCGATGCGACCGAATCCGTTGATGGCTACCCGGATTGGCATGAGCGTGGGCTCCTACTGGTCGAGTGCTGAGGCAGTCTACAAGGTAACCCCCATGTGGCCGTCATGTGGCTGTGAGCGGGTCGTGGGGCAGCGCCCTCGCGTAGGCGATCAGAGTGACGCGCGCGGCCCCTGCCGCGATCAATGTCTCGGCGGCTTCGCAGGCGGTCGCTCCCGTCGTGAGCACGTCGTCGATCAGGAGGACGTGGGCGCCCTCCAGCACCGCTCGGACCCCGGCGGCCAGGGAGAACGCGCCTGCCACGTTCGCGCGCCGCTCCGCGGGGCGCAACGACGTCTGAGAGGCACTCGCCCCAGTGCGTACCAGCAGCTCGTCCAGCGCCAGCGAACGGTTGCTGGCGTAGCATTCGGCGAGCAAGCCCGCCTGGTTGTAGCCACGCGCTCGCAGGCGCAGCCTGGTCGTGGGGACCGGCGCTACGAGCGCTCACCCCCCCTCGCTTGGGAGCGAGAGGGGCGTCATCGCCGAAGCCATGACCGGGGCTAATTCCGGCCATCCCTCGTACTTGAGCGCGTGCACGAGGTCATCGGCGGGCGGCGCGAGCACGTAGGCATAGCGCGCCGTGGAGAGCGCGGCCGACCAGTCCCGGCAGCCGCGGCACTGCAGATCGCTCGTCCGTCCCGTGCCGCTGGGAAAGTGGCACCGCCCGCAGCGGGGCCACGGCGCCACCTTGAGTCGGGTCCGACATCGGGCGCACACGAGCCCGCCGCGCCGCCTGGCACCCAGATTCCACAGGATATGCAGCCGGCCGGCAGCAACAGATCGGTGAAGTCCGCGGCCCATGATGCCGCGTTCACCCAGGTTGGCTCCCCTTCATCGCAGCGCGCATCACTTCCACTGGAGCGGGCTTGCCCCACCATCGCTCGAACGAGGCAGCCGCCTGTTGCACGAGCATCTCCGCGCCGTCGGTCGCCCGGATTCCGAGCGCTTCGGCCGCGCGAACGAAGGGAGTCGGCTTGCTGCCATACACGAGGTCCATCGCCGCACCGACTCGGTTGAGCATCTCGAAGTCCAGCGGTGTGGGATCGGATTCTCTGAGGCCCAACCGGGTAGCGTTCACAACCAGATCGAAGCTTTCGCTTCGCAATCCCTCGAGGAGCGGTGAGACTCGCGTTTTCTGTCCCCCGATTCGACGCGCAACCGCGCGGGCACGTTCGGCCGTGCGATTGAAGATGAGCACTTCGCCGGCGTCCTCCTCGAGCAAGCCCATTAAGGCTGCGCGGGCGGCACCGCCGGCACCGAGCAACAGGACGCGGATCCCCGCCGGGGAGCCCTCGACGAAGCTCTTGAGCGCGCGCCGAAAACCGTCCACGTCGGTGTTGTCGCCGTGGACCCGCCCGTCGTCGTCGCCCCAGAACGTGTTGCAGGCCCCGGTTCGACGCACCGCGGGGCTCGCGACGTCCACGACCGAGGCGGCCTTCTCCTTGTGCGGGAGCGTGATATTTCCGCCACCGCCTGCTCGGGACAGGCCCCGCATGAAGCCGTGAAGGTCGTCCGCGGCGCAGCGAACGGCCACGAAGATCCCGTCCACACCGGCTGCCGAAAACGCCGCGTTCAGGATCGTCGGAGACATGGAGTGCCCGACGGGGTCGCCCAACAGGGCCAGCGCGCGAGTCGATGCCGTGACGCTCATTTCTCGACCACCGGATCGAGGCGCCGGAAGGCTCTAGCAATCAGCCGTTCGAGGAACTCAAAGATCTCGAGGTAGCGCTCGTCCGGACCCCCGATGGGGTCGGGGACCGATGCCGTGCCGTCCTCTTCTCGACCCTCGGCGAACGACGTGATCAGCGCCGCGTTCTCGCCTCGACCGAGCTCCACGATCCTCACGAGGTGGCTCGGTGACATCACCAAGATGAGGTCGGCCCACTCGGTTAGCTCGGGGGTGAGCAGCGTCGCACTGTGCTCGGAAAGGTCTAGACCGTTCCCGGCTGCCGCGCGAAGCGCTCCACCGGAGGCGCGATCTCCGTCGAAAGCGGCAACGCCCGCCGAGCGCACCTCGAAGCCCTGCCAGCCCAACTCGGCGACCGCGCGTCGCGCGATGACTGCTGCCATCGGGCTCCGACAAGTATTGCCGGTGCACACGAACAGGAGGCGGAACCCGCCCTCCATGCTAGGAACGGTTTCCATGAATCTCCGGTATCACGGAATCTCCGGTATCACGCAGCGAAGCCTGCCCACCGAAACGGTACCCTCCCGCAGCACGGTGGGCGTGCCGCTCGTACAGTCGATGATCGTGGAGGGGCCGGATTCCGGAAGTGTGCCCCCATCCAGGAGCCAAACGTCGCTTCGCCCGAGTCGTTCGATCACCGCAGCCGCCTCGGTCCCCGACCGGGCAGGCTCCCGATCCGGTTCGTTTAGGCTTGTCGACGTGAGCGGGACCCCCAGTCGCTCGAGGAGTCGTCCCACGATCGGCTGCGGGCTCACCCGCACCGCGACCGTGCCGTCCACGCTGCGCACACCCGAAAGGAAGATACCGTGGGGGTCCCCCAGTACCAGGGTCACCGCCCCGGGCCAGAAGATCGACGCGAGCTTCTTCGCTTCGTCGGTCCACGCCAGCGCTTCCACCGAGGCCGCCGACGGTACGAGGGCAATCAAAGGCTTGTCGCGCCCGCGACGCTTGAGCTCGTACACCCTGCGGATGCCCGAGAGCGTGCCCAGGGAACCGAAGCCGTACACGGTCTCGGTCGGATAGGCGATCACGCCGTCGCGCTCCAGGTGCGCGACAACCTTCGCGAGATCGGCTTCTGGATCTTCGCGCAGGTCGGTGCGACGCTCGAGAAGGGTGATCGGAAAGGGGGGCGGGCCACCACCCGCTTTGCGTCGGTGCCCGCGCGGTTGATCCATCGTCTCTCCTCGTCGGACCACCGCCTTCGGCGGCGGTGCCCGCTAAGCTACGACTCCTCGTCGTTCCTTGCCTGAACGCGCGCAAGCGCGGGGCACCCACGCCGTCCAGGCGTGGGTCGCGCGGCCCACCCCCCTTTCCGATCCCCCTTCTAGGTCAGGCATGGTCGTTCCGTGCAGCCAGAATCGCTTCCGCGATCGGGATGTCTTCGGGCCGAGTCAGCTTGATGTCGGTGGACCCGCCATCGACCATCTGAACCTTGCCCCCGACGGACTCCACGAGCGCGGAGTCATCGGTGCCGCTCCCAGCTCCCTCGTATGCGCGCCGGAGAAGATCGGCTGGAAAGACCTGCGGTGTGTGCGCATGCCACATCGCGACTCGACTCGGAGTGTCGACCACTCGCCCCTGTTTGTCGACTCTCTTTATGGTGTCGACCGCGGGGCGCCCCGCGACTGCCCCGCGCCCTTCAGCCGCGATGTCGATGCACTCGGAGATCATGGCCTGAGTCACCAACGGCCGCGCGGCGTCGTGAACCGCGATGATGTCCACGTCGTGGGGCAGAGCCAGAATCGCATTTCGGACCGAGTCGGTTCGCGTGTCGCCTCCGGCCACGACCTTGACGCGACCGTCGAGGTCGATGATCCACGCGGGGGGCTCGGCGGCGGCGTCCGGTGCGAGCGCAACGACAACCGCCACGACACGAGGCTCGGACAGGAAGGGCCGGAGCGCATGGCGAAGTACCGGCTCACCGGCGAGCTCGACGAACGGTTTCCTCAATCCACCCATACGAACGCCGAGTCCAGCGGCGGGCACGGCGACCCCCACTCGAGGGGCCGATTCGGACCTGTCCCGCGGTCCGGTCATGGACCGAGGCTCGGTCCCTCGCTCTGTGGTCCGCCTGCGCCCCCCCCGGGCTCGCGCTGGACAGAGTCGAACCGAGTGTAGGCCTTCTGGAAGAACAACTCCACCACGCCCGTCGGGCCGTTTCTCTGCTTGCTCACAATCAACTCCGCCTTCCCCTCGAGCTCCTCACGCTTGTCCGGTGAAGCGTAGTACTCGGGCCGGTACAGGAACATGACGATATCGGCATCCTGCTCGATCGAACCGGAATCCCTGAGGTCCGACAGCATGGGTCGTTTGTCCGTCCGCTGCTCGGGCCCGCGGCTCAGCTGGGAGAGCGCCACGACGGGGACTTCGAGCTCGCGAGCGAGTGCTTTCAGGCCGCGAGAGATCTGGCTGACCTCTTGCACGCGGCTCTCCGTCCTCCCGGCTCCCGACATCAGCTGCATGTAGTCGATGACGACCATGCCTAGATCCTTGCCATCGGCGCGCAGCTCCGACTGGAGGCGACGCGCCTTGGCGCGGATCTCGAGCACGTTGCTGCCGGGCGCATCGTCGATCCAGATCGGCGCGGTGTTGAGATGCCCGGCCGCGGCGGCGAGCCGCTGGTGTTCCTCTGGCGAGAGCCAGCCCCGCCGCAGCTTCAGCGCGTCGATGCGCCCTTCGGCGCACAGGAGGCGCTGGACGAGCTGCTCGGACGACATCTCGAGTGAGAAGACAGCGACAGGAATGTTGTTCGAGATCGCGGCATTCGCGGTGACGTTGAGCACCCACGACGTCTTACCCATCGAGGGGCGCGCCGCGACGATCGCCAAGTCACCCTTCTGCAGCCCCGTCGTGATGCGGTCGAGGTCCCGGAATCCTGTGGCCACGCCGGTGATGCCACTGTCGGACTCCTGAAGCCGCTCGATGTGCTCGAACGCCGACCAAAGGACCTCCTTGATCCAGACGAAGCCCTGTCGTTTGTGACTCTCCGCGACTCGGAAAATTCGCGCTTCCGCTTGATCGAGGATCTCATCGACCTCGCGCTCACCCTGGTCATAGACGTCCCGGATGATTTGCGACGATTGCTCGACGAGTCGCCGCAGCAATGCCTTGTCGCGAACGATGCGAGCGTGGTACTCGAGGTTGGCCGCTGTGGGCACGGCATCAACGAGCGCGGCCAGGTAGTCGAACCCCCCGGCCGATTCCATCTCACCGGTCTTCTTGAGCTCCTCCGAGACCGTGATCACATCGATCACGTCCCCGCGTTCGAAGAGGCGGACCATGGCCCGGTAGAGCCGTCGGTTCGCCTCCCGATAGAACATGGAGTCGTTGAGGAACTCCACGGCCCGCGGCACCGCGTCCCGGTCGATCAGCATGCCACCCAGTACGGCGGTCTCCGCCTCGAGCGAGAACGGAGGCGTCCGATCGAATACGGCCTGGGCGAGGTTAGGTGAGGCTTCCATTGGTCCTAAGATACACACGCCGTCAAGCGCGCAACCTACGCGCTATTCATGACCCCCCTGAGTAGCTGCAGGTCGTCCCAGAACGCACGGGTCCACTTCGGATTTCGCAACAGGGCTGCGGGGTGATACGTAACGACGAGGGGGACCCCTTGGTAGCTGTGAACCTCTCCCCGAAGCTCGCCCAGGGCGATTTTTTGCCGACCGGTGAGAAGCTGCGCCGCGAACGTTCCGACCGCCAGCAGCGCCTCGGGCTGGATGAGCTCGATCTGCCTCTTGAGGTAGGGGGAGCACGCCTCGATCTCGTCGGGCATCGGATTCCGGTTCCCGGGCGGCCTGCACTTGAGCACGTTGCAGATGTAGACCGAGTCCTCCCGTGAGAGATCGACGGTGGCCAGCAACAGGTCCAGGAACTTGCCCGCCTGGCCGACGAACGGGAGTCCGGTCTTGTCCTCGTTGGCGCCGGGAGCCTCGCCGACAACCATGAGCCGCGCACGCTCCGACCCATCCGAGAACACGACGTTGGTGCGGCCCTCGGCGAGCCGACACAGCGTGCAAGACATCGCGGCGTCCCGCAGCTCCGTGTAGGACGCCGGCAGCTCGGGGAAGGCTCCTCGCGGAGCCTCCGCGGACGCAGCCACCCGCGCAAGCCTGAGCGCCTCTCCCCGCGTAAGGCTATCCAGGAACAGGTCGGGGCCGCCGACCTCGGCGCGCTGACGCAACAGTCGTGCAGCTTCTGTTCGGAGGGAATGTCGGCCAGTCACGCTTCGCCGTCCAGGCGACGCAACACGCGCTCCATCAGCTCCTCGGCGAGGGCTTCCTTGCTCATGAGGGGAAGTTCTTCCGGAACGCCATCGCCGCACAGGAGAGTGACGCGATTGGTCGGAACTTCGAAGCCCGAGCCGGCCTCCGTCGCGTCGTTCGCCACCAAGAGGTCGAACCCCTTCACCTCGAGCTTCTTCTGGGCGTTCGCCAGCAGATCGTTGGTTTCGAGCGCAAAGCCGACCGCTAAGCTTCCCTCTTTGCGAAAGCCGATCGTACCGGCCGCCACGTCCGGGTTCGCGACCAGTGGCACGGTCAGGGCATCGCCGGTGTCGGCACGGTTCACCTTCTGATCTCTTGCCTCAAGGGGCCGGAAGTCCGCGACCGCCGCCGCGAAGACCGTCACATCCGCGGAGGAGACCAGGCCCTGCACGGCATCGTGCATTTCGACCGCGCTCTCTACTGGAATCAGGTCGACTCCGACAGGGATCTCGAGCGCGGTGGGTCCAGAGACGAGCGTGACCGCCGCGCCGTGCCGCCAGGCAGCCTGCGCGATTGCGAACCCCATGCGGCCAGAAGAGCGGTTTCCCAGATAGCGTACCGGGTCGACGGCCTCACGCGTCGGACCCGCGGTGACCAACACGCGCTTCCCCGTGAGTGGGCCTTCGCCCGCCAGCGCACGACCGACGTGCTCTTCGATCTGCCACGGCTCGATCATGCGGCCCGGGCCCTCCCCCTCGCCCACCGCGAGCGCGCCTTCGGCCGGCCCGGCCACGGTGTACCCGAGCTCGTCCCGGAGGTGTGCCAGGTTCGCTTGCACCTGCGGATGCGAGAACATCTTGTGGTTCATCGCTGGACAGAGGATGACCGGCGCCCGCGTCGCGAGCAGCGTCGTGCAGATGAGGTCGTCGGAGCGGCCCTGGGCGGCGCGTGCCAGAAGATCCGCCGTCGCGGGCGCGACACAGATCACATCGGCCTCCCGCCCCAGGCGGATGTGGAGCGCGGCCCCCTCCGCTGAGAAGAGGTCTGAGAGCGCGGGTCGGCCTGTGACGCCCTCGAAACTGAGGGGCGCCACGAAGTTTTGAGCTGACCCGGTGAGAACCGAGTCGACCTTGGCTCCAAGGCGCGTCAGATCACGCGCGACCCGAATCGACTTGTAGGCCGCGATCCCCCCGGTGACCCCCAGAACGACGTGCCTATCCTTCCACGGGCGTCGGGGAGTCAGTCTGAGGTCTGGCATGCGATAGGTGGCTTCCTCAGCCGGATCCGGTCAGGGGGCCGTCGCCCTTGGGGCGGCGCTTCACCAAACGGAACTCGATCTGTCCGGAGGTCAACGCCTCGAGGGAGCGGGTCGTGAGTTTCTTTTCTTCGCCGAGCGGCATGGATTCACGCGGAAGAGTGTTGAGCTCTCGCGCGTATTTCGCGGCGACGAGCACACCGAGGTACTTGCTATCCGTGCCGGTGGCGACTTCGTCGGGCGTAAAGACCCTCATAATCTACTCCTCAGTTACCCACGTTCTCGTACTCTTCTTCCAGGATCCGCGCGATACCTGCGCGAAGCACGTCGATGTTCTCCAAGCGAACGGCCTCAAGGGCGCTCCCTGGCTTCCCCGTCACGATCTCCTCGATCTCCTCTACACACCGATCGACATCGTCGTTCACCACGCAATGGTCGAACTCGGATGCGGCGCGCAACTCATCCAACGCGGACCGCAGCCGCAGCTCCACCTCCCGCGCTCCTTCCGTCCCTCGCCCCGTCAGCCGCTTCATCAACACCGCGACCGACGGTGGTAGGACGAAGATCAATCTCGCGTCGGGGACCGAATCTCGGATCTGACGTGCTCCCTGCACGTCGATGACCAGCACTGCATGCTCACCTCGCGAGGCGGCTGCCTCAAGGGCTGCGCGTGGCGTCCCGTACGAGCGCCCATGCACAGTGGCCCATTCAACGAGGTCCCCGGCGTCGATCATCGCCTCGAAATCGCCCTCGCTCACGAAAAAATAATCGACCCCGTCCTTCTCGCCCTCACGAGGCGCGCGCGTCGTCGCGGAGGTCGAGAAAACGAACCGGTCCGAAACGTCGACGAGCCGCCGGGCGAGGGTTGTCTTGCCAGCGCCGCTCGGTGCGGCCAGGACCACGGGCGCCGCACGCGTCACTCGATGTTCTCGACTTGCTCGCGAATCCGCTCCACCTCCTCCTTGAGGGTCACGGAGTCGTGCGAGATCTGGGAGTCGTTCGCTTTCGATGCGATGGTATTCGCTTCGCGGTGCATCTCCTGCACGAGAAAGCCGAGCCGCTTCCCAACGGGCTCCTCGGCGTCGGCCAAAAGCGTCTCTTGGAACAGCTCGATATGCGAACGGAGGCGCACCAGCTCCTCGTTGATGTCCCACTTCTCCGCCAGGTACGCGATTTCACGCGCCAGACGGTCCTCGTCGACCGAAACCTGCTCGGAAAGCTCCTTCACCACCTCCCTCAGTCGGTCCCGCTCCGCCACGAGCCGTTCCGGGGCTCGCGTTTCCACTCGGTCGAGCGCCTCAGCCATCGCCGAAAGATGCCGCTCGAGATCTGCGCGTAGCCGTGCGCCCTCGGCTTCACGAAGCGATCGCACCGACCGTCCCGCATCCTCAGCAAGCGAGCGGAGGAGTTCCGGTTCGACGCCCTGGGTGCCATCCTGTTCGGGTGCCCGGAACAGGTCGCCAACGCGCGTTAGCATTCCCAAATCGACTTCGCCCGGCACATCGAGCTCAGACTTAAGCGACTCGAGCGACGCCCGAATCTGCCGTGCCAGATCGAAGTCGATCTGCCGTACCGCGCCGCTTTCCGTCGCGGAACGGTCGATCGTCAATAACGCGCTGACGTGGCCCCGAAAAAGGTGCCGCTTCAACGCTTCAGCGATCTCATGTTCGAATCTGTCGAAGCCGGATGGTGTCTTGATGCTGGTGTTGAAGAAGCGATGGTTGACCGTCTTCACCTCCAGTCTCAAGCGACCCGCGGGTGATTCCCGCTCAGCCTCTCCGTACCCGGTCATGCTCCGGATCATGGACGACCTCCGCAGAGCCGAAAAAGGTAACGCCTGTGGGCTCAGTTCCACATCGTCCAGCGGAGGCCGTACCAGGTGCGCGTAATGGGCAGCACCCGCCCCGGGAAGCTCTGCAGGTTCGGCCGGCGGATGAAGTTGTCCCACCCGATGAAGATCTGGACCGTGACGATGCGGATCTGGATGCGCCCGTACCAGTTCTGGTAGAAAGGCACCGTCTCGAGCGGGCGCAGGCCTTCTTCGTCTTCCTCACCGAGTATGTGAACGCTCATCGGGCTGTTCCCCCGCACGCCGATCTTCCACCAGAGCTCGCAGTTCCCGGACTCCAGATAGGTACGGTGGAAGACGAGCGCACCCCTGTAGATCTGTTCCGGCAGGTACGGCCCGGGCTCGTCCCACTGCTGCAGCGAGCCCTCCAGGCGCAGGCTTTCCCAGAATGTCGGGATCCTGCCCTGCAGTTCCCACCCCGTCCGCTGGGCGCCCGCCAAGAACGGTGAACCCCGGTCCGGCTCGATTCCGAGCGGGATCAGCGAGTCCGACTCGACCTCTAGCACCGCACCCGACAGGGAAACACCACGCCAGGACAATGCCGCGCCGAGTCTCGTGCCGCGCCGGTCCGTTATTCCGAAGAGCGGCGCGGTCGTGACGTCCTCGTCGGCTTCGGGGAGTTCGGTTCCCTCGCCCGCGGTTGAGTCGAGAGGATGCACCGCGTCGAGCACCGGCGTGGTGCGCGATCCGTATGTGCCCGACTCCCAGGAGCCGAAGAGTGCGACGACACCCAGGAGCGGCTCGGTCCACGCGCGCACACGCGTGCTCGACGTCGAGTTGTCGGCCCACGATCCCCGTGCCAGGTCGGCCGACATACCTCCCACGCCTGGCCGACTCGCACCACCGGTCAGATCGATCCGGCTGGCGGGCAGGTCGTCTCCGCCGAAACGTCGGTATTCCCCTCGCGCCCATAGGCCCGAGCGGCTGACTCCGAGCCGGAGCCCGCGCTGGCTCCGGCTTCCTCCCTCCAGCTCGTACGCCTCCCGGGCGTCCTCCACGTCGTGCGACGACCCGCCCGTATACGCCTCGCCTACCACGCCTTCAGCGAGACGCATGCGCCCTCTCAGAGCCCAGTCGGTGCGCGTGATCGGAGACGCGAAGTCGGGTAGATCGGACTCGGTGCCCATGGTTCGGAAGTCGAGCGCCAACCCGGCATCGTCGCCCCGGTGCACTTGATATCGGAACCAGCTGCCGGTCCGGTTGCCCTTTTCTCGTCCACCAGGGCCGCTGGTATCGACGCGCTCCAGGCCGATCCCCACGCTGCCACCCAGCGCGGTGGGATCGGTAAAGGCGCCGCGGAAGATATTCGTACCGAGGTCACCGGTACCCGCCTCGACAAGCGAGTACGGCCGCCCGTCGTCGTAGTCCAATGACCACATGTCGAGCCGCAACTCGCGCATGCCACGTTCGAGTCGAACGCGCCGGATGCCGGCAAGCCCGATTCGCGCCAGATCGACGACCCCGCCCTCGAGCGGGAAGAGCTCGAAGCCGTCGCGGAACACCCTGACGCCGCCGCCCCCCGAGCCAAAGGCGCTGATCGCGGACGGAGTACCGTAGTCACCCGCGGCCAATACGATCAGCCCGGGGATCTCGGCCACCAGCTCGGCGAGAGTGTTCGCGCCGCTCGCCATGATGCCGGAGTGGTCCCACGACCAGACGCCGGTTCCCCACCCGTCCGGCACCTCGCCCTCGAAGACCGGCAGGTTGTAGAAGATCGTGTCCGCGGAAGCGGTGTCTGGCACGACGTCGAACGCCAGCGAGTCGACGACGGCGCTGTCCAATGGCGCGACGAGCGAGTCCGGCGGTTGCTGTGCCTCCAGCCCGGCAGACGGAAACAGCGCGAGCGCAACCGCGAGAAGGCGGAGCTTCGAAGGCATAGCCGTCGTGGTGCCCGCTAGGCTACGACTCCTCGTCGTTCCTTGCCTGAACGCGCGCAAGCGCGGGGCACCCACGCCGTTAAGGCGTGGGTCGCGCGGCCCACTGTACTTCTTCAACAGCCTTCTAGGGAACGCAGGAACGCCCCGACCCGCGACGGGGATCGGGGCGCGAGGAGCCGTCCGCGCAAATCGGTCACCCGGCGCGACTCCGGACCCATTGCACGAGGAGCCGGGTCGGGAATCCGTACCCGCCTTTTCGCTGATACGGGAGCTTGCCATCCCCGTACGCGGTGCCCGCGATGTCCAGGTGCGCCCACGCGGCATCAAGCACGAACTCGGACAGAAAGCACGCCGCGGTAATCGAGCCGCCCGGACGCCCGCCGATGTTCTTCAGGTCGGCGGTCTCACTGTCGAGTTGCTTCCGGTACTCCTTCCAGAGCGGTAGCGGCCAACACCGCTCCCCGGACTCGGAGCCGGCCGCGATCAGCTCCTCGACGATGCCCTCGTCGTTCCCCAGGACCGCCGCGGCATGGTTGCCCAGCGCGATCACTACGGCACCGGTGAGCGTGGCGCAGTCGACCATCGCCGCCGGATTCAGGCGAGCGCCGTACGTCAGGGCGTCGGCGAGGATGAGACGCCCCTCGGCGTCGGTGTTGATCACTTCGACGGTCTTGCCCACGAGTGTGTCGATGACGTCACCCGGCTTCACCGCGGTGCCCGACGGCAGATTCTCCGACGACGGCACGATGCCGACGACGTTCGCCTTCAGGCCCAGAAGCGCGATCGCCTGCATCGCACCGATAACCGCCGCGCCACCGGACATATCGAACTTCATGTCCTGCATGCCGCTGGGCGGCTTCAACGAAATCCCACCCGCGTCGAACGACAGGCCCTTTCCCACCAATACCAGGGGAGCCTCGCCTTCGGCTCCGCCTTTGTGCTCCATGATGATGAACCGAGCTTCTTCCTCGGACCCCCGCGAGACCGCGAGGATCGCGTGCATGCCCTCTTCCCGAAGTCGTGCCTCGTCGAACACGGTGACTTCCAGGCCCGCGTTCTCGCCCATCCGCTGTGCTTCGGCGGCGATGTGTGACGGCGTCGCGACGTTGCCCGGCCTCGACTGCAGAGTGCGCGCGAGGTTCTCGGCCGCTCCGATCGTGGCGCCAACCGCGACCGCGTCCGCGGCACGCTCACCACCCCCGAGCACGTCAACTGCCGTAACGTCCTCGTCGTCGTCCTCGTCGCCACTCTTCAGTTCGCGAAACTTCCACGCGGCGAGCGCCGCTCCCTCGGCCGCCGCCTGAGCGGCAGTATCGCCATCGACCTGCGCCAGACTGTCCAGCGACAAGCTCAGGGACGTGATTCCGAGGCGCTCCGCAACGCGAACCGCCCGAGCGCCGAAGCGTCGTACCGCCTCGCCATCGACCTCATCCGCGGCACCGATCCCGAGCAAGAGCACGCGCTCCGGACCAAGCTCGGAGCCGTACAGAACGACCTCGTCCTTCGAACGTCCTTTCATGTCGCCGGAGCCCAGCGCGCGACCGAGGGCCCCCTTCAGCGCTTCGTCCAACTGCCCCAGCGACCCCTCGGCGTCGACGGTCCCTTCGCTGACCCCAACCGCCAACAGCGGCGTGGCGTGCAACAGCGGGTCCGAGTCAACGTAACGAAGCTGCATGGGGTCGCCTGGGCTTGCGGAGTTCATGGGGGGGACGGCGACCCTTAGTTCACGAGATTCGTCCCTTCGTTCCATCGCTTTGCGGGGGTTCCCTATGAGTCGACGCCCTCTGCCGTCTCGAGCACCAGTTGGTCCACGACCGCCTTGAGGTCTCCGGTCTCTCGGAATGTCGCGAGCTGCCGGTCGGCGCTCGTACCCTCCTCGAGGATCTTGAACGCGTACTCGACCTTCTCCCGGCTCCCGAGGTCGTCCACGACATCCGTGAGGAACCAGTCGAGCAACTCCTGGATCACGTGGCGAGCGGGCCGCTCGGCTTCTTGGCCGAGATCGAGCAGGTTGCCTTCCACGCCGTAGCGAACCGCCCGCCACTTGTTCTCTTCAATGAGCGTGAGCGGGTAGACGCGGAACGTCATGTTGTCGCGGCGCAGCCTCCAGAGCTTGGCGACGAGCGCCTGGAGGATCGCCGCGATGCACACCGCCTCATCGACTCGCGTGCACATGTCGCACAGCCGGAACTCGAGCGTCGGGTACAGGTGATGGGGCCGTATGTCCCACCAGATCTTGGATGCGTCGGGAATCGCGTTCGCGTTGACGAGCACGCCGACGAGCTTTTCGTAGTCCGCGAATGTCTCGAACGTCGGCGGCACACCCGTGCGCGGGAAGTTGCGCCACAGCACGCTCCGATATGACTTCAGGCCGGTCTGACGGCCGCTCCAGAAGGGCGAGCTTGTCGAAAGCGCGAGGACGTGCGGCAGGAAGTACCGCGACACTTTCATGCAGTCGATCAGGAACTCCGGATCCTCGATCCCGACGTGTACGTGCATGCCGAAGATCAGATTCTTGCGCGCGAGCTCCTGGAGATCCTGCTCCACGCCCAGGTAGCGTTCGAGCGGCGTGATCTCCTGATCCATCCACGAGGAGAACGGATGAGTTCCGGCGGCGAGGATCTCGAGGCCATCCTTGGCGGCCAGGTCCATGACCGCGCGCCGGAGTCGGACGACCTCCGAGCGGATCTCCCCGGCGGTTCGGCACACCGTGCTGCCGACCTCGACGGCGGACTGATGCAGCTCGGGCTTGACATCCTCGACGGTGATACGTCCGTGCTCGAGGATCTGTGTGATAAAGGATTTCAGCTCGCCGGTCTCAGGGTCGACGATCTGGTACTCCTCTTCGATTCCGAGGGTGAGGGAGGGTGCTTTCATGAATCTCCTCTGGCCTTCTAAGACTCTGTCGATGATCGCGTTGAGGGTAGCACTCGGACGCATTGCGGCGGCAGCCCGGTCCTGATCGGGCAGGTAATAGCCGCCGACATCCTGCGGTGAACCCTGGGCGCCGTTCAGCTCGGAGATGATCTTCTCCTCCTCCTGTGCCAGAGCCGCGGCCACCGGGCCGAATCGCTCGGCCAATTCGGCGTCGGACTCCTGCTTCGCCAGAGCCTGCGCCCAGTAGAGCGTCAGACAAAAAGCACTCCCCCGGTTGTCGAGCTCGTGCACCCTGCGGGAAGGCGCGCGCGCGTTCTCGAGATACCGGGCGGTGGCCGTATCGAGCGCATCGCCCAGGACCCGCGCGCCGGCGTTGTCGAATGGATCGCCCAGGTGCTGCAGTGAGGCGCCGAGCGCCATGTACTCACCCAGCGAGTCCCACCTGAGGTGTCCCTCGAGCTCGAACTGTTGCACGTGCTTGGGTGCCGAGCCGCTCGCGCCGGTCTCGAAGAGCCCGCCGCCGTTGAGCAGAGGCACTCCGTCGGAGCTCGTGGTCGGCCACCGTTCCGCGCCCTTCCTGAATGAAGGCCGTGGCAAAGACGATGGGAAGCCCGATCAGCACGAGCCACGAGCCCCCGATGTAGATCCCCAGCACTTGCCAGAGAGAGCGACGGTGGATCTCGTGAATCGACTCTTTGAGGCTCGACATGTGATCGAACATGCGACCTGCCCGATCGCTCATCAAGGGAAGCGCAGGTTCCTGTGGGTGGCGACGTCGATTCGAGAGAACCTCGAACAACAACGGTCGGCGCGCCTGGTGCTCGGAAAGGACGTCGTGGACCGTTGCCGCGTCGAGCGGTCTGATGTCGTATCCGTAGATGATGCGCGGGCCGAAGACATCGGTCTCGTCCACCCTGGCTTGGAAGCCTACCTGTGTCGTCAATCCAGAAAGGGTACCTGCTACTCGCGGACATCTCCGGCTTCACGGCCTTTCTCGAGGGCACCGAGCTGGATCATGCCCAGGGGGTCCTCGAGAACCTCATGCGCACGATCATCGGTCAGCTGACGCCTGCGTTGAAACTTGCCGAGGTGGAAGGCGACGCGGTCTTCGTGTACGGCCTCGAGGACGACTTATCCCGCGGAGAGCTCATCTTCGAGCTGATAGACGCCACGTATGTGGCGTTCCGCGACCTCCGCAGGACGATGAGCCGTAACGCCACGTGCCCCTGCCGGGCTTGCCAGGCGATCGATCATCTGGATCTGAAGTTCGTCACCCACTTCGGCGAGTTCGTCCTGCAGGACGTGGCCGGCAGGAGCAAGCCGCTCGATTCCTCCGTGAACCTCGCTCACCGCCTGCTCAAGAACCACGTGACCGAGGAGATGGGTTGGCCTGCCTACGCTCTGTTCTCGGAGTCGAGCCTCGAGCGCATGGGCGTAGAGTCGCACGGGATGGGCAAGATCGTCGAAGAATACGACCATCTGGGCGAGGTCAGAGTGTGCGGGCTCGATCTCGATGGTCGGTACCGCGACCTGGTGGAGGGCCGTCGTGTCCTCGTCGAAGCCGAGGACGCACATGTCTCCGTCTCGAGGAGGTTCGCCGCTTCGCCCGCCATCACCTGGGACTGGTTCAATGATCCTGTGAAGCGATCCCGGTGGATGCCCAGCTCGGACTGGCGGCCGCTGGCTCGCCCCCATGGGCGTACCGGGCGCGGGGCGCAGAACCACTGCTCGATATCCAAGGCCGTCGAGCAGGTTCTGGATTGGCACCCGTTCGACTACTACACGGTCCGATTCAGCCGGGGACCTCTTCGCCTGTTGAGTACCGTCGAGCTCAAGCCGTTTGACCGTGGGACCGAGGTCCGTTGGAAGCTGCGGGCCGAGGGGCGTCTCCCACGCTTTCTGCTGGTGCTGGCGTGCCAGGCTATGGCTAGGTTCGGGATCGAGCTCGATGAAGCGCTCGACCGCCTCACGGCCCTGCTGTCCGAGCCTGACACGGCGGACTTCGACACCCTTTCGTGATGCCCGGCAGCGGTGAAGTGAGGAGCAGCTCATCCCCTCGAGCTTCTGCGCGCCGGCTCTCAGGGTTACCTCCTAGATGGCGCTCTTGGCACGGGACGTGGTGGCGGAGAGGGTAGTTCGTTGAGTCGGAAGAATCGGTCCCCTCGGCCTGCGCGTAATCCGGGGCCAACCGTGTAGCCGTCCGCGGCTCGTCGCGAGCTGAGTGCAGCCGCGTGGCCAAGGGTCCCACACCCTGCTTGCACCCGCAAAATCTTCGCCTTATCTTCGGGTATAGTTTCGGTATTTATTCGGTTCTGCCCAAACAGCTATGTCGGAGCTCCATCCGCGCTTGCAAGGTGTTCCCACCCACCACGGCCGAGGGTGGGCTCTAGCAGACCAACCCACAGGATGGGCTTCGGGCCCGGGCTCTGGCTCGGCGTTCCTGTCGGCCTCGCCACGCGTCTCCTCGGGGAGTCGCCAAGCGCTCTGCCTTTGGCTGCCTACCTTCGAGCTACGCCTCGAGCTCGTCCGCTCCCCGGAACTCGACAGTACGTCGATCGCCCTGCTCGCATCAGGCGAAAGCACTCGACGCACGATCTGGCAGGTCTCGGAGCGTGCTCACGAAGCCGGAGTGCGTCCCGAGCAACTCGTTTCGCAAGCGGTCTCTCTGTGCCCTTCGCTCACGCTGCTCGAACCTGATCCGGCGCATTACGACGCCGCGGTCGAATCGATGCTCGAGCTGCTCGCCGAGATCACACCGATCCTCGAGCCCGCAGGTCGCGGACGTGTCTTCCTCGGTATGGACGGCCTGAGCCGTCTCTTCGGCTCTCCCGAGCGTCAGGCGAAGCGGGCCCTTCGCTCGCTCTTCCGCATCTTCCCCACTCCTCTCGTCGCTGCAACCCGAGCAGGCATGGCACCCGGGAAGTTCGGGGCGTGGGTCGCGGCGGCGTCTGCCCGGTGCGGCGAACCAGTGATCGTCGGAGAAAGCGATCTCACTCGGTTCCTGGCCCGCTGTCCGGTGAGTTCACTGCCCGTGGATCCGCTCATCGTTCAACGCCTGGAGCGGCTCGGTGTGCACACACTCGGAGAGCTTCGACGCTTCCCGGAGCCCCCACTCATCTCCCAGTTCGGCGACGAAGGCCGGAGTGCACTGGCATGGGCTACGGGGCGACGCATCGATCCCGTTCGGCCATGGCATCGTCCCGAGCCGATCCGTGTGTCCCTGGATTTTCCCAACCCCGTGGGCATCACCGAAACGTTGCACGGAGCGCTCGACCGGTTGATCGAACGAGCGCTCTCCCGTCCCACACGTCGGGGGCGAAGCGTGACGGGTGTGCGCTTGGGTGCGCAGCTCGAAGGGGGAGGATCGTGGTTCGTGGAGACCGTGCTCAGGGAGCCCACGGCTCAACGAGAACGAATCGCTTCACCACTACGCATGAAGATGGCGATCTCACCTCCCCCCAAGGCCGTCGACATGCTCATCGTCGAGCTCACGCAGTTCGGTGCACCGAGCGCTCAGACCGGTCTGTTCGATCACAGGGACGAGAGCGGCCGCGCAGCCGCGGGTCGGGAATTGGCTCGAGGCGAGGCACCTCCATCGCTCCGCGATGCCGTGAAAGAGCTCAAGCTCCGGCTGGGACACTCTCCGCTCTACCGCGTGGTCGAAGTCGATCCTTGGTCACGGATCCCCGAACGGCGTCATGCACTGCTGAGCTTCGATCCATGAGCGACGCACCCCGCCTACGACCGCTCGGCCAACCGCGGGTCGTGACGGTTCGCACCGACAAAAACGGTGAGCCGACCCACGTGCGCCTGCCGGGCAAACCGGCCCGCACCGTGGAATCCGTGCGCGAGCGCTGGCGCATCGATGACGAGTGGTGGCGGCTGCCGATTTCACGAGAATACCGAGTGGTCATTCTCGACGACGGTCGAAACGTTACACTTTACCACGACCTGCTCGAAGGAAATTGGTACGCCCAACGAGGTTGAGATGTACATTTAGAGCTACGCAACTCGCCGAAATCCTAAATGTCGTGCCAAGCCAAACCTTATCGCCCCTTGTAATGCAACCTTCGGAGCTGGATCCTAAGCACCGCGTGAAAGACGTGCGCATTGTCAACGAGCGTCTGTACGTAGATCTCGAAGACGGCCAGACGGTAAGCGTTCCGGTGGAGCTCTACCCTCGACTCGCGAACGGCACGGACGAGCAGCGGGCGAACTGGCACCTCATCCGCTCGGGATGGGGCATCCATTGGCCCGACCTCGACGAGGACATCGATACTCTCGTTCTTCTGTCTGGCATGCGCCCTTCGGAATCCTAATAAAGCGCCTGCCGGTTGAGCTCCGCTGACCCGCTCATCACTCGCATCCAACCGCTCCGGCCGCGCGGTCTAAGAGTCCTCATCCATCTCGACGAAGGCGATCCGTTCGAGGTGACGCTCGAAGCGCTCGAACGAAGCCGACTTGGCGTCGGGGACGCGTTGCCCGCCAACACGCGCCACCATCTGCTCGACGCCGACGAGGGCGTCCGCGTGCGTGACGCCGCGCTCAACCTGATTTCGTACCGCGCTCGCACGCGCTGGGAACTTCGGAGACGACTCCGTCAGAAGGGCTTCCGCCCCGCCCGTATCGACACGTGTATCGATCGGCTGGAAGAGCGCGGGTTTCTCAACGACGAAGCGGGTTGCGGCGGCCTTTGTGCGCGACCGCCTGTGTCACCATCCGCGCGGCAGGGCACGCCTCTCGGCCGAACTCCGGGCGAAAGGGGTCACGTCCGGGGTGGCCGAGCGGGCGATCGGGCAAGTATTCGCCGACGAGGACGTGACGGACCAGAAGCTCGCACGGGAAGTCGCGGGGGGATGGGTAGGTAGACAGAACGCCGCAGCACTCGTGGCACTCGCGCAGGAAACGCATAGCCCGGAGAGGGATAAAGCGCGGCGCCGGCTGAACGGGTACCTCGCAAGACGTGGCTTCCGCGGAGAGGCGCTACGCGAGGCGACCGCCGTGGCGCTGGGGCTGGCGAAGGAGCTGCCTCTACGCTCCGGCCAAGCGCTGTCGCCTCCGGTGCGCCCAGACGGCCAGCGCGACGATCACCACGACTGCGAGACCCACGGCGATCGCGGGGGAGCGGCGGTACAACGCCTCGAGCCCCACCCCCGACGAGGTGAAGATGATCACTCCGGGCGCGATTCCGATCGCCGTGGTCCACAAGAAGCGCCACCGGGGGATGAGGCACAGCCCCGCGCCCCAGTTCAGGGCAGTGAAGGCCACCAGCGGAATGAAGCGTAGCACGAGCAGGCCCCACCAGCCCGCGCCGTCCACCAGCTGGTCGACCCTATCGAGCGCCGCTTTGCCCACCATCCGTTCGGCCGCCGCCCGACCCCAAGCACGTGCGATTTCGTAGCTGATCCATGCCCCTGCCATCGCGCCGGTCCACGTGATCAGGCTCCCGACCACCGGACCGAAGAGCATTCCGTTCGCCATCGCCGGCGCCTCCGCCAGAATCGGCAGCACGGCGACGACCGTCATGACCAGCGGCGCCAGGACGTAGGACCACACGCCCAACCCGGCCAGCCAAACTCCCATCTCCGAGAACATCCCTTCCACGTCCTCCTCTCGACGCACCGCGCCTCCGGCGGTGATCGATGGACCCCGTGCCGCTCGAACCGTGTGCCCTACGCGATGGGGCCGAAGAAAGCTTCGTGGGCCGCAACTGTCCACTCGAGACGACGTCAGAGACGCCCCTCGCAGCGCGGTTCGAGCGGTTATCTTTTCGCGGAATCCACAGTCGCCAGGCCACAGACGTTCCGGGACCTGTCGAGCAGGTTGATCCCAAATCCAAGAGGTGCGCGCATGTCACGCGTGTTTCGCTACCGGGTCGCCCGCCTTCCGCTCACGGTCGCGGCGGGCCTCCTACTGAGTCTCGGTGAGTTGGTCGGTGCGCCCGCGATAGCTTCCCGGAGTGCCCAGACCGCGCGTGAGATCATCGACCAGGTCGATCGCCTGATGCGCGGCGAATCGAGCCATGGCCGTGTGACGATGGACATCACCACCGAGCACTGGTCGCGATCGCTCGACATGGAGGTCTGGTCGCTCGGTACCGAACACTCCCTCGTCCGCGTGCGATCTCCGGCCCGAGAAGCCGGGACGGCGACGCTGCGCGCGAGTGAAGAGGTCTGGAACTACCTCCCGCGCGTGGACCGGACCATCAAGGTGCCCCCGTCGCTGATGATGGGGTCGTGGATGGGGTCACACTTCACGAACGACGACCTCGTGAAGGAGAGCCGCATCGTGGACGACTACGACTTCGAGATCTCCTTCGAGGGGGCGGTCGACGGTGTCGAGGTCTACGAGTTCACCATGACTCCCAGACCCAAGGCCCCTGTGGTGTGGGGCCGTGTCGAGGAACAGGTTCGCAAGCGCGACCTGATGCCGACGTGGGTGCGCTACTACGACGACGACGGCACGCTCGTGCGCACGCTGACGTTCTCCGACTACCAGATGATGAGCGGCCGGTTGGTGCCCACCGTCATGCTCATCGTTCCTGCGGACAAGCCGGAGGAGAAGACGTCGATGACGTACCACGAGCTCGAGTTCGACATCGATGTCGACGAGAGCTTCTTCAGCCTCAGAACGCTGCGGGCGCGGCGCTAGTGTCGGCTGACGCGGTGTGGTGGAAGGTCGCTTGGCGAAACCTGTGGCGTAACCGCAGCCGCACCCTGATCACGGCGTCGGGGCTCGCGTTCGGGTACCTCGCCGCGGTCGTGATGGTCGGGCTCACGGACGGGATGGTGGCCGAGCTCATCGAGAACGGTACGCGACTGATGATGGGGCAGGTGCAGGTGCACTCCGCCGAATATCTGCCGGAGCGCAACATGCACCACACGATCGGCGGCTACGACGGCATCGATCTGGAAGCGTTGCTGGCCCTGATCGAATCCGATCCGGACATCACCGCTGCTGCGCCTCGTCTCTACGGCGGGGGCCTGCTCTCCTCAGGAGACGAGACCAAGGCCGGACTGCTGTTCGGCGTCGATCCGGACCGCGAGCAGAGAGTGAGTACGCTCCTTTCTCGCCTCAGCGACGGGCGGCTACCGGAGGCCGGACGGTACGAAATCTTCGTCGGTGTCGAGATGGCACGGCAACTCGACCTCGAGCTCGGCACCGAAGTCGTCGTCGTGGCGCCGGCGAGTGACGGCTCCATGGGAAACGACCTGTTCACGTTGGTCGGTATGTTCGAGACGGGCACGCCGGCGATCGATGCCAACTACGCGATACTGCCGCTGCCCGACCTCCAGTACTTGATGGCGATGGACCCCGGCCGCGTCCACGAAATCGCGCTCACGGTGACGCGCGCGTGGGACACTCCGCTGATCGCGAGTGCGCTCGCCGCGAGTCTCGAGAGTTCGGGCCACGCAATCGAGGTGACGCCGTGGACGGAGTTGCGCCCCGAGCTGGCGGAGGCGATCAGCCTCATGGATTCAGTAAACTACCTGATCGCGGTGATCATTTTTTCGATGGCGATCTTCGGCGTCGCCAACACGATGCTGATCGGGACGTTCGAGCGCAGAAGGGAGTTCGCCGTTGTACGGGCTCTCGGCACCAGTCCGCTCGGCGTCGGCCGCACCGTGGTCTACGAGGGAATAATCCTCGGAGCGATCTCGCTCGTCGTAGGTGCGTTGATCACATGGCCCATCGTCGTGTGGTGGCACAACTCGCCGCCCGACCTCACGTCGATCCTCGGCGGCTTCAGCTTCAGCGGCTCGCAGTGGCGTCCGATCCTGCGCGTCGAGTACTCCTATGACACGCCGGTCATCTGCGCGGTGGCGCTCTTCCTGACCTCCGTTCTCGCGGCCGTCTACCCCGCGTGGAAAGCCACGCGGGCGCCGCCCGCGGACGCGCTCGCAGACCGATGAGATTCGTCATCCTGCTCAGGCTCGCGGCGCGCAGCGTGGGCCGGAACGCTCGGCGCAGCGCGCTCACCGCGGCGGCGATGGTCATCGGACTCGCGCTTCTGATCTTCTCTCGCAGCCTCGCTGAAGGGGCCCACGAGCAGTGGGTCGAGTCCGCGGTGAGAATGGGAAGCGGTCATGTGGCGATCCAGGCGCCTGAATACTTGGAGTCGGGAAAGATCGAGCACCGGATTGGCGCCCAAGCCTACCAACGCGCGCTCAGTGCGGTGGAGGCCGTGGCCGGCGACCGGGTCGTCGCGCACGCACCGCGTCTGGCGGTGACCGGGCTGGCCAGCTCCGCTTCGTCCGCGCTTCCAGTTCGCATCGAGGGCGTGGATCCCGACGGGGAGCGCGCGTTCTCCGATCTCGACGAAAAGGTGGACGAAGGCCGCTATCTTCAGGCTGATGACCGGCTGCACGCGTACATCGGCGGGGAGCTCGCGCGCCGACTCGGCCTGAGGGTGGGCAGCCGGTTCGTGCTCACGGCGCAATCCTCCACGGGCGACGTGGAAGGGCAGCTCGTACGCGTGGCGGGGATTTTCCGGACCACGATCCCGGAAATGGATGAAGGGCTGATCCACGTACCCATCGAGACCGCTCGCGAGTGGCTCGGTACCCCCGGGCGCCGTCACGACGCTCGCGGTTCTGCTCACGACCTCGCGCGACACCGACGGCGTGGTGGCGGAGCTGCAGGCGGAGCTGGCCGGCGATTCGGACCTACGTGTGCTCGGGTGGCGACGCGCGGCGCCGGAACTCGACTCCGCACTTCGCATGGACGACTATGGCGACTTCGTCTTCCATTCGATCCTGTTCGCCATCGTGGCGCTCGCCATCCTGAACGCGGTGATGATGTCCGTGCTCGGACGCCGACGCGAATTCGGTCTCCTGCACGCGCTGGGTTTAACGGGTGCCGAGACGGGATGGGTGGTCTTCGGCGAGGGACTCTTCCTCACGGCAGTGAGCGGCGCCGTCGGCATGGTTCTCGGATTCCTGTTCACTTGGGCCTTCTTCCGCGACGGACTCGATTTCAGTGGGCTCGCCGAGAACGAGAGTGCCTGGGCGAGCGCAGGGGGCATCGTGGACCCGGTGATCGTGCCGGTCTTCCACTCGAGTCAGGTGCTGGTGAGCCTCTACTTCATCCTGATCATCGGGACCCTGGCTTCCATCTATCCCGCCCTGCGCGCGTCGAAACTCGACGTGGCTGAGGCGATGAAATTCGATCAATGAGCGCTTCAAACGGCACGCAACTGGCGGTCCGGACCCAGGAGGTCTGGAAGATCTATCCCCAAGAGCCGAACCCGGTGAAGGCGGTGCGCGGCCTGTCGCTCGAGATCGAGTCCGGAGACTTCGTCGCGATGGCCGGTCCGTCGGGCTCGGGCAAGACCACCGTGCTGAACCTCTTGGGCGGCCTCACCCGGCCCAGCGATGGAAGCATCTGGATCGGGGGGGACGAGATCACCGAGATGCCCGACAAGGCGCTCGCGCGCTTGCGGCTCGAGCGTATCGGCTTCGTCTTCCAGGCGTACAACCTTCTTCCGGTGCTCTCGGCCATCGAGAACGCCGAATTCACGCTGCTGCTGCGCGGAGTTCCCTCGAACGAGCGGCACCGTAAAGTACGCGAGCTCTTCGACCAGATGGGCCTCGAGGGGCTGCAAGACAGATTCCCGGGGAAACTCTCAGGCGGGCAACAACAGCGCGTTGCCGTGGCGCGCGCCGTGGTGGGCGAGCCGGCGCTGGTGCTCGCGGACGAGCCCACCGCCAACCTCGACTCGGTGGCCAGCACCGCGCTTCTCGACGTCATGGAACGTCTGAACCGCGAGCACGGCACGACGTTCGTATTCTCGACTCACGATCCCCGGGTCATGGAACGCGCTCGCAGACTCATCACGCTCATCGATGGTCAGATCTCCGAGGACGTGCGCCGAAACCACGGGACTTCCGGCGCGTGAAGCGGGTCACGAATGCAAATACCCTGATCGCGGCCCTCCCCGTGCTGTTTCCTCCGACCCCTGCCACGGCGCAAGTCGAGCTCGCCGGGTACGCGCTCGGCGTGAGTAGCCACACCACCGAAGGCGATCTGTCACCCTCCGGAACGGCGCTGCTCGGCCGTGCTCGTCTGATGGGGCTCGCCAGGTCGGGTCCGTTCACTCTCGATGTCGCGTACGAACACGTGCTTCAGCGCACGCCTGAAGGCGGCGGCTTCTCGGTGACCTCCCCGGCGGCGGGGACTGGCGCGGGAGACTGGCTAGGCACCGATTGGGAGCTTCATGGCTGGTCCCGCGGCCAGTGGCGCCATCGCTTCGACCGGCTCAGCGTCAGCTTGTCCGAGGGCCCGGTGGAAGTGGAGATCGGCCGCCAGGCGATCTCCTGGGCGACGACGCTGTTCCTGACCCCGGCCCATCCCTTCGCGCCCTTCGACCCGTCGGATCCCTTCCGCGAGTATCGCGGCGGCATCGACGCGGTGCGACTTCGTGTCTTTCCTGGACCGTTCACGGAGGTGGAGGCGGTGGTGCGGGTGGCTGAGACTGGAGTTAGCCCCTGACGGTGGACACCTATTCTCTTTAGAGAGAGGAGTCCACGATGCCAAGAACGAGACCGCCGTATTCGTTGGAGTTCCGCCAGCAGATGGTGGAGCTGGTCAAAGCAGGTCGCACGCCTGAGGAGCTGAGTCGGGAGTTTGAGCCCACAGCGCAGACGATCCACAATTGGGTGAAGCAGACGGACCTCGACACGGGAGTCAGAAGCGACGGCCTGACGTCGTCAGAGCGCGAGGAGCTCCGCGAGCTTCGGCGTGAGAACAAGCGGCTTCGTGTCGAGCGGGAGATCCTAAAAAAAGCCGCGGCCTGGTTC